>NZ_JAKNQN010000020.1:0-29470 GCF_022662395.1 Pseudomonas sp. MONT-RG-20F-20-E-7-02
TCATGAGGGAATGGACCACTATGAGCCGAGGGAAAGCCGCTTCCAACCTGGACTTGCCGCGCCCGGACACCTTTGGCGCGGGCAAGCGGCAGGGCGCCTACGACGCCTTGCGCGCTGCCATCCTCAATCGACAACTGCCCGCCGGCAGCCGCTTGCCGTCGACCCGCAGCCTGGCCGAGCGCTGGCTGGTGTCGCGTGGCACGCTGGAAGCGGCCTATGAACGCTTGCACAGCGAGGGCTATGTGCAGCGGGTTGCGGGTTCCGGTACGCGGGTGTGTGCGGTGATTCCCGAGCAATTCATTGCGGCGCCGGCGCCGAGCGAAACGCCACGGCGCGTGGCCGTGCCTGACCAGCCCGAGGCGGGTGTGCAAAGCCATGTGCCGTTTGTGGCGCGGCGCCCGGATGCCGGGCTGTTCGACCTCAAAGCCTGGGCGCGCTGTATTTCCCGAGGGCTGCTCGCCGCCGGGCCTGGCGTGTTGGAGGCTGCCCATCCTGCCGGCTTGCCCGCGTTGCGCGAACAGATCGCCGACTACCTGCGCAGCTATCGCGGCATGCACTGCGAGGCGGATGAAGTGATCGTCACCACCGGCATTCGCCACGGCCTGGACCTGATCGCCCGCACCGTGCTCAAACCTGGCGACATCGCCTGTGTCGAAGACCCTGGCTATAAACCCGCGCGCCGCCTGTTCAGCCTGGCCGGCGCGCATGTTTTGGCGATCCCGGTCACGGCCGAAGGCCTGGACACCGCCCAATTGCCCGACGCTGCGCGCCTGGCCTATGTCACGCCGGCGCACCAGGCCCCACTGGGCATGACCCTGAGCGTCTCGCACCGCCTGGCGCTGCTGGATTGGGCCGCTCGCGCCGACGCCTGGGTGGTCGAGGACGACTACGACAGCGAATACAACTACAACAGCGCGCCCCTGGCGGCGCTTAAATCCCTGGACTCCGGCGACCGCGTCATCTACTGCGGCAGCTTCAACAAGAACCTGTTCCCCGGCTTGCGCGTGGGTTTCATGGTGGTGCCCAAGGCGCTGCGTCCGGCGTTGCTGCGCACCCTGCAACTTACCGGGCACTCGGTGGGTGCCACGGATCAGTTGGGGCTGGTGGAGTTTCTCGGCAGCGGCGCCTTTGTGCGCCACCTGCGAGCTTCGCGTCAGGCGTATCAGGCGCGGCGCGATGCGTTGCTTGGCTGTCTGCCAGCGGCGTGCGCGGTGAGTGGTCAGCAAGCCGGGCTGCACTTTGTGCTGTGGTTGCCGAGCGGCATTGAGGAAGGCGAGTTCTGCACCCGCGCCGCCGCTGTCGGGCTGACATTGCAGCCGTTAAGCAAGTTCTGCGTGGAAGCCCGTTTGCCGCCTGCGGTGATCATCGGTTACACCGCATTGACCCTGGCGCAGATCCGTTATCACGGCCGAGTGCTCACGCAATTGTTAATAGCGGCTTGACTCGCGCTAGGTGCCCCGCCGCGACAAGCGCAAGGCGCGCATTGAGCTGGCCGATGCCACGGTGCAAACCGCTGCCGCCGAAGGGCGCATTGAACGCCTCAACGTGCGCCAGGCCATAGCGCAGGCGTGGAAAACCAGGACCAGACGGTAATTCGCAGTGGCTTGCAGCAAGGCCAGCAGGTAGTCGCGTCCGGTCAATTTCTGCTGGATTTTGAAGCAAGTTTACGCGGTTTAGTATCGCCATCGTCCGGCACTTCTGAAATGGGCATGCAGCCCGGAGCCCAGCCATGATTGCCCTGTTGGTTCGCTGGTCAGTGGCCAACCGCTTTCTGGTGTTGCTCGCCACCTTGTTTGTCACGGCGTGGGGCGTTTGGGCGGTGCAAAACACGCCGGTCGACACGCCGCAAGGCAGCCAGATCACCCTCGGCACCGTGGCCAGGCTCAAGGTCTGCGACGGCCCGTGGATGCTAAAAAGTGAAAACGCGCGGCCTTTTGGCTGGGTCTATATCCACCTGAGCGGCGGCATCACCGCGCCGCTGCTGTCACTCTTCTTAATCTCCCCCGCCTACCACCTGCTCCAGAAGCTCAGTCATCAAACCCAACCTGCTCATGAATCTCATCCACCTTCAACTCCAACCGATACGCCACCGCAATAAACAACGCCTGGCACAGGCACAAGGTGGCGCTCAACGAGCGAAACGCAAACGACGACCCTTCATTCACCAACAACACCGCGTTCGCCCGCTTGGCCAGCGGCGACAGGTTGCTGTCGGTGATGATCAAGGTCTTGGCCTGATGGTGCTGGGCAATCCGCAAGCAATGCTGCGTCTCTTTGCCGTAGGGTGTAAAACTGATCGCAATCACCAGATCATTGGCACGCACACTGCGCATCTGCTCGCGGTAACTGCCGCCCAACCCCGAGATCAAGTGAATGCGCTTGTTGGTGTGCTGCAGGTTGTAGACCAGGTAATCAGCCACCGCAAAGGAACGGCGCACACCGACCACGTAGATGTTGTCGGCGTTGACCACCAGATCCACGGCCTTCTCGAACGCCACATCATCCAGTTCCAGCCCCAGCCGCTCGATGCCCGACAGGGTGGCATTCACGCACTCGCGCGCCAGGTCGCCGCCGCTGGCTTTTTGCGACTTGTTGGCGATCATGCTGCGAATGCGCTGCTGGTAGTTCTGCACAGGCGTGGTCTTGTGGGTGTAGGCCTCGCGAAACAACGCCTGCATCTCACTGAAACCACTGAACCCGAAACGCTGGGAGAACCGCACGATGGCCGAGGGGTGCACTTCACATTCACGGGCAATGTCGCTGATGCGGTCGACCATGATCCGGTCGCTCTGCTGGCTCATGTAGCTGGCAATGCGTTTGAGCTGGCGCGGCAGGCTTTCGTATTCGTCGGTGATCAGCTGCAACAGGCGCTCGGCATTGATCGGAGGGCTGGCGAGCGTGGCTTCCAGGGTGGTCTCGGGATCGGTGCGGGACATGGGCAATCCTTCTGGCTTGTTCTTCTGATGCGCTGATAGGTGGGCGCAAGTCTACAGGGTAGGCGCAAAAAAATACCCCGGCATCACGGCAGCCGTGGCCTGCTGAAACGATGCAGGAGGGCTGGCGTGCCATTATGCTGGCTTATTGGAAAAAATATTCCACTAAAAATAATTATGGAATAAATATTGATTGGCGCTGCTGAACGTTCTAGTCTGCTCTCACCAAGAGCGTGTGCCGTCACCTCGGCGGCACCACGCAGGCTGATAAAAATAACAGGAGCCAGCATGGGCCAGACTCGTTTTGCCATTGGGCGTCAATTGGATCTGATTTGCCTCGGGCGCCTGGGCGTCGATCTCTACGCACAGCAAGTGGGTGCGCGGCTTGAGGACGTGTCCAGCTTCGCCAAGTACCTCGGCGGGTCCTCCGCCAATATCGCTTTCGGCACTGCGCGGCTGGGGCTCAAGTCGGCGATGTTGAGCCGGGTCGGCGACGACCACATGGGCCGCTTCCTGGTGGAATCCCTGGCCCGTGAAGGTTGCGATGTCAGCGGCATCAAGGTCGACCCGGAACGCCTCACCGCGCTGGTGCTGCTGGGCCTTAAAGACCGCGAAACCTTCCCGCTGGTGTTCTACCGCGAGAACTGCGCAGACATGGCCCTGCGCGGCGAAGACATCAACGAAGCCTTTATTGCCTCCAGCAAAGCCTTGCTGATCACCGGCACGCATTTCTCCACGGACGGCGTCTACAAGGCCAGCATCCAGGCCCTGGATTACGCGGCCAAGCACAACGTCAAGCGCGTGCTGGATATCGACTACCGCCCGGTGCTGTGGGGCCTGGCGGGCAAGGCTGACGGCGAAACACGGTTTGTCGCCGACCAGAACGTCAGCCAGCATGTGCAGAAAATCCTGCCGCGTTTTGACCTGATCGTCGGCACCGAAGAAGAGTTTCTGATTGCCGGCGGCAGTGAGGATTTGCTCACCGCGCTGCGCACTGTGCGTGAGCTGACCACGGCCACCCTGGTGGTCAAGCTCGGCCCGCAGGGCTGCACGGTGATCCACGGCGCGATCCCGACGCGGCTCGAAGACGGCGCGATCTACCCGGGCGTGCGGGTTGAAGTGCTGAACGTACTGGGCGCCGGCGATGCATTTATGTCGGGCTTCCTCAGCGGCTGGCTCAACGACGCCAGCGATGAGCGTTGCAGCCAACTGGCGAATGCCTGTGGCGGCCTGGTGGTGTCGCGCCACGCCTGTGCACCGGCCATGCCCACGCCTGCCGAACTCGATTACCTGTTCAACAGCCCGGTGCCCATCACCCGGCCTGACCAGGACGTGACCCTGCAACGCCTGCACCGTGTCACCGTGCCGCGCAAAGCCTGGAAGCAGCTGTTCGTGTTTGCCTTCGACCACCGCTGGCAGTTGGTGGACCTGGCGCAAAAAGGCGGCCAGGACCCAGCGCGCATCAGCACTATCAAGCAGCTGTTTATCCAGGCCGTCGAACGCGTTGAGGCCAAGTTGCGCGAGCAGGGCGTTGAAGCCGATGTGGGCCTGCTGGCCGACCAGCGTTTCGGCCAGGACGCGCTCAACGCCGCCAGCGGGCGCGGCTGGTGGATCGCGCGCCCGGTGGAAGTGCAGAACTCGCGGCCGCTGGCGTTCGAACACGGCCGCTCGCTGGGCAGCAACCTGATTGCCTGGCCCCAGGAACAAATCATCAAGTGTCTGGTGCAATACCACCCCGACGACGAGCCGATGCTGCGCCTGGAGCAGGAAGCCCAGCTCAAGGCGGTGTACGAGGCCTCGCTGGTCAGCGGTCACGAACTGCTGCTGGAAGTCATTCCGCCCAAGGATCACCCGTCCACCTATCCGGATGTGCTCTATCGCAGCCTCAAGCGCCTGTACAACCTGGGCATCTACCCGGCGTGGTGGAAGATCGAAGCGCAGTCGGCTGAAGAGTGGAAAAAGCTCGATGAACTGATCCAGGAGCGCGACCCTTACTGCCGTGGCGTGGTGTTGCTGGGCCTGAATGCCTCGGCTGAATGCCTTGCCGATGGTTTCCAGCAAGCCAGCCAAAGCACCACCTGCCGTGGGTTCGCCGTGGGCCGCACGATCTTTCAGGAACCCAGCCGCGCGTGGATGGCGGGGGAGATTGATGATGAAACGCTGATCCAACAGGTGCAACACACCTTCGAACAGCTCATCAATGCCTGGCGCAGCGCCCGAACCTAAACACAGCCTTCAACTTGAAATCCAATCAAAAGTGGGAGCTGCTTTTTGTGGGAGCCGGGCTTGCCCGCGATGCAGGCGACTCGGTCTAACTGCCGAGTCGAGGTGATGCCATCGCAGGCAAGCCAGCTCCCACAAAAGCCCGCTCCCACATAAAGCAGATCTCATGCAACTTTGAAAACAATAAAAGGTGCAGCCATGCCCGCAATCCGAATTGGCATCAACCCGATCTCCTGGAGCAACGACGACCTGCCGGCCCTGGGCGGTGAAACGCCGCTGAGCACCGCCTTGAGCGAAGGCAAGGAGATTGGCTATGAAGGTTTTGAACTCAACGGCAAATTCCCCAAGGACGCCAAAGGCGTCGGCGATGTACTGCGCCCCTATGACCTGGCACTGGTCTCCGGCTGGTACTCAAGCCGCCTGGCACGCCGCTCGGTGGCCGAAGAAATCGAAGCCATCGCCAGCCATGTCGAGCTGCTGAAACTCAACGGCGCCAAGGTGCTGGTCTACGGCGAAGTCGCCGATTCGATCCAGGGCGCCAAGGTGCGCTTGATCGAACGCCCGCGTTTTCACAGCGAGCAGGCCTGGCAGGACTACGCCGACAAACTCACTGAGCTGGCGCGCTTCACCCTGTCTCAAGGTGTGCGCCTGGCTTACCACCACCATATGGGCGCCTACGTTGAATCCCCTGAAGACATTGACCAGCTGATGCGCCGCACCGGCCCGGAAGTCGGCCTGCTGTTCGATTCGGGCCACTGCTATATGGGTGGCGGCGAGCCCATCGAGGTGTTGCGCAAACACATCGAGCGCATCTGCCACGTGCATTTCAAGGACGTGCGAAAACCGGTGGTGCAACTGGCGCGCAACCAGATGTGGAGCTTTCCTGATTGCATCGTCAACGGCACCTTCACCGTGCCCGGCGATGGCGATATCGACTTCGGCGCGCTGCTCGATGTGCTGCTGGCCGCCCAGTACGAAGGCTGGCTGGTGGTGGAGGCCGAGCAGGACCCGGCCGTGGCGCCCAGCTATATCTATGCGAAAAAGGGCTATGACACCTTGCGCGCGCTTCTCAACGAGAGGACTTGAGTGATGAGCTTGTTGGTCAAAAGCAGCAAACGTGGGCAAACCATGGTTGCCCTGGAAGCCGGGCGCCTGGAATACGTGGGCTTTGCCGCCTACCGCCTGAGCCTCGGTGAAACCCTGCCGGTGACCGCCGGTGATAAAGAGCTGTGCCTGGTGCTGCTCAGTGGCCGGGTGAATATCGAGGGCGAGGGCTTCAACTGGCAGAACCTCGGTGATCGCCACTCGGTGTTCGAAGACAAATCACCCTTTGCCGCCTACCTGCCGCCCGGCACCGATGCGCAGATTACCGCATTGAGCGACGTGCAAATCGCGGTGTGCGCCGCGCCCGGTGCCACAGGTTTTGAGCCGCGCCTGATCCGGCCCGAACAGTGCAAGCGCAGCGTGCGCGGCAAGGGCGCCAACACCCGTTATGTGTGCGACATCCTGCCCGACAGCGAGCCGGCCCATTCGCTGCTGGTGGTGGAAGTGCGTACGCCGTCGGGGCATTCCTCCAGCTACCCGCCGCACAAGCACGACACCGACGACCTGCCGCACCAGAGCTTTCTCGAAGAAACCTATTACCACCAGATCAACCCGCCGCAAGGCTTTGTGTTCCAGCGCGTGTACACCGACGACCGCAGCATCGACCAGGCCATGGCCGTGGAAAACAGCGACCTGGTGGTGGTGCCCAAGGGTTACCACCCGGTCAGCGTGCCGTACGGCTACGAGTCGTATTACCTGAACGTGATGGCCGGCCCCAAGCGCGCCTGGCATTTCCATAACGACCCGCAGCACAGCTGGCTGCTGGACCTCTAATCGGTTTGAACGGAGAACAACAACAATGAAGTCGCCGCTGCGTTTTGCCCTTAACCGCATGGTCGCACCCAACCTGTCCCTGCCGGATTTCATTCAGTTGGCGGCCGCGCTCAAGTGCGATGCCATCGAGATTCGCAACGACCTCAACGGCCACGAAATCGAATTCGGCACACCCGCCAGCCGCGTGCGCGAATTGTGCGCAGTGCAGGGCATCACGGTGCTGTCGATCAACGCGCTGTACCCCTTTGATGTGTGGAATGACGAGCGTCGCGCCCAGGCGATCAAGCTCGCCACCTATGCCCGCGAATGCGGCGCGCAAGGCCTGGTGATGTGCCCGCTGAATGAGCGCGGCGACACGCGCAACGAAGCCCAGCGCGCCGCCGGTTTGCGCACGGCGTTGAGCGAGCTGGCGCCGATACTGCGCGAGTACGGGATTCTCGGTTTTATCGAGCCCCTGGGCTTCGAAGAATGTGCGCTGCGCCGTAAACGCGTGGCGGTGGACGCGATCCAATCGATTGGCGGCCTGGATGTGTTCCGCCTGGTGCACGACACCTTCCACCATCACCTGGCCAGCGAGCAGGAATTCTTCCCGCAGCTGACCGGCCTGGTGCATATCTCCGGCGTCGAAGACCGTGACGCGCCGCTGAATTCGATCCGCGATGGCCACCGCGTGCTGGTGGGCGAGGGCGATATTCTCGGCAATGCCGCGCAGATCGACACCTTGCTCAGCAGCGGGTACGGCGGTTACCTGTCGTTCGAGCCGTTTGCGGAAAGCGTGCATGCGTTGGCGGATATTCAGCAGGCATTGGGGGCAAGCATCGCCCACCTGCAAAACCCTCGGACCTGATGCCAGCTCCCACATTGGATCTCTGTTGAACAATGGATCTGCATTCACACAAGGTGCAAGTGATGACCACAACAAGATTGACCATGGCCCAGGCCCTGGTGAAGTTTCTGGATAACCAGTACATCGAAGTCGATGGCGTGCAGAGCAAGTTTGTCGCCGGGGTTTTCACCATTTTCGGTCACGGCAACGTGCTGGGCCTGGGCCAGGCGCTGGAGCAGGACAGCGGCGACCTGGTGGTGCATCAGGGCCGTAACGAGCAAGGCATGGCCCACGCCGCCATCGGTTTCGCCAAGCAGCACCTGCGCCGCAAGATCTACGCCTGCACCTCATCGGTCGGCCCCGGCGCGGCGAATATGATTACCGCCGCCGCAACCGCCACCGCCAACCGTATCCCGTTGCTGCTGTTGCCCGGCGATGTCTACGCCAGCCGCCAACCCGACCCGGTGTTGCAGCAGATCGAGCAGTTTCATGACTTGAGCATCAGCACCAACGACGCTTTCCGTTCCGTGAGCAAATACTGGGATCGCATCAACCGCCCCGAGCAACTGATGACCGCCGCGATCCACGCCATGCGCGTGCTCACCGACCCGGCGGAAACTGGCGCGGTGACCTTGGCCCTGCCGCAGGATGTGCAGGCCGAGGCCTGGGATTATCCCGATTACTTCATGCAAAAACGCGTACACCGCATCGAGCGTCGCCCGCCAACGGCGGCGATGATCAGCGACGCATTGGCCGCCTTCCGGGGCAAGCGCAAGCCGCTGATCATCTGCGGCGGTGGGGTCAAGTACGCCGGCGCGAATGCCGCGTTGCAGGCGTTTGCCGAGCGCTTTGATATTCCCTTCGCAGAAACCCAGGCCGGCAAGAGCGCGGTGGTCTCAAGCCACCCGCTGAACCTCGGTGGTATCGGCGAGACCGGCTGCCTGGCGGCGAACCTGCTGGCCCCGGAAGCGGACCTGATCATTGGTATCGGCACGCGCTACACCGACTTCACCACTTCGTCGAAATCGCTGTTCAAGCACCCCGAAGTCAAGTTTCTCAACCTCAATATCAGCCCTTGCGACGCACTGAAACTCGACGGCGTGCAACTGCTGGCGGACGCCCAAGTGGGCCTCGAAGCACTGGCGGATGCGTTGGGCGACTACCGTTCCGACTGGGCCGACCAGCCGCGCGATGCCAAGGCGCATCTGGAGGCCGAGGTGGATCGCATCTACCAGGCCGACTATCAGACGGACAACTTCGTCCCGGAAATCAACGACCACATGGACCCGGCGGTGCTGCGCGAATTTATCGAGCTGACCGGCTCCTGCCTCACCCAAAGCCGCGTGCTCGGCGTGCTCAATGAAACCCTGGCCGACGACGCCATTATCGTCGCCGCCGCCGGCAGCCTGCCCGGCGACTTGCAACGCAGCTGGCGCAGCAAGGGCGTCAACACCTACCACGTCGAGTATGGCTATTCGTGCATGGGCTACGAGGTCAACGCGGCCCTGGGCGTGAAGCTGGCCGAGCCCGCGCGCGAGGTCTACGCGCTGGTGGGCGACGGCTCCTACATGATGCTGCACTCGGAACTGGCCACCTCGATCCAGGAGCGGCGCAAGATCAACGTGGTGCTGCTCGACAACATGACCTTCGGCTGCATCAACAACCTGCAAATGGAACACGGCATGGACAGCTTCGGCACCGAGTTCCGCTTCCGCAACCCCGAGAGCGGCAAGCTCGATGGCGGTTTTGTGCCGGTGGATTTCGCCATGAGCGCGGCGGCTTACGGCTGCAAGACCTACAAGGTCAGCACGGTTGAACAGTTGCAGGCGGCGCTGGCCGATGCGCGCACGCAAACGGTGTCGACGCTGATTGATATCAAGGTTCTGCCCAAGACCATGATCCACAAATACCTGTCGTGGTGGCGGGTGGGTGTGGCGCAGGTCTCTACCAGCGCGCGCACTGACGCGGTGGCCAAACAACTCAATGAACGCCTGGCCAAAGCCCGGCAGTACTAATAACAAGAGGAGTGTTTGCATGTCTTTGCTCTCTAATTCGTTGCGGCTGGGTGTCATCGGTACTGGCGCCATTGGCCGTGACCATATTCGTCGTTGCAGCCAGACCTTGCTTAATAGCCAGGTGGTGGCCGTGACCGACATCAACCTTGAGCAAGCCGCCAAGGTCGTCGCTGACTTGAAGCTGACTGCCGAGGTCTACCCGGACGGCCATGCATTGATCAACTCGCCGCAAGTCGAGGCGATTCTGGTGACCTCCTGGGGCCCGAGCCATGAAGAATTTGTGCTCGCGGCCATCGCCGCCGGCAAGCCGGTGTTCTGCGAAAAACCCTTGGCGGTGACGGCCGAAGGCTGCCGCAAGATCGTCGACGCCGAAGTCGCCTTCGGCAAGCGCCTGGTGCAAGTGGGCTTCATGCGCCCGTATGACGAAGGCTATCGCGCGCTCAAGGCGGTGATCGACAGCGGCCAGATCGGCGAGCCGTTGATGCTGCACTGCGCGCATCGCAACCCGACGGTGGGCGAGAACTACAAGACCGACATGGCGATCACCGACACCTTGATCCACGAGCTGGATGTGTTGCGCTGGTTGCTCAACGACGACTACGTGTCGGTGCAAGTGGTGTTCCCGCGCAAATCAAGCAAGGCCCTGGCCCACCTGCGCGACCCGCAGATCGTGCTGCTGGAAACCGCCAAGGGCACGCGCATCGATGTGGAAGTGTTTGTGAACTGCCAGTACGGCTATGACATCCAGTGCGAAGTGGTGGGGGAGACCGGCATCGCCAAACTGCCGGAGCCTTCGCAGGTGCAACTGCGCAGCGAGGCCAAGCTGTCGAATGCGATCCTGATGGATTGGAAAGACCGCTTTATCGGCGCCTATGACGTCGAGTTGCAAGCCTTCATCGACAGCGTGCGCGCCGGGCAAGTCGGCGGGCCGTCGGCGTGGGATGGCTTTGCGGCGGCGGTGGCGGCGGATGCGTGTATTGAAGCGCAGAGCAGTGAGCAGATCGTCAAGGTCGGCCTGCCGCCACGTCCGCATTTTTACGGCTGACACCTATTCCACTGGAGGAACCGGATCAGTGTGGGAGCTGGCTTGCCTGCGATGAAGGCGGCACATTCAATATAAATGCTGCTTGATGCACCGCTATCGCAGGCAAGCCAGCTCCCACATTTAATCGGGTTCCAACATCAGATTCGGGAGCGTTTCCAACATGCGTATCGCCTTAGACCCCTATATGTACCGCCATCTACCCCTTGGCCAGATGGTCGACAAGGCCGCCGAGCTTGGCTACCAGCACATCGAACTGTCGCCCCGCGAAGACTTCCTGCCGTTCTACAAAGCCGCCCGCGTCGACCGTGCGCGCATCAAGGAATTTCGCAAGGCCTTGAGCGACGCCGGTGTGCAGCTCTCGTCGTTGTTGCCGATGTACCACTGGGCCGCCGCCGATGAAGGCTTGCGCGTGGCTGCCGTGCGCAACTGGAAACGCGCGATCCAGATTGCCGTGGAAATGGACTGCGAGCTGGTCAATACCGAGTTCACCGGCCAGTCCGACAACCCGCTGGTCTGCGAAAACCAGTTCATGCGCTCCATGGACGAACTGATCCCGGAGTTCGAGCGCGAAGGCGTCAAGCTGGATATCCAGGCGCACCCGTATGACTTCTGCGAGCGTAACAACGAGTCGGTGGACATCATTCGCGGCCTCGACCGCGACTGGATCAACTACCTCTACGCCGCGCCGCACACCTTCTTTTATGACGACGGCAAAGGCGATATCGCCTCGATGCTCAAGTACGCGGGATCCAAGCTCAGCCATTTGATCATTGCCGACACCTACAACCACCGTGCGTCGTCCAACCTGCGCTACATCGTCAACCCGCCAGGCGTCACCGCCACCGTGCACCAGCACCTGGATATCGGCCAGGGCGAAGTCAACTGGGAGGCGTTTTTCGGCACCTTGCGCGAGCTCAAGTTCGACGGCATCGCCACGGTCTCGGTGTTTGCCTGGGAAGATCGGCCGGATGAGTCAAGCCGGATGATGCTGGAGCGGGTGACCCGCGAGCTGTGCCAATAAGCAATCGATCGTTCGATCGTTCCCACGCTCCGCGTGGGAACGCCTCACTGGACGCTCTGCGTCCGCGCTTGTGACGCAGAGCGTCACGGGCTGCATTCCCACGCAGAGCGTGGGAACGATCAAGAAGGAGTGTATGTATGCGAATCGGACTAGTCGGCTACGGCCATGGTGGCCGCTTCTTTCACGCGCCGTTGATTGCAACGCTGCCCGGCGCAACCTTCGTCGGCGTGGTGACGCGTTCCCCGGAGCGCCGCCAGCAACTGGCGACTGAACATCCCGGCCTCAAGGCCTACGATTCCATCGGCCAGCTCGTCGAGGCCGGTGTGGATACGCTGGTTATTTCCACCACCCTCAAAGGCCGCCCGGCCCTGGTGCTGGAAGCCATCGAACATGGCGTTGCGGTGGTCAGCGACAAACCCTTCGCCAGCAATGCCGAGCAGGCCCAGGCGCTGATCACTGCCGCCGAACGCCAAGGTGTGTTGTTGAGCGTCTACCAGAACCGGCGCTGGGATTCGGATTTTCTCACCTTGCGCAAACTGATCGACACCGGCGCGCTGGGCGAGGTCACCCGGTTTGAATCCTGTGTGGAGCGCTACAACCCGCAATCGGTGGGCAATGCCAGCGGCGGCGGCTGGTTGCGCGACCTCGGCAGCCACTTGGTGGACCAGGCGCTGCAACTGTTCGGCCCGGTGGATCGGGTGTTCGCGCAATTGCACTTCAGCGCGCAATACCCAACGCTGGATCACGGTTTTTTTGTCTCGCTGACTCACGCCAACGGGGTGATTTCCCACTTGTGGGGCAGTGCGCTGCAAAACAGCCAGGCCCCGCGTTTTCGTGTCAGCGGCACGCTGGGTTGCTACACCGTCGACGGCCTGGACGGCCAGGAAGAAGCGCTGATGGCCGGCAAGACGCCAAAGACCGAAGGCGAGCACTGGGGCGCGGAAGAACATCGACGCTGGGGCTGGTTTGAACAAGGCGCGGAGCGCGAACGGGTGCCGTCGGAAAAAGGCTGCTGGACGCAGTTCTATCGCCAGTTGCAGAGTGCTGTGCAAGGGCAGGGGCCGTTGCCGGTAAGCGCCTATGACGCGCTGGAAACCACCCGTATATTGGACGCCGCACGCCTCAGCAACGAGCGCCAGCAGGTGGTTTCAATAAAAATAGAATGAAATTCTAAAAATGGTTGATATGGAAATTATTTTCCAATAGAGTCTTTTCCAGGTTGCAAAAAGTACGTCTCGGGCTCGATCCGGGCGACTCAACAAAAACAAGATCAAAAACAACCAGGTACCGTCAGATGAAAATCTTCAACGCTGTACTGCGAGTTTTACGCCCTGCCCAGCAAGCGCCACGCGATCTGCCTCGCGCCCGGCCGTTTTATTTCTCCTTCCTTAATGTGCTGTGCGTCGAAAACAAAGGCGCCCTGGTGTGCTGCATCCCGGGAGCACCGATCGTTCGACTGCCCACGTCCTCGCTCTGAAAAACGCAACGTCCACAAAACCAACAAGAAATTGGAGACAGACCGTTCATGAAGACCCCGATCCGTTTTACCGCGCTGGCCTTGTCCATGTTGCTTGCCAGCGGCTTTGCCACGGCGGCCGATCTCAAGATCGGCGTGAGCATGTCCGCCTTCGATGACACCTTCCTGACTTACCTGCGCGAAGACATGGACAAGCAAGCCAAGTCCTATCCCAAGGGCGACGGCGTACAGTTGCAGTTCGAAGACGCCCGTGCTGATGTGGTCAAGCAACTGAGCCAGGTGGAGAACTTTATCAGCCAGAAGGTCGACGCGATTATCGTCAACCCGGTGGACACCGCGTCGACCAAGAACATCATCAGTGCGGCGACCAAGGCGGGCATTCCACTGGTGTTCGTCAACCGTCGTCCTGACCAGAAGGATCTGCCCAAGGATGTTGTCGCCGTGACCTCCGATGACGTTGAGGCCGGTCGCCTGCAAATGCAGTACATCGCCGAAAAGCTCGGTGGCAAAGGCAAGATCGTGATTCTGTTGGGCGACCTGGCCAACAACTCCACCACCAACCGCACCAAAGGCGTGAAAGAGGTCCTGGCCAAATACCCCGGTATCACCATCGAACAGGAACAGACCGGTACCTGGCTGCGTGACCGTGGCATGACGCTGGTCAACGACTGGCTGACCCAGGGCCGCGAGTTCAATGCGGTGCTGGCCAACAACGATGAGATGGCCATCGGTGCGTCCATGGCTTTGAAGTCGGCAGGCGCCAAGCCGGGCAGCGTGTTGATCGCCGGGGTTGATGGAACACCGGACGGTTTGAACGCGATTACCAAGGGCGACATGACCGCGTCGGCATTCCAGGATGCCAAGGGCCAGGCGGTGGGTTCGGTGGAAGCGGCGCGCAAGATGGCCAAGCACGAGCCGGTCGAGCAGAACGTGATCATCCCGTTCAAGCTGATCACCCCCGACAACGTCAAAGACTTCAAGTAGCCCTTCATAACAACAATAAGCGAGCAGGGCGGCCACGGTCGCCCTGCTGATGGAGTACCCGATATGCTTGCTCAAGCGGTTGTCTCGCAGCCTCCCGGTATCCAGCCCCTGGCACCGGAAGAACCCTACCTGCTGGAAATTCTCAATATCAGCAAAGGCTTTCCCGGCGTCGTGGCCCTGGCCGATGTGCAACTGCGCGTACGCCCAGGTTCGGTGTTGGCGTTGATGGGCGAGAACGGTGCGGGCAAGTCGACGCTGATGAAGATCATCGCCGGCATCTACCAGCCCGACGCCGGGGAGATTCGCCTGCGCGGCAAACCGATCGTGTTTGAAACGCCGCTGGCGGCGCAGAAGGCCGGTATCGCGATGATCCACCAGGAACTCAACCTGATGCCGCACATGAGCATCGCCGAGAACATCTGGATCGGCCGCGAGCAGCTCAACAGCCTGCACATGGTCAACCACCGTGAAATGCACCGCTGCACCGCCGAGTTGCTGGCGCGCTTGCGCATCAACCTGGACCCGGAAGAACACGTCGGCAACCTGAGCATCGCCGAACGGCAGATGGTCGAGATTGCCAAGGCGGTGTCCTATGACTCCGACATCTTGATCATGGATGAACCGACTTCGGCCATTACCGAAAAGGAAGTGGCCCACCTGTTTTCGATCATTGCCGACCTCAAGTCCCAAGGCAAAGGCATCGTCTACATCACGCATAAAATGAACGAAGTGTTCGCCATCGCCGATGAAGTGGCGGTGTTCCGCGACGGCCACTATATCGGCCTGCAGCGCGCCGACAGCATGAACAGCGACAGCCTGATTTCGATGATGGTCGGGCGTGAACTGAGCCAGCTCTTCCCGGTGCGCGAAACGCCCATCGGCGAGCTGCTGCTGTCGGTGCGCGACCTGCGCCTGGACGGCGTGTTCAAGGACGTGTCGTTCGACCTGCACGCCGGCGAGATTCTCGGCATCGCCGGGCTGATGGGCTCGGGCCGCACCAACGTGGCGGAAACCCTGTTTGGTATCACCCCAAGCAGTGGCGGGCAGATCACCCTCGACGGCAAACCGATACGCATCACCGACCCGCACATGGCCATCGAGAACGGTTTTGCGTTGTTGACCGAAGACCGCAAGCTCAGTGGCCTGTTCCCGTGCCTGTCGGTGCTGGAAAACATGGAAATGGCCGTGCTGCCGCATTACTCGGGCAACGGTTTTATCCAGCAAAAAGCCTTGCGCGCGCTGTGTGAAGACATGTGCAAGAAGCTGCGGGTGAAAACCCCGTCGCTGGAGCAGTGCATTGACACCTTGTCCGGCGGTAACCAACAGAAAGCTTTGCTGGCGCGCTGGCTGATGACCAACCCACGCCTGTTGATTCTCGATGAGCCGACCCGCGGCATCGACGTCGGCGCCAAGGCAGAGATTTATCGCTTGATCTCCTTCCTCGCCAGCGAAGGCATGGCGGTGATCATGATTTCCTCCGAGCTGCCTGAAGTGCTGGGAATGAGCGACCGGGTGATGGTGATGCACGAGGGCGACCTGATGGGCACCCTCGACCGTAGCGACGCGACCCAGGAAAAAGTCATGCAGTTGGCTTCGGGTATGACCGTAGTCCACTGACGAACAGCAGCGTAGGCCCGCGGTTGGCCTGTGCCACAGAATAAGAAGGTGATTGGCTATGAACGCAATAACAGACAACAAGCCCGCCACGGCACCGGTCAAGCACCGCAGGCGCTTGCCCACCGAGCTGAGCATCTTTCTGGTGCTGATCGGTATCGGCCTGGTGTTTGAACTGTTCGGCTGGATCGTGCGCGACCAGAGTTTCCTGATGAACTCCCAGCGCCTGGTGCTGATGATCCTGCAAGTGTCGATCATCGGCCTGCTGGCGATTGGCGTAACCCAGGTGATCATTACCACCGGTATCGACTTGTCTTCGGGTTCGGTGCTGGCGTTATCGGCGATGATCGCCGCCAGTCTGGCGCAGACTTCCGATTTCTCCCGTGCGGTGTTTCCCAGCCTGACGGATTTGCCGGTGTGGATCCCGGTGGCGATGGGCTTGGGCGTCGGGCTGCTGGCGGGGGCAATTAACGGCAGCATCATTGCCGTCACCGGTATCCCGCCATTTATCGCGACCCTGGGCATGATGGTCTCGGCCCGTGGCCTGGCGCGGTATTACACCGAAGGCCAGCCGGTGAGCATGCTCTCGGATTCCTACACCGCCATTGGTCATGGGGCGATGCCGGTGATCATCTTCCTGGTGGTGGCGGTGATCTTCCATATTGCCCTGCGCTACACCAAGTACGGCAAGTACACCTACGCCATCGGCGGCAATATGCAGGCGGCACGGACGTCGGGGATCAACGTCAAGCGCCACTTGATCATCGTCTATAGCATCGCCGGGCTGCTGGCGGGGCTGGCGGGTGTGGTCGCCTCGGCACGTGCGGCGACCGGCCAGGCCGGCATGGGCATGTCTTATGAGCTGGATGCGATTGCGGCGGCGGTCATCGGCGGCACCAGCCTGGCGGGCGGGGTAGGGCGCATCACCGGCACCGTGATCGGCGCGTTGATCCTGGGGGTGATGGCCAGCGGGTTTACCTTCGTAGGCGTGGATGCGTACATCCAGGACATCATCAAGGGGCTGATCATCGTGATCGCGGTGGTGATCGACCAGTATCGCAACAAGCGCAAACTGAAACGCTAGGGCTGGCGTTCACCGCCTATCAATGTGGGAGCCGGACTTGTGTGGGAGCTGGCTTGCCTGCGATCGCATCAACTCGTTATCCCCGACAAACCGAGTTGCCTGCATCGCGGGCAAGCCCGGCTCCCACACAAGCCCGCTCCCACATTTGAACCTTCTCCAGCCAGTTTCAACCGTTTGTCTTCTATATACCTCCACACCACTGAATTTCTTGCTATAAACGCACTCCGATGACCATTCGCCAAGCCCGTCCTGGTGCCTTTGGGGGTTAATTGGGAAAAAATGCCTGTCATTTCAGTTGCTGAGCCCTCAAGTCGGCCTTAGACTGCCGCCCCTCGTAAATTGAGTGCCGGGTGGCGCTTGAAATGAACGGCGCCTTTCCGAGGCCTGCAGAGGTCTGCCGGAACGCTCCCTTATTCGCCTTAATGCACGTATTTTTTATAGAGAAATCAATGACAAAGGAAAAGTTGCTGGCCATGCCGGCGGATGACTACATGAATGCCGAACAGCACGCTTTTTTTGAGCAGTTGCTGCAGGACATGAAAGTGGAACACCACGAGCGCATTGAACAGAACCGCATCGCCATTGAAAGCCTGGATACCCCGGCTGACCCGGCTGACGCCGCTTCCGTTGAAGAAGAGCGCACCTGGCTGGTGAATGCCATCGACCGCGACCAGCGTATGCTGCCGCAGCTTGAGCGTGCACTGGAACGCATCAAGGAAGATTCCTTTGGCTGGTGCGACGACAGCGGTGAGCCTATCGGCCTCAAGCGCCTGCTGATCAGCCCGACCACCAAGTACTGCATCGAAGCGCAAGAGCGCCACGAGCAGATCGACAAGCACCAGCGTCAAGCGTGATGTGCTGAAGTTGGGCGCTGCTGACGTGGCGCCCAAGCGAAATACCGGTTACGCCCTTGTCTATTGATCTGTTGCAAACTCCCCCACTAAAGGCTCATGGATAATGGCCCGATAGTGGCGTTTAATGCAGCAACAATAACGACAAAGCAGTGGGGTGACGACGATGGCTGGAGACGGATCTCTGATGGGCGCAGCAGTGCCACCGCACAGGGTGGCGCGCGTGCTGCCCGGCTGGCTGACGCCGCTCCTGCAGAGCACCGCCTTGGTGCTGGTACTGCTGGGCCTGGCGTTTGCCGGCTTGCCGATCTACCTGTGCCTGCCCCTGGTTTTGCTGGTGGTCTGGCTACCGCGCTTTAAAACCCGAAAGCCCGTGCGCGCAGACTCCGCCGCCTCCGATGCGATGGGTGCGCTGACCCGCGACCTTTCCTACACCACCAGTCATAACGCGCTTTCGGCTGCCGGCGTGGCCTATTCGGTCAAGCAACTGGCGGCCCGTTTGCAGTCGCAGTTGAGCGCGGCCAGGCAAATTGTCAGCAGCGCCGAAGTCATGATCGGCACTGAAAAGGTCACCTCGCAACTCAGCCGACAGGCCCTCGGCGCGGCCAGCCAGGCCCACCAGCGCAGCACCGAAGGCCGCGAAGTGTTGGCCCTGTCGATCACCCGCATGCACCAACTCAGCCAGCGCGCGAATGCCAGCCGCGAGCTGATCGAGGCCTTGAGCCAGCGCAGCGAAGAGATTCAACGCGTGACTCTGGTGATTCAGTCCATCGCCAGCCAGACCAACCTGCTCGCGTTAAACGCGGCCATTGAAGCGGCGCGCGCCGGTGAGCACGGGCGCGGGTTTGCCGTGGTGGCCGATGAGGTGCGCGGCCTGGCCGGGCGCACCGCCACGGCCACCGATGAGGTCGGGGTGATGGTCGCCGATATCCAGCAACGCACGGCGCAGGTGGTGGAGCAGATTCGCCAGTTGTCGGCGGACTTGCACACCGGCGTCGAGCAAGTGGAGCATGCCGGGGCGCAACTTGAGAGCATCGCCAGCCTGGCGGCGGATGTGGAAGGGCAGGTCAACGAAATCGCCCAAGGCACCGACACCAACCGCGTGCAACTCGACAGCCTGTTCCATGCCGTGGAGCAAATGCGCAGCGACCTGAGCGTGAGCGACCAGCAAACCCGCCAACTGGCCGACGCCGCCGTGCAAATGGAAGGGCAGGCCGAAACCATCAGCGAGCGCCTGGCCGAAGTCGGGCTGGATGACTATCACCAGCGCATCTACGACCTGGCCCGTGAAGGCGCGAACCGCATTGCCGAGCAGTTCGAAGCAGACGTACTGCAAAACCGTATCAGCCTGCAGGACCTGTTTGACCGCAGCTACACGCCGATCCCGAATACCAGCCCAAGCAAGTACCACACGCGTTTTGACGGCTACACCGATCAGGTATTGCCGGCGATCCAGGAAGCGCTGCTGCCGCGCCATGAAGGCTTGGTATTCGCCATCGCCTGCACGCCTCAAGGCTATGTGCCGACGCACAACAAGGCGTTTTCTCAAGCGCTTACGGGCGATCCACAGGTCGACGCGCTGCAGAACCGTACCAAGCGCAAGTTCGAAGACCGCACGGGTATTCGTTGCGGCAGCCATCAACAAGCGGTGCTGTTGCAGACCTACACCCGTGATACCGGTGAGTTGATGCACGATTTGTCAGTGCCCATCATGGTCAACGGCCGGCATTGGGGCGGGCTGCGGTTGGGCTATAAACCGGAGACGGCCAAGCCCCCGCGCTAGGGATTGTTGCTGTTTATGCAATGGAGCTATTCCGCGGATAGCTTTTTCCAACTGGCAGAAAACCGTAGCATGGCGAACATTGTTAGCCAGCTAACTAATGCTGCGGAGAAGCTCCATGCAAAACAAAGTCGATGTCGCCGTGATGATCGGCAGTGGCGTACCCGAAACCCTGCGTGCGCTGGGCCAGAAGGCGTGCTGGGTGGTGTTGCTCAATGGCGAGCAACGCGGCACGGCGTTTGCCAGCCGCGATGAAGCGGAGGAGTGCAGGGCTGCCTGGCAGGCGCTGTTGCGCCTGGAACAGTCAGACAGCCTGCATTGAGTTATCGGGGTTGATGCAGGCGCTGGTTCAATTCATCTACAGGGATGGCCCATTCGGCATCATCACGCAATTCTTCCTTGAGAAACGCCGCTTGTTGCGGCGTCCAGAAAGGTGCGTCGATCAGTTTCACGTCTTGGGTCAGCAGATGTGCACCGATGAATGCGTCGATTGCTTCGGGGGTTGATTCCAGGCCGAGTTGTTCAAACAGGGTTTCAAGCGTTGGGATTGGCGCGTCCATATTTCGTTCTCCATGCAAGGTGATGGTCTTGTGCATGTGAGGCGCTGGAGGCGGCAGAGTTCTATCGGATTATCAGGAATTGAGTGCGCCTGAATCCACAGCGGTTTTCAGGGCTTTGGCGGCGTCTTTTGCGGCAATGGCGGCGGCGTCGACAGTTTTGAACCAACGATCTTTTTCCACCTGGTGCGTGGTCACGGTCGTCAGCGGAGGTTTGGCCCGCATGATGATTACCGCTTGGAACTCACCGTCTACTTCTCGCACATCGCCATGGATGAAAAATTCGCCAATATCAAATTCCGTCACGTATAGCCTTCCCTTCAAGGTAACCGCACTGATGAAACCTGACCCGCAGGGGGCAAACTTCATGGACGGGTCAGTATGGCAGTTGTTGAGGGACGGCGGCGCAGTAAAGTCATCCGGATGACGAAACGATCCCGCCGTGAACGGTGTGCAAGCTGGTTTCGAGTTTTTTCGCCAGTTCACAGGCCCGAATGTGGTTGCTGCGAAAGCCTCTGATCCGGCCGCTGGTCACTTCCAGGATATGAAAGAAATTCCGTCCGGCAGGTACAACTTGGTAAAGAACGGAATTGGAGTACCCGTTGGGGTCAGGCAAGCAGTAGTATTGGCGCTCGTCTTGACATGATGAACGAGTACGGGAAGACATGGCGTCGTGTTGGCGTGGTTGCATGCTCAGCTCCTGTCGAACGATCTTGTTGACCCTCCAGCAACGTTTCGGGTGGTTTTGACCCGTGTTGCTGTTTTAGTATTGTCGTCGGCAGCCAATGCTTGGTTCCACGCCAGGTAGTTTTTTATGTGTGTGTTGTCGGAAACAGCGCTTTTAATTGAGTTATTCTCTGAAGCTGGTCGGCCCGTGTTCTCGGGCGGTTGAACCTGTGATTTCCTGTGGTGCCTGATGACCTGCATAAGGTCTATCGCGCATGCCTGTACTAGTCTTGCGGCGCAGCAGCGGGTTCTCTGCAGTTTCTTAACAAATGTGTGATCGTGCCCCAGGGCCGTTTTTTTGTGCTGCCCGCTCCGGCAGGTAGCAGTAATTTTGATGTGGGGGCGTTTCCTTGGCAGTCAGTAATCTGGATATGCACGCGTTATTCGTGCTGGGTGATTTGCGCGCAAAGTTGGTCAAGCAGTTTCAATCGCGTTTCGTCTACATCACCGAACAAACGCCGGAAGGCATCTATATCGCCGAAATCGATACCGAATCGGCGATGGTGGTGGATGACAAACAGCGTCTGGAGCTCAAGGTGGGCGACCATTTTCGCGCGGCCGTGTTGCCGAGTCGCGAGGGTGGCAAGTTCGAGTTGAAGTTCCGCGACATCAAGTTGACCGTGTATGGCCTGGGCGATTACGCCTTTGTGACTTCGACCGAAGGCCAGGGCATCGTGTTCAAGGAAGGCCACAACGTCATGCTGGTGTTTGCCGCCAACGAGCAATTGCAGGAAGGCCTGACCAAAACCCTCAAGGCCGTGACCGGCAAGGCCGCCAAGTGGCGCAAGGGTGAGCTGGTAACGTTCAAGGCCAGTGAGTAGTCGATAAACGTCGCGTGTATTCTTGCTCTCCCGGAACCTCTACTACAGTTGAGTTGACTTAACTATTCAGAGGCTTCGCGCATTGGCAGCAAAGCCGTCCGCTATTGCTGCGAAAACGCGAGGTGCAAAGGCATGAAAGGATTTAAAACCCTATTGGCAGCGTCCCTGACGGCCTTGAGTCTGTCAGTGGCTTCAGTGCCGGTTTCGGCCGCCCAGGCACCGGTGCATTTCGCCGACCTGAACTGGGAAAGCGGCAGCCTGATCACCGAAGTACTGCGCTTTATCGTCGAGAAAGGCTATGACCTGCCCACCGACACCTTGCCCGGCACCACCATCACCCTGGAAACCGCGCTGGCGAAAAATGACATCCAGGTGATTGGCGAGGAGTGGGCCGGCCGCAGTCCGGTTTGGATCAAGGCCGAGGCCGAAGGCAAAGTGGTGGGCCTGGGCGATACCGTCAAGGGCGCCACCGAAGGCTGGTGGGTGCCGGAATACGTGGTCAAGGGCGACCCCGCCAAAGGCCTCAAGCCGCTGGCGCCGGACCTCAAGAGCGTTACGGACCTGGCGCGTTACAAGGACGTGTTCAAGGACCCCGAATCCCCTGGGAAGGGGCGCTTTCTCAACAGCCCGATCGGCTGGACCTCGGAAGTGGTCAACAAGCAAAAGCTCAAGGCCTATGGCCTCGACGACAGTTATGTGAACTTTCGCAGCGGTTCGGGTGCAGCCCTGGATGCGGAAATCGCCTCGTCAATCCGTCGTGGCAAGCCGGTGTTGTTCTACTACTGGTCGCCGACGCCATTGATGGGGCGGTACAAGCTGATCCAACTGGAAGAACCGCCGTTTGACGCCGACGCCTGGAAGACACTGACCGATGCGGATAACCCCAACCCGAGACCGACCCGCTCGTTGGCGTCCAAGTTGAGCATTGGTGTGTCGACGCCGTTCCAGCAGGAACATCCGCAGATCGCCGAGTTTTTTACCAAGGTGCAGTTTCCTATCGAACCGCTGAATAAAGCGTTGGCGACGATGAGCGAGAACCACACGGCGCCACGCGAAGTGGCCCAGGCGTTTCTCAAGGAGCATCCTGAGGTGTGGAAGGCGTGGTTGACGGCGGATGTGGCGCAGAAGGTTGAGGCGGGTCTGAAGTAAGCCGACCATCTTTCTATTGGATGCAGATCCAAATGCGGGCTTGTGTGGGAGCTGGCTCGCCTGCGATAGCATCACCTCGGTCTACCTGATAAACCGAGGTGCCTGCATCGCGGGCAAGCCCAGCTCCCACACAAGCCCGGCTCCCACATTTTTTAATGTATTTCAGGCTTAGAACCTGGTTTGAACGGCCACCTCGAAGGTTCTTGGCGACCCCAGGTAATAAGCCGGCGACACATGCGCAAACTCCGCATACACCTCATTCGTCAGGTTGCGCACCCGACCGGTCACCGAGGTGTGCGAGTCGACCCGGTAGCGCAGGAATGTCCCGAACAGCGTGTAGGCCGGCACCGTCAGGGTGTTGGCGTTGTCTGCATACACCTCTGCGACATACCGCGCATCCACGCCACCTTGCCAGTCCGGTGTGAAGTCATAAGTCAGCCACAGATTGCCTACACGCTTGGGCACGTTGGTCGGCGTATTGCCCTTGCGTGAGACCACCGCGCCGCTGGCGATTTTCTCGTTGAAGTCGTCGTACTCAGCCTCCACCCAGGCAAAGTTGCCTTCCGCCAGCAACTTGGGCGTGATTCGCAGTGAACTGGCCAACTCAACCCCCTTGGAGGATTGTGCCCCCACCGGGATGCTGTTGTTGGGGTCCAGCGGATCGGTGACGGCGAAATCCTTGCGCTCGATCTTGTAGGCCGCGACGGTGGCCGAACCGCGCCCGTCCAGGTAATCGAACTTGCTGCCCACTTCCCACTGCTTGCCGGTCGACACGTCGAACACTTGAGTGGTGGTCGACGGCTGCTCGGCCGCCGTGCTGTATTGCACATACACATTGGCTGACGGGATGAACTGGTAGGTCAGGCCGACGCGCCCGGTCACCGGCTCCCAACTGCGCTTGAAGTGACGCGGGTTGGTGACTGTAACGGCTCTGTGGTTGGTGACATCCAGGTCGATAGCGTCGTAGCGCAAGCCGGTCAGCAGCGAGAGTTTGTCGGTGAGGCCCAGGCGGTTTTCCACGAACAAAGCCTTGGTGGTGACTTCGTTGGTTTTGTCCTTGATGAAGCCGGGCTTGGTGCCGGGTATAGCGTAGAAGTGTCCCGGGTTGTAGTTATTCGGGTCCACGGTACTGTTGCCTGGCACGTTCAACGGGTTGTTTGTGGTGCTGTTGACCTTGTACTCGAAGCCACCGGACCAGGTCGTTGACAGGCCGAAGAACGTATCGTCATGGCGCAGCTCGAACTGGTTGCCGTTTTGTTCGCCTTGATGGCGGACCTGGTAGGCCGTCGAACGGTTCACCGCGCTGTTGTCGGCGTTGTATTGGTAAGTCTCCAGGTTGCGGTAGTCGCGCTGGCTGTCCAAGTGATAAAGGGTATTTTTCAGCGTGGTGCTGTCGTTGATCCGATAGTCGATGATCGAGCGCGCCCAGACCGTGCGCTGCTCGTAACGGCCATCGGCGACGTTGTAGTTGTTGAAGCGGTTGCGCCGGTCAATTTTCAGCTCTCCGGCCTTCGGGTTGAGCACCGGCGTACCCCAATAAGGGCTGTCTTTATGCTCGTCCTGGTATTCCAGCGCCAGGGTGTGGGACAGGTCGGGGGTCAGGTCGCTGAGCAGCGAAAACGCCACGCTCCAGGCATCCCGCTGGTCGCGGTCGATGTAGCTGTGGTTGGTGTTGCGGCTTACATCCAGGCGCGCGTAATGCTGCACCTCGGCGCCCGGTTCGGTCAGTGCGTGGTTGAGGCCGAAGGCCATGCCGGCGGTGTCGTAGCTGCCGTAGGTGAGTTGGCCTTCGGCCGCCTGTTCTTCACGGGTTGCCAGTTTGGTCACGTAGTTCAGCGAACCGCCCACGGAGCCTGCGCCATTGATCAAGGAGGAGGGCCCGCCGACCAGTTCGACGCGGTCATAGATCCACGCATCCACTGGCCGGGCCAAGCCGGTGGCGACGTTGATGCCGTTGAACATCTGGGTGATCTGGCTGCTGGTAAACCCACGATAGGACACAAACCCGCCAAACCCCGGCGGCGCGCTGGCGTTAACGCCGGGCAAGGTGTTGGCCGCATCGCGGAAGGTCTTGGCGCCATGGCGCTCAATATCGTTGCGCGTGGCGATGGCCACCGACGCCGGCGTCTCGCGCACGCTTAAACCCAGCCGCGACGCCATGCCGCTGGATTGGTCGAGCGCCAGGCCGGGCTCGGCGGCTTGCTCACCATCAATAGTGGTGGGGGCCAACTCAAGCGCCCAGCCACAGACAGGCAGGCAGCCGAACAGGCCCGCCAACAGGGGTAAATGTTTCATGGTTGAATCCTGAAAAACTTGGCTTGAAAACAACGCACAGCCGCGCGTATTCCCCAACGGGAACGTTTGGACAGTGCAGATCAGAAAGCGAAGGGATCAGGCGAAAGCGGGAGGCGCACGCGGGTTGGCCGCAGGCCAGGTGAAGCGGGCAGGGATGTCAGCGGCAAGCACCACCGCCGGTGGTGGCGCATGGGGTTGTGGCAACACCGCCACATTCAGGCTGGAACTCAGTGCCGGGCCCATACCGCCGGTCGAACATAACGGGCAGCCGAACGCTTTGGACAGCGTCGGCAGATTCTCATCCGAGGAATTGGTTTGCGCGGGCGCCTGGGTACGCGGGTCCACCGTACAGAACTGGCCGCCGATGCCGTTGAGCTGCATCCCCAGCATCTGCCCATGGCCAATACTGCACGCGAACACATTGAACAGGACGCAGCAATAAAGCATCCAGGCAATGAGCGAGCGGTCGGCACGGGCGAATTTCATGGGGCGGCACTTTACCATCAGCCGCCGACGAAATGCCTACAAAAAATCTCAGGGCGACTATCATCATTCGCACATTTTCAGGGAGCGCCCGCCATGAGCTTTGTCATCGCGCGATGGATCGTCGGGGTTTTTACCTGCATCAGCATGGTGCACTTGTACTGGGCCGCCGGCGGCAAACTCGGCAGCCTCGCCGCCATCCCCCAACTGCCCGGCGAATTCGCCCACGGGCCCCGACCAGCGTTCAAACCCTCGGCACTCGGCACGTTCCTCGTCGCGATGGGCTTGGTGGCGATTGCATTGCTCGTCTGCCTGCGGGCCGGGCTGTATTTCTCACCGGTGTCCCATGGCGCGCTGCAGTGGGGGATCAGCGCGATTGCCGTGGTGATGTTTGCGAGAGCGATTGGCGATTCGGAGTTGGTGGGGTTTTTCAAAAAGGTGGGTGGGTCGAGGTTTGCCAGGTTGGATACGTATTTTTATTCGCCGTTGTGTTTGGTGTTAGGGGTGGGGTTGTTGGTGGTGGCGTGGGGGTGATGCTTAAATGCTTGTTGGATGAAGGAAAATATATTTTTTATTTAACGTCGAACACGTTTGTATGGTCCTGGATCTGAGAGGCGAAGGGCGTTCAATTGATCTCTCTATTAGAAGTCGATCTTATATTTAAAGGCCGCATCAATTCTTTCAACCGTCAATTTTATAAAGGAATCATGCAAGTCTGGGTGGTCGTAGGAGATCCCCTCATCGCTAAACAAAGTAAACGTTTGGAAGGTGCCATTGTTTAGCGTTCCGTAAAGCACGTAAGAAAATCCATCCCCCGTGCGCTCGGCTAAAACGTGGGTCGAAGAGGATTTTTTGGCTTCATAATCTTCAGATAAATTTAAAGTCAATTCAATATCGTAAGTTTTCCCTGTTTCTATTTTGTATGGGCAGTAGCTTATGAAACAAGCTACAACGGTTTTATCAATTAGCAATAAAATCTCGTCCTCTACCAGTTCATTGATTGCTACTACTTGCGCTTTTTTTAATTTAATCACTATGATGCCCGATGGTTTTGTCTACGTCGTCGCCATTTTTCGTTGTGCGTATCGAAAATAAAAGATCTATATTCGTTGTCCGCAGTAGATGTCAAGCTGGAGTCATATCCTCTCAGTGCTATAGCTGCTCGCTATCACTGTAAAGATAACTTTGCTGCCGCCTATCTCTTTGAAGTAGTAGTTGTTTTCTGTTTTTTTAGGTGGAGGCGTGCTGTGTCTTGCGAAGGGCTAGAATCTTTTTTCTCATGCATCTCACATTTAGTTCCGACCGCATTTACGCCTTTAAAAGCGATGAGTTCCTGAAATGTGATCAGCAGTGATTGATCTTGTTCATCCGTGAAAATAATTAACAATTCGTTTTTTTTGCAAATTACTTGTTCGATTGTACCCTTTGAAATTTGAATGTTTGCTGTGCTATGGGTTGATTGGTTTAGTGGTTGATTTGGCGTCCAGAAGTTTAAATCGGAGAAATATCTTTCTATGTCGTCCATGTCGTCATCACCGAGAGAGTCGTCAAAGTGCGCAGAAATGATCCTGCGGACCTTCGCCAAGCGCTGTGTAACGGCGCAATCGTCGATGAAGTCAGTGGTTGCTTTTCGATACTCTTCCAGAACACCAGGCTTTTCAGCATAAAAACTGCCCATTTTGTGTAGAGATATCAATATGAACTCGATTTCTTTAAGTGCGTCAAGTGCTTCTTTTCCGGTAGTTACTATTTTTTTATTTTGCTCTAGCATTGTTTTCCTATCATTAAATTACTGGGTGAGACTGGCGATGGATTTAAGGTTGAGCGGTTAAAAGAAGAAAAATAACCCTGTGTTTTTATCGATTGCTAACGCACTTAATTGGATTAATTTGTTTAATGTTTTTGAGTTTTCAGGTCTTAAGTGAGATTTCAATATCTGTAAGGTTTTTCTTAGTTCTTCAGGAGTCTTTATGATTTCGTCCTCATACTCATCGATTATCTTCCCGGTCGCATAATTTATGCATTTCTAATGCTCCAGAGTTTAAGAATTGTTGGTATTCTACTTCCGTAAGCAAGGCAGTCTCAAGTAGAACGTCTGGGCATTCGTTTATGTCTAGCAATTTCATTGCTTCTATCGTGAGTGGCACACAGATTATTTTCATTTTATTGGTATCTTATTAGCGTGGACTGCTTCATTTTAAATTGAGAGGCAGGCTGAGATGAATGCTTACCCTAAAGCTCAATAAAGGTTTGTTTTGATTTTGCAATGACGAAAAGTATCCGTTTAATTTCTGTGATCTATGCTTAATACCTTTCTGTGAGTAACGTTCGTTGTTTGTAAGTCTCTTGCTTTTGAGTGTGTCACCCCAGTTCTACTATGCGTTATCATTTTCGCCTTTCTATTTTTTTGGGTAAGCAAATAGGAGGGGGCGGTATGTCAAAGCCGACCCCAAAGAGGCAAAATCATTTTATTTAACTCATCTGTGTATGTAAGTGTAGACGTCTCCTTGCTGAATTTCTTTGATTCCCATCCTGCTAATTACGTTGTTTAGAATCGGCAAATGCTCTGAGTGAAAAATAATCTGAGCTACTCCGTGTGTTTCTGCATCATGGAATCTGAAAGCTAGCACGGTTCGGTCTGCCAATATTAGCTTGAAATCATCTGATGTTGATAAGTGGCTCAGATCGCTAAGTTTATTCCATACGTCGCTGGGTTCGCTATTTTTTTTCTGCATAAGTGTTACGGTATAACGATAGCTAGTGAGTGTAGCTGGATCTATCTCATCAGGTTTTGAATTCAAGTGCTCTATTCCAGAATAGATTG
This sequence comes from Pseudomonas sp. MONT-RG-20F-20-E-7-02, assembly GCF_022662395.1. NCBI lineage: Bacteria > Pseudomonadati > Pseudomonadota > Gammaproteobacteria > Pseudomonadales > Pseudomonadaceae > Pseudomonas > Pseudomonas sp. MONT-RG-20F-20-E-7-02. The sequence continues at coordinate 28,587 of NZ_JAKNQN010000020.1, forward strand.
AAGTTGTTTCATTTTTTTTAAATATGTCTTTGGGGTTTGACGATTTTGCAAAATGTTTTAACGCCAGATATTCCTGAGTTTTGCTTTCGTACGGGAATCCCACGGTGTACCAAATTGAGATTGTTGGCCATTCCAATGTCAGTGCGGATGCAAGTTCGCACCATGTTTTCCAAACGCTTTCAAAGTCTTGGTTTAGCAGGGAAATTGTCGAATATTCGTGATCATTGGTCGCGTATAGCTGACCCCATGGGTGAATGCCGACTTCTCGGATAAAAACGGTCTTCATTAGTCATTTCTTGAAGTATGTGTGAGAGTCATCGCCGATTTCCAGTGGGACTTTACGATGGTCGATAGTTGTTTCAGTATTGAAGTGGGGTGCATGATTACCTTTTTTGTGCCCAAGGGAATGTTCGCGAATTTCAATTTTTCGTTCGAGCAATTTAAATTCATAGACACGTCCTTGTGTATAGCGATTTTGATCGGTAAGTGTCTCTCGATAAACGCGCGCAGGATGCTGGTGCTTAGGGATTCCGCCAATTTCTTTCGCCCTTCTGAATGCTCCATTACGGGAGAGTTTACTGTCGGCCCCCTTGGGAGCTTCTGGCTCTCGCTCGTCAACCCTAGCTGTGTAGGCTGGCTCCTCGATTTTATGGGTAGGTTTACATCCGTTTCCACCAGGGCACCGATTTAATCCCAGCGGATCCACCCACCCCGTAGGATTAGGCACGTACTGGTACGCATTGATCCCACCCGCCAGCTTCACCGGATCAGGCGTCAGATAGCGACCAATATCTGGATTGTAGTAGCGATGGCGGTTGTAGTGCAGCCCGCTTTCCGGGTCGAAGTATTGGCCTTGGAAGCGCAGCGGGTTGTCGATTTTGTTT
>NZ_JAKNQN010000021.1:0-25415 GCF_022662395.1 Pseudomonas sp. MONT-RG-20F-20-E-7-02
CAACAAAATCGACAACCCGCTGCGCTTCCAAGGCCAATACTTCGACCCGGAAAGCGGGCTGCACTACAACCGCCACCGCTACTACAATCCAGATATTGGTCGCTATCTGACGCCTGACCCGGTGAAGCTGGCAGGTGGGATCAACGCGTACCAGTACGTGCCTAATCCTACGGGGTGGGTGGATCCGTTGGGCTTGAACACATGTCCCGGCGGGGATGGGTGCAAGCCAGACAGTTCTGTTCAAAATCCGACAGCGGGAGTTGAACTCGGGGAACCCGCTTTACCGCAACAGGCACGCGCACAGCGACAGGCACGCATTAATGAGCTTGGAGAAGCCAACGCTTACCGGCGTTTATCAGAACTAGAGGGGTCTATCCCAGAGGCACACTTCTTGGAAAAACACGGTGCTCAGACGACACTAGAATCTCAACGTGAGCGTGTAATAACAGCTAGAAACCCCACCACAGGGGAAATTGAGAGGTTCGTTAGAGGGAGACGAACGGGTGAACCCAGGCCACCAAGCGCGGCCACACGCTTTCTGAGCCACAGGGATCAATTAAATGCAATTGACCGTGCACTGTTAATTCTCAGACTTAATGGTAGACCAGACACACCTGACCCGATAGATATGGGAAAGATTATAGGTGAGGGCTACAAAAGAGATGGCCTGACATATGGAACACAGAGAAAAGCCATCGTCTACTTGAACCGAGACGGCAAACCTATCACCGCCTTTACGGAATTTTAAAAATGAAAAAACACCCAAAACTTACCATACTTCGCGGACTACTATTTACTTACTGCATTGAAAACACCAGAGACCTAGAGAGAGAGGAGATTATAGCTTCGAAAAACATCAACGACCCCAAAGAGCTTGCGGAACTTTTCGACGCATTGACAAAGCCAGAATTCCTCTCATATAAAGAAGATGAGCAACAGTGGTTTATAGATACGCTCGAATACTTCTTGGCTACAGATGAAAATTTTGAGTCTGTCTTTTACCTCTTTGACACATATTTCGAAGATGAAATAGCTGACAAGAAAGACTTCATGAGGGTGCTACTCGAACAACTCAAAAACTACAAGAACGAAATGATCGAAGAGAAACCAATACAAGATCAAATCCTCTAAAATCTTTTACCCAAAGGTAAAATCAACCTATGCAACTCAGCACTCAATTCAAAAGCCACAGTGTGCAACTCGCTGCCCTGAATGAAGCCACCACAAGAACAGATCGGAATCTGGAGCCATTCACAGGGGAGGATTACTACGGAAACCCTATAGTCCGAATGGAGTTACTGGACTGTGGAAAAGGATACATACCAAACCCCGGCGACCCGAACAACCCAGTATATGACGAAGACATGAATACAGCGATCGCGAAATTTGATCGCGAAACCAAAAACCTCTATACCGTATTTCCAGTGAGTGACGACTGATGTTAAAACACCCTTTTCTAAATACATCCTACCAACCAAAGATTCGTTACTTCCTTTCACCGTTCGACATTTATGACCGCGAAGAAACCTTGGGCGAGATATTTTCAACCTACAACATCGACCTTAAGTCAGACAGGGAAAAATTAATAAAAAAGTACATAATAAATAAAAGCTCAGATTTGAATTACCGGCATCGAAAACTCTTAGTCGACACTTTAGGTGCTGCGCTTGATGATGAAACTTATGACTTCTCGCAAGAATTTAGCCCGGCTCCTGGTTTTTACTGCTCCCTACCCTGGGGATGGAGCGCTATGGAGAACCCAAGAGCCTTCTTCGAGGACATTTATAGGTTGACAAATGAGTGGTGGAAAGACGACCTCCAAAAAGCCAGCCTCGAAGACCAATCCACATGGTAAAAACACCTGCCTCACTGACACGCCGTCAAACACTGTGGCGAGCGAGCTTGCTCGTGCTGGGCTGCGCAGCAGCCCCAATAAACCCGACGCGGTTCTGAAGCCAGATCCGCGTCTTCAGTTTTGGGGCTGCTACGCAACCCAACGCAGGGCAAGCCTGCTCGCCACAGCACGCCTGCTTGCAACAAGTAGCGTGCTTGCCACAGAGCCAGACTCACCCTTAGAGAATGAGCAAGCCCTGCTTACAAATCACCGCTTCGAAAGCTCCACAATCATCCGGCTAAGCAGATAAATCCGCGGCGCCACGCTCTCCACCTCTGCATATTCCTCTGGGGTATGAATATTTCCCCCCACAATCCCAAACCCGTCCAACGTCGGCGTACCCACCCCGGCCGACAAGCTTGCATCCGCCGCCCCGCCGCTGCCTTCGATGGTCAACTTACGCCCCAACTCCCCGTAAATCCCTTGGGCGATTGCCACCAACTTGTCCGACTCCGGCGTTTGCGGCATTGGCGGTAAGCCGCGCAGCAAACTGGTCTTCACTTCGGTGTCCGGGATCAATTTGTTGGCTGATACACGGGCCAGGTCTTTCTCGATCCGGTCAAACTCTTCCGGCAAGGCCGCGCGTACGTCGGCCTTGGCAGTGGCTTGGTCGGGGATGACGTTGGTGCGGTCACCGGCCTTGATGACCGTGAAGTTGATGGTGGTTTTCTTCTCTTCGTCGCCCAGTTTGCCCAGTTGCAGGATCTGGTGTGCGGCTTCCATGGCGGCGTTGCGCCCCAGTTCCGGGGCGACGCCGGCGTGGGCGGCTTTGCCTTTGACTTCGACCACGGCGGTGGCGCTGCCTTTGCGCCATACCACCAGGCCGTCGGCTGGGCGGCCGGGTTCGAGGTTGAGGGTGACGTCGTGGCCTTTGGCGGTGGTGCGGATCAGCTCGGAGGCGGCTTCGGAGCCGGTTTCTTCGCTGGCGTCGAGCAGGAAGGTGATTTGCGCATAGTCCTTGAAGCCCTGGTTTTTCAGGACTTTCAGCGCGTAGATGCCGGCAACGATGCCGCCTTTGTCATCCATCACGCCGGGGCCATAGGCGCGGCCGTCCTTGATGTGGAACGGGCGCTCGGCGGCCGAGCCTTCCTTGAACACGGTGTCCATGTGCGCCATCAGCAGGATCTTGGCCTTGCCGGTGCCCTTGAGGGTGGCGATCACATGGCTGTTATTGGCGGCTTTGTCCGGCACCAGTTCGATGCTGAAACCCAGCTGCTTCAATTCATCCACGGCGATGTCGCGCACTTGAGTCAGGCCGGGCTCGTAGCCGGAGCCCGAATCGATATTCACCAGGCGTTCCAGCAGTTTCAGGGCTTCGGCCTTGTACTGTTCGGAATCGGCCTGGATCTGTTTGTGCGGTTCGGCGCTGTAGGCCGGCACGGCGAAGGACAAGGCCAGGGTCGCGGCCAGGAGGGTACGGGAGAAGGTGAAGAGCATGGACCGATCCTTGTGTTTTTGTTGGGAGGGGCTGCGACACCCTACCCCACTAAACCGACCGCAACCAACTCCCTTGCACCGAACTCACGCGGTTACGCCCACTGCTTTTTGCCTCATACAATGCCTGGTCGGCGTCGTTGAGCCAGCTGGTGGAATCGGCATGCGCGGGTTGAAAAGGCGCCAGGCCGATGCTCAAGCTGGCGCGCAGCGTCGGGTCCTGGGCATAGGCCAGCGCGTTGAAACGATCGCGCAAGGCGTCCATCACTTCGGTGGCGCGGTGCAGCGGCATGCCCGGCAGGATCACGCAGAACTCATCGCCGCCGTAACGGCCTGCAAGGTCGGTAACGCGCAGGTTCTGGCGCAGTATTTTGCTCAGTTGGCGCAGCACGATATCGCCGGTGACGTGGCCGTAAGTGTCATTGATGGTCTTGAAGTGGTCGATGTCGATCAGCGCAATGGCAGCGCCGACCTGCTCGCGGCGGCAGCGTTGGAATTCGATTTCCAGATGATCCTTCCAGGCGCCGTGATTGAGCAGGCCGGACAGGCTGTCGGTGCGGCTCAGGGCAAGCAGTTCGCGCTTGTGTCGAGCCAGGGTCACGGCCTGGCGATAGCAGATCCAGCCCAGGGCCAGCGGATACACCATCAATATCGGCAGGCAGGCGTACAGCTGGGTTTCAGTGGTTACGGCAATAAACGCCGGGGCGAACACCAGCAACGAGGCGCCCACGCCCAATGCCTGCGCCACCCAGCCCGCCAACATAAAGCGTGGCCCGCCGATGGCCACATTGTTCATGGTCATCATCGACAGCGTGGTCACGCTGGGCAGCGGATTGAAGTGCATGGCGCCGACCCAGAACCCACCGCAAAAGGAATCGAACAGCAGGTTGCGGCGTTCGCTGCGCAGTGAATTGCTGGCGCGGCGTGACCATTGATAGGCGATGTGCGGCCAGACGAAGGCATTGATCAACATCCAGGCCCACACCCACAGCAGCGGGTGCAAGGGATACATGCCAAACACCACGCACACAAAGCCGAGCGACAAACCCAAGGCGCGCGACTTATACAACCGTGAAGCGAGCGGAAGTCCGTTTCCTCCGGCGGCTGGCATGGTCTGGTGTGATCCTGGATGAATGCCTGGAGTCTATCAGGGCAACGTCAAATCGCCACTACCGCTTATAGGCTAATACTTCAGTGGGAAAATCCTCGCGCCAACATCAACGCCACACCCAGTAGCAACACCGCCGTGACCCGTTGCAACATCACCCGGCGCTTGGGGTTTTCCAGTACATGCTTGATGCGCTGGCCGAAATAGCAGTACAGGCAACCGCTGGCAAATTGCAGCGTCAGAAAGGTCAGCCCGAGGATGGCGATATCCACCGTTGAAGTGTGCTCCCCGGCCCCGGCAAACTGCGGGAATACGGCGCTGAACATGATGATGGTCTTGGGGTTGGAAAACCCGGTCAACAGGCCTTTGCCGAACAGGCTGCGCGCACCCTCCACGGCGCCGACCCTGTCGATTGATACGCCGCTGCTGGTCCACTGCCTGTAAGCCAGGTAAAGAATGTAGGCCACACCCACGAGCTGGAGGGTCTGGGTAATAGCGAGGTTGCCCTTGATCAATTCCGAAAAGCCCACGGCAAAGATCAGGATCGAAATCAGGTACGACACGCTGGCGCCGATCTGCGCCGGGATCGAACTGCGCAAGCCGTCTTTCAAGCCCAGCCCCAACAACAGCAGGGTCATCGGCCCGGGGCTGAAGGTCATGGTGGCGCAAAACAGTAGAAAGTAGAGAAACGAAGAGAGCGTTAACGCGCTGGTCATGGGCCGACACCTGGGTTGGAAGAAACCACAGCGAAGGTACGCGCCAGCCCGGCCAAGGCGGCCTCCACGGTCTGGCTGCACGTTTCGAACGCCACCAGGCCTTTCCACTGGGTGTCGACGATAGCCCGCACCACGTCGGCGAAGTCGCTGGCGTCTTGCACACCCGGGTTGTTGCTGAAGGAAATGCCCTTGATCAACGCGTGATACGTGCGCAGTACATGCGCGGCCAAGCCGTTGTCGACGGCGGCATGGCCGGCGTCGAGGAGGCAGTACACATTGCTGTGCGCCTGCAGGTGTTCGAACACCGAGGCGAATTGCGCTTCGTCGGTAAATATTCGGTAGTTGACGTAGTTGGACCGGCTTTCCAGGTAGATATCCGTGCCTTTGGCCTCGGCATACTGCGCCAGCGCCCGCACCGATTTGAGGTACTGCGCCAGGGCAATCGCCTTGGCCTCCTGCACCCGTTGCGGCCCGACGATGCAGCCGCCGTGGATGATCAGCGGCGCGCCCAAACGGCTGGCAATATCGATCTCTTTTTCCACGTACTCCACCGCCGCCGCACGGAACGCCCCGACATCGCTGCTCAGCGGCGCCTTGAAGTTGCTGTGAAAGATCGGCTGAACGCCGCTTGCCGCAATCTTCGCCTGCAGGCTGGCGATACGCGCATCGGTCCAGTCCTCGGCCCTTTCGCCCAACAGGCTGCCGTCGATGTACCAGTGGGTAAAGCCACCGTCGAGGGCACTTTGCAGGCCTTTTTCAGCCGCCAGGTATTTCTGCTGGGCCACCGCGATGCAAAACGGTGCGCCGGGGTTGAGCAATTGGCTTGGCATGGAGTTATTCCTGTCGTCGATGGCCCGCAGTCTAGAGCCACCGCCTTGCGCAAGGCAGGTAAAGTAATGCCTAATCCCGCCTTACTTCACCGGTAAAATAACCGGCAAATACCAGGAAGGTTTATGTTCGTATCCGCCATCGCCTTTGTCCAAGGCACGCCCAAGGTCCAGCAGATTGTCGAGGCGTTCAGCCAGGCCATCGAGGGCGGTGAATGGGCGCCCGGCAGCAAGTTGCCTTCGGTGCGTGAGCTGACCCAGACCTTGGGCGTCAGCAAGTTCACCCTCAACGAAGCGCTGGACCGCCTGCGCGGGCGCAGCTTGCTGACCTCCAGCCAGGGCCGCGGCTACTTTGTGGCGATGGACAGCGCTCGCCCCGCGTCGGCGAACTGGGTCGACCTGCTGCCCCAGGACCTGCTCAGCGTGCTGCGCCGCCCCCTGGTAACCGCCAGCGGCGAGTTGCGCCCCGGCAGCGGCCACTTGCCGGAGGACTGGCTGAACAACGAAGCCATCCGCCAAGCCATGCGCAGCGTGGTCCGCGCGCCGTCGCTGCGCCTTGCCGGGCTGGGTACGCCGGCAGGGCTATTGCCGTTGCGCCAGGCCTTGCAACAGAAGCTGCACGCCGATGGGCTGTCGGTGCCGGTGGAGCAAATCATCACCACGCCCAACACCGTGCAAGGCCTGGACATGCTTATGCGCCTGCTCGCACGCCCCGGCGACACGGTGCTGCTGGATGCGCCGTGCTACTTCAACTTCCACGCCAACCTGGCGCTGCACGGGGTCAAGGTGGTGACCCTCGAGCGCCGCCCCGACGGCTTTGACTTCGCCGCCCTCGAACAGCTGCTGGCCGAGCATCGCCCCAGCCTCTACCTGACCACCAGCGTGCTGCACAACCCCACCGGCCATTCCTTCAGCCCCAGCCAGGCGTTTCGCCTGCTGCAACTGACCCGGCAATACCACTGCCATATCATCGAGGACGACCTCTACGGCGACCTGCACCCCAACCCGCCGCCACGCCTGGCCGCCCTCGCCGGCCTGGACCAGGTCACTTACCTGTCGGGGTTCTCCAAGATCCTCAGTGCGAACACCCGCGTTAGCTACGTGGTAGCGGCGCCGCAACTCGCGGCGAACCTGACCAACATGAAGCTGATGAGCGGCGGCGTCACCTCGGAGCTGTTCGAGCAGCTCGTCTACCGCATGCTCAGTGAAGGCAGCTACGCCAAGCACCGCAAACGCGTGGTGCAGCGGCTGATGGAAGCCGGCGGGCGTGTCGAGCAATGGTTGAAACGCTGCGGTTGTGAGTTGCCGATGGCGTATGAAGGCGGGATGTTTATCTGGGCGCACCTGCCACCGGGCGTGAATGGCGAGCGGCTGGCCCAGGAGGCATTAAAACGCAGCCTGGTATTGGCGCCGGGCGCGCTGTTCGGCTACGACCCGGCGCACCTCAACTTGATGCGTTTCAATGTGGCCCACAGTGACGAGCCACGGGTGCAACGGGCGTTCGAGGCCTTGCTGGGTTGAACGACCCCGGTCAGCCTTTTTGCTTCGCTGTGTATCTCATTATCGCCAGATACACTGCAATACAAAGGGCACAAGGCAAAGCCTGCGGCGATGGCTAGACTGCGGCCCATGAGCATTTAACGAGGAACGCAGCATGGATCATGTCGACCACATCCTGATCGTCGATGACGACCGCGAGATCCGCGAGCTGGTGGGCAATTACCTGAAGAAAAACGGCATGCGCACCACCGTGGTCGCCGACGGCCGCCAGATGCGCAGCTTCCTCGACACCACGCCGGTTGACCTGATTGTGCTGGATATCATGATGCCCGGCGACGACGGTTTGCAGCTGTGCCGCGAGCTGCGGGTGGGCAAGCACAAAGCCACGCCGGTACTGATGCTCACCGCACGCAACGATGAAACCGACCGCATCATCGGCCTGGAAATGGGCGCCGACGATTACCTGGTCAAACCCTTCGCCGCCCGCGAACTGCTGGCGCGCATCAACGCCGTGCTGCGTCGCACGCGCATGCTGCCGCCGAATCTGGTGGTGAGTGAAACCGGGCGGCTGATCCGTTTTGGCCGCTGGCGCCTGGACACCACCGCCCGCCATCTGCTCGACGAAGACGACACGCTGGTCGCCCTGAGCGGCGCCGAATATCGCCTGCTGCGGGTGTTCCTCGACCACCCGCAACGCGTGCTCAACCGCGACCAATTGCTCAACCTGACACAGGGCCGTGACGCGGACCTGTTCGACCGCTCCATCGACCTGCTGGTCAGTCGCTTGCGCCAACGCCTGCTGGATGATGCCCGCGAACCGGCCTATATCAAGACCGTGCGCAGCGAGGGTTATGTGTTCTCCCTCGCTGTGGAAATCCTCGGGGCCGAGCAATGAAGTGGCGCGTGGGCTGGCCACGCACGCTGGCATCGCAGTTGTCGCTGATCTTTCTGATCAGCCTGGTGTGCGCCCATGGGCTGTCGTTCTGCGCGCAGTTTTACGAGCGCTATATCAGCGCGCGCACCGCGATGCTCGGCAACCTGGAGAACGATGTATCCACCTCGGTGGCAATCCTCGACCGCCTGCCCGCCAACGAGCGCGCCAGTTGGCTGCCGCGTATCGACCGCCAGAACTATCACTATTTGCTGAGTGCCGGTGAGACCGGCGAGCCGATGAACAGTGATGACGTGCCAATGGCCGCCACCTCGATTGCGGACGCGCTGGGCGCGCAGTACGCACTGACGTTTCGCGACATTCCCGGCCTGCAGAAACACTTCCAGGCGCACCTGACCCTGGCCGACGGCAGCCCGATCACCATCGACGTGCGCCCCGCCGCCCTGCCTGTGGCGTATTGGTTGCCGGTGGTACTGATCCTGCAATTGGCGCTGTTGCTCGGCTGCACCTGGCTGGCGGTGCGTCTGGCGATCCGCCCGTTGACGCGGCTCGCGCGAGCGGTGGAAACCCTCGACCCCAACGCCCCCCCCACGCCGCTGGACGAACACGGCCCGACCGAAGTCGCGCATGCGGCGGCGGCGTTCAATCAAATGCAACAGCGCATCGCCGAATACCTCAAGGAGCGCATGCAGATCCTCGCGGCGATTTCCCACGACCTGCAAACGCCGATTACGCGCATGAAGCTGCGCGCCGAGTTCATGGAAGACTGCGCCGAGCGCGACAAACTCTGGAGCGACCTGGGTGAAATGGAACACCTGGTGCGCGAAGGCGTGGCCTATGCGCGCAGCGTGCACGGCGCCACCGAAGCCAGTCACCGCATCAACCTCGATGCCTTTCTCGACAGCCTGGTGTTTGACTACCAGGACATGCACAAGCAGGTCAGCCTCAGTGGCAAAAGCTCGGTGGTGCTCGACACCCGCCCCCACGCGTTGCGCCGGGTGCTGGTGAACCTGGTCGACAATGCGCTGAAGTTCGCCGGCAGCGCGCAGCTGGAAATCGGCTCGACCGCAGCCGGGCAGCTGTCGATCAAGGTGCTCGACCGTGGGCCGGGAATTGCCGAGGACGAACTGGTGCAGGCCCTGCAGCCGTTTTATCGGGTCGAAAGCTCACGCAATCGCGGCACCGGTGGCACCGGCCTGGGCTTGGCGATTGCGCAGCAGTTGGCGGTGGCCATCGGTGGTTCACTGACCTTGAGCAACCGCGCGGGTGGCGGGCTGTGCGCGGAGATTCGGTTGAGTTTCTAGCGGCTTCTCTTAATGCACCTTATTTATAAAGACTTATTGAAATAATTCTGCATTTTAATACTTAGGTTAGAACCAACAGGCCTTTTACAGACCCGGCCACTGCCCTTACTTTTGACGCGAGTGACCGACCCCACGCCCGGAGGAGGTGTTGATCCCGTACTGAACAAGGACAGACCATGAGCATTGAATTTATCGGCTATATCGGCGGCCACCACGCATCCGAGATCCACCCGCGCAGCGGCCCGACCCTGCAACCGGACTACGTCGAAACCGTGGCCCGCGCCCACGAAGAGGCCGGCTTCGACCGCGCCCTGGTGGCCTTCCACTCCAACAGCCCGGACAGCACGCTGATCGCCGCGCATGCCGCCAGCGTGACTAAAAAACTGCAGTTTCTGATCGCCCACCGCCCAGGCTTTGCCCAGCCCACGCTGGCTGCACGCCAGTTCAACACCCTGGACGTATTCAACGGCGGGCGCACGGCCGTGCACATCATCACCGGCGGCGACGACCGCGAACTGCGCGCCGATGGCAGCCATATCGGCAAGGACGAACGCTATGCGCGCACCGACGAATACCTCAGCGTGGTGCGCCAGGAATGGACCAGTGAGAAACCCTTCGACTTCAAGGGCACGTACTACCAGGTGGAAGGCGCGCACTCGACGGTGAAGTCGCCGCAACAGCCGCACATTCCGTTGTACTTTGGCGGTTCATCAGCGGCGGCGATTGCAGTGGCGGGCAAGCATGCCGACGTGTATGCGCTGTGGGGCGAAACCTACGAGCAAGTGCGCGAAATCGTGACCCAGGTGCGTGCGGAAGCGGCCAAGCATGGGCGTACGATTCGCTTCAGTTTGTCGCTGCGGCCGATCCTGGCCGAGACCGAGGAACTGGCCTGGGCACGTGCCGAGACGATCTTGCAGCAGGCCACGGCGCTGGCTGAGCAGAATGGGTTTGTGCGGCGTGAACCACCGAACGAGGGCTCGCGCCGGTTGTTGGCGGCGGCGGCGCAAGGGTCGCGGTTGGATAAGCGGTTGTGGACGGGGATTGCGGGGTTGCTCGGTGCGCAAGGCAATTCCACCTCGTTGGTGGGCACTGCTGAGCAGGTCGTGGAGGCGTTGCTGGATTACTACGACCTGGGGATTACCACGTTTCTGATTCGTGGGTTTGATCCACTGAATGACGCGATTGATTATGGCAAGCGCTTGATTCCGCTGACGCGGCAGTTGGTGGCGGAGCGTGAGCGGGCGAAACAGGTGGCTTGACTCGGTTGAATTGTGGGAGCCGGCTTGCTCGCGAAAGCGGTGTATCAGTGACACGAGCCGGCTGACCCACCTTATTCGCGAGCAAGTCGAATCATCGCACCGCCACTCCCACATTTGGATCTCAGTAAATCCGTTAGATGTGGTGCTGATCTTCAGCCTGTACTCGGTCAAATGTGGGAGCTGGCTTGCCTGCGATGCGGACACCTCGGTATGTCAGGTGCACCGGGTTGATGCCATCGCAGGCAAGCCAGCTCCCACAGAAAAGCAAAGCACAGAAGACTGACGGTTTGGACTCGGTCAAATTGTGGGAGCGGGCTTGCTCGCGAATGCGGTGGGTCAGTGACAGATGAATTGACTGATAAACCGCATTCGCGAGCAAGCCCGCTCCCACATTTGGATCGCATTGCATCAGACAAAAGTGTGTTGCTGTGCTTTTGCTTCTACCACTCAGGTCGGCTACCAGGCCGTCGTGCTGTAGATCTTGATCTTGATTTTGATCTGAGGCGCCCCGTCAACCACGCTGGCCGAACGCAGGCTTTGGCTAAGCCCCACCCAACAATCAATCCTTATACTCCGTATCAGTGCGCTCAAGCTGCCGAATCAACGCATTCCAATGCCGCGCCACGCCCGGCCCGGCCCCGTTGCTGAACACCTTGGCCTGCTCTTCAACCTTGGCTACCACCTCCGCTGGCGGGAAGATCAACTCCGCATTGCCGCCCGCCTGCGCCGCGACCTGGATATTGCACGCACGCTCCAGCCCCTGCAGTTGCTGGAACGCATGTTCAACACTCACCCCCGCCGTCAACAAGCCGTGGTTACGCAGGATCATCACGCTCTTGTCGCCCAAGTCCGCCACCAATCGCTCACGCTCGTCCAGGTCCAGCGCCACGCCTTCATAGCCGTGGTACGCCACACGCCCGGAGAACACGATGGAATGCTGGGAAATCGGCAGCAGCCCGTCCTTCTGCGCCGACACCGCAATACCGTCACGGGTATGGGTGTGCAGCACCGCTTGCAAGTCAGGGCGCGCACCGTGGATCGCGCTGTGGATCACATACCCGGCGTAGTTGATGCCCAGGCCCGTAGGGTCATCGACGATGGTGCCGTCGAGGTCGACCTTGACCAGGTTGGACGCACTGATTTCATCGAACAGCAAACCGAAGGCATTGATCAGGAAATGCTCTTCCGGCCCCGGCACACGGGCGGAGAAGTGCGTGTAGATGTGGTCGGTCCACTTGTACAACGCCGCCAATCGATAGGCCGCGGCCAGTTTGACGCGCACCTCCCACTCTTCTGGCGTCACGCGCTGGCGAACATTGCTGGAGATGCTGGAGATCGAGGTGACGCTGCTCATGGCAAAACTTCCTGGATGGCCTTAAGGACTTCCAGTCAGCCTAGGGGAAGCTGAAAGATAATAAAAAGCACATTTTAATCTAAGCTAATTATTATATTTTTTTATGATAGTTCCCACGCTCCGCGTGGGAATTCAGCCCGGGACGCTCCGCGTCCCACAGGGTGACGCAGAGCGTCACAGCAGACATTCCCACGCAGAGCGTGGGAACGAGCATCAACAGGGATCAGGCGGCGTTGCGAATTTTGTGCAACGACGCCGCCACCAGCTTGCCAAACGCATCCACCGGCCCTTGCAGGTTGCCGAGAAAATGCGGATAGATCAGCCACAAATCCATCACCGGCTTGAAGTCCTTGAGCGGCATGAGCGCCAGTTGATCACGGTGAGCGCTGCGTTCCAGCAGCGGCCGTGGCACCAGGCCAAGGCCCAGACCGTCGGCCACCAAGCCCAACTGCAATTCGGTGCCGAAGGTTTCCAGGTTCACCCGCAGTGCCAGGCCCTGATCGGACAAGGTGCGCTGCAAACCGGCACGAAAACCGCAGCCGTCCGGGTTGAGAATCCAGCCGTTCTGATACACATCGGCCAGCTTGCAGGGCTTCTTCGGCAGCTGCGCCTTGGCGCACACCACCACCAGTTCCATCTTGCCGATGGACTCGCCAACGATGTTGTCGGGGAAAATCTTGCCCGCCGGAAACAGCGCCGCCGCTGCGTCCAGCTCGCCGCGTTCGATCTTGCCGACCAGTTGGCTGCCCCAGCCGGTGGCGACCTGGGCGCGCAGGTCGGCGTATTCGGTGCGCAGATGTTTGAGCGCATCCAGCAGCACCACATCGCCGATGGTCTGCGGCACGCCCAGGCGCAACACGCCAGTGGGCGGCGCGTCGGTGGCCACCAGTTCGCGCAGGGCATCCATTTCACGCAGGATCAACCGGCATTGTTCATAAACCCGGGTGCCGATCAGCGTAGGCTTCAGGGGTTTGGTGTTACGGTCGAACAGCTCCACACCCAGCGCCTGCTCGAAGTTCTGCACGCGGCGAGTGATGGCCGGCTGGGTCAGTTGCAACGACTCGGCGGCATGGCTGATGGACTGGCAACGAATCACTTCGACAAAGGCATCGATATCGTCAATTTTCATTTGGGCCGCACATAGAGAACAGTCATTAAGATGTGTATCAAGCATAGTTGCCGGAACGCTGCCTGGATAGCCCGCGCTGTGATCGATAACGTCTAACGCTATTCAGACCAGTTCTAAATTACCTTCGGCTATAAGCTAATCATTAAAAAATAGCATATTAACTATAAACATTATGCTTAGATAAGCCCATCGACATGCACCTATCAAAGCACCGGATGGAATTGCCATGACCCAGGCCCGACACCCCGAGAGACTCAGAGCCTTTATAGGCGCCCTGGCGGAACTGATTGACGGCAACCCACGCGAAGGTGACCTGCTGCACCGTGGCGGCAGGCTGCTGGCGCAACTGGTCAGCCATGATGACTGGCTCCCCGACGACTACGCCCAACCCGACCCCGAGCGCTACCAGCAATTCCTGCTGCATGCCGATTCACGCCAGCGCTTCAGCATCGTCAGCTTTGTGTGGGGGCCGGGGCAAAGCACGCCGATTCATGACCACCGTGTGTGGGGCCTGATTGGCATGCTGCGCGGCTCGGAGTTTTCCCAAGGCTTTGAGCGTGCGCCCGACGGCCGCCTGATCGCCGAAGGCAAGCCGGTTCAGTTGCTGCCGGGCCAGGTCGAAGCCGTGTCGCCCAAGGTCGGCGATATCCATCAAGTCAGCAATGCCCACCGTGACCAGGTGTCGATCAGCATTCATGTGTACGGCGCCAATATCGGTGCCGTGCGCCGCGCGGTGTATCAACCCGACGGCAGCGAGAAACTGTTTATCTCCGGTTATTCCAACGCCTACCTCCCGAACATCTGGGATTTGTCCAAAGAAAAGAGCCCTGCCCTATGACCACCGTATCGAACCGCAGCTTTGCCCAGATTCGCCAGGCCCTGTTGGACCGTGAAGAAGTCGCGCTGATCGACGTGCGCGAAGAAGCGCCGTTTGCCGAGTCCCACCCGCTGTTCGCTGCGAATATCCCGCTGTCCAAACTGGAGCTTGAGGTGTACGCGCGCATTCCACGCCGCGATACCCAGGTCACTGTCTACGACAACGGCGAGGGCCTGGCCGAACGTGCCGCCGAACGCCTGGTTGCGCTGGGCTATAGTCAGGTCAGCCTGCTTGAAGGTGGTTTGAACGGTTGGCGCGAAGCCGGTGGCGAGCTGTTTATCGACGTCAACGTACCGAGCAAAGCCTTTGGCGAACTGGTTGAGAGCGAGCGCCATACGCCGTCCCTGGCCGCCGAAGAAGTGCAAGCCCTGCTCGACAGCCAGGCCGACGTGGTGGTGCTCGACGCACGCCGCTTCGACGAATACCAGACCATGAGCATTCCCACCGGCATCAGCGTGCCCGGTGCCGAGCTGGTGCTGCGCGCCCGTGAACTGGCGCCGGACCCGGCCACGCGCATTATCGTCAACTGCGCCGGGCGCACGCGCAGCATTATTGGCACTCAATCGCTGATCAACTCCGGCATCGCCAACCCGGTGTCGGCGCTGCGCAACGGCACCATCGGCTGGACCCTGGCCGGGCAAAAACTCGCCCACGGCCAGTCGCGCCGCTTTGCGCCGACCCGCGAAGAACACCGCCAGATCGCCGCCCAGGATGCGCGCCGCGTGGCCGATAAAGCCCGCGTCGGCCGCGCCACCCTGGCCGACCTGCAACGCTGGCAGCAGGAACCCACGCGCACCACTTACCTGTTCGATGTACGCACCCCGGAAGAATTCGAAGCCGGCCACTTGCCCGGTGCGCGCTCCACACCGGGCGGCCAGTTGGTGCAGGAAACCGACCACGTCGCCAGCGTGCGCGGTGCGCGCCTGGTGCTGGCGGATGACGACGGCGTGCGCGCCAATATGTCCGCTTCCTGGCTCGCGCAACTGGGCTGGGACGTGCATGTGCTGGACGACCTGCAAGCGGCGCATTTCAGCGAGCACGGTGCCTGGGTTGCCCCGGTGCCGGCGCCGCAGCAAGCCGAATTGATCAGCCCGCACACCTTGGCGGAGTGGCTCACCCATGGCGACACCGCGGTGCTGGATTTCACCCCGAGCGTCAATTACGTCAAGCGCCATATCCCCGGCGCCCACTGGGCCCTGCGTGCGCAATTGCCCGAGGCGCTGGCCAAGGTGCCGCCTGCCGAACGTTATGTGCTGACTTGCGGCAGCAGCCAGCTGGCGCGCCTGGCCGTGGCCGAAGTCGAGGCGCTGACCGGCAAGCCGGTGTTCCTGCTGGAAGGCGGCACCACCCACTGGATCGCCGAGCAATTGCCCTTGGAAGCCGGTGAAACCCACCTCGCCTCACCACGCATCGACCGCTACCGCCGACCGTACGAAGGCACCGACAGCCCCAAGGAAGCCATGCAGGCGTACCTGGATTGGGAGTTCGGCCTGGTCGAGCAACTGGCACGCGACGGCACCCACGGCTTCTATGTGATCTGACCCACCGCAGCCTGCCTGCACCCGATCTCATACACAACCTCTTCTGTGGGCGCTGGCTTGCCTGCGATCGCGGTCTTTCAGCTGGCATTTTTCTGGCTGATACACCTCCATCGCAGGCAAGCCAGCTCCCACAGGAAACAGCCCCATGCCTGCATCTCGCTTTCAATACGGCGCAGTCGCCCTCAGCCTGCTCGCCATAAACGCCCCAGCCATAGCGAGTGGGCTTTTTGCGTGGGCGCGCAGCGCAGCACCAAATGCAATAAGGGAATAATCAATCAACACATAATCAATTATTTTAATAATTAACATATAACCAAAAAGAACTTCACAGCGAGTTTTTATGGGAATAACGTGAAGCCACACACCGACCCCTTCTCCAGGCGGAGGTAGCCAACCTCTTATCCGTTTTGCCTGGAGCCCGCATCCCATGCTCATTTCCACCCCGTTCAAACGCTTGCTCCTGGGTACTGCCCTGGCCTTCGGCCTGATCTCCAGCGCCCACGCCGCCGACCTGCAACCGCTGCGGGTCGCCAATCAGAAATCGACGATCAAGGCGCTGCTGGACGTTTCCGGCGAGACGAAGAATGTGCCTTACGAAATCCAGTGGTCGGAGTTCCCGTCCGCCTCGCCACTGGGCGAAGCCTTGAATGCCGGCGCCGTGGATATCGGCGCGCTCGGCGATGCGCCCTACGTATTCGCCCTGGGCGCCGGGGCGTCGCTCAAAGTGGTCAGCATCATCCACGCCGAAGGGCGCAACACCACCGCCCTGGTGGTGCCCAAGGACTCGCCGATCAAGACGGTGGCCGACCTCAAGGGCAAGAAAATCGTCACCGGGCGCGGTTCCATCGGCCACTACCTGGCGATCAAGGCCCTGGCCAGCGCCGGGCTGTCTACCAAGGATGTGCAATTCATTTTCCTGCTGCCCGCAGAATCCCGCCTGGTGCTGGATAACGGTACGGTCGACGCCTGGGCCACGTGGGACCCTTACACCACCGTGGTCACCGCACAAAGCCAGGCCAGAGTACTGGTCAGCGGCAACCAGCTGCTGAGCAATCACCTGTACTTCGCCGCCACCCGCCAGGCCATCGCCGACAAGCGCGTGCAACTGGACGACTTTGTCGCCCGTGTCGATCGCGCTTATGCGTGGGCCAACGTGCACCCCAATGAATACGCCGCCGCCCAATCCAGGATCACTGGCCTGCCGTTGGCCGTGCACGTGGAGGTGGCCAAGGACACCCACCTGAGCCCCGTCATCATTGACGACACGGTGATCAAAGGCCTTCAGGCCACGGCCGACACCTATCAACAAGAAGGCCTGCTGCCCAAGCGCATCGACGTGTCCCAAGGCTTCGACAAGAGCTTTAACGCCGAGCGTTTCCCCACTTCCCAAGCATCGCGCTAAGCAAGGAGCAGAACATGAGCAAGCCACGTCACTTGAAAGCACGCCATTTGAAGCTGGGGGCTATGGTGCACGGCGTCGGTCACGGCTGGGGCGAATGGCGCCACCCGCAGGCGCAACCGAATGCCAGTACGAATTTTGGCTTCTACAAGCAGCAGACCGAATTGGCCGAAGGCGCCAAATTCGATTTCGTGTTCATCGCCGACAGTCTGCATATTCACGCCAAATCCAGCCCGCATTACCTCAACCGCTTTGAGCCGCTGACGATTCTTTCGGCCCTCGCCGCGCTGACCACGAACATTGGCCTGGTCGCCACGGTGACGGTCAGCTACACCGAGCCCTATCAGGTGGCACGCCAGTTTGCGTCCCTGGACCACATCAGTGGCGGCCGCGCCGGTTGGAACGTGGTCACTTCATGGCTCAGCGGCACCGCCGATAACTTCGGCAAGGCCGAACACCCACCGCATGCCGTGCGCTATCGCATCGCCAAGGAGCACCTGAACGTGGTCAAGGGCCTGTGGGATTCCTGGGAAGACGACGCCTTTACCTACAACAAGCAAAGCGGCGAATTTTTCACCCCGCAAAAGCTCCACGCGCTGAACCACAAAGGCGAGTTTTTCTCGGTCAAAGGCCCGCTGAACATCGCGCGTTCGCGCCAGGGTCAGCCGGCGATTTTCCAGGCCGGCACCTCGGAGGATGGGCGCAACTTTGCCGCCGAGCATTCCGATGCGATTTTCGTGCACGTCGAAACCCTCGAAGAAGGCAAAGCCTACTCCGCCGATTTGAAGCGCCGCGCCAAAGGCTTCGGGCGTGACGCCAGTAGCCTGTCGATCCTGCCGGGCATCCGCCCGATTGTCGGGCGTGATGCCGCCGAGGTGGAAAGCCGCTATCAGCAGGCCGTGGACCTGGTCACCGTGGAGGACGCCATTGTCGCCCTTGGCCGCCCGTTCAACGACCACGACTTCAGCCAATACCCACTCGACGCGCCATTCCCGGAGCTCGGCGACCTGGGTGCCAACAGCCAGAAAGGCGGCTCCGACCGCATCAAGCAGCTGGCCAAGGACGAAGGCCTGACCCTGCGTGAAGTGGCCCTGCGCTTCTCGCGGCCCAAGCGCGATTTTGTCGGCACCCCGGAGCAAGTCGCCGATGCGATCCAGACCTGGTTCGAGTCCGGCGCCAGCGATGGTTTCATCATCAACTCGGTGCTGCCCGATGGCTTGCAGTACTTCACCGAACTGGTGGTGCCGGTGCTGCAACAGCGCGGCCTGTTCCGTACCGAATACACCGGCCATACCCTGCGCGACAACCTCGGTCTGGATGTGCCAGCCAACCGTTACAGCGTGGCCGCTGAGGTCGAAGAGCAGCAGGAAGTGCTGGCATGAGCAAACATCTGAACCGACTCGCGAATGTGGGAGCTGGCTTGCCTGCGATAGCGGTCTCTGGGCATGCGTTACAGGTGGCCGACCCACCGCCATCGCAGGCAAGCCAGCTCCCACAAGGATCGGCGCAGTTCGACGCCTTGCTCGAACGCCTCAGCGCCGAGCTGGCGAGCACTGCGCACCTGTACGACGACAGCGGCGCCTTCCCCCACGAAAATTTCAAGCGGCTGCACGACCACGGCCTGGTCGCGCTCACCGTGCCCAAGGCCCTCGGCGGCGGCGGTGCGAGTTTGCCCCAGGCACGCAAGGCGATCAGCGCGATTGCCAAAGGCGAGCCGTCGACCGCGCTGATCCTGGTGATGCAGTACCTGCAACACACGCGCCTGCAAGACAGCAAGACCTGGCCCCCACACTTGCGCGTGCAGGTGGCTGAAGACGCGGTGCGCAACGGCGCGCTGATCAACGCCTTGCGCGTCGAACCCGACCTGGGCACGCCGGCGCGTGGCGGCCTGCCGGCGACCACCGCCGTGCGCACTGCCGAGGGTTGGCGCATCAGTGGACGCAAGATTTACTCCACCGGCAGCCACGGCCTGAGCTGGTTCAGCGTGTGGGCGCGCAGTGATGACGCCGACCCGCTGGTGGGCGCCTGGCTGGTGCGCAAAGACAGCCCCGGCGTAAGCATCATCGACACCTGGGACCACCTCGGCATGCGCGCCACGTGCAGCCATGAAGTGGTACTCGACAACGTGCGGGTGCCGCTGGACCACGCCGTCAGCGTCAGCCCCTGGAGTGCACCGCAGCCGGAGTTGGATGGCGACGGTTTGCTGTGGATGTCGGTGCTGCTGTCCTCGGTGTATGACGCCGTGGCCCAGGCTGCGCGGGACTGGCTGGTGCAGTGGCTGGAGGAGCGCAAGCCATCCAATCTCGGTGCAGCCCTGTCGACCTTGCCGCGCTTTCAGGAAACCGTCGGGCATATCGACACGCTGCTGTTTGCCAACCGCAGCCTGTTGGATGCCGCCGCCGAAGGTCACACACCGGCCGCGAATGCCGCGCAGTTGAAGTACCTGGTGACCGGCAATGCGATCCGCGCCGTCGAGTTGGCCATCGAAGCCTCGGGCAACCCTGGCCTGTCACGCCACAGCCCGCTGCAACGCCACTACCGCGACGTGCTGTGCAGCCGCGTGCATACCCCACAAAACGACGCCGTGCTGCAAGGCGTCGGCAAAGCTGTGTTCGCCCAACGTGGCCCGAAATGAATAAGGAACGCGCATGAGTCAGGTGATTATTGCCAGCCAGCTGGACGAAGATTACAACGCGGTGATCCGCGAACGCCTCGCCTCGATTCATCCTGAAGCCCAGGTGATCGGCGTGCCCGTCGGCGTACCGAGTGACTTGCCGCCTCAGGCCAATATTCTGTTGCTGCGCCCGATCAACGTGCGCGGCTACACCGCGCCCGACACCCCGCCGCCAGGCTGGCCGTATGGTGCACAGTGGGTGCATCTGGTGTCGTCGGGCATCGACTTCTACCCGCAATGGCTGTTCAACGGCCCACCGGTGACCACTTCACGTGGCAGCGCCGCCGACAACCTCGCCGAGTTCGCCCTGGCGGCGATCTTTGCCGCGTCCAAGCACTTGCCGGCTATCTGGGTGAAGGATGCGCAGTGGAATTTCACCGCATTGCGCCCGCTCAAGGGCACCACTTTGGGCATCCTCGGTTTTGGCGCGATTGGTAAAAGCCTTGCGCAAAAAGCGTTGGCGCTCGGCATCAACGTGGTTGCGCTGCGCCAGAGCCCTGCACCTTTTGACGTGGACGGCGTAGAAGCCGCTCGGGATATCCACGACCTGTTCGCCCGCGCCGACCATCTGGTGCTCGCGGCGCCGCTGACCGAGCGCACGCGGCATATCGTTAACCGCGATGTGCTCGGCAGCGCCAAGCCGGGGTTGCACCTGATCAACATCGCGCGCGGTGGTTTGCTCGATCAGGAGGCGTTGCTGGAGGCGCTGGATAATGGCCGGATTGGGCTGGCGTCGCTCGATGTCACCGAGCCGGAACCGCTGCCGGATGGGCACCCGTTGTACGGCCATTCGCGGGTAAGGTTGTCGCCGCATACCTCGGCGATTTCGACCAACAGTAAAGAGGAGATTGCCGAGACGTTCCTGGCAAATTTGCAGCGGTATGTGGACGGTTCGGAGTTGGTGAACCTCGTCGATCTCTGAGCCAAACCTCAATTAAAATGTGGGAGCTGGCTTGCCTGCGATAGCGGTGGTTCAGTTGGCATAGTTTCAACTGATATATCGCTATCGCAGGCAAGCCAGCTCCCACAGTTGTTCTGTGTTGTGTCAGTGGCTCAGCACCCCCCGGCTAGGCGCTCACGCAAGAATTCCACCAGCGCCTGCACCGGCCTTGAGCTTTGCCGATGCTGGGGATACACCGCCGACAGGGTCAGCGCGTCGGGGGCGAAGTCTTCCAGCAGCGTGACCAGGCGCCCATCTTTCAAGGCGTCAGCGACGATAAACGTCGGCAGGTAAGTAACACCCAACCCGGCAATCGCCGTGTCGCGCAACAACTCGCCGTTATTCACGCGCATGCGCCCGCTGACATTCAGCGAGTGCAGCTTGCCCTTGGTCTGGAAGCGCCATTGCACTTGGCGGCCGTGGCCGTAGGGCAGGCAGTCGTGGGCGGCGAGGTCATCGGGTTTGAGCGGTGTGCCGCGCTGGGCCAAGTACTCGGGGCTGGCGCAGTACACCCGCTGCACGCTGGCGATACGCCGCGCGATCAGGGTGGAATCTTCAAGGGTGCCGATGCGCAGCACCAGGTCGTAGCCCTCGCCGATCAAGTCCACGGGGCGGTCGCTGAGGTCGACTTCCACCGATACGTGCGGGTGGCGCTGCAGGAACGACGGCAACAGGCAGCCCAGGTGAGCCATGGCAAACGACAACGGTGCACTCAGGCGAATCGTGCCGCGCGGCTCGCTGTTCTGGCCGGCGATGCCCTGCTCCACTTGCTCGACTTCACTGAGCAGGCGCAAGGCGGATTCGTAGTAACTCTGGCCCAGTGGCGTAACGTCCAGGCGGCGCGTGGAGCGGTTAAGCAGGCGCACGCCGAGACGGTCTTCCAGCTGGATCAGGCGGCGACTGACGAACTGTTTGGACAAGCCCAATTGCTCGGCGGCCGCGGTGAAACTGCCGGACTCCATGACTTGGCAGAACAGGCGCATGTCTTCGAAGGGGTTCATTGTCGCTTCTCGGTGGACATTTTGCGGTTTTATAGCCTGTCAGTCGCCACACCACAACCGATCGTCCCCATGCTCTGCGTGGGAATGCAGCTGCGGACGCTCTGCGTCCGGCGTGAGAGGTGACGCGGAGCGTCACGGGAGGCATTCCCACGCTGAGCGTGGGAACGATCAGGTGGGGGGTTACTTGGCGGTAAACGCCGAGTAGCTGTTCATCAGGTTGCGGTAGTTGGGAATGCGCGGCGACAGCAGGTTGGCCAGGCCTTCCATGTCGTTGCGCCAGTCGATCTGCAGCTCGCAGGCCACCGAGAACCAGTTCACCAAGTGTGCACCGGCCGCACTCATGCGTGCCCACGACGCGCGTTGTACGGCTTCGTTGAAGGTGCCGGACGCGTCGGTCACCACAAACACCTCGAAGCCTTCGGCCAGCGCGGCCAGGGTCGGGAAGGTGACGCACACGTCGGTGACCACACCGGCAATGATCAGTTGTTTACGGCCGGTGGCTTTCACCGCCTTGACGAAATCTTCGTTGTCCCAGGCGTTGATCTGGCCAGGGCGCGGGATGTACGGCGCGTCCGGGAACAGTTCTTTCAGCTCCGGCACCAGTGGGCCATTGGGGCCGGTTTCAAAGCTGGTGGTGAGGATGGTCGGCAGCTTGAAAAACTTGGCCACGTCGGCCAGCGCCAGTACGTTGTTTTTGAATTCGTTGGGCGAGAAGTCCTGCACCAGCGAGATCAAACCGGTCTGATGATCCACCAACAGCACCACCGCGTCGTCTTTGTTCAAGCGTTTGTAGGTCATGGGGTAGCTCCTTTTTTTGATTGAGAGGGGGAGTTTTAGAAGGCAAAACACGAGCAGCCAAACGCACCCCAGAAACCCTGGAAGTCGCTGACCGGCACGCTGGAAAGACGCGCTTTTTCATGGCTATGGGAATGCACGCCGCACGGGCCGCTGCATTGATGCACCTGGGCTTGCACGGGCGAGCTTGGGCGCCAGTGGCCCGGCACCTTGACTACCGGCGACCAGTCCGGCAGCACCGGCACGCGCGGCGGGGCGAAATCTTCGAAGTCGCCGGCGCCGTACACCACCTTGCCGCCGACCACGGTCAGCACCGATTCGATCCACTTGATCGCTTCTTCATCGACACTGAAAAAGTCCGCCGACAACGCTGCCACGTCCGCCAACTGGCCGACCTTGATCTGGCCTTTCTTGCCCTGCTCCGACGAGAACCAGGCACTGCCGTGGGTGAACAGCTCCAGCGCAGTCAGGCGCGGCAGGCCTTCGGCGTGCAGTTCCAGGCCACCGACGGTGCGGCCGCTGACCATCCAATACAGCGAGGTCCAGGGGTTGTAGCTCGACACCCGCGTGGCATCGGTGCCCGCCCCTACCGGCACGCCTTCGGCGAGCATGCGCTTGATCGGCGGCGTGGCTTCGGCAGCCTTGGCGCCGTAACGCTCGACAAAATATTCGCCCTGGAACGCCATGCGATCCTGAATCGCAATACCGCCGCCCAAGGCGCGCACGCGCTCGATGTTTTTCGGCGTGATGGTTTCGGCATGATCGAAAAACCACGGCAGGCCATTGAACGGGATATCGCGGTTGACCTTCTCGAACACGTCGAGCATGCGCGAGATGGATTCGTCATACGTGGCATGCAGACGGAACGGCCAGCGCTGCTCGACCAGATGGCGCACCACCGGTTCCAGTTCCTGTTCCATGGTCAGCGGCAGGTCGGGGCGCGGTTCGAGGAAGTCTTCGAAATCCGCCGCCGAAAACACCAGCATCTCACCGGCGCCGTTGTGACGCAGGTAGTCATCGCCCTGGTGCAGGGTGACACTGCCAGTCCAGTGCTTGAAGTCGCTGAGTTCTTCCTTGGGCTTTTGCGTAAACAGGTTGTAGGCGATGCGCACCGTCAGCTGCTCGTCCTTGGCCAGTTGCTCGATCACCGCGTAGTCATCGGGATAATTCTGGAAACCACCACCGGCATCGATGGCACTGGTGAGGCCCAGACGATTGAGTTCACGCATGAACTGGCGGGTCGAGTTGACCTGGTATTCCAGCGGCAATTTCGGGCCTTTGGCCAGGGTTGCATAGAGGATCATCGCGTTGGGCCGCGCCACCAGCATGCCGGTGGGGTTGCCATTGCTGTCGCGCACGATTTCGCCGCCCGGCGGGTTTGGCGTGTCCTTGGTATAGCCGGCCACGCGCAGGGCGGCGCGGTTGAGCAAGGCGCGGTCGTACAGGTGCAGCACAAATACCGGCGTGTCCGGCGCGGCCTGGTTCAGCTCTTCAAGGGTCGGCATGCGTTTTTCAGCGAACTGGAATTCGTTCCAACCGCCCACCACGCGCACCCATTGCGGCGTGGGTGTGCGGTCCGCCTGATCCTTGAGCATGCGCAGCGCATCGGCCAGGGACGGCACGCCTTCCCAGCGCAGCTCAAGGTTGTAGTTCAGCCCGCCACGGATCAGGTGCAGGTGCGAGTCGTTAAGGCCGGGGATCACGGTGCGGCCCTTGAGGTCGATGACCTGGGTACCACTGCCGCGCAAAGCCATGGCCTCGCCGTCGGTGCCGACCGCGACAAAACGGCCCTGGTGGATGGCGACGGCGGTTGCGCGTGGGTTTTCACGGTCCACGGTGTGGAACTGGCCATTGAACAGAATCAGATCGGCGTTCATAGGGTTTCCTTTACAGAGGCTTCAAGCCAGGGAGCGAACAGGCGAGTGGCGGCCGGCATCAGCAGGTAGACCACCAGCAGCACGATGGTGACGGTGACAAGGAACGTGGCGACTACGTAGTTGGAGAGGAACGGGTGCAGGCGCAGCACCGGGCCCCAGATGATCGGGATTAGCAGGGTCAGCGGCAGGATTACGAATAGGGTGACCACGGCTTGTTTCCAGCGCGGGGGTTTGGCGGCGCTGTCGGCCAGCGGGGCGAACCAGAATTCGTTGACGGCACCGATTTCGGTGTTGTCGCCGTCGGCGAGCATGGGCGCGGCTTCGTTGATCAGGGTTTGGCGTTCGGGGGAGTCGAGCCAGCGCTCCAGATCGTCGGTGGAGCGGTAGCGCAGGACGCAGGTGAATAGCGCCAGGCGGTTTTGTTTGCTGCGTACGACGTCGACGCCGAGGTGGCCGGGGCGTTCGCCGGCGATGCGCACGATGCGGCGTAGCCAGGCTTCGTAGTCGGCTTCGCGGCCGGGTTTGATCAGGTGTTTGACGACCAGGGTGACGACTTCGTCGGGGCTGGTTTTGGGTGTTGGGTCCATGGTTGTGTGTTCCCCCCTGGAGAGTGAGCGATAGGGGGAGTTTGGGGGGTGTTGGGGTTTGGGAATTGGATGTATGTGCTGTTTGGCGTGGCGGCCTCTGGGCCGACCAGGTTGGTGGTTGGGTTGAGTACATATCCGTTATTTGGGTGATGGCTGAAATTGGTTCCGCCCTTACGGCGGCTCACTTTGGAAAAGCCGGAATGCCGGCCCAGCCCAAAGTAAGCAAAGGGCTCTTGCCCCACCACTCGGCACCTCGCCTAGGCTCGGTGTGCCCTCACTCCGGCTTGAATCCGTGGGCCGCCGCAAT
>NZ_JAKNQN010000022.1:0-21459 GCF_022662395.1 Pseudomonas sp. MONT-RG-20F-20-E-7-02
ATGTAGAAGTCCATGAATTTCACTGGGACGTTGCTAGCGCAACGGTCTGGTACACAGAATTTCTTGACGACCATAGAGCATTGGAACCACCTGATCCCATCCCGAACTCAGCAGTGAAACGATGCATCGCCGATGGTAGTGTGGGGTTTCCCCATGTGAGAGTAGGTCATCGTCAAGATTGAATTCCGAAACCCCTGTCTGCTTACGCAGACAGGGGTTTTGTCGTTTTAGGGCGAGTGACTATAAATACCTGATACTGAAAACAGTCAGAGTCCCTTCCAAGCCCTTAGCATCAGACTCACCCTGAAACTGGCCAAAAAAAGCCAGCGCCTGAAGTCAGACGCTGGCCTCTCAACACTATCAGCAGATCAGAACTGATAGCTTACCGTCGCGCTGACATTACGCTCTTCTCCCAGGTAGCAGAAATTCAGGCTGGCACAGGAGGCTACATAAGTCTCATTGGTCAGGTTATTGGCATTCAACCGCACATCCACGCCCTTCAACCCTACTTTGCCCAGGTCATACCCGACTGACGCATCAAACAAGGTATAGGCCGGCACCTTCATTGTGTTCTCAGCATCTGCCCAGCTGTACCCTACATAGCGAACCCCGCCCCCAAGCCGCAAGCCATCCAAGGCTCCGCTAGCAAATTTGTAGTCCGCCCACATCGACGCCATATGACGAGGCGCCTGAGTCGGAGAATTACCCTTGTTCTCGATCAAATTGTCGGCAGAGCTCAACGTGCTCACCATCGACTTGGAATACTTGATGTCGGTAAAGGTATAGCTGCCTAAGAGCTTCAAGTTATCGGTCAGTTGCAGATGCGCTTCCAGCTCCAGGCCTTGCGAGCGGACAGCACCTACAGCCCGATAGAAGTTCTCCTGTGGCAGCTTGGTCGCCAGGTTTTCCTGGTCGATACGAAACCAGGATGCTGTAAACAAGTTGTCGGTCCCCGGCGGCTGATACTTCAAGCCTGCCTCCCACTGTGTCCCATTGGTAGGTGCCAGTGGATTACCCGCGCTGTCTGAATAGGAGTTCGGGTTGAAGGACTCTGAATAGCTGACGTAAGGTGCCAAGCCGTTATCAAACAGATACAGCGCACCCGCTCGACCCGTCAGCTTGGTACGTTTGTCAGAGATCTCCGTGCCCAGCGGCCGACCCGCCTCTGCAATACGGTTTTCATCGGACGTCTCTACCCAATCCTGGCGAAGCCCAAGGGAAAACCGCCATTTATCCATTTCGATCAGGTCTTGCAGATACACACCCGTCTGTTCAAGGCGACGCAGGTAGCTGGTTGGTTCGTAATAGCTGATCGCTGAATTGCCGTAAACAGGGTTGAACGCGTTGATCGGTTGCAGCGACCCGCTGGACCAATCCACCACCGTTTTACGCCGCTGATAATCGGCCCCCGTCAGAACAGTGTGCTTGGTCGCCCCAGTAAAAAACTCCGCCTGCAGCATGTTGTCGATGATGAACGCGTGCAGCTTCTCATCGCCGCCCGAATAGTAGCGATTTAGCTCATTACTGGTCGGTGTGGTCCAGCCATAGGCATACACCTGATCCAACTTCACCTTGGAGTCGAGGTAACGGAAGTTCTGCCGCGCAGTAAACACATCGTTGAAGCGATGCTCGAACTGATAACCAAACGACTGCTGATCACGTTTGTAACCATCGACGCCGGGCTCGCCTTCGAAAAAGTGGCTGGAGATCCGCTGACCATTACGCTGATGCAATGCGCCGTCCGCCGGCATGCCACCGTGGTAACCACCGTCGGGATCATGCTGTAGATACGCCTGGAGCGTCAGCGAGGTGTCCTCGGTAAAGTCGATGCTGAGCGTCGGTGCCAGTGCGAAGCGCTTTTCCTTAGCGTGGTCAAACTGCGTATCAGACTTGTCCGCCAAGCCAGTGAGGCGATAGGCGATGCGCTTGTCTTCGTCCACCGGGCCGCTGAAGTCCAAACCCATGCCCTGTTGCCCGCGATTGCCCACTGTCGCTTGAACCTGATGATAAGGCTCGAACAACGGCTTTTTGCTGGTCAGTGCAACCAGGCCGCCGGGTGAGCTGCGCCCATACAGCACAGACGATGGCCCTTTCAGGATGTCCACGCGTTCAAGAAAGTAGGGGTCCACCTGCATCGTGCTGTAAGTGCCGCTGTCGCCCATGGACTTCAACCCATCAAGGTAGATGTTATCCACAGAGCCATCATTGAAACCGCGCATGGCTACGTAGTCATAACGATGGGTCGCGCCATACGGGTTGGTCAGCACGCCAGGTGTGTAGCGCATGGCCTGTGCAACAGTTTGGGAGCCCTGGTCGTCCATCTGTTCACGGGTCACCACGGAGACGGTTTGCGACGTTTCCAGCAGGGCGGTGCTGGTCTTGGTTGCGATCTGGCTATGTGTAGCGTTGTAGCCTTCCATGCTGCCCAAGGCATTCCCCAGCGCGAAGCCTTTGATATCGGTGGTGGGCAATGTCAGCGTGCTGCTTTGCGGCTGAGCCTGTAGAACAAAACTGAAGCCGTCCTGCGAATCAGCCTGCAACCCGGAGCCGGCGAGCACATGGTTCAACCCCTGTTCGGCTGAATACTCGCCGTGCAGCCCAGGCGATTGTCGGCCCTGAGTCTGCGCAGGCGTGCTGGAAAGGGTTATGCCCGCCTGCCGGGCGAACTGATTGAGCACCTCGCTCAGCGAGCCGGCTGGAATGTCATAACGCGGACTCACCTGCGCGCTGGCCGTCTGCGCCGCCATGGCCACAGTCGAAACAGCCCCCATGCCCATTGCCGTCGACAACAACGCGGCACGTATGGCTTTGGCTAAAAGAGGGTAGGAAGAGTCTGGTGAGTTACTGAGAAAACGCGCAGTCATGATCAAGGTCCGTTGAGGCCGGTAAGGCAGATGGAAACGCTTACTGTCTAAGCCGGACTCACGGAAAAAAACCGCCAAAAACCTTCATAAAAAGTCAGGCCGAGCGCTCCAGGCTCACCCACCAACGTGTGCGATAACGCACGCGAACAGGTAGCGTCTGCGGCAGGATCGCCAGCAACTTGTCGGTGTCCTCCAGCCGAAAAACTCCCGACAGCCGCAAGCCGGCAACATCCGCCGAACAACCCAGGTAGCCATGGCGGTAACGCCCCACCTCCAACAGAAAGTCGGCCAGGCGCATACCACGCGTCACGATCAGCCCATCGGTCCACGCCCCAACATCCATATCCAAAGGCGGGGCCGGCGTGGCATGCGTCTGGTTTACGAGATAGTTTTCCCCCGCGTGGGCTTGAGTCGAGAACCCATCCGCCGAATGCGGTGAATGAATGGCCACATTGCCGCTGACCACGCTCAAGCGTGTGCAATCGCTGTCTTGGCGCACGCTGAAGCGCCCGTCCATGCCTTCGAGCAATCCATGCCGAGTTTGGACCAGCAAGGGTGCTGACAAACTCGCGCCGCAAGTCACCAGGATCTCCCCACGCACAAGCGTGATGAGGCGTTGCTGCGCACTGAAGTCCAGGTCCACTGCACTGTCGGTATTGAGTTGCAGGCGAGTACCATCCGGCAATTGCACACTGCGCCGCTCGCCAGTGGCTGTCGCGAGGTCGGATGTCCAGCGCTGCCAGCCGGTCAGGTCCCGACTGACCCACACTGCAGAGCCCACCAGCACTACACCGGACAACATCTTCAGCGCCTGCCGCCGACCCAAGCCGTGTGCAACATTTTCCAGGGCCACATGGGCCCCCGGAATCGCAGACAATTGGCTGTTCAACTCCTGCTGCAGCGCCTGTACTCGTTGCCAGGCCAACTCATGGTCAACATGCGCCTCGCGCCAATGCTCGCATTGCGCATGCAGGCGCACATTGGCACGGTTGTTACGCAGGCGCAGGGCCCAGCTGATGGCTTGCTTGACCACTTGGGCATCGGGTCCGGAACGCGCGGCGTTACCCACAGGCATCAAGTCTCATAACGCAGCACGTAACAGTGATACAGCGCCTCAGCGATGTAGCGTTCCACAGAGCGAACCGACACGCCCATCTGCTGCGCGATCTGCTTGTACGTCAGCCCATCGCACTGAGCCAGTAGAAACGCCTTACGCACCTTCGGCTTCAATCCGTCTAAAAGGCGGGCGATTGCCTCCAGAAGTTCCAGCACCAACGCACGTGCTTCGGTGCTGGGTGCCAACGCTTCCGGCAGGTGGGCGATGGACTCCAGGTAAGCGCGTTGGATTTCTTCACGGCGCCAATGATCAATCACCAAACCCCGGGCGATGGTGCGCAAGAACGCCCGGGGCGCCTTGAGTTCAAACCTCTCGGTCTTTTGCAGCAAACGCACAAAGGTGTCTTGCGCCAAGTCCGCTGCATCGGCGGCATTGCCCAGCCGGCTGCGCAGCCACGTGTTGAGCCAATTGTGATGGGTGCAGTAAAGCGTCTGCACCACACGTTCACACGCAATGTACTCAGTAGATGGCATTCACACAGGCCCGGCCAGACGTCACAAATGATAATTAGTCGCATTGTCTGAAAGCCTGAAAGATTTTGCAATCTCTCCTCGCAGCGCCTGCACCGTTGGTCGGTTTCCCACGCAAAATGAGGATGCTTCTCACAAATTTCTAAGATTTCTCTTGGTGTGGCCGAAAGCCTGATGAGCCATGCGTGCACCGAAATAGAGCGGTCCAAGAGAGTCCGCCTATCCCGTTACATGGAATGTTCCACTCGGCACGCTCATCCCCCTTTGGCAAAAGAAGTCGATGAAATGAATCTCAAGTTCAGTCATAAAATTCTGTTGGCCGCGTCAGGCGTCGTGGTTCTCGCATTCGCGTTATTCACGCTCTACAACGACTACCTGCAGCGCAGCACCATCAAGCAAAACCTGGAATCGTCCATCCAGCAATCGGGTGAACTCACGGCCAGCAGTGTGCAGAACTGGCTCAGTGGTCGCATCCTGGTCCTCGAAAGCCTGGCGCAAAACGTCGCGCATCAGGGCAGTGGTGCCGACCTTCCGGGCCTGGTTGATCAACCTGCGTTCACCTCGAACTTCCAGTTCACCTACGTCGGTCAAACCAACGGTGTGTTCACCCAGCGCCCTGACGCCAAAATGCCCGACGGTTATGACCCACGTCAGCGTCCTTGGTACAAGCAAGCCGTGGCCGCCGACAAAACCATGCTCACCCCGCCTTACATGGCTGCCGTGGGCGGTCAGATCGTCACCATCGCTCTACCAGTCAAAAAGAACGGTGAGCTGCTGGGCGTAGTGGGCGGTGACCTGAGCCTGCAGACCTTGGTGAAGATCATCAACTCGGTGGACTTCGGCGGCATCGGCCATGCCTTTCTGGTCAGCGCCGATGGCCAGGTCATCGTCAGTCCTGACCAGGACCAGGTGATGAAAAACCTTAAGGACATCTACCCAGGCACAAACCTGCGTATCGAGAAGGTCAGCCAGGATGTTGTCCTCAATGGCCAGGACCGTATCCTCTCGTTCACGCCAATCAGCGGTTTGCCAGGTGCCGATTGGTATATCGGTCTGTCAATCGACAAAGATAAAGCCTACGCACCGCTGGGCAAATTCCGTACTTCGGCATTGATCGCCATGTTGATCGCGGTCGTCGCCATTGCCGTGCTCTTGAGCCTGTTGATTCAAGTACTGCTGCGCCCGCTGACCACCATGGGCATTGCCATGCAGGACATTGCCCAGGGCGAGGGTGATTTGACTCGGCGCCTGGACGTGACCAGCAAAGACGAATTTGGCGAAGTTGGCAGTGCCTTCAACCAGTTCGTCGAGCGTATCCACGCGTCCATCTCCGAGGTGTCTTCGGCGACGCGTCAGGTGCACGACCTGTCCCAACGCGTGATGGCGTCGTCCAATGCCTCGATCATCGGCTCGGACGAACAAAGTGCGCGCACCAACAGCGTGGCGGCGGCAATCAACGAACTGGGCGCCGCCACCCAGGAAATCGCGCGCAACGCGGCCGATGCTTCGCAGCACGCCAGTGGTGCCAGCGAACAGGCAGACGACGGGCGCAAGGTCGTCGAGCAAACCATCCTGGCGATGTCGGAGCTGTCGCAAAAAATCAGCCTGTCCTGCACCCAGATCGAAACGCTGAACGCCAGCACCGACAACATCGGCCACATCCTTGATGTGATCAAAGGCATCTCCCAGCAAACCAACTTGCTGGCACTTAACGCCGCCATTGAAGCTGCTCGTGCCGGGGAAGCCGGGCGTGGTTTTGCCGTGGTTGCCGATGAAGTGCGTAACCTGGCGCACCGTACTCAGGAGTCTGCCGAAGAGATCCATAAGATGATCACTTCGCTGCAAGTGGGTTCGCGTGAAGCGGTGACCACCATGAACGCCAGCCAGACCTCCAGCGAAGAAAGCGTTGAAGTGGCTAACCAGGCCGGTGAGCGCCTGGTCAGCGTGACGCAACGCATCGTCGAGATCGACGGCATGAACCAATCGGTCGCTGCCGCCACCGAGGAGCAGACCGCCGTGGTGGAAACCCTCAACGTCGACATCAACCAGATCAACCTGCTGAACCAGCAGGGCGTGGCCAACCTCAACGAAACGCTCAAGGACTGCGACGCACTGTCCCAGCAGGCCAGCCGATTGAAGCAGTTGGTCGACAGCTTCAAAATCTGACCCTGTTTGTGCAGGAGCGAGGCCTCTCGCTCCTGCTGATCAGCTGAGCATCTGGCGCACATTCTCCAGTGCGCTGTCGGCGAAATCCTGCACAAACTCTTCAAACGCTGCCGGCGGCATTTCCAGCGGTTCGCCAATGAGCGTCCAGGTCGCCCTGGAGCGGTCCTCACCAAGCCCTTCAACACGCATTGCGGCCCACAACTGCGCGACGCCCAACGTGTTGTAGAGCGTGGTCCACGTCATATACATGGCCTCGTCGTCGTGGCTGTTGAGTTGCTCGACAACGCAATGACCATCGTGGAAAAACTTCGTGCGTAACGCACCTACACCCGTCCCCGTCATTTGGATGTGCGACAGCGCGGGAATAAAGGCATCAAAGCCTGCAAAGTTGCCCACCACACGCCACAGGCGAGCGGCCTCGCACGGGACTTCCACAGACGCCACCAACGGTGCGCCGCCAGGGTTGCGGATCAATGTATCGGGTTGCAGCGGTTTCATAAGCATGTCCTGACGGGGTTAGATAAAGCCAATGGCCTTGAGGTGGTCGCAGCCCTTGCGTAGCAGCGCCGGGTCCTTTTTTGGGTAGTGCTCGCCCATCGCGTCCACACCCTGGCGTGCGTTGTCGTGACAAATCATCGACACGTCGCTGATGTCTTCTGCCAGGTCATTCAGGTAAAAACCCAGCACGCCAAACAGCGCGTTTTCGCGACCCACCGTGCGTAGCGCGCTTTGCCAGCGCGCAAT
The DNA here is from genome assembly GCF_022662395.1 of Pseudomonas sp. MONT-RG-20F-20-E-7-02. NCBI lineage: Bacteria > Pseudomonadati > Pseudomonadota > Gammaproteobacteria > Pseudomonadales > Pseudomonadaceae > Pseudomonas > Pseudomonas sp. MONT-RG-20F-20-E-7-02. The sequence continues at coordinate 7,362 of NZ_JAKNQN010000022.1, forward strand.
GCTCACCCGTTCGAAGCGGTGGCCCGCTTGGCTGAACGCATCAAGGTAATGTTCCCAACTCAACGGTTGTGGGTTGTGCAGGTTGAAGACGTTTCGCCCGGCAGCCCACTGGCCGCAGTGGAACGCAACGAAGCGCGCAAAGAAGTCCACCGGCATCAAGTCGAAGTTCACCTCCAGGCGCGGCGCCAGGCCCAACTGCAACGACCCTTTGAGCATCATCATCAGGCGGTTGTTGTGCGGCTGGCAGACGCCGTTACGGCTGTTGAACGCGATGTTTCCCGGGCGATAGATGTTCACCCAGGCACCTTGCTCGGCAGCACGCCCCAGCAGTCGTTCGGCGACCCATTTGGAAAGGTTGTAGCCATTCTTGAGATACAGCGGCAACGACTCCACCGCGTGCGTTTCGAGAATGTACCCCTGGGCGTCAATATGACTGCAGGCCGAGAGTGTCGAGACGTAGTTAAAGACTTTCTTGCAATGGGTTTCACACAGGCGCAGGCACTCCAGTACCGGTTCGACGTTGTCCCTGGCAAGTGAGGCGTAGTCCATCACATGGTTGACCCACGCAGCGTTGTGCACCAACACGCCATGTGTGCGGGCGAGGTGCTCATACACATCGCAGGCCAGGCCCAGTCGTGGCTGGCTGATATCGGCGGCGTAGACGTGCACGCGGCTCAGGTCCATATGCTCCAGGCGATACTCGCGTAATGCCTCGGCAAACCGTGCCGCAGCGCAATGCCCCGGCTGCTCCCGTACCAGGCAGGCCACTTCCTGCGCGCCGCCTGCCAACAACGCTTCGACCAGATGCACGCCGACAAAACTGTTGGCGCCGGTGACGATGACTTTGCGTGGGTCGCCTGCGCGTTCCGCGTGCAGTGGTTCTACTGTCAGCGGTTGTGACGCATCCAGCTCCACCTGGCCCGACAGTGCATTGGGAAGAGCACCGTCTTCCAACAGAACGGCGAGCGTACGAATCGTCGGGGCTTCAAAGAATCGGCTCAAGGAGAGGCTGCGACCAAACGCTTCGCGCACACGTAGCAACAGGGTCGACAGCAGGATGGAGTGGCCGCCGAGGTTGAAAAAACTCTCGTCAATGCAAACGTCATCGCCAGGCACATCCAGCAACTCGCTCCACAGCGCCACCAGGCGTGTTTGCAGAGGCGTTTGCGCGCGACCGCCGACGGTGTGTGCAACCGTGCGCATCGGTGTCGCCAGCAATGCCTGGCGGTCGATCTTGCCGTGACGGGTGTGCGGCAGAGTGGGTAACTCAGTCCACACCTCGGGGTGCATATAGGTCGGTAACCACTGCTGCGCATGTTGTTTCAAGCCTGCCAGCGTGGCGCCCGGTTCGGGCTGGGCAACGAAGCTGAAAATCCTGCGATGAGCATCGATCACCACGGCCACTTGGCGAAACAATCGGCTAGTGCGCAGGCACTGTTCGATTTCCAGTGGGGCCACCCGAAAACCACGGATCTTCACCTGGTCATCGCGTCGGCCACCCAACTCGATACCGTCTGGCGTCCATTTCGCCAGGTCACCACTGCGGTAAGCCCGCAACGTCTGGCCAGTGGGCAGTCTCAGTTCAACGAACGGGTTGTCCGCCTGCTGCGGCGCGTTCACATACCCCAGGCTTACGCCGGGGCCGACGATGTACAGTTCGCCCGTCACCTGTTCATCCACCGGTTGCAGGTGCTCGTCGAGGATCAGCACCTGGCTGTTGGCAATAGGGCGCCCGAGGTTGCGATTGCTGTCTCCCGGTTGAAACGTCCGGTGGGTCACCAGCACCGTGGCTTCAGTAGGGCCGTACAGATTGTGAAAGTGGCACTGGCTCGCCAATCGTTCGATCACGCACGGCTCGCAGGTATCGCCACCCGTCAGCAGATGGGTCAAGCCCAGTGGCTGATCCAGCGGCAGGATGCTCAGCAGCGCTGGCGGCAGAAACGCATGGCTGATGCGCCGCTGACGAATCAGGTCGACCAACTGCTGGGGGTCGTGCCGTTGTTCCTGGCTTGGCACGATCAACTCGGCACCGGCTACCAGGGCCGGGAAGATATCGATCAGCGATGAGTCGAAACTCAGTGGCGAAAATTGCAGCACACGGCTGTGTTCATCCAGTGCCATACGGTCACCAAGCCAGGCGGTGAAATGTGCAAGGTTGCCCTGGCTGAGCAGCACGCCTTTGGGCTGGCCGGTGGTGCCCGAAGTGAAAAGCGCGATGCAGGGCGCCTCGGCGTCGGGGCGATAGTGCGTAAGGGGCTGCGGGGTATCGGCGTGCGCCGGGTCGAGGTTACTGACATCCAGGCTGACGAACTGGTCGCGCAGCGGGTGCCGCCCATCATCCAGCAACACGCTGGCCTTGGCGCCTTCCAGCATCGCCTGCTGGCGCTGTGTCGGATGATCCGGTGCCAATGGCAGGTACACCGCGCCGCAACTCAGCACCGCGAGAATGCTGGCGTACAACTCGATGGACTTGTCCATGCAAACGCCGATCACCACTGGCGCTTCAATGGCATCCAGCCGTGGGCGCAGATGCTGCTGGATCGACACGGCCCGAGACTGTAATTGCCGGTACGTCACCACACTGCCCGAGATAGTCAGCGCCGGGCGTTCGGCGAAGCTGTGCAGGCTGGCGTGTAACCGTTCGATGACGGGCACCTGGGCTGCCAGCAATAGCGCCGGCTGCGCAGTGCGATTGAAACGATGCATGAATGCCAATGCGTCCAGCCCTTGCAGACCTTGCTCTGGCCAACTGTTCGCGAGGGCGGTGACGGTGAAAAGGCCCGCATCCCTGGAGAACCCGCTGACCAGCGAGGCAGCCCATTCCACCAGTGCGTCTGTTGCACGTCGGCGCAATGGCTGGCCGTTGCCGCTGGGCTCCTCGTCCACGTCCTGTGTCGCCAGAACGCGCCTGTCCTGGTCATAGCAGCGTAGCTGCAGCCTGGGCAGCCCATATTCGGACACCGGGCCGATCCCCACGCGCAGGCTTAACCATTGGGTATCGCCGGTCGGTGTGAGCGGCGGTTGGCTACCGTCTTCAATCACGACGTCAAATGAGTCTGTTGCGCTGACGTGTCCGTACTGCTCCAGCGTTTGCCTGAGCGCTTGCAGTGCAGTGCTGGTGCCATTCCATCCAATCTTCAAGCGCCTCATGCCGGCCTCCCCGATTCGGGCAGGTAGTGGCTCAGGGCCTGGGCAACGCTCGGCGTTTGCAGCAGGCTGCTGTGGTGCAGGAACCCCAGGATGTTGCCAAGCAACGGGTGATGACGGGTGATAGGAAAGTCCAGCGCGGCCACTTCATCACGCAGTGCGTGGCGGACGTCGCCGCTGACGTCCAAGTGTTCGATCAGCTGTAGATCGAAGCCTTTCTGCAGTTCGTTGGTCAGGTAATGCGTCAAAAAGGTCGGCAGGGTCTCAGCGATGCTGTCGCGGTCCGCCGGGCTTGCCGCTTGCCAATAGAGGCGCACCAGTTGGGTCCAGAACTGTGCATGGCGCCCTTCATCAAACAAGTGATCAGCCATCAAGCCACGAACAGAAGGCTTGATGCTGTCGTCCTTGGAAAACGCGGCGACGTCATGGGTGACCGTGTTCTCGGCGATGGCCACACCAATCAACGCCACGGCATCGCGCAAGCGCGGCGGTGCCAGGGCCTGCGCTGCCGGCAGGGCATGGCTCAGTTCGATTTGCCCAGGCAGGTCGATGGGGTGTATGCCGGTCATGTCCACGGCCTGTTGCAGGAAATCCATCGCGACCAGCGCGTGGTAGTCCTCATCCACCACGACGGCCATCGCGTCCACGCGGCAAGCAAACGGGAAGGGCAGCGAGAAGCGATTCCTGGCAATGCTGCGGGCGGTCTTGCCGACGATCTCGGTTTCGAAGATCACCACGTCGTTGATGAACTTGTAGAAACTTTGCACCAGCACGAAGTCCCGCCACTGCGGGCAATGTTCGAGAAAAGCCGCGCTCAGCGCCAGGGGCTGGCGGCACAAGGGATAGATCAATCTGTCGTCATGTTCCAGTAACCGCCGAGGCCGCGTGCGGACCGTTGCGCGGCGTTCCCAGTCCTCGGCAAAGGAGCGGTAGTTGGCGGCGCTCATGGCTGCACCTCATTCAGCGAGACACGCACGGTGTCCCACAAACTGAGGCGGCTTTGTACGGCGACCAGTGCCATTTCGTCGGCCTGGCGTTGGCGGGCAGGGTCTGTGCCGATCAGGCGTTGGAGTAACTGTTGTGCTGCCGGCTCATGGTCTTGTGAATCCAGTTCGATGTGACGGCTGAGGTAGTGAGACAGGGTTGGCGCCTGGCGCTCAATGCATGCGTTGCCGTGCAGAATGCGTTCGAACATCGGCGCAACTACACTCTCGCGACCATGCAGGAAGGCCGCCGCCACGCAGTGTGTGGGCGCATTCAGTGCGACCTGCAACGTGCTGTCGACAAAGCAGGCCACGCTCGGCGGCACATCAATCATCTGCAGGGCTGCACTTGCCGGCACGCTCTGGCGCTGCAGTTCGATGAAGCGCTGGACGGCGGTCGTGTCGGCGCCTACCTCTGCCATCGCCTCCAGATACAGTTCGAAGTGGCTGCAATGGCCACCTTTCGGATGCTCGTCGGATTCTTCGCCGAGCACGATTTCATTGATGAGGCGTGCGGCTTGCGGGTCAGTGGGTGGCAGCCAGGGTAATTGCGTGCAGGTCAGGTCTTGTTGCAAGCGTTTGGTCAGGGTCATGAAATCCCAGACGGCAAATACGTGGTGCTCCATAAAAAGTTGTAACTTGTTAAGTGAAGTTATTTCTACAAATAATGGATGGCTGCACAACTGCAGTTTTTTTTGTTCAAGTAAGTGTTGGTGCATGGTTGACGCCTATAGTTGTTGCGACTGCGCTGTAAGCAGTAAGGGGTTTGTAACTTGATTATAAAAAATAATGGCGTTTAGCCGCGTCATGCGCACTGTGCTAACGGGGCGTAGGGTTATGCTGCCGTATGAAGTGGTTTTTGTGGCGAGAGATAATAATCGTATTAAACGTTTTGATGAACTTGCGAATATGTTAGATGTTTTTTCGAGAAATATTTTGTTGTGAGCAAGTTGCCCGGTTAACTGTTAGAAGTTTCCTTGTAATGAGCAGTCCCCTATAACGACGCGTCGTGGAGCTCTTCCCTATAGCAAAGAAGCCCCACATCTTAGAGAGATGGAAGAAGCGTGCGGTAAACCTTACTGGGCCTCTTTCTTTGCGGCCGCTTCAAGGCCGTTGAGGTAGGTGGTGATCACCTCCATGCCCCGCATCAGGTGATTGCGCAGCGTCAGGATGCTTTCGTCGACTTTCTTCTGCGCTACCAGGCTCAGTAACTCGCGGTGATCTTCCTGGGACGTTTCGCCCAAACCCATCGCCTCAAGGTTGAAGCGTAGAAAACGCTCCTCCTCATTCAAGCCGTGTTCAACCAGCTTGAGCAGCCGCTGGTTAGGCGCCTTGCCATAGAGCACCATGTGGAACAGGCGGTTGAGGCGGCCGATTTCGGAATAGTCTTTCTCCTGCTCCAGTGCATTGATATAGGCATCAGCCTCAGCGATGTCGGCATCGGTGAGCAACGGTGTCGACAAGCGCAACGCTTCGGATTCCAACAGCATGCGCAGGGCATAGGTTTCTGCCGAATTGTCCTCTATCAACGGTGCAACCACGGCGCCCTTGTGTGTCACCACATGCAGCAAGGATTGCGCTTCCAGCTGGCGCAACGCTTCGCGCACGGGCATGCGGCTGACACCGAACAGGCTGGCCAGCTCCTGCTGGCGCATTGCAGTGCCACAGGGCAATCGGCCATCGAGAATCGCATTGCGCAACGTTTCTTCAATAACGGCGCGCGCAAGATGAGCGGGAATAGGCCCGCTGATTTTAATGCTGCTTAAAGGGTTCGGCTTCTGCGTCACGGTTACGCTATCCTCCTTTCTTGAATTGGGTGTGTTTAATTGGATCCAATGCACACTAGAGACGGGCTGCGTGCTTGTCAAACAGCCAAAGTTTCTGATTGTAAGGGCTTACAGGCCTTACTTTGTGCATCCCACAGAGGACGGTTATAAACTCGGCCCCTTTATGAATGATTGCACTGTGCCATTGTTTTTTACGGTTCGAAGCATCACCATCCTTTGAAATTCCGTCTCTCTTCATGGACTGAACGCCTTGGCGGTAAGTTTTATTCCCTCTCGAATTTTCAGCTGGCTGTTTTCAGCGATTTTGTTGGCCGGCCTGATGCTTGGCGGGCTGCATGCCGATTGGGATTTCTCTCAGATCAGCCGCAAGGCCACCGCCTTGTATGGGCCGCTAGGGGAAGGCCAGCGGCGTATCGATGATTGGCAGCGCTTGCTGGCAACCCAAAAGCAGGTCGGCGAGCAAGAGCAGCTCAAGGTCGTGAACCTGTTTTTCAACAAGCAGATGACCTACGTGGAAGACATCGATCTCTGGCACGTGGTCGACTACTGGGAGACGCCCATCGAAGCACTCTGGAAAGGTGCCGGCGACTGTGAGGACTACGCGATCGCCAAGTATTTCAGTTTGCGTCACCTGGGGGTCTCCAGCGACAAATTGCGCATTACCTACGTCAAGGCCTTGCGTCAGAATCGCGCGCACATGGTCCTGACTTATTATTCGACACCGGACGCCATCCCGTTGGTGCTCGACAGCCTGATGGACGAAATCCTGCCGGCGACGCGGCGTACCGACCTGATACCGGTGTACTCATTCAACGCCGAAGGCTTGTACTTGCCCGGTGCCAAGGGCAACAAGAAAGTCGGTGACACCAAACGCTTGTCGCGCTGGCAGGATGTGTTGAGAAAAATGCGTGCGGAAGGCTTCCCGGCCGAGCCTGCCAACTAGGAGTAACTGATCGGATGTCTCTGTTCAAACAACTATTGATCGCAATCTGTCTGTTCCTGGTGGTCGCCTTCAGCGGCAGCTTCATGGTCAGCCTGGAAAGCTCGCGCACGCAATACGTCAACCAGCTGCGCTCGCATGCACAGGACGCGGCGACGGCGCTGGCGTTGTCGCTGACACCGAATATCGACGACCCGGCCATGGTGGAATTGCTGGTCAGCTCGATCTTCGACAGCGGCTATTACGCCAGCATCCGCGTGGTAGACCTGGCGACTGACAAAACCATTGTTGAGCGCAGCGGCATCCCCGATAACAACGGTGTGCCCAACTGGTTCGTGAAGATGATCGGCCTAGAGCCGGCCGGTGGCGATGCGCTGGTCAACCGTGGCTGGGAGCAGGCGGCGCGTGTGGAAGTGGTCAGCCACCCGATGTTTGCCCTGGCCAAGCTCTGGCAGAGCGCCCTGGGCAGCCTCGGTTGGCTGTTGCTGTGCGGTGCGGTCAGTGCCGTGCTTGGCGCGCTGCTGCTGCGTCGGCAACTGAAACCGTTGGACTACATGGTTAAGCAGTCCCACGCCATCGCCCGTCGTGAGTTTCTCAGTGTGCCCGACCTGCCACGCACGCCGGAACTGCGCCGCGTGGTGCAGGCCATGAACCAGATGGTGGAAAAGCTCAAGGCGCTGTTCCAGGAGCAGGCCGAGCGCAGTGAAAAACTGCGCACCGAGTCCTACCAGGACAACCTCACCGGCCTCGCTAACCGTCGTTACTTCGAGATGCAGCTCAACGCCCGCGTCAGTAACCCGGAAGACACCAACTCCGGCTACCTGCTGCTGTTGCGGGTCAAGGACCTGGCCGGTCTCAACCAGCGGCTGGGTGGCCAGCGTACCGACCAGTTACTCAAAGCAGTCGGCGAACAGCTGCTGCGTCAATGCGAGCCCTACCCGGAAACCCATAATCTCGTCACCCGCATCCGCGGGGGTGAATTCGCGGTGCTGGCGCCGGGGCTGGTGCGCGAAGAAGCGCTGCAATTGGCGCAGAACCTTGAAAGCACCTTGCTCAGCCTGCAGGCCACCGGCGCCAGTGACGTCACGCCGGTCGCCTATATCGGCCTGGCGCCCTTCAGCCATGGCGATTCCCCTCAGGCCCTGCTGACCTTGGCGGACCAGGCCCTGGCCCAGGCCGAAGGGCAGGGCGACACCAGCTGGGTGTGTCTCGACCACAGTGCCGCCGCCAGCGTCGGCGACGATCATCATGCCTGGCACACCTTGCTGGACCAGGCCCTGACCCAGCAGCGCTTCCAGCTGTACTTCCAGCCGGTCGTCGCCAGCCAGGACCCGCAGTTGGTCTTGCATTACAAAGTGCTGTCGCGCTTGCAGGATGACGACGGCCACACAATCCCGGCCGGGCGTTTCCTGCCGTGGCTTGAGCGCTTTGGCTGGACGTCACGCCTGGACCGCCTGATGCTGGAGCAAGTGCTCAAGCAAATGACCAGCCACAGCCATAGCCTGGCGCTGAACCTCTCGGCTGCCACGTTGCAGGACGCCCAAGCGTTGAACCGGATTTTCGACTTGCTGCGCCAGCACAGCAACCTGGGCCCGCGCCTGACCCTGGAAATCGGCGAAGAACAATTGCCTGAGCAAGCCTTGCTGGAACAGTTGACTCAACGCCTGCGTGAGCTGGGCTTCTCCCTGAGCCTGCAGCGTTTCGGGGGGCGCTTCAGCATGATCGGCAACCTGGCGCGCCTGGGCCTGGCGTACCTGAAGATCGACGGCAGTTACATCCGGGCCATCGATCAGGAAACCGACAAGCGCCTGTTTATCGAGGCGATCCAGCGCGCGGCGCACAGCATCGATTTGCCGTTGATTGCCGAGCGCGTGGAAACCGAAGGGGAGCTGAAGGTGATTCGCGAGATGGGGCTATTTGGTGTGCAAGGGCAGCTATTTGGCGAGCCCGCGCCCTGGAAATAATCCAACTCTAACGGGGCACTCGCTTGTGTGGGAGCTGGCTTGCCTGCGATAGCATCACCTCGGTCTGCCTGATACACCGAGGTGCTTGCATCGCAGGCAAGCCAGCTCCCACACAAGCCTGCCCAGATTCAGATTCGGTTTGCCTACCTGAATCAGATCAACCCAGTCTCTTCATCATTGATCAGGTGACTCAACCCGCCCAACGCTTCCCGCGCATGGGTACGGTCCATCAGTTTGGCTTGGGCGGCTGGCGGCAGGTCCGTCACGCTGATCACTCCCTTGCGGGTCAGCACCTGGATCAAGTCATCCAGCACCCGGATCATTTCCAGGTCACTTTGCTTGAGCTGCGCCAGGCTGGTTTCCACCACTTCGTTGGCATACCAGGCCTGGATCTCATGGTGATCGGCCGGCAGGGTTTCGGTTGACTCGGCAAAGGCGGCGGCCTCCACGCGACTCAATACACCCTGTGCATCACGTTGCACGTAAAACATAAGAAACCCTCGAAAATGAACCACACGCCTTCACCAGCATAGGTCAATGGTGTGTTTATGGCCGCGAGTATGCGATGCAACCGCCCGCCAGGGCCAGTCACGCATCAGCCAAAAAAAATCGGCCGCCCGAGTGGGCGGCCGATCCAGCGCGTCTTAGGCGGTGTGATCGATCTTGATGGTCGGGTCGGCACCGCTGATCAGCGAGTTGATGCTGGTGTGGGACCAATCGTTGCCTTCCAGCTTGATCGTCACATCCGCGTTGGCCAGGCCGCCAGCGGTGTTGAGCTTGCCTTCACTGCTGATTTGCAGAGTCGACACGCCGTCTACCGTGGTGATCTTGAGGTAGTTGTCGATGGTGCTGTCCGTCTCACCTTTCAACAGATCCTTAAGATCAATCCGGTCACCTTCCGAGGCCTTGAAGTCCTTGATCACATCGTTGCCCAGGTCACCGGCCTTCCACACGAAGGTGTCGGCACCCGAACCACCGATCAGGATGTCGTTGCCCGGCCCGCCGATCAACGTGTCGTTACCGGTGCCGCCCAGCAGGATGTCATTGCCTTTGCCGCCGTCCAGGTAGTCGTTGCCACCCTGGCCGAACAGGATGTCATCACCCGCGCCGCCCAACAGTGTGTCGTTGCCGTCTTTGGCACCGGACACATCGAAGTCGGCATAGTGCTCGGTGACGTACTGGTGCACGTTGGAGGTGGTCACCGCCGAGACGGCCACACCGGTTTTCTGTGCCACAAAGGCCTGCAGTGCGTTGTAACCCTCACCGGTGATGCCGCTGAAGCTCACCAGGTCGCCGAAGATGATGTCGTTGCCGTCGCCACCGCTGATGGTGTCGGAACCTGGCAGCGTCGCTTCGGTGTGGCCGAGGATGGCGTTGGCCAGGTCATTCGGGTCGATGTTGCTTTGCGGCTTGCCATCGCTGTCGTACGGCTTGAGGTCATTGAGGCTGACGTCACCGTTGATACCGATGGCTTCCACTTGCGACAACCCGCCCAGCAGCGCAAAGGCGCTTTTCGCGTTGCTCAGCGTCGCCGCGTCGGTGCTGTAGCCCGTACCGTTCAGGTTGGACAGCTCGTAGGTGCCGTCACCTTGGGCGTGAAGGGTGCCCAGGTTGGTGACGACCCAGCGCGAGCCATTCAAGGTTTGCAATTGAGCCGCACCCGAGGAGTCGATGCTGAAGTAGTGGGTGTTATCCAGGTACTTGCTGAACGTATTGCCCAGCGTGTAGTTGGACGTGGTCACCAAATCGTCGAGCTTGACGTTGTAAATCGTCGGGTTGGTCTGCTCGCCGCTCTGGTAGTAGGTCGGCTGGCCGTCGGTGATGAAGTAGGTCAAGTTGGTGGCACCGGTGTTGCCGGTGGCCAGGCCGCTCTGGAAGAAGTTGGCCGTGGTCTTGAACACGTCTTCATAGTTGGTGCCGCCGCCCGACACCATCGAGTCCAGCACGGCCTTGAGCAAGGTCAGGGCGTTTGGATCGTTGAGGTTGATCGCTACCGACTTGTTCACCTGGGTATCGAAGTCCGCCAGGAAGATGTTCACGGTGCCCGATGTGTTCGCGCCCAGGCTGTCTTTGAGCGAGTTGAACACAGAGGTCAGCGAAGCCTTGGCCGCGTTGATCGACGCGGTGCTCATGCTGCCGGAACTGTCCACCATGAACGCGATGTTGTAGTTCTTGCCTTGCACCACGTTCAGGCCGCCGATATCGGCTACGACGATGTCGTTGCCATCGGTGCCGGTGATGGCGTCGCTGCCGGAGCTGCCCGTGATTGCGCTGTAGGTGGCCGGGTACACCGTGACCGGCAATTGCGCGGTGGTGATGGCCGAACCGCCGAGGCTTTCGGTAGAGGTCGAGGTCACAGTCAGGTTGAACTGGCCGCTGTAGTAGGTCGGCGGCTTGATGGTCAGGGTGCTCAAGTCCCAACCGGTGACGTTGACTTCGCCCACGGCTTTAGTCGCGGTAAAGGTGTGCCCGGACGCGTCGGTGAGCACCGAGCCTGCCGGTACGCCACTGATCTTCACGCTCAGGGTTTCCGAGCCGTCGGTGTCGGTCAGCGCGGTGGTCACCTTGGACAGCTTCACGGTGCCGTTTTCCTGGCCTTCGTTGAGCTTGTAGCCCACGTAGTAACCATCACCGTTGCTGCCATGCAGGTCGGACACGGTCACGCCGGCGTTGGTCAGGTCGGTGATGCCGGTGTACAGCGGCACGCCGCTGGTGCTCAGGTCTGTGGCCGGGGCGCCGTTGACCGACAGGTTGACGTCATAACTGCCAGGGCCGGATTGGTTGGCGTGGTAGATCTCGATGCTGTAATAGCCGCTCACCGTCGGGGTGATCGAGCCGCTGAACTTGCCGCTGTTGGTGCCCCACTGCGCGCTGGCCACGTCTTTACCGCCGACGTTGATCACCAGGCTGTCATCGCCGGTGCCGCTGAAGGTGTAGGACTTGCCGGCTTCCATGTAGATCAGGCCGGAGATCTTTGAACCACTGCCTGCCGCGACGTTGGCGGTGGACTCGACATTGGTCACGATGCCGCTGCTGTTCGGCGTGCCGGCGTTATCAATGGCATTTTTCAGATCAGCCGGGGCAGCGCCGTTGCCGTTGGTGCCGATGCCGGCAACCGTGTTCCAGCTTTGCTTGAGCAAGCCGATCGAGTTGACGCTGTTGTCGGCCACATTCAGGGTCGGTGCGTCGGCTATCGGCGTGATATCGACTTTCACCGTGGCGCTGGTGCCCAGGTCCTTGCCATCTGTTGGCTGGAACTTGAACTGCGCGTAATCCGCCTGCTGGTTGCCGATGCCGGTGCCGCCATAACCATTGGTGCCGGATTCGTTGGCGTTAGGCATGAAGCGCAACTGGCCGCCGTCGATCTGGGCTTTGGTGAAGGTTTGGCCAGCGGTCACGTTGGTCCAGGTGGTGCCATCTGCTGCGAGGTATTGCAGCTTGCCGGCCACCGGCAGGTCAGTGATTTTCACGCCCAGGCTGCTTTGCGGCGAGTCCACGTCGGTCACGCCGAAGTTAGCCCAGGTCAGGGCCAGCGGCGTGTCTTCGGTGCCGGTCACGGCGCTGCCGGTTGCCACTGGCGCATCGTTGACCGCCACCACGTTGACCGTGGTGGTAGCGACGTTGGAGTAATTGCCGCCGTCGGTCACGGTCACGGTAATGGTCCGCGGCGTGGTGCTTGGGTCGTGGCTGTTGTTGGTGAACGTGATGTTCTGGATGCGCTGCATGTAATCAGCCAGCGTCGCGCTGCCCGACAACGTCAGGGTGATGGTGCCCGTCTGGTTGTTGGTGTTGACGATGATGCCATTCACGCTGTTGCCCAGGTTCAGGGCATCACCGGCCTGCGCATTGGTCAGGGTGATCGTCGCGCCGGTCAGCATCGTGCTGTCCGGGTCGGTGATCTTGATATCCGTGTCGGCAATCGACACGCCCGGGCCGCTGGTGCCTTCGGTGAAGGTCACCTTGTAGTCGGCACCGGTGGCGCCGCTGGAATTGTTGGCATCCAGGTCGATGACCGGCGGCGCATCGTTGTCGATGATGTTGGTGGTGACGCTGCCTTTGCCGATCGCCAGGTTCTCGAAGTTGCCACCGGTGGTCTTGTCGATCGTGATGACAATGCTTTCCGTCGACTCGGTGATCTTGTCGTCAATCGTGCGGATATCAAACGCCGCGCTGCTGGCGCCAGCCGGGATCTTCACGGTGTACACACCGGTGAAATCCGAACCATCGGTGGCGGTGCCACTGTACTTGAGCGTCACCGTCACATCGGTTTGCGCCGGGTTGCTCAACGTCAGGGTGTAATGCGCCGTGCCGCCTTCCGTCACGGAAGCATCGCCGGTGATATTGACGGTGGTGGTGTCGATCGAGTCGGTGATCGTGGTGACCGCCGCTTTTGGATCGGTGACCAGGTTCTCGAAGTTACCGCCTGCAGTTTTCGCGATGGTGGTGCTGACGGTGGAACTGTTGTTGTAGACGTCGTTGGCCGGGGTGTGGAAAACCGTGGAGCCTGCGGAGTCGCCGGCTTTGATGGTGATGGTTTGGCCGTTGCTCAGCGTTACGGTGACGTCGGTTTGCGCCTTGTTGGTCAGGGTCGCGGTGTAAGTGATATCGCCGCCTTCAACGACCGAAGCCTTGTCAGCAGTCAGGGAAACGGTGGTGTTGTCGATCGAGTCGGTGATCGTGGTGACGGCTGCTTTCGGGTCGGTAACCAGGTTCTCGAAGTTACCGCCTGCAGTTTTGGCAATGGTGGTGCTGACGGTCGAACTGTTGTTGTAAACATCGTTAGCTGGGGTATGGAAAACCGTGGAGCCCACAGATTCACCGGCTTTGATGGTGATCGTCTGACCATTGCTCAACGTAACGGTGACGTCGGTTTGCGCCTTGTTGGTCAGGGTCGCGGTGTAAGTGATGTCACCGCCTTCAACCACAGATGCTTTATCAGCAGTCAACGAAACCGTGGTGTTGTCGATCGAGTCGGTGATCGTGGTGACCGCTGCTTTTGGATCGGTAACCAAGTTCTCGAAGTTACCGCCGACAGTTTTGGCGATCGTAGTGCTGACGGTCGAACCGTTGTTGTAGACGTCGTTGGCCGGGGTGTGGAAAACCGTCGAGCCTGCGGAGTCGCCAGCCTTGATGGTGATCGTCTGGCCATTCGAAAGCGTGACGGTGACGTCGGTTTGCGCCTTGTTGGTCAAGGTCGCGGTGTAGGTGATGTCGCCGCCTTCAACCACAGATGCTTTGTCGGCAGTCAGGGAAACCGTGGTGTTGTCGATCGAGTCG
>NZ_JAKNQN010000023.1:0-13019 GCF_022662395.1 Pseudomonas sp. MONT-RG-20F-20-E-7-02
GGCTCCGCGTCCCGCGCCAGCATCTATCTCAAGGCCGATGTACAGGTGACGCAGAGCGTCACAGCATGCATTCCCACGCGGAGCGGGTAATCCGGGGCGCATCTTCACCCCCAAGGAACTCACTCACGACTACGACGTTTCGGAAAATACCGCACGTAAGGACCTGGACAAGTTAGTGAGTATGAAGGTGCTGTTCAAAGTCCAGGAAGGCAAACGCTTCCTGTATGTGGGCAGAGACGACGCCGAAGCCAACTTGAAGAAGCTGGCCCGCGTGGTTTAAACCAGCTCCTCTGCGCGCAATTGCACACTCATAGCATCACAACTTTTCGCCCAGTCACTCAGCCATTGCGGCAGCGGTGGCGACGCTTCGGCCAACCCCAGCTCGCGCACGAAGTCTGCCGGGGGCAGGGTGCCTTTGGCTGAGCGAAACAGCCCGCGCATCACCACCACGCCGATCACCCGGCCTTTGCTGACGAAACGGTGCTCCATCAGGCTCCACTTGTGGTCCCAGCCAAGCATGCGGGTGTGTACCTCGAACACTTCGAACAGCTTCAGTTCGCGGCGAAACTTGCCCCAGGTATCGCCCACGATCGGCAGGGCCTTGTTGCGCAGGGCCACGCGAAACGCGCCGGTACGCAGTACAAAATCCATCCGCGCCACATCCGCCAGGGAGAAATACCGGCCATTGGTGACGTGCCGGTTGATGTCCAGGTCCAGCGGCCACACCCGCATGCGCACCACGGTGGTCTCCAGGCCATGGGCCGGTGTGCGCCAGGGCCGACGGGACAGCATGTAGAGCAATCGAAACCAGAGATTCATAAACGCGCCAGGCAGTTGATCAGTGGCCGCACTCTACGGGCGCGGAATCGGCTAAGGTAGGTGCGCAAATGACTTATTACATGCGAAAAGCGCAAACATGCACATTACCTTGCTTCTGGTCGACCAATGCTCCGCCGCCAGCGCCACCCTGGCCCTGGAAATGCTCAGCGCCGCCAACCTGTTCGCCGACAGCCCGCCGTTCGAGATCGTGGTCGCCTCCCTCGACGGCCAGGCCGTGGACGCCTGGGGTGGGCAGCGTTTGCAGGTAAGGTGTTCGCTCGCGCAGGTTCATCAGACCGACCTAGTGCTGATCCCTGGTTTTCTGTTTACCCTCAAGGAGGCCATGCCGAGCTTTCCCGCCTACGGGCCCTGGTTGCGCGAACGCCATGCCCAGGGAACGGTGCTAGCGTCGATGTGCACGGCGGCTTTTCTGCTGGCGGAGAGCGGCTTGCTGCAGGGCTTGCGCGCCACCACCCACTGGGCGTTTGCCGGGTTTTTCCGGCAACGTTACGCGGGTGTTGCATTGGATGACGCGCAGATACTCTGCGAAGAAAACCGCGTGATCACCTGCGGTGGCGCCAGCGCCGCGATGGACCTGATGCTGCACCTGATCCGCCGCTTCGGCTCTCCCGAGTTGGCGCATACCTGTGGCAAATACTTGCTGATCGACAACGTACGCACCGAGCAGTCGGTGTACGCCATGTGGTCATTGCCCAAGAACCACGGCGACGGCGAGGTCATGCGGGTGCAGCATTGGCTTGAGCAGCAGTTTGCCCAGGCGCTGGTGATTGATGACGTGGCCCGGCGCTTTGGCTTTGGCGTGCGCAATTTCAAGCGGCGGTTCAAGGAGGCAACGGGCTATACGCCTATTGCCTATGTGCAAACCTTGCGCCTGGAGCGTGCCAAGCAGATGTTGGAATCAACGCGCATGACCCTCGAAAGCATCACCTACGCAGTGGGGTATGAGGACAGCAATTCGTTTCGTCGCCTGTTCCAGCAGCGCGTCGGCATGCTGCCGGCGGCGTATCGCAAGAAATTCCTCGCCACGGCAGGCTGACTCAACGCCGCAGCTGCGCTTCACCTTCAATGCACGCCACCAGAAATTCCATCACCACCTTTACCGACGGCGAACGGCGCATATCCGGGTACACCGTCAGCCAGATATCCCGCACCGGGCCGTCGCCAGCGGTGGGCAGCCGCGCCAACAGCGGGTCGCGATCGCCCACCAATGTCGGCAACACCACCGCGCCGACCTGCGAGCGGGCAGCCATTTGCTGGGTGATCAACTCGCTGGCGGCAAACACGATCGGGCGCTGGCCGCGCAGTTGGTGCAGCCACGCCTGTTGCGGCAAGTGATCACGGCTGCTGTCGTAGGCGATAAATGCCCACTGGGCGGCGGGCAGTTGCGTGTACGCGGGCGCGGCATACAGCCCGAAGCGCACCACGCCGACCTTGCGGCGCACCAGTGCATCCTCGTCGGGGCGCACCGTGCGCAGGGCGATATCGGCTTCGCCCTTGTCCAGCGCCGCCAGTTGCGTGGAGGGCATCAACACCAGGTTCAGCTGCGGGTATTGCGCGCGCAGCCGTGCCACGTGCGGCGCGATGCAATGGTTGGCAATCGACGGCGGGCAACTGACGCGCACGGTGCCGGCCAGTTCGATGGAGGCCACGCGGGACAGGCGCATCACTTCGGTGGCCATGTCGCCCATGCCCGCCGCCAATTTGGCCAACGCCAGGCCCTGCGCGGTGAGCGGCCGGCTGCGGGGCAGGCGGTCGACCAGTTTCACGCCGAGGGCTTTTTCCAGCGCGTCGACCCGCCGCCCGACGGTGGCGTGCTCCACCTGCAGCTCGCGGGCAGCCGCCGACAGCGACTGGGTGCGCGCCAACACGGTGAAGTAATACAGATCCTGCCAGTCAAACATCGGGTTATTTCCGCACAGAGGTTGGGAGAGATTGGGGAATATTCCTGCCGAGCCTGTCCTTTTACCATGGCCGCTTCCCAGTGCAAACGGAGTTGTTCCCCCAATGAAAGCCATCACCCTGCAAGCCTACGGCGGCCCTGAAGTTGCCCACCTGCGCCACGACGTTGCCAAACCCCAGGCGACGGCCGGGCATGTGCTGGTCAAGGTGGCCTGTGCCGGAATCAATTTCATGGACATTCACACGCGCCAAGGTAAATACGCCCACTCGGTCACGTACCCGGTACGACTGCCGTGCACCTTGGGCATGGAAGGCGCCGGCGTGGTGGTGGAAGTCGGCGCGGGCGTGAGTCACTTGGCCGTTGGCGACCGCGTGGCCTGGTGCATTGCCTGGGGCGCCTATGCCGAATACGCCCATGTGCCCGCCGACAAAATTGCGCAAATCCCCAACGCCATCCGCTTCGATCAGGCGGCGGCAGCGATGTTTCAGGGCTGCACCGCGCACTACCTGGTTGACGATGTCGCCCGTTTACACGCGGGCAGTACCTGCCTGGTTCACGCCGCGTCCGGCAGCATCGGCCAATTGCTGGTGCAAATGGCACGGCGCTTGGGCGCCACGGTGTTCACCACCGGCAGCACCGCCGAGAAATGTGCGATTGCGCTTGCGCGCGGCGCCGATCAGGCGTGGACGTATGACGGTTTTGCCGACCAGGTACGGCAAGCCACAGGCGGGCGCGGGGTAGATGTGGTCTTCGATTCCGTCGGCAAAAACACCTTGCGCGAGAGTTTTCGTGCCTGTCGCACCGGCGGTTTGATCGTCAATTATGGCAACGTCTCCGGCTCGCTGACCGACCTGGACCCGATTGAACTGGGCGAGGCGGGCTCACTGTTTTTGACCCGGCCACGGCTGGCCGACCATATGGCCGATGGCGCGACGGTGCAACGGCGCGCCAACGCGGTGTTCGCGGCGATGCTGGAGGGTTCGCTGACGGTGGACATCGAAGGGCATTACAGCCTGGAGACGGTGCAGCAGGTGCATGCGCGCATCGAGGCGCGGCAACAGATCGGCAAGGCGGTGATGTGGGTGGACCGCGACCTGGACTGAATCGGGGACGAAAAAAACCGGCTGATCAGGCCGGTTTGGGGTGCCCCGCGAACTGTGCGGGGTTATACGTTGTTGCCATGCAAGCGATCAGCACCGCCTTCGGCCAGGCCACGTTCCTGCAAGCGATCAGCACCGCCTTCAGCCAGGCCACGTTCCTGCAAGCGATCAGCACCGCCTTCGGCCACACGACGTTCCAGCAAACGGTCAGAACCACCTTCGGCCACACGGCGTTCCAGCAAACGATCAGAACCCCCTTCGGCCACACGACGTTCCAGCAAACGATCAGAACCGCCTTCCGCTACGTGGTTACCTTGCAGGCGATCCGCGCCGCCTTCAGCGACAACCGGGTGAGCAAAAGCGTTTGCAGCCAGTACCGAGAAAGCGAGGCTAAGCAAGAGTTGACGTTTCATGAGGGTGTGCTCCGAGTGTTTTAGTTGGGTGCCGTTTGGCATGGGGTTGATGTTACGCGTTGGTGTTTTTAAGAGAACTTCATTGGGCTGATGGTGACTATCGATGCCAGCGATGACCCGTTTTCGGGCGGGCCATCGCGTCGACGGTCAAGGCATCTGCGGCCGGTCCTGAGGGCGCAGATCGAAGACCAGCACCTCGGCATCCTCGCCATGGCTCAGGCTAATGTGGCGTTCATTCCTCACACGGGCGCCGTCGCCTTCCTGCAAGCGCTGGCCGTTGACGTCAACGCTGCCCCTGGCCACATGGATGTACACGTGGCGATCCGGCGGCAGGTCCAGGGTCGCGGCTTCGGCGCCGTTGAACAGCCCGGCATACACCCGTGCGTCCTGGCGCACATTCAGCGAGCCCTCGGCGCCATCCGGCGAGATGATCAACTGCAAGCGCCCACGTTTCTGCGCCGTATTGAAGTGTTCCTGTTGATAGCGCGGTTCGGCACCGGCCTCATTCGGCACGATCCAGATTTGCAGGAAGTGCACGCCCTGGGTCTGGCTGTGGTTGAACTCGCTATGGGCCACGCCGCTGCCGGCGCTCATCAGTTGTACATCGCCAGGGCGAATCACCGAGCCGGTGCCCAGGGTGTCCTTGTGTTCCAGGGCGCCTTCGAGCACATAGGAGAAAATCTCCATGTCGCGGTGCGGGTGCTGGCCGAAGCCTTTACCGGCGGCGACGCGGTCATCGTTGATCACCAGCAGGTCGGAAAAGCCCTGCTCGGCGGGGTTCCAGTAGCTGGCGAACGAGAAGGTGTGGAACGACTTCAACCAACCGTGATTGGCGGCGCCGCGGTCCGAAGCTTTGCGAAGGGTCAGCATGGTCTTGTCCTCAAGTGAGCGCGGGCTGCGTGATGCAGGGCGCTTGCGTTGAGAAGAAGATTAATGGTTACCCGAAAATTCATTAAGAAGCTGAAGTTTGAATAACTGTCTCCTTAAAGTTGACAGTAAAAGCCGTGCCATAATGCCGCCTCGACTTCCTTTTCGATGGACTTATCCCCGCATGAAAACCGTGGCCATGGCGCTGTTTCCGGACTTCCTCCTGCTCGACATGGCCGGGCCACTTGAAGTGTTTTCCATCGCCAACCGCTACCTGCCGGCGACCGCGCACTATCAGATCCTGACGATTGGCACTGAGCCGGGCTTGCTGCGCGCGTCCAATGGCGTGCACGTGCAGCCCGACCTGCAACTGGACCAGGCCCACGACGCCTATGACCTGTTGCTGGTGCCGGGCGGCCCCGGCGCCTATAACGAATGTCACCCAGCGCTGCTGCCCTGGCTGCAGGCCGCAGCCCCACGGGCGCGGCGCTACGGCTCGATCTGCACCGGCGCGTTTGTACTGGGGCATGCCGGGCTGCTCGACGGCCGCCGCGTCACCACCCACTGGCATTACACCGAGCGCCTGATCAAGGGCTTCCCCAAGGCGATTGTCGAGACCGATCGCATCTACTTGCAGGATGGCCGCTTGATCACCTCCGGCGGGGTGACCGCCGGTATCGACCTGGCGCTGTCGATTGTCGCCCAGGACCACGGCAAACAGGTGGCGGTGGACGTCGCCAAAGTGTTGTTGGTGGTGATGAAACGCCAGGGCGGCCAGGCCCAGTTCAGCCCAATGACCGCTGCGGTGGCGCCGCTGGAAACCGCGATCACCCGCGTGCAGAATCACGTACTGGCGCAACTCGATCAACCGTTCACTATCGACGCCATGGCCGCGTTGGCGGGCATGAGTGCGCGCCATTTCGCGCGGGTGTTTGCCAGGGAGGTGCAGATGACGCCCATGGCGTTCCTGCAAGGCGCGCGCATCGACCGCGCCCGGCACCTGCTGGAAACCACCGACCTGCCGCTGAAGACCGTGGCATTTCACGCAGGTTTTGGCAGCGTGCGGCACATGCGTTTTCTGTTCAGTGAAAAGCTTGGCCTTAACCCGACTCAATACCGACAGCAGTTCAGTTAACGCCAGCATGGCTGTATCGCGCACCTGATTGTCCGTGTCGCTCCCCGTGCCAGCATTGTCCTGTCACGGCGAGCTGGCAAGATAGCGACAGGCCCATGGAAAAGGATGCGCAAACGCCCAAGACCGGGTGTTCCAGCGCCGCTAACCGGATGAACAACCCACACGCAGTGAGCTTCGGCCCCTACACCTTTCACCGGCAACAGCGTCTGGTCAGCAAGGCTGGCCTGCCGGTGCCGCTGGGTGGGCGTGCGCTGGATATCCTCGCGGTGCTGCTGGAAACGCCAGGCCAATTTGTCGCCAAGGACACGTTGCTGGCGCGGGTCTGGCCGTGCAGCGTGGTCGAAGAGAACAACTTGCGCGTGCACATCGTGGCCCTGCGCCGTGCGCTGGACGGGCAGCGCTATATCCTCAATGAGCCTGCGCGTGGTTACTGTTTTGTCGCACCGTCGACCACTGCGTCGGCGCTGCCCTGGCACAACCTGGCCGCCCGGCTCAGCCCGATGCTGGGCCGTGATGAGCTGCTGGGTGCACTGGTGCGGCGGCTGTCCGGCCAGCGGCTGATCATGCTCACCGGCTGCGCCGGCGTGGGCAAGAGCACCTTGGCCCTGGCCCTGGCCGAACGGGTGTTGCCGCGCTATCGCGACGGCGTGGGCTGGGTGGATTTGGCCACGGTCCACGCGCCGAGCCAACTGCTGCGCCATCTGGCCACGACCCTGAACCTGCAACCGTGTAGCAGCGCACATGCACTGTGCGAGCAGTTGGCTGCGCGCCACTTGTTGTTGGTACTCGACGGCGCCGACGTGCTGCTCGGCGCCTGCCGCCATCTGGTGCGCGTGCTGCATGAAAAAGCGCCGCAGGTGACGGTGCTGTTGACCAGCCGCGAAGCCTTGCAAGTGCCCGGCGAATGGGTGCAGCGCGTGCCCAGGCTGGCGCTGCCTGCGCCCTCGGCCTGGGGCAGTGTCGAGCAGGCGATGGTCTACCCGGCGGTGCAACTGTTTGTCGCGCGGGTACGTGCCGGTCAGCAAGGATTTGTGCTGCGCCCACAGGACCTGGCGCCATTGCGCGATATCTGCCGGCGCCTCGATGGCATTCCCCTGGCCCTGGAACTGGCGGCGGCACAGGTCGAGGCCCTGGGCCTGCGCGGCTTGCAGGCGCAGTTGCAAACAGGCGTGCAGGTGTTGACCCGTGGCCGGCGCACGGCGATAGAACGTCATCGATCTCTGACCGCTGCACTGGACTGGAGTTACGAGCGCCTGAGCCTGCCGCAGCGTTGGCTGTTTTTGCAGTTGGCGTTGTTCAAAATGGCCGTGACCCTATCGCTGTTAAGCGAGCTGGTGGCAGGCACCGAGCTGGAACACGCCGACTTGTCCTACTTGCTGACACGTCTGGCTGCCACGTCGATGCTGACGGTGGAGCCGGGCCCGGGCCCTGCGCGCTACCGCCTGCTCAACAGCCTGCGCAGCTACGCCCTGGCGCAACTGCGTGACCCGGTGCAGGTGGCGCGTTTGCAGCAAGGTTATGGGCATTACCTGGGGCCGTTTTCAGGCCGGCCGTTTGTCTTGCAACTCGTCGAGCAGGCGGCGCACGCGGAGTAGGTCGTGGGTGGCAAACCCTTCGCTGAATTGCGTGTAGACCGAATTCAGCAGCTCGCGCGCCGCCTGCACGCGCCCTTGGCCTTGCCACACTTGCGCCAGTGCCGTGGCGCTGCGTAATTCCCAGGCCAGCGCGCCTTGCTGGTGGGCCAGGCCCAGCGCCTCCAGCAGCAGTGATTCGCGCCTGCGCAGATCAGGGATTGCCTCGGCGCGCACGCGCAGAATCTCCGGCGTACACCAACCGGCCGCGCCGCTGCTGGCACGCTCGAACAAGGCGTCATCCACGGCGAGGGCGTTGAAGGTTACCAGCGTGTCCCGGACCAGGCCCAGCCCTGGCAAATCCTTGTCGGTCGCCGTGCCCTCGTAATGCCGCGCCCAGGTGTGGAACAACTGCACCGAGTGTTTGTGTGCCTGTTGCAGCAACAGGTCAAGCAGTGAGCGCGCCGCCGCGCTGTCGCCGTTGTAGCGGGCGATCACCACGCCGGCCAGGGCCAGGGTGTAGCAGATCGAGGTGCCGTGGTTGATTTGCAGCGCCAGTTCCAGCGCCTGGTTCGCGGTGCGCCAGGCACGCTCGGGAAAACCCCTTAGCCACAGGGTACGCGCGAGAATCGTCAACGACGCCACACTCTGGTCGTATTGCACGCCAAAGCCGTGGGTAAACCGATTCAGATGGCCGCTGTGGGCCATGCGCTGGATCACTTGTTCGGCGTTGTGCAGGGCCAGTGCCTGGTTGCCGGCAAAGTGTTGCGCCAGTACGCGCAGACGCTGGGCACTGAGGTCCAGCAAGGGCTCGGATTGTGGGCCAAGCTGATCAAACTGCAGGCTTTGCGCCAAGGCCTCACGGTAGTTGCCGCTGCACAGGTTGACCGCCATATGGCCCGACACCGCGCGCAGCTGGCCGCCCAAGTCTTTGCCGGCTTCGGCCAGGCGCCGCGCGCAGGCAAATGCTTGAAGGGTCTGCGGCGTGCCGCCCTGGGTATGATAGGAAAAACTGCCCAGCGCCAGTTGCAAGGCCATATGCAGGTGCTGGCTCGGCGCACGCGACTGCACCAGGCGCGCCAGGGCTTTGTTCACGTACAACCCGTGCTCGCGCAGCAGGGATAATTCCTGCCACAGCGGCATGGCGCTGACGGTCAGGCGAATGCCCAGCAGGTGCGCGCCACCGTCGCCCAAACACCCATCGAGGGCGGCGCGAATGTCCTCGCGCAACGGCGCATAACGGTTGATCCACGCCTGCGTGGCGATCAGTTCCCAGTCCTCCTGCGCCTGCTCCATCAGCGCCAGGCACCGCGCCGCATGGCGCTCACGGATGGCCTCAAGCTCATTGGCCACGCTGAGCTTTTCCAGCGCATAGGTGCGGGTGATATCCAGCAGGCGGTAGACCATTTCATCGTCGCCAGCCTCTACATTGAGCAGCGACTTGGCGACCAACTGGGTGATCGAGCCCAGCACTTCGTTCAGCGCAATTTGCTTCCCGGCGATCACCGCCGCCGCGCTGGCCAGGCTGAACCCGCCACGAAACACCGCCAGGCGGCGCAGGCAAATCTGCTCGCACGCGGTGAGCAATTCAAAACTCCAGTCCAGCGTGGCCCGCAGGGTTTGCTGGCGGGGCAGGGCGCTGCGCCGGCCACGGGTCAACAGGCGAATGTTGTCTTGCATCTGCACCCGCAGCCGCTGCAGGCCGAAGCGCTGGATCTGCGCGGCGACCAGTTCAATCGCCAGCGGAATCCCGTCCAGGCGCTGGCAAATGTCGATGGCCAGCGGCAAGTCGGCTTCGCTGAGTTCAAAACTGTCTTGATGCGACAGCGCGCGTTCGATCAGCAGTTGCAGCGCCGGGTAGCCCAGGGCCTGGGCACGGTTGCCGGTCGCGGGCGGGCAGGCCAGCGGTTCGAGGCGTTGCACGTGTTCACCTTCGGCGCGCAGGGCTTCGCGGCTGGTGGCCAGGATGTGCACGTGAGGCGCATGGCGCAGCAGGGTTTCGCTGATCAGGGCGATGTCGTCGAGCAGGTGTTCGCAATTGTCGATCACCAGCAGCAACTCACGCGCGTGCAGGCTGCGGGCGAGGGTGAGCAGGGGCTCATGCTCGGTGGGCGTAAGGTCGAGCAATGCGGCGAGGTTGGGCAGGATCATCGCCGGCGCGCTGAGCGGCGCCAGGTCCAGCAGGCGGATACCGTCGCGGTAGTGCCCGATCAGCAATTCCGCCACCCGCAGCGCCACGGTGGTCTTGCCGATGCCACCCGTGCCGGTCAGGGTAATAAAGCGTTGTTGCGGCAATTGCTGCACCAGCGCATCGATCAGCGCCTGGCGGCCGAGCATGCGGGTGCGGCGCAGCGGCAGGTTATGGCCCTGGCTGTGGGGAATGCCGTCGGCGGCAAGCGTCATCGGTTCGATGCTCAGTGGTGCGACAAAACTGTAGCCACGTTGCGCTACGGTGACGATATAGCGCTGCCCCGCCTGACCATCGCCCAGCGCCTTGCGCAGCGCCGCCATGTGCACGCGCAGGTTGCCGTCTTCCACCACGGTTTTCGGCCACACCCGCGCGATCAGTTCCTGCTTGCTCACCACCTTGCCGGCCTGCTCCAGCAGGATCAGCAAAATATCCACCGCGCGCCGCCCCAGGCGCAACGGGCGACCGGCTTCCAGCACCAGGCGCTGGCGCGGGTGGATGCGGTAGGGGCCGAAGTGCACGGCCTGTTCGCTGGGGTCACTCATGGTGGCCGATGCTCGGGGAAAAGGGTCTGGCCAGCATATTCCAGGCGTGTGCCGTCCACTAGGCCGCAATCACTTGCGGCTTGTGACGCAAGTGGTGGTTTCGCCAGGTCATCGGGTTGACGCCTTCGCTGCGGGTGAACATATGGCAGAAGTGCGCCTGGTCGCAGAACCCGCATTCCAGGCTAATTTGCGTCAGGCTCAAGGACGACCCGGTGATCAATTCCTTGGCCCGCTGGATGCGCTGTTGGCGAATCCACTCCTGCGGCGACAGCCCGGTGGTGCACTTGAACGCCCGGGAAAAGTGGCTGCGCGACAGCGCGCACGCCTGCGCCAGGTCGGCAATCGCCAGGCTTTCACCGAGGTTGGCGAGGATCAGCTGTTTGGCAATGCGTTCGCGCCGGGGGCATAGGCCGCCGGTCGCGCTAAAACGTGGCGCACAGTACTCAAGTCGGGCCATGACAAATATCCGTAGTCGATGGGAGCGTTCCCGGTGAATGGATCCAGTGTAGACCGCCTCATTCTTGGCGCCGGACCGTCTGGCTGACGAGTTAATCGTTGTTAATTTCGCCAGCTCAGGGCGTGGAAAAGACAGCACAGGCGTGCAATCGGCAGGTGGGTTCGTGTGCTTATCTGGCGGCCTGGAAACCCTGTGGAAACCGCCATGAACCGCAACGACCTGCGCCGCGTCGACATGAACCTGCTGGTGATTTTCGAAGCGCTGATGTTCGAGAAGAACCTGACCCGTGTCGCCGAAAAACTCTTTATGGGCCAACCGGCCGTGAGTGCGGCGTTGGGGCGGCTGCGGGATTTGTTCGACGACCCGTTGCTGCTGCGTAACGGGCGGGGCATGGAACCCACGCCACGGGCACTGGCGATACTCAAGGAGTTGCAACCGGCCATGGACACCATCTCCGGCGCGGTCAGCCGTGCCAAGGATTTTGACCCTTCCACCAGTTGCGCGGTGTTCCGTATTGGCCTGTCGGACGATGCGGAGTTTGGCTTGTTTCCGCCGCTGCTCAGCCAACTGCGTGAGGAGGCGCCGGGGATTGTGGTGGTGGTGCGTCGGGCCAATTACCTGTTGATGTCGGCGTTATTGGCCAGTGGCGAGATTTCGGTGGGGGTGAGTTACACCACGGAATTGCCGGCGAATGCCAAGCGCAAGAAGCTGCGGGATATTCCCTGCAAGGTGCTGCGTGGGGATGACGGGGAGGCGCCGTTGACCCTGGATGACTACTGCGCGCGGCCCCATGCGATGGTGTCGTTTTCGGGGGATTTGAGCGGCAACATCGACCTGGATTTGGCGCGGATCGGCCGGGCACGCAGGGTGGTGCTGGCGGTGCCGCAATTCAGTGGGTTGCGGGCGTTGTTGGTGGGCACGCAGATTATTGCGACCGTGCCGGATTATGCGGCTTGTGCGTTGACCGAGGGGACGGTGTTGCGGGCTGAGGACCCGCCGTTTGAGATCGAGGCGGCGGAGTTGTCGATGGTCTGGAGTGGGGTGCATGACAATGACCCGGCGGAGCGGTGGTTGCGGTTGCGTATAAGTGAGCATATGGCTCGGGCTTTTTGATTGGGTACATATCCGTTGCTGCGGTAATGGCGGCTTAGGGTTCCGCCCTTACGGCGGGTCACTTTTGTAAAGACACAAAAGTAACCAAAAAGTCTTCGCCCCACCACTCGGCACCTCGCCTAGGCTCGGTGTGCCCGAACGCAGGCTTTGGAGCGGGGGCCGCCGCGATGGGCCATCCCTGGCCCAGCGCGGCTAAGCCGGCGTCCTGCCGGTTTACCCCCGCTCCAAAGCCTGCGTTCGGCCAGCGTGGTTTAACGGGGCGCCTAAGATCAAGATCAAAAGCAGATCAAGATCAAAAGCAGAGCACGGCGGCCTAGTAGCCGACCTGAGTGGTAGAAGCAAAAGCAGAGCAACACATCTTTGTCTGATGCAATGCGATCCAAATGTGGGAGCGAGTTCGGCGTTCAGACTTCTGTGCTCTGCTTTTCTGTGGGAGCTGGCTTGCCTGCGATGCAGGCACCCCGGTCTATCAGGCACAACCAGTTGATGCCATCGCAGGCAAGCCAGCTCCCACATTTGATGGAGTTCAGCCTCCAAGATCAGGTCGGCTGCCAGGCCGCTCCCACAATTTTACCGAGTTCGGCCGCCAGACTTCTGTGCTCTGCTTTTCTGTGGGAGCTGGCTTGCCTGCGATGCAGGCACCCCGGTCTATCAGGCACAACCAGTTGATGCCATCGCAGGCAAGCCAGCTCCCACATTTGATGGAGTTTAGCTTCCAAAATCAGGTCGGCTGCCAGGCCGCCTAGGCCTTGCTTTTGATCTAACCACTCAGGTCGGCTACCAGGCCGCCGTGCTCTGCTTTTGATCTTGATCTGCTTTTGATCTTGATCTTAGGCGCCCCGTTAAACCACGCTGGCCGAACGCAGGCTTGAATCCGTGGGTAACCCGGC
>NZ_JAKNQN010000024.1:0-3162 GCF_022662395.1 Pseudomonas sp. MONT-RG-20F-20-E-7-02
CTGAGTTCGGGATGGGATCAGGTGGTTCCAATGCTCTATGGTCGTCAAGAAATTCGGGTACTGAGTCGTGACCAAATGGTCTCGCTTCAGCAAATTGGGTATGTGATAGCTTTCGGTGTTTTGTGAGCGTCGAACTTTCGGTTCATTTCGTCTTCACACACCGCAATCTGATGCTCTTTCGAGTAGTCAAATTGCTTGGGTGTTATATGGTCAAGCCTCACGGGCAATTAGTATTGGTTAGCTCAACGCCTCACAGCGCTTACACACCCAACCTATCAACGTCGTAGTCTTCGACGGCCCTTCAGGGAACTCAAGGTTCCAGTGAGATCTCATCTTGAGGCTAGTTTCCCGCTTAGATGCTTTCAGCGGTTATCTATTCCGAACATAGCTACCCGGCAATGCCACTGGCGTGACAACCGGAACACCAGAGGTTCGTCCACTCCGGTCCTCTCGTACTAGGAGCAGCCCCTCTCAAATCTCAAACGTCCACGGCAGATAGGGACCGAACTGTCTCACGACGTTCTAAACCCAGCTCGCGTACCACTTTAAATGGCGAACAGCCATACCCTTGGGACCGGCTTCAGCCCCAGGATGTGATGAGCCGACATCGAGGTGCCAAACACCGCCGTCGATATGAACTCTTGGGCGGTATCAGCCTGTTATCCCCGGAGTACCTTTTATCCGTTGAGCGATGGCCCTTCCATACAGAACCACCGGATCACTAAGACCTACTTTCGTACCTGCTCGACGTGTCTGTCTCGCAGTCAAGCGCGCTTTTGCCTTTATACTCTACGACCGATTTCCGACCGGTCTGAGCGCACCTTCGTACTCCTCCGTTACTCTTTAGGAGGAGACCGCCCCAGTCAAACTACCCACCATACACTGTCCTCGATCCGGATAACGGACCTGAGTTAGAACCTCAAAGTTGCCAGGGTGGTATTTCAAGGTTGGCTCCACGCAGACTGGCGTCCACGCTTCAAAGCCTCCCACCTATCCTACACAAGCAAATTCAAAGTCCAGTGCAAAGCTATAGTAAAGGTTCACGGGGTCTTTCCGTCTAGCCGCGGATACACTGCATCTTCACAGCGATTTCAATTTCACTGAGTCTCGGGTGGAGACAGCGCCGCCATCGTTACGCCATTCGTGCAGGTCGGAACTTACCCGACAAGGAATTTCGCTACCTTAGGACCGTTATAGTTACGGCCGCCGTTTACCGGGGCTTCGATCAAGAGCTTCGCGTTAGCTAACCCCATCAATTAACCTTCCGGCACCGGGCAGGCGTCACACCCTATACGTCCACTTTCGTGTTTGCAGAGTGCTGTGTTTTTAATAAACAGTCGCAGCGGCCTGGTATCTTCGACCGGCATGAGCTTACGGAGCAAGTCCTTCACCCTCACCGGCGCACCTTCTCCCGAAGTTACGGTGCCATTTTGCCTAGTTCCTTCACCCGAGTTCTCTCAAGCGCCTTGGTATTCTCTACCCAACCACCTGTGTCGGTTTGGGGTACGGTTCCTGGTTACCTGAAGCTTAGAAGCTTTTCTTGGAAGCATGGCATCAACCACTTCGTTAACTAAAAGTTAACTCGTCATCAGCTCTCGGCCTTAGAATCCCGGATTTACCTAAGATTCCAGCCTACCACCTTAAACTTGGACAACCAACGCCAAGCTGGCCTAGCCTTCTCCGTCCCTCCATCGCAATAACCAGAAGTACAGGAATATTAACCTGTTTTCCATCGACTACGCTTTTCAGCCTCGCCTTAGGGACCGACTAACCCTGCGTCGATTAACGTTGCGCAGGAAACCTTGGTCTTTCGGCGTGGGTGTTTTTCACACCCATTGTCGTTACTCATGTCAGCATTCGCACTTCTGATACCTCCAGCAAGCTTCTCAACTCACCTTCACAGGCTTACAGAACGCTCCTCTACCGCATCACTTACGTGATACCCGTAGCTTCGGTGTATGGTTTGAGCCCCGTTACATCTTCCGCGCAGGCCGACTCGACTAGTGAGCTATTACGCTTTCTTTAAAGGGTGGCTGCTTCTAAGCCAACCTCCTAGCTGTCTAAGCCTTCCCACATCGTTTCCCACTTAACCATAACTTTGGGACCTTAGCTGACGGTCTGGGTTGTTTCCCTTTTCACGACGGACGTTAGCACCCGCCGTGTGTCTCCCATGCTCGGCACTTGTAGGTATTCGGAGTTTGCATCGGTTTGGTAAGTCGGGATGACCCCCTAGCCGAAACAGTGCTCTACCCCCTACAGTGATACATGAGGCGCTACCTAAATAGCTTTCGAGGAGAACCAGCTATCTCCGAGCTTGATTAGCCTTTCACTCCGATCCACAGGTCATCCGCTAACTTTTCAACGGTAGTCGGTTCGGTCCTCCAGTTAGTGTTACCCAACCTTCAACCTGCCCATGGATAGATCGCCCGGTTTCGGGTCTATTCCCAGCGACTAGACGCCCTATTAAGACTCGCTTTCGCTACGCCTCCCCTATTCGGTTAAGCTCGCCACTGAAAATAAGTCGCTGACCCATTATACAAAAGGTACGCAGTCACAGAACAAAGTCTGCTCCCACTGCTTGTACGCATACGGTTTCAGGATCTATTTCACTCCCCTCTCCGGGGTTCTTTTCGCCTTTCCCTCACGGTACTAGTTCACTATCGGTCAGTCAGTAGTATTTAGCCTTGGAGGATGGTCCCCCCATATTCAGACAAAGTTTCTCGTGCTCCGTCCTACTCGATTTCATGACTAAGAGATTTTCGCGTACAGGGCTATCACCCACTATGGCCGCACTTTCCAGAGCGTTCCGCTAATCTCAAAGCCACTTAAGGGCTAGTCCCCGTTCGCTCGCCACTACTAAGGGAATCTCGGTTGATTTCTTTTCCTCAGGGTACTTAGATGTTTCAGTTCCCCTGGTTCGCCCCTTACACCTATGTATTCAGTGTAAGGTAACCATCTTATGATGGCTGGGTTCCCCCATTCAGACATCTCCGGATCAAAG
This sequence comes from Pseudomonas sp. MONT-RG-20F-20-E-7-02, assembly GCF_022662395.1. Classification (NCBI taxonomy): domain Bacteria; kingdom Pseudomonadati; phylum Pseudomonadota; class Gammaproteobacteria; order Pseudomonadales; family Pseudomonadaceae; genus Pseudomonas; species Pseudomonas sp. MONT-RG-20F-20-E-7-02. Next base: position 3,002 of record NZ_JAKNQN010000024.1, read on the forward strand.
TCTGTTTGCCGACTCCCCGAAGCTTTTCGCAGGCTACCACGTCTTTCATCGCCTCTGACTGCCAAGGCATCCACCGTATGCGCTTCTTCACTTGACCATATAACCCCAAGCAATCTGGTTATACTGTGAAGACAACATTCGCCGAAAATTCGAATTTCTCA
>NZ_JAKNQN010000025.1:0-2261 GCF_022662395.1 Pseudomonas sp. MONT-RG-20F-20-E-7-02
GTCGGCTCGACTGTGTTCCAGACGCCGGCGAACGACGTTTACAACAATGGCAGCACCGTCAGCACCACCATCGCTAAGACCGAAGGCGGTAACTTCGAGAACTTGGTAACCGATCCGAAGGCGGCTGAAACAGCCATCACTGACTCGATCGATAACACCACGGTCTCTCTGACTGCTGATAAAGCGTCCGTGGTCGAAGGCGGTGAGATCACCTACACCGCGACTTTGACCAACAAAGCGCAGACTGACGTTACCGTCACGCTTTCGAATGGCCAGACGATCACTATCAAAGCCGGTGAAACCGTTGGCTCGACTGTGTTTCAGACACCGGCTAACGATGTTTACAACAACGGTTCGACTGTCAGCACCACCATCGCTAAGACCGAAGGCGGTAACTTCGAGAACCTGGTAACCGATCCGAAGGCGGCTGAAACAGCCATCACCGATTCGATCGATAACACCACGCTTTCCCTCTCCGCCGACAAAGCGTCCGTGGTTGAAGGCGGCGATATCACCTACACCGCGACTTTGACCAACAAAGCGCAGACTGACGTTACCGTCACGCTTTCGAATGGTCAGACGATCACCATTAAAGCCGGTGAAACCGTTGGCTCGACGGTGTTCCAGACGCCGGCGAACGACGTTTACAACAATGGCTCCACGGTCAGCACCACCATCGCTAAAACCGAAGGCGGCAACTTCGAGAACCTGGTAACCGATCCGAAAGCGGCCGAAACCACGATCACCGACTCGATCGACAACACTACGGTTTCTCTGACTGCCGATAAGGCGTCTGTGGTTGAAGGCGGTGAGATTACCTACACCGCGACCCTGACGAACAAAGCGCAAACGGACGTAACCGTTACGCTGTCGAACGGCCAGACCATCACCATCAAAGCCGGTGAAACCGTTGGCTCGACTGTGTTCCAAACCCCGGCTAACGACGTTTACAACAATGGCAGCACCGTCAGCACCACGATCACCAAGACCGAAGGCGGCAACTTCGAGAACCTGGTAACCGATCCGAAGGCGGCTGAAACAGCCATCACCGACTCGATCGACAACACCACGGTTTCTCTGACTGCCGATAAGGCGTCTGTTGTTGAAGGCGGTGAGATTACTTACACCGCGACCCTGACTAACAAAGCTCAGACTGACGTAACCGTTACGCTTTCGAATGGCCAGACGATCACCATCAAAGCGGGTGAAACCGTCGGCTCGACTGTGTTCCAAACACCGGCTAACGACGTTTACAACAATGGCAGCACCGTCAGCACCACCATCGCTAAAACCGAAGGCGGTAACTTCGAGAACCTGGTGACCGATCCGAAAGCGGCTGAAACAGCCATCACCGATTCGATCGACAACACCACCGTTTCCCTCTCCGCCGACAAAGCGTCCGTGGTTGAAGGCGGCGAGATCACCTACACCGCGACCCTGACGAACAAAGCGCAGACTGACGTTACCGTTACGCTTTCGAATGGTCAGACGATCACCATTAAAGCCGGTGAAACCGTTGGCTCGACGGTGTTCCAGACGCCGGCGAACGATGTTTACAACAACGGTTCCACCGTCAGCACCACCATCGCCAAGACCGAGGGCGGCAACTTCGAGAACTTGGTGACCGATCCGAAAGCGGCTGAAACAGCCATCACTGACTCGATCGATAACACCACGGTTTCCCTCTCCGCCGATAAAGCGTCGGTAGTTGAAGGCGGTGAGATTACCTATACCGCAACATTGACCAACAAAGCTCAAACCGATGTCACGGTAACGTTGAGCAATGGCCAGACGATCACCATCAAAGCCGGTGAAACCGTTGGTTCGACTGTGTTCCAGACGCCAGCTAACGATGTTTACAACAATGGCAGCACCGTCAGCACCACGATCACCAAGACCGAAGGCGGCAACTTCGAGAACCTGGTAACCGATCCGAAGGCGGCTGAAACAGCCATCACCGATTCGATCGACAACACCACCGTTTCCCTCTCCGCTGATAAAGCGTCCGTGGTTGAAGGTGGTGAGATTACCTACACCGCGACCCTGACGAACAAAGCGCAGACTGACGTAACCGTTACGTTGAGCAACGGTCAAACGATCACCATTAAAGCTGGTGAAACCGTTGGCTCCACGGTTTTCCAAACGCCGGCTAACGACGTCTACAACAATGGCAGCACCGTCAGCACCACCATCGCCAAGACCGAAGGCGGTAACTTCGAGAACCTGGTAACCGATCCGAAGGCGGCTGAAACAGCCATCAC
>NZ_JAKNQN010000026.1:0-1975 GCF_022662395.1 Pseudomonas sp. MONT-RG-20F-20-E-7-02
GACGGTGACGTCGGTTTGCGCCTTGTTGGTCAAGGTCGCGGTGTAAGTGATGTCACCACCTTCAACGACCGAAGCCTTGTCAGCAGTCAGGGAAACCGTGGTGTTATCGATCGAGTCGGTGATCGTGGTGACCGCTGCTTTTGGATCGGTAACCAGGTTCTCGAAGTTACCACCCGCAGTCTTGGCGATGGTGGTGCTGACGGTAGAGCCGTTGTTGTAGACGTCGTTCGCCGGGGTGTGGAACACCGTCGAGCCTGCGGAGTCGCCGGCTTTGATGGTGATGGTCTGGCCATTAGAAAGCGTAACGGTAACGTCGGTTTGCGCCTTGTTGGTCAAGGTCGCGGTGTAAGTGATGTCGCCGCCTTCAACCACCGATGCTTTATCGGCAGTCAGGGAAACGGTGGTGTTGTCGATCGAGTCGGTGATCGTGGTGACCGCTGCTTTCGGATCGGTAACCAGGTTCTCGAAATTACCACCCGCAGTCTTGGCGATCGTGGTGCTGACGGTAGAGCCGTTGTTGTAGACGTCGTTCGCTGGGGTGTGGAAAACCGTGGAGCCTGCGGACTCACCAGCTTTGATGGTGATGGTCTGGCCGTTGCTCAGCGTTACGGTAACGTCGGTTTGCGCCTTGTTGGTCAAGGTTGCGGTGTAAGTGATGTCACCGCCTTCCACTACCGATGCTTTGTCGGCAGAGAGGGAAACCGTAGTGTTGTCGATCGAGTCGGTGATCGTGGTTTCCGCCGCCTTCGGGTCGGTCACCAAATTCTCGAAGTTACCGCCTTCGGTCTTAGCGATGGTGGTGCTGACGGTGGAACCGTTGTTATAAACGTCGTTAGCTGGCGTTTGGAAAACAGTCGAGCCAACTGTTTCACCGGCTTTGATGGTGATCGTCTGACCATTCGAAAGGGTAACGGTTACGTCAGTCTGAGCTTTGTTCGTCAGGGTGGCGGTGTAGGTAATCTCACCGCCTTCGACCACGGACGCTTTATCAGCAGTCAGAGAGACCGTGGTGTTATCGATCGAGTCAGTGATGGCTGTTTCAGCCGCCTTCGGATCGGTTACCAGGTTCTCGAAGTTGCCGCCTTCAGTCTTGGTGATCGTGGTGCTGACGGTGCTGCCATTGTTGTAAACATCGTTAGCTGGCGTCTGGAACACAGTCGAACCAACGGTTTCACCGGCTTTGATGGTAATGGTCTGGCCATTCGAAAGAGTGACGGTCACGTCAGTCTGCGCTTTGTTGGTCAAAGTCGCGGTGTAGGTAATCTCACCGCCTTCAACCACCGAGGCTTTGTCGGCCGAGAGGGAAACCGTGGTGTTATCGATCGAATCGGTGATCGTAGTTTCAGCCGCCTTCGGATCCGTGACCAGGTTCTCGAAGTTGCCGCCTTCGGTCTTAGCGATGGTGGTGCTGACGGTGGATCCGTTGTTGTAAACGTCGTTAGCCGGCGTTTGGAAAACTGTGGAGCCAACGGTTTCACCGGCTTTGATAGTGATCGTCTGACCATTCGAAAGCGTGACGGTAACGTCAGTCTGCGCTTTGTTGGTCAAAGTCGCGGTGTAGGTGATCTCGCCGCCTTCAACCACCGATGCTTTATCAGCGGTCAAGCTGATGGTGGTGTTATCGATCGAGTCAGTGATGGCTGTTTCAGCCGCTTTCGGATCGGTCACCAGGTTCTCGAAGTTGCCGCCTTCGGTTTTGGCGATGGTGGTGCTGACGGTGGAACCGTTGTTGTAAACGTCATTGGCTGGCGTCTGGAACACAGTCGAGCCAACGGTTTCACCGGCTTTGATGGTAATGGTCTGGCCATTCGAAAGAGTGACGGTCACGTCAGTCTGCGCTTTGTTGGTCAAAGTCGCGGTGTAGGTAATCTCACCGCCTTCAACCACGGACGCTTTGTCGGCGGAGAGGGAAACCGTGGTGTTATCGATCGAATCGGTGATGGCTGTTTCAGCCGCCTTCGGATCGGTTACCAGA
>NZ_JAKNQN010000028.1:0-1655 GCF_022662395.1 Pseudomonas sp. MONT-RG-20F-20-E-7-02
ATAATCGTGGTTTCAGCCGCTTTCGGATCGGTCACCAGGTTCTCGAAGTTGCCGCCTTCGGTCTTGGTGATCGTGGTGCTGACGGTGCTGCCATTGTTGTAAACGTCGTTAGCTGGCGTCTGGAAAACAGTCGAACCAACGGCTTCACCGGCTTTAATGGTGATCGTCTGACCATTCGAAAGCGTAACGGTAACGTCAGTCTGCGCTTTGTTCGTCAGGGTCGCGGTGTAGGTGATCTCGCCGCCTTCAACGACCGACGCCTTATCAGCAGTCAGAGAAACCGTGGTGTTGTCGATCGAATCGGTGATGGCTGTTTCAGCCGCCTTCGGATCGGTTACCAGGTTCTCGAAGTTACCGCCTTCGGTTTTGGCGATGGTGGTGCTGACAGTCGAACCATTGTTGTAAACGTCGTTCGCCGGCGTCTGGAACACCGTCGAACCTACGGTTTCACCAGCTTTAATGGTGATGGTTTGGCCGTTGCTCAGCGTTACGGTGACGTCGGTTTGCGCCTTGTTGGTCAAGGTCGCGGTATAGGTAATCTCCCCACCTTCAACTACCGAAGCCTTGTCAGCAGTCAACGTAACCGTGGTGTTGTCGATCGAATCGGTGATAGCCGTTTCAGCTGCTTTCGGATCGGTCACCAAGTTCTCGAAGTTACCGCCTTCGGTTTTAGCAATGGTGGTGCTGACAGTCGAGCCGTTGTTGTAAACATCGTTAGCCGGTGTCTGGAACACAGTCGAGCCAACGGTTTCACCCGCTTTGATGGTGATCGTCTGGCCGTTCGACAGCGTAACGGTTACGTCAGTCTGCGCTTTGTTCGTCAGGGTCGCGGTGTAGGTAATCTCACCGCCCTCAACCACGGACGCTTTGTCGGCGGAGAGGGAAACGGTGGTGTTGTCGATCGAATCGGTGATGGCCGTTTCAGCTGCCTTCGGATCTGTCACCAGGTTCTCGAAGTTGCCGCCTTCGGTCTTGGTGATCGTGGTGCTGACGGTGCTGCCATTGTTGTAAACGTCGTTGGCTGGCGTCTGGAACACAGTCGAGCCAACGGTTTCACCGGCTTTGATGGTGATGGTCTGGCCGTTCGACAGCGTAACGGTTACGTCCGTTTGCGCTTTGTTCGTCAGGGTCGCGGTGTAAGTAATCTCACCGCCTTCAACCACAGACGCCTTATCAGCAGTCAGAGAAACCGTGGTGTTGTCGATCGAATCGGTGATGGCTGTTTCAGCCGCCTTCGGATCGGTAACCAGGTTCTCGAAGTTGCCGCCTTCGGTCTTGGTGATCGTGGTGCTGACGGTGCTGCCATTGTTGTAAACGTCGTTGGCTGGCGTCTGGAACACAGTCGAACCAACGGTTTCACCAGCCTTGATAGTGATGGTCTGGCCGTTGCTCAACGTAACAGTGACGTCGGTTTGAGCTTTGTTCGTCAGTGTTGCGGTGTAGGTAATCTCACCACCTTCAACCACCGACGCCTTATCAGCAGTCAGGGAAACCGTGGTGTTGTCGATCGAGTCGGTGATGGCTGTTTCAGCCGCCTTCGGATCAGTCACCAAGTTCTCAAAGTTGCCGCCTTCAGTCTTGGTGATCGTGTTGCTGACGGTGGAACCGTTGTTGTAAACGTCGTTCGCCGGCGTCTGGAACACCGTCGAGCCGAC
>NZ_JAKNQN010000029.1:0-1607 GCF_022662395.1 Pseudomonas sp. MONT-RG-20F-20-E-7-02
CATGCCGCTATGGACGCTCTGCGTCCGGCTCTTGAAGTCGTGACGCAGAGCGTCACAGGGTGCATTCCCACGCGGAGCGTGGGAACGATCAATCGTAGGCTACCAGCCGTACAAATAGACCCAGAGGGCACAGCCGGCAGCCCATACCATTCCAAAATTAATCGGCCACAACGCCCAGCGTTTGAGTGACTTGGGGATGGACGCCAGTTCTGCCTCGGTCACGTCCCCTCGTTTGATATGTGTTTTGGGCATTGCCAACAATTGATTGATCAGCAACATCCGCTGAAACCTGTCGATGTGCTGATTTCTGCCCCAAAACCGTTTGTTATCGCAGACCAGCTTGTTCTCACTGAAGTAACTTTCCAGCGCTTCGAGCTTGGTGTACTTGACGTATAAAGTGAGCCCCGAACCAACCAGCGCCCCTGCAAATAAAAAGATGGCCAGGATGAGTTGAAAATCCATGCTTAAGCGCCCTCTGGTTGAAAGATCAAATCACCGTCGATCTCTTCGATTTGCCCGCCCAGAAACGCACCGAAAGTGCCAGATGCATTGCCCGTGGCATAACCTCCTGCAGCACCGCCAATCACTGCGCAGGCCAGCGCGCCGTTTCCTTTAGCCACGACGCCCAAAAAAATTGTACAACCGCGACGGGCTAATTCCGCCCCAATACTCCCTCCCCAATAAGCCCCCGCGACACCACCCGCCAACTTCCCCGTCTCCACATACTTCGCCCGCCGACACTGCGCCTCCCGCCCCTGTACACACGCCTCCTTGATCTCCAACCCTGCCACGCCCACGTCCAGTGCCAAGCCGACATACGTGCCCTTCCCCAACCACTTCGACGCCTGCGAAATGCCCTGTATCCGCTGCGCATACCCGGCGATCTGGCCCTTGTGCAGATAGCTTTTGGTGGAAATCCCCAACACCTTCTTCAGCGCCTGATTGCCCTGCAGCCCCGTGCCAAATCGCGCCGCACCTTGCAGCTGGGTGTCCAGCCGCCCGAACAACGCCTGGCGCTGGCGAAAAAACGCGTCACGGTCCAAGCCACCGGTTTTCAGGCGCTGGTGCAGTTGCTCAATCGCTTCCAGCGTATGCGCCACTTCGTCCAGGTGCCGCGCCCACGCCGATGTCGCGCTGCCCACACCCAACGAGCCATAGCCCAGCAAACTTTGCAGCAGGTCATAATTATTGACCACTTGGGTGCCTGCGCCAGTGTCCAGCTGCCGACGAATCGCCTCGGCCTGGCGCATCAGCCAGGCCTCTTCCAGCGAGCAGGTCACGCTGTAGGTATCGGGAACAATCACCAATTGCCCCGGCGTCACCAGCCCATGACGCAGGTGCCGGTTCAGCACGTCAAAATGATCGGAACGCTGCCGGTTCGGGGCTGCGCCCATCAAGCGGGATTTCAAGCCGAGGTAGTCCGTGGTGCGCTCGTTGATATAGCCCTGCGCCATGCTTCACATCCCTGGATGCAATGAAGATGGCGTCGGAATATAAGCAAGGGAATACGCCCCGCACACAAGCTCGGGAGGGCTGAGTCACAATTAGGAAGTTGCCTGCGTCGCAGGGAGAAAGCACCTACAAAAGGCCCCTCACCCTCACCGTTT
>NZ_JAKNQN010000003.1:0-817028 GCF_022662395.1 Pseudomonas sp. MONT-RG-20F-20-E-7-02
GGCTTGCCACAATGAGCCCGTTCGCCACAACAGCGTTCGGGCAAACCTCAGTCGTTGAAATCTTCCCAGCCGCCCATCTGCTTCCACCGATTGACGATGCCGCAGAACAGCTCGGCCGTTTTCTCGGTGTCGTAGCGAGCCGAGTGGGCCTCGCGGCCGTCGAAGTCGATACCGGCCGCCTGGCAGGCTTTCGCCAGCACGGTCTGGCCATACGCCAGGCCTGCGAGGGTGGCGGTGTCGAAGCTGGAGAACGGGTGAAACGGGTTACGTTTCATGTCCAGCCGCGCCACGGCAGCGTTCAGGAAGCCCAGGTCGAAGCTGCTGTTGTGCCCGACCAGGATCGCGCGTTTGCAGCCATTGGCTTTTAACGCCTTGCGCACACCGCGGAAGATATCGGTCAGCGCCGCTTCTTCACTCACTGCCATGCGCAGCGGGTGATCCAGTTTGATCCCGGTGAACTCCAGGGCCGCTGCTTCAATGTTCGCGCCTTCAAACGGCTCAACGCGGAAGAAGTGAGTGTGTTCCGGGAACACAAAACCCTGCTCGTCCATGCCGATGGTAGTCGCGGCGATTTCCAGCAAGGCGTCGGTGGCGCAATTGAAACCACCGGTTTCTACGTCGATGACAACCGGCAGATAGCCGCGAAACCGCTCGGCCATCGGGTGACGGGAACCGCCACCACTGTGCTCGTGTTCGTCATCGTAATGGTCTTCACTCACTTGCTTTCCTCCAGCAGGCGCCAGCGCAGTGTTTCACCGGCGCGCAGCGGGATAACGGTCAGCTCGCCAAACGGCAGGCTGGCAGGGGCGGTCCAGTCTTCACGGACCAGGGTAATGCGGTCGGTATTCGCCGGCAGGCCGTAGACACGCGGGCCATTGAGGCTGGCGAAGCCTTCGAGCTTGTCCAGGGCATTGCGTTGTTCAAACGCTTCGGCGTACAGCTCGATCGCCGCATACGCGGTGTAGCAACCGGCACAGCCACATGCCGCTTCTTTGGCGTGTTGGGCGTGAGGTGCGGAGTCGGTGCCGAGGAAGAACTTCGGGCTGCCGCTGGTGGCGGCATCCAGCAAGGCCACCTGGTGGGTGTTGCGCTTGAGGATCGGCAGGCAATAGAAGTGCGGCCGAATCCCGCCCACCAGCATGTGGTTGCGGTTGTAGAGCAGGTGATGCGCGGTGATGGTCGCGCCCACGTTGGCCGAAGCCTCGCTGACGAACTGCACGGCGTCGGCGGTGGTGATGTGTTCAAACACCACTTTCAGCGTCGGGAACAGCTCGACCACACGGCGCATGTGCTCGTCGATGAAGACCTTCTCGCGATCGAACACATCCACGTCGCCACGGGTGACTTCACCGTGAATCAGCAGCGGCATGCCGACTTCAGCCATGGCTTCGATGGCCGGCAGGATCTTGTCGATACTGGTCACGCCGGAATCGGAGTTGGTGGTCGCGCCGGCCGGGTAGAGCTTGGCGGCGTGCACGAAGCCGGTCGCTTTGGCAGCGCGAATTTCTTCAGGCTGGGTGCGGTCGGTGAGGTAGAGCACCATCAGCGGTTCGAAGCGGCTGCCGGCCGGTCGTGCAGCGAGGATGCGCTGGCGATAGGCGTCGGCTTCAGCGGCATTACGCACCGGAGGCACCAGGTTAGGCATGATGATGGCGCGGCCAAACGTGCGCGCTACATCGGCCACAGTTTGGGGTAACGCAGCACCATCGCGAAGATGAATATGCCAGTCGTCGGGACGCAGCAGGGTCAGGCGGTCGGACATTGGGGATTCCAGGCGGGTCAATCTGGTGGGAATGCTACCGGAAAAGACTCTTGCAGGCACTCGCTATCAAGTTTTGCAGGACGCTACCGATATCCCTGGGTATGCCTTAACGACGTATGACGCTTTGAAGTGTTGTAGAAACCAGTGGAGCCTCCCGTGCGCCAGCATTATCTAGCCCTGCTCAGTGTGTTCGCCAGCCTGCCTGCGATGGCCCTCACGTTCCAGACACGTCTGGAGAATATTGAGTGGAAGGTGGAAGGCGACCAGTTTGAGTGCCGCCTCACCCAGCCGATCACCGATTTCGGCTCGGGCGAGTTCGTGCGCCGGGCCGGCGAGCAGGCTACATTTCGCCTCAAAGCCTACAACGGTGCGCTGGGCGCGGGCTCGGCAACCTTATTGGCGGCCGCCGCACCCTGGCAGCCGGGCCGTGGCGATATCAACCTTGGCGCCGTGCGTGTCGGCAGTGGCGACGTCTTGTTCAACAGCTCCCAGGCCCAGGCCGGGCGGCTGTTCACCGGTTTGCTCGAAGGGCGCAGCCCGACCGTGCGGCATTACGGGCGTGAAGGCGGCTACTCGGAAGTTCGCCTGTTGCCGGTCAAGTTCAACAAGGCCTTCAACGACTATCAACTGTGCACCACCAAGCTGCTGCCGATGAATTACGACCAGGTCAAACAGACCGAAGTCGGCTTCCCAGGCGGTGGTATCGAGCTGGACGCAGCGGCGAAGAAGAAGCTGGACGTGATTCTCGCGTTCATGAAAGCCGACCCTACCGTCAACCACATCGAGTTGAACGGCCATTCGGACAACAGTGGCAACCGCCTCACCAACCGTGACGTCTCGCGCCGTCGGGCGCTGGCGGTCACGGACTACTTCAAGGCCAATGGCATCCCGGAATCGCAGATCACCATGCGTTTCCACGGCGAAAGCTACCCGCTGGCGCCGAACACCAATGCCGCCAACCGGGCGCGCAATCGGCGTGTGAACATTCAGCTCGAACGCGTCGCAGTGCCTGAGAAGCCGGCGCCACAGGCCACTGCGCCAAGCAACGCCGCCCACACATCCTGAGGTGCGACCATCGGTCGCCCGCTCGACATAATCTGTCGCTTTATCTTCATTTGCTGTCGCGCCTCTGTAAATTCACGGTTTTGGTCGGTAGAATCGACGGCTTTCCGTACAACCCCGTGGAGTGATGGCATGGCCGACGTAAACAAGGTCGTTCTCGCGTATTCCGGCGGCCTGGACACTTCGGTGATCCTCAAGTGGCTGCAGGATACTTATAACTGTGAAGTGGTGACCTTCACCGCTGACCTGGGTCAGGGCGAAGAGGTCGAACCTGCACGTGCCAAGGCGCAAGCCATGGGCGTGAAAGAGATCTACATTGACGACCTGCGCGAAGAATTCGTCCGCGATTTCGTCTACCCGATGTTTCGCGCCAACACCGTCTACGAAGGCGAGTACCTGCTGGGTACTTCCATCGCACGTCCGCTGATCGCCAAACGCCTGATCGAAATCGCCAACGAAACCGGCGCCGACGCCATTTCCCATGGCGCCACCGGCAAGGGTAACGACCAGGTGCGTTTCGAACTGGGTGCCTACGCGCTCAAGCCAGGCGTGAAAGTGATTGCTCCTTGGCGTGAATGGGACCTGCTGTCGCGCGAAAAGCTGATGGATTACGCTGAAAAGCACGCCATCCCAATCGAGCGTCACGGCAAGAAGAAGTCCCCGTATTCGATGGATGCCAACCTGCTGCACATCTCCTATGAAGGCGGCGTGCTGGAAGACACCTGGACCGAACACGAAGAAGACATGTGGAAATGGACCGTCTCCCCGGAGAACGCTCCAGACAAGGCCCAGTACCTGGAACTGACCTACCGCAACGGCGACATCGTCGCGCTGGACGGCGTTGAGATGACGCCGGCCACCGTGCTGGCGACCCTGAACCGTATCGGTGGCGAACACGGTATCGGCCGTCTCGACATCGTCGAGAACCGTTACGTGGGCATGAAGTCCCGTGGCTGCTACGAAACCCCAGGTGGCACCATCATGTTGCGCGCCCACCGCGCCATCGAGTCCATCACCCTGGACCGTGAAGTCGCTCACCTCAAAGACGAGCTGATGCCCAAGTACGCCAGCCTGATCTACACCGGCTACTGGTGGAGCCCTGAGCGTCTGATGCTGCAACAGATGATCGACGCCTCCCAAGTCCACGTGAACGGTGTGGTTCGCCTGAAGCTGTACAAGGGCAATGTGATCGTCACCGGTCGCAAGTCCGATGAGTCGCTGTTCGACGCCAACATCGCCACCTTCGAAGAAGATGGCGGCGCCTACAACCAGGCGGATGCTGCGGGCTTCATCAAGTTGAATGCGCTGCGCATGCGCATCGCGGCCAACAAGGGTCGCAAGCTGTTCTGAGTGATCCCCTCGCTGTGAAAAAGTGGCCCCTGTTTAAGGGGCCATTTTTTTTTGCTTGAATATTCAAGGCACTAGCCAGAAGTACGGCGTGATGTTTAAAAGCGTTTGGTAAATGTTTATGGTCTGTCAGTGAAAAAGTTATGGACTGTGTTTTTGTTTTGGAGTTTTATTTTTTACGTCGGTGAATGATTTTTTAACACCTGCCTAGGAACTATGTCTTACAGAAGATTCACTATATAAGTGCGAATGGTATGTAAGACTAAGAAAATTCTGTAGGAATTAGGGATGTTAGAAAATATGTGGAATGGAACTAAAAGAGTCGGAATTTTCTCACCTGTTCACTCGCCTGACGGCGCCGCGCAATGGGCATTTCCTGAAAGTCTTGTGCGGCACGTTTACCTTGATCCCCTTATACGGCGGATATTTCACTCAAGATATGTATGCCCACGGAAAGGTCTGAAAGTCTGCATAAAATCGGACGCGTCTGGGTTAATGTTTTTTTGTAGGTTAATTCCTATATCGTTGTGGGTTGGGTCTCTGCTTGCTGTTGCTTGGGGGGGAGCGCTATGCCAACTAGGAAACGACTAGGCTATTGTGCTTGCTCTAAATAATTCGAACAGCGAAATTGGACTTTCTCATGAATAAAGTGCTGATCGTGGATGATCATCCCGTCATTCGTCTTGCTGTGCGCATGCTCATGGAGCGTCATGGTTATGAAGTCGTTGCGGAGACTGATAACGGCGTCGATGCGTTGCAACTTGCACGCGAGCATGTGCCGGACATTGTTATATTGGATATCGGAATTCCCAAACTCGATGGCCTGGAGGTTATCTGCCGCCTGGCCTCCACCAAGCAACCTGCGCCTGTGAAGGTGTTGGTGCTGACGTCCCAGGCGCCCGGGCATTTTTCCATGCGCTGCATGCAGGCGGGCGCGGCGGGCTACGTGTGCAAGCAGCAGGACCTGACTGAGTTGTTGAGCGCCATCAAGGCGGTGCTCTCCGGCTACAGCTATTTCCCCAACCAGGCGCTCAACTCCGTGCGCTCCACCATGGGTAACGCCAGTGAGGCGGACATGGTCGAACGCTTGTCGGGGCGCGAAATGATGGTGTTGCAGCAACTGGCGCGTGGCAAAACCAACAAAGAGATTGCTGATGGCATGTTCCTCAGCAACAAGACCGTGAGTACCTACAAGACGCGCCTGCTGCTCAAGCTCAATGCGCGTTCCCTCGTCGACCTGATTGAGCTGGCCCAACGCAACGGCCTGGTATAACGGCGGCGGGCGTCCCGCAGGCGCTCGTAGAACCGGCAAAAAAAAGCCTCCGTCAGGGAGGCTTCCGGTCGAAGGCGGCTCGATCAGAGATCGAAGTCGTAATCGGCCAGCTGTTTTTGCAAGCGTCGCTCTTCCAGAAGGTTATCGATAGTGCGGCGTTTGCTCAAATTGGTCTTGGCCACCTCAACAACCGGGGCTTCCCCGTCGTCGTCCGCATCAACGAGCTCGTCGTCTACTTCCAGTTGTTCTTTGCCAGTGCTCATAAGGTTAACTCCAGGCTAAGACTGCCATTGGCGCTCCTTATAACGATAAACCACGACAGGGTAAAAAAGATTTTTTCAATCGACTGATCGAGAAAACCAATGAACCCTCAATCGTCTGACGTCTTGTCCTTGTATTCGCACAGGTCTTCGATGCGGCAACTGCCGCAGCGCGGTTTGCGCGCCTGACAAACGTAGCGTCCGTGAAGGATCAGCCAGTGATGGGAGTCGAGCAAATACGGCTTGGGCACGAACTTCATCAACTGCTTTTCCACTTCCACCACGTTCTTGCCGCGCGCGATGCCGGTTCGGTTGCTGACGCGAAAAATATGCGTGTCCACCGCCATGGTCAGTTGCCGGAACGCGGTATTGAGCACCACATTCGCGGTTTTACGCCCCACCCCTGGAAGCGCTTCCAGTGCCTCGCGGGTCTGTGGGACTTCGCCGCCATGCAACTCGACGAGCAGGCGGCAGGTCTCGATAACATTCTTGGCTTTGCTGTTGTACAGGCCGATGGTCTTGATGTATTCCGACAACCCCTCCACGCCCAAGGCATAGATGGCCTGCGGCGTATTGGCCACCGGATACAGTTTGGCCGTGGCCTTGTTGACGCCAACGTCCGTGGACTGGGCTGACAGGATCACCGCAATCAGCAATTCGAACGGCGACGAGTAGGCCAGCTCGGTTTTGGGTTCCGGATTGTCTTCGTGAAGCCTGCGGAAAATTTCCAGGCGTTTTGCGGCGTTCATGGGGCAGGCATTTCCTTGCGGGCGGTCAGCGTGAGGGGCAACGTAGGGCCGAGCGTTGCAGGATAAACCATCGTCACCGTGCCCGGCAGCGCCGGTTGCGGCTCAAGCGCCGGTATGGGCATCGACTTGGCGCTGCGCTTCGTCCAGTTTGAGTTGTGCGGCGTTCAGTTCATCCGCGCTGACGTCCGACTGGCGTTGCAGCTTGCTGACATCGGCGCGGGCATAGGCCAGGGCGGTTTTCAACTGACGCAGTTGGGCGTCGACGGGGCGTTTTTCCACGCGCTGCAAGTCGGGCCGGGGCTGTTCGCTGATCGCCTCGGCGTCATGCAGCGCCTGTTCGGCGTTGGACAGTGCGGCGCTCAGCGTTGCCAGTTGCTGCTCGTCGGCATTCAGGTCCTGAGCTTTTTTCAATTCGGCGCGGCGCATGGCCAGCTGGATTTTTGCGCGCTTGAGCTCAGGGTCTTTGGTGGTTGGAGGTGGCGGCGGGCTGTTGACTTCCAGCGCCGCAAGCGCCTGCTCCGCCGCTTCGAACTGCTGCTGCAGGGCAACCAACTGCGACTGCTGCTCAAAGGTCGGCGGGTGGCCGAACGCTTTCAGGGATTTGTGCAGTTGGGCGCGACTCATGGCGACCGTGATCTTGGCTTTCTTGACGGCGGCGTCCCTGGCGGCCGCGGCGGAATCGGCCAGCACGGGCGCAATCGGCGCCGAGCGTTTGGCCCGCGCCAGGCGTTCAGCGAGCTTATGCGCTTCTTCGCGCTGCAAGCGTGCGTTGCGCTGCTCATAACGCCGGCGTGCGCGGTCGCGCTTGAGGCCGCGTTCATGGCGCTGGCGATCGTTGGCCGCCAGGCCGCCCACAATCGGCAGCACGGTGGTCGCAGGGCGCATTTCGATGCAGTCAACAGGGCATGGCGCGACGCACAGGTCGCAACCGGTGCACTCATCGATGATCACCGTGTGCATCAACTTGGCCGCGCCGACAATCGCATCCACCGGGCAGGCCTGGATGCACTTGGTGCAGCCGATGCACTCGGCCTCGCGGATATAGGCGACTTGGGCGGGGGCTTCACCCCGGCTGGTGTCCAGTTCTAGCACCGGCACGCGCAGCAACTGCGCAAGGCCTGCGATGGTTTCCTGCCCACCGGGCGGGCACTTGTTGATCGCCTCGCCCTGAGCGATGCCTTCGGCGTAAGGCTTGCAGCCCGGGTGCCCGCATTTGCCGCATTGGGTCTGCGGCAGCAGCGCGTCGATACGTTGAATCAGGTTCATGGGGTGATCATTGGCGTGCCGGTTAAACAAACAGGACCTGTCGCGGTAAGCAGGCTTGTTGTGGTGAGCGGGCTTGTTGTGGCGAGCGGGCTTGCCCCGCGTTGGGGCGCGCAGCGGCCCTAGACCAGGCGCCTCGTTCTACCTGTAAAAACGCGGTGGTCCTGGTGGGGCTGCTTCGCAGCCCAACGCGGGGCTAGCCCGCTCGCCACAACGAGCCCGTCCACTACAACAGGCCAACTCACTTCAACAAGCCCGCGCCACTCAGCCAGACAGGCTTACTTGATCCGCTGACCCGGCTTGGCGCCGCTGTCAGGGCTCAACAGGTAGATCTCTTCGCCACCAGGGCCTGCGGCCATCACCATGCCTTCAGAGATGCCGAACTTCATTTTCCGTGGCTTGAGGTTGGCGATCATCATGGTCAGGCGGCCATCGAGCTTGGACGGGTCCGGGTAAGCGCTCTTGATGCCGGAGAACACGTTACGTTGCTCGCCGCCCAGGTCCAGGGTCAGGCGCAGCAGCTTGTCGGCACCTTCCACGGCTTCGGCTTTGACGATCAGCGCGACACGCAGGTCCACGGCAGCAAAGGCGTCGAAATCGATTTCGGCCGAAATCGGGTCCTTGTCCAGTTCGCCGTTGCCGGCCGGTGCTGCGTCGCCGGTGTCGGTCTGGCTGGCGACCAGGTCTT
Source organism: Pseudomonas sp. MONT-RG-20F-20-E-7-02 (assembly GCF_022662395.1). Lineage (NCBI taxonomy): Bacteria > Pseudomonadati > Pseudomonadota > Gammaproteobacteria > Pseudomonadales > Pseudomonadaceae > Pseudomonas > Pseudomonas sp. MONT-RG-20F-20-E-7-02. Next base: position 8,405 of record NZ_JAKNQN010000003.1, read on the forward strand.
CTTTCGAAGCGTCGGTCATCGCCTGCACCTTGACCGGGTCGATACGGGTCATAAGCGGCTTGAACTCGTTCAATTGATGGTTGCTGAGCAAGGTGGCGTGGTCGTTCCAGGTCAGCGGCGCGACGTTGAGGAACGCCTCGGCGTCAGCCGCCAGCAATGGCAGCACCGGCTTGAGGAAGATCACCAACTGCCGGAACAGGTTGACGCCCGTGGCGCAGATCGCCTGGACTTCAGCCTGCTTGCCTTCCTGCTTGTTCAGCGACCACGGTGCCTTGTCGGCGATCCAGGCGTTGGCACGGTCGGCCAGGCCCATGATCTCGCGCATGGCGCGGGCAAAGTCGCGGGCTTCATAGGCGTCGGCGATGCTCGGCGCAGCGGCCAGGAAGGCTTCGGTCAGTTCCGGTGCGGCGTTTTCCGCTACCAGCACGCCGGCATTGCCTTTGTGGATAAAGCCGGCGCAACGGCTGGCGATGTTGACGACTTTGCCGACCAGGTCCGAGTTGACCTTCTGTACGAAGTCTTCCAGGTTCAGGTCGAGGTCGTCGACGCCACGGCCCAGCTTGGAGGCGTAGTAGTAGCGCAGGTATTCCGGCGACAGATGGTCCAGGTAGGTGCGCGCCTTGATAAAGGTGCCACGGGACTTGGACATCTTCTGGCCGTTGACCGTCAGGTAGCCGTGTACGGCAATGCCGGTTGGCTTGCGGTAGCCCGAACCTTCGAGCATCGCCGGCCAGAACAGCGCGTGGAAGTTGACGATGTCCTTGCCGATGAAGTGGTACAGCTCGGCGGTGGAATCCTTGGCCCAGAACGCGTCGAAATCCAGCTCCGGCGTGCGGTCGCACAGGTTCTTGAAGCTGGCCATGTAGCCGATTGGCGCGTCCAGCCACACATAGAAATACTTGCCCGGCTCGTCCGGAATCTCGAAGCCGAAGTACGGCGCATCGCGGGAAATGTCCCACTGTTGCAAGCCGGCATCCAGCCATTCGGCGATCTTGTTGGCCACGGCGTCTTGCAGGGTGCCGCTGCGGGTCCAGGTTTGCAGCATTTGCTGGAAATCCGGGAGCTTGAAGAAGAAGTGCTGGGAATCCTTGAGCACCGGAATGGCGCCGGAAATGGCCGAGCGCGGGTTCTTCAGGTCAGTCGGGGCGTAGGTGGCGCCGCACTTCTCGCAGTTGTCACCGTACTGGTCCTCGGTGCCGCATTTCGGGCAGGTGCCCTTGATGAAGCGGTCGGCCAGGAACATTTTCTTTTCCGGGTCGAAATACTGCGTGATCGAGCGCGTGGCAATGTGCCCGGCGTCGCGCAAGCGCGTGTAGATCTGGCTCGACAGCTCGCGGTTTTCGTCGGAGTGGGTCGAGTGGAAGTTGTCGAAATCGACCAGGAACTCGGCAAAGTCGGCGCTGTGTTCAGCCTGCACATTGGCGATCAGTTGTTCCGGAGTGATCCCTTCCTTTTCGGCGCGCAACATGATGGCCGAACCGTGGGCGTCGTCCGCGCAGACATAAATGCATTGATTGCCGCGATGCTTCTGGAAGCGCACCCACATATCGGTCTGGATGTACTCAAGCATATGGCCAAGATGGATAGAACCATTGGCATAGGGCAGGGCGCTGGTGACGAGGATCTTGCGTGGCTCGGACATGGGGCTCGGCTACTTGATGAAACGGAGGTCGGCCACTATAAAGCGCCGGGAAATTTATTTCACCCCGTGAGGCTGTTTCAACCACCCCCCAACCTTCGAAAGCATGCCGCTGGGCGGCTGGAACGGTTAGGATAGCCGCCTGTTTCAGTCAGTCTTTTTTCGGGAGTAGCCCATGAGCGCCGTCAATCGCGCAGCGGTGGAAGCCGTTCTTCGCCAATACACCGACCCCTATTTGAACCAGGACCCGGTCAGTGCCGGCTGTGTACGCGCCATCGAGGTCCAGGGCGACACGGTGTCGGTCCAGCTGGAGCTGGGTTATGCCGCCGGTCTGTTCAAGAGCGGTTGGGCGCAGATGCTGCAAATGGCTATCGAGGGTCTCGACGGCGTGGGTTCCGCCAAGGTCGACATCCAGTGCGTGATCGCCGCGCACAAGGCCCAGGCGCAAATCCCTGGCCTGGCCAACGTCAAGAACGTCGTGGCCGTGGCGTCGGGCAAAGGCGGCGTGGGTAAATCCACCACGGCGGCCAACCTGGCGCTGGCGCTGGCCCGTGAAGGTGCGCGCGTGGGGATTCTCGACGCCGACATTTATGGCCCAAGCCAAGGTGTGATGTTCGGCATCGCCGAAGGCACCCGGCCGAAGGTCAAGGACCAGAAGTGGTTCGTGCCGATTGAGTCGATGGGCGTGGAAGTCATGTCCATGGCCTTCCTCACCGATGACAACACGCCGATGGTCTGGCGCGGGCCGATGGTCTCCGGCGCCTTGCTGCAACTGGTCACCCAGACCGCCTGGGGCGACCTGGATTATCTGGTGATCGACATGCCGCCAGGCACCGGCGATATCCAGCTGACCCTGGCGCAGAAAGTCCCGGTGGCCGGTTCAGTGATCGTGACCACGCCGCAGGACCTGGCGCTGCTCGACGCGCGAAAAGGCGTGGAGATGTTCCGCAAGGTCAACATCCCGGTGCTGGGCGTGGTGGAAAACATGGCGGTACACATCTGCTCCAACTGCGGGCATGCCGAGCACCTGTTTGGCGAAGGCGGCGGTGCGAAGCTGGCCACCCAATACGGCGTTGAAGTGCTGGCCTCGTTGCCACTGGCGATGGAGATTCGCGAGCAGGCTGACGGCGGCAAACCCACCGTGGCCGCCGAGCCCGATGGGCAGATCGCTCTGATTTACCAGGAGCTGGCGCGGCATGTGGGCGCGCGTATCGTCCTTCAAGAAGCGGCTGCGCCGGCAATGCCGACGATTACGGTCAGCGACGACTGATCCGCCTGAAGGAAAACAAGCCTCGACTGGGTCGGGGCTTTTTCTTGCCTGCGAATAGGTCAACAAGGTGTTACTGCGCTTTTACACAATTGCGCGTGTAAGCATTCGCTTACTTTTCCGTAAGTGTTTGGGTTTTTTGCCGGGGCGGGACGTCTCGAATTGACGAGAGTATTTTCTATCCTGTTGAAATATAACAATTATTTATATTTGTTTGAGCGTTCAAGTCTGTCAGCCCGCCGCTTGGATCCCGTTGAACTTACGTTGGAAGTCTCTAAGATCAGCCCTGTGTCCACGGATTGACACAGCCATCAAGGAACGATGGTTGAAGGAACGTCGCAGGATGCGATTCATCAGGACGATGAAAAGGAATACAGGGACTAGGGAAAAAATGTGGGCGGGTCATACCGCCCCTTTTTTTTGCCTGCAGAAAAGTGAAACCCGCCACACAGAAACGCAAAAAGGCCCGCAAGGGGCCTTTTTTATTGGGCGGCGGCGCTGTTAGCGCTCCAGGTCTGCAAGCTTGCCTTTCTTGCCATCCCACTGCGCTGCATCCGGCATCGGATCCTTGCGCTCAGTGATGTTCGGCCAGATTTCCGCCAGCTCGACGTTCAACTGAATGAATTCCTGCATCTCTGCCGGGACTTCGTCCTCGGAGAAAATAGCGACGGCCGGGCACTCTGGTTCACACAGGGCGCAGTCGATGCACTCGTCCGGGTGGATAACCAGGAAGTTCGGGCCTTCGTAGAAGCAGTCCACCGGACACACTTCGACGCAGTCGGTGTACTTGCACTTGATGCAGTTGTCGGTAACGACGAAGGTCATTTCTAATTTTCTCCTCAGGCGGCGGCAGCGAAACCCTTTGTGGCAGGGCTCGCGAGGTTCGGGAGCGATAGTCTGCAGGCCAGGCTAAAAGCCTGCAGCATCCCAAACCGCGCGAGAGTCTACCAGCTTGCAAGCGTCTGCGTTATATCCGAACTTGCAGTGCATATAACATTTCTAGCGCTTTTCGCGGCGTCAATCCGTCCAGATCAAGTTTGGCCAGCTCATCCAGCACCGGATGCGGCAGGCTGGCGAACATGTCGCTCTGGTGCGGCGCGGCGGGTTTGCTGCTGGCTTTGGCCGGGCTGGCCACGGGAATATCGTGGGGCAGCGCGGTTTCTTCCAGGCGGCTCAAATGCTCGCGGGCACGGGTGATGACCTCGCTCGGCACACCCGCCAGCTGCGCCACGGCCAGGCCGTAACTCTGGCTGGCCGGCCCCGGCAGCACGTGGTGCAGGAACACAATGCGCTCGTTGTGCTCGGTGGCATTGAGGTGCACGTTGGCCACCAGCGGCTCGCTTTCCGGCAGTACGGTCAGCTCGAAATAGTGCGTGGCGAACAGCGTATAGGCACGCAAATGCGCCAAACGCTCGGCCGCCGCCCATGCCAGCGACAAACCGTCGAAGGTGCTGGTGCCGCGACCGACTTCGTCCATCAGCACCAGGCTGCGCTCGGTGGCGTTGTGCAGGATGTTGGCGGTTTCGCTCATTTCCACCATAAAGGTCGAACGGCCACCGGCCAGGTCATCGCTGGAACCGATCCGCGTGAAAATGCGGTCCACCAGCGACAACTCGCAACTGGCCGCCGGCACAAAGCTGCCGATATGCGCCAGCAACACGATCAAGGCGGTCTGGCGCATGTAGGTGGATTTACCGCCCATGTTCGGACCGGTGATCACCAGCATGCGGGTGTCGTCATCCAGCGACAGGTCATTGGCGACGAACGGCGTGGTCAACACCTGCTCCACCACCGGGTGACGGCCTTGCACGATGCGCATGCACGGCTCGCTGACAAACCGCGGGCAGTTCAAATCAAGGTTCAGCGCGCGCTCGGCCAGGTTGCTCAACACATCCAGTTCCGCCAGGGCGGCGGCGGTGTCCTGCAACGGCGCCAAGCGGCTGATCAAGTCTTCGAGCAGCGCTTCATAAAGCATTTTCTCGCGCGCCAGAGCGCGGCTCTTGGCCGACAGCGCCTTGTCTTCAAACTCTTTCAGCTCCGGCGTGATGAAACGCTCGGCACCTTTAAGGGTTTGACGACGCTGATAGTCGATCGGCGCCGACTCGGCCTGCTTGCTCGGCAACTCAATAAAGTAGCCGTGCACGCGGTTGTAACCGACCTTCAAGTTGGCTAGGCCGGTGCGGGCCTTTTCGCGGGCTTCCAGATCAATCAAGAACTGCCCGGCGTTTTCGCTCAGGGATTGCAGCTCATCCAGCTCGGTGTCGTAACCGGTTTTCAGCACGCCGCCGTCACGGATGATCGCCGGCGGGTTGTCGATAATGGCTTTTTCCAGCAGCGCCGCGAGGTCCGGGTAAGTACCGGCGGTCACGGCCAGCTGTTGCAGGTGCGGCGTATCGAGGTGGGCCATCGCAGCCTGCAATTGCGGCAGCGCGCTCAAGGCATCGCGCAGGCGCGCCAGGTCACGCGGCCGCGCATTGCGCAGGCCGATGCGCGCCAGGATGCGCTCGATATCGCCGATTTCTTTCAGCTGCGGCTGCAGCGTTTCAAAGCGATAGCCATCCAGAAGGCAGGTAATAGACGTCTGGCGCGCTTGCAGCACAGTCAAGTCGCGCAGCGGGCGGTTCAGCCAGCGGGTCAGCAAACGGCTGCCCATGGCAGTCTGGCAACGGTCCACCACCGATTGCAGCGTGTTATCGCGGCCACCGGCCAGGTTAGTGTCCAACTCCAGGTTGCGACGGCTCGCGCCATCCAGCACCACGGTATCGTCCAGGCGTTCATGGCGCAGGCTGCGCAAATGCGGCAGGGCGGTGCGCTGGGTTTCCTTGGCATAGCCGAGCAAGCAACCGGCGGCGCCGATGGCCAGGGTCAGGTTTTCGCAACCGAAACCTTTGAGGTCTTGCACCGAGAATTGCTGGCACAGACTTTTCAGCGCCGAATCACGCTCAAAATCCCACGGCGCACGACGCTTGGTCCCACGACGCTTTTCTGCCGGCAAATCCTTTGGCCAATCATCCGGAATCAACAACTCCACCGGGTTAATGCGCTCCAGCTCCGCCAGCAGGTTCTCCCAGCCCTTGATCTCCAGCACACTGAAATTGCCGCTGGTGATATCCAGCACCGACAGGCCGAACAAACGCTCATCGCCCAACACCGCCGCGATCAGGTTGTCACGACGCTCATCCAGCAGCGCCTCATCACTCACCGTACCCGGCGTAATAATGCGCACCACCTGACGTTCAACCGGCCCCTTGCTGGTCGCCGGGTCGCCGATCTGCTCACAAATCACCACCGACTCGCCCAGCTTCACCAGCTTGACCAGGTAGCCTTCCAACGAATGGTAAGGAATCCCACACATTGGAATCGACTGCCCCGCCGACTGCCCGCGCGCGGTCAAAGTGATGTCCAGCAACTTGGCGGCCTTCTTCGCGTCTTCATAGAAGATCTCGTAGAAGTCGCCCATGCGATAGAACATCAACTGATCAGGGTGCTGGTTTTTCAGACGCCAGTACTGCTGCATCATCGGCGTGTGGGAAGACAGATCGGACGTGTTTTTACTCATTGGATAGTAGGCAAATTCGTTGAAAGTGATGGGGCAAAGGGGGCGCTTGGTCCAGTGTCGATCAGTTGCGCAGCGCAGGTTTCCAAACGACGCAGGCCGAATGTGGGAGCTGTCGAGCCTGGCAGGCCGCAGCCCCTGCATCGCTGAAGTTCGAAAGCTCAACATCGTGCCCAGTCGTGGTCGCTTAACTGATCGGCATTGGGCGCTTGGCCCAGCATTTTTGCGATGGGCGCAAGGTTAACACGCGAAGTCGGGGCTTCGCAGGTCGCAAACGGTTAGGTAAAACACAAAAAAGGGCGGTGCATTTAACTAAATGCGCCGCCCCTTTCTTTCTTCCGGCTGTTACTGAAGGTTACCGGGCGAATCCAACACCTTCACCACATCATCCACCACCGCCTTCACCATCTCCTGCAAGTAATGCGACGCCCAGGCGTAACGATCCGTCTCCTTGGTCATCGCCGCATCTTCTGCGAGCTGCTTGGCAACGTGAAGGAGGTCGGATGCGTGATGCAAGGCTTCGTGCAGGGAAACACCGCTGTTGACGCGGAATAGAGGTTGGTCGGAGTGGAAGGAGAAGGGGGTGACGCCGAGGGTGGTTAACGCAGACGGATTTGTAGCGGTCATCGGTAAAACTCCCATATCAATTGAGAGCTACCACATTCGTTATCAGGCGAATTGGGTGGCAGCTGTGCGCAGGCTGATAAACCGGAGATACAGGAACCCGGCAGACCCGAAGGTCTCCCACGCACAGCCGCCATTGCACGAAATGAAAGGCGAAAAAAAACGCCTGCAAATCGGGTTTTGGGGGCGCTTGGTGCGCCTGCATCTTGCCGGGTTATCAGGCCCGGTCGCTGAATTGGCAGCGACGGAGGGAGGGTAGCGTGGTGGTGGGGTGGGTGCAACTGGGAAAAAGGGGACTCTCTTTGCTTTGCCAGCTGCCAACGGACCCATGCAGGAGGATGTGCCCAGGAAATGATCACCTAAAGATGTAAGACCCCTGGTCAGTGGCTCAAAGGTGAAGGCAGCTTTCGGCCAAGAGCGGCCGGTCGATTCTACAAATAAATACGTCCCCACCTTTTTTCCTCTGTGGTGGCCAGGCTGATGGTGGCAACTGGCTATGTTGAGACAGTGACACCCAACCTTGGCCAAGCCTGTCTTGATCAGGGCAAGCCCAACTTGACTGCCGATCAAGCGGCGATTCGTTAGGTATTTGAGTCACCATTTTTTTATACGGTAGACCAGGGGAAAGATCATCCTTTAGTATTCATTGTTGAAATGAGTTGCGTTCATTTTAACGCTCATTTATATTCATGTTTAAAATAATCTCGATGAGGATCCCCGAAAATGCTAGTCAATATCCAGATCAAAGAGGATTTACTCCTCGCGTTACTCACTCTAGCTCGAAAGAACGGCTCAACGGTTGAGGTCGCTATTGACGACATATTGCGGGAAGCCCTCGATGACCCTGATTTAGAAAGCAAATCGCTTGGTGCCTTCCTTCACGTGGCGATACGTGGGGTAGAAGCAATCGAAAAAAACGCTGAATTTACACTCGATGACGTTTTGGGTTATGAGGATTGGAATCGTCTGAGTGGTGGTGACCGTAAATCGCTTGGCCGAAGTTTCCGAAAAGAGGTTGAACGCTTGGAAATCGCCGTGTGGTTGCGCCGCAATAGCGCGAACAAGGCCATTTACTTGAAGCGGTAAACAGGAAATTTCGCACCGCTGTGCCCAAGCCCTGGACCTAAAAATCCGGGGCTAAGGACGTAGATGAGCACGATGATCGTGCTCAGCCCAGAGATATCGATATGGAAACTGTTCGCAAGTCTGCGCTTGATGACGAAACGCTAGAGAACATGGAATCTGTTTTGAGGGAAGCACTTATAGCTGTCAGCGAAGGGCGGTTAAAGGTAGACGATGCTTTAGGGGACATCCTCTATTTGGTTTCCAGCATTGATCACGGGGAACCCAGCGAAATCCAGACCTGGACAGCACCAGGTGCGCTAGTTAAGAAAATCACACGACTCTAGGGGCGTTCAGTTGGCCCTAGCCCCGGCCTCAATGAACTCGGGCCACGACACTTAAGAGATGCTGTTTTCGCGTTTTTTGAACAAGGAAATCATATGATCAGCTTCACACTAGGTCGCAACTACAAATTCGTTCTCAGTGACGGAAGAAATATCGTCCTTCGTTTCGATGGCCTCGGTGCCCACATGCGGCAAATTTGGATTGAGCCTCAATCTGGCACCGTGGTAAATCTGCTTCCTCCGTACGTAAGCGTTGAACCAGCCTAGGAAATTCGTTTTGCGTTAATTCAAGCCCGGTCGCAAGCCGTGGCAGGGTACTAAGAAGGGACACTTTCGCTCCCTAGGAACGAACAAAAAAAGGATAAATCCGTCCCTTTTGAAGGTCCCGAATGTCTGCTTCTGGCCGATTTCTGCCTGATATGATTGACCGACATTGACCCACTCGACCCAGTCGTGACAGGTAGACCCCAGCCATGAGAGTGCGAACTGTATGGCACCCAAATGTGTGGAGAAAATTGCTGTGCGAGTAAGGAATGAGCAAAGCATTTGTGAATGGCAGGGGGTTACCCCTGATCGACCACAATCAGGGTCAAAAATCGGAATAGCGTTGGGGACTCTGGGGCTTCAGCCCATAAATGGGTTAAGGGTTAATCCGGATAACGGTACGAACGGTTGGTATCTGTGGTGCGGTATGGAGTGGTCTGAGGCTGACGATTTTTTTTCACCCCTGCATGTAGACCACATCACGGACTATCTACCGGAAGTTGTCGAATATCTTGATTTGCCGCCAGGCTATCGTTTTTACATCGACGACAATAATTTTGAAGACGTTTGGCTTGACCCAGAGTTGGTACGCACTTGACTCGCCCGGTGAATTGACCTGAGTTTTCATAGACACATTGAATGAGTACTTCTGGTCGATAGCAGCCTCTCAGATTTTGAAATTGACTAGTGCCTAGACCCCGTTGCTTACTGATGTGTCGCCTAACGCTTCCCGAATTTGCATAATTTATGCAAATTAGCATTTGCCAACCCCAAAATCCCCCGTCATCATCCCCCTTATGCAAAAACGCAACGTTTCAACCGTCTTAAGAGAACTCCTAGACCGCGACCGGATCTCCCCCACGGAGCTTCACCGGCGTACTGGCGTGCCTCAATCCACACTCTCGCGGATCCTCAGCGGCAAGATCGTTGATCCGTCGGACAAGCATATCTCGCGCATCGCCGAGTACTTCCGTGTCAGCACCGACCACTTGCGCGGGCGCGCGGCGGTGGGGGCTTTGCGGGATGACGGGCGCGACCCGATGCATTCGGAACTCAGGGATATAAGCCTGTGGGATGACGACACGCCCGTTAATGATGACGAGGTGTCGATCCCCTTTCTGCGTGAGGTTGAATTGGCTGCTGGATCAGGAAGATTCGTCATCGAGGAAAGCGAGAAGGCCAGCTTGCGTTTCGGCAAGCGCAGCCTGCGGCATAACGGTGTGCAGTTTGACCAGGCCAAGTGTGTAACGGTGCGCGGCAACAGTATGTTGCCGGTGCTGCGAGACGGCGCGACGGTCGGGGTGAACGCAGGCAAGAGTGGCATTGGCGATATCGTCGATGGCGACTTGTATGCCATCAACCACAACGGCCAACTGCGGGTGAAACAGCTCTATCGCCTGCCTTCCGGGATTCGCCTGCGCAGTTTCAATCGCGATGAGCACCCTGACGAGGACTACAGCTTCCAGGATATCCAGGATGAGCAGATCAGCATCCTCGGTCATGTGTTCTGGTGGGGCATGTACGCCCGTTAACCACCTTACGTAAGACAAAGCCCGCCAGTGCGCGGGCTTTTTTTCGCCTGTAGAAAACCGCCAAATCCTTAGCCCACAAGGCCGAAAATGCACTCGTGCATTTCATTGCGGAAAATAAATGCATTTGTGCATTGACTGTATATGCATACATGCATATTCTTCATCTCAAGCCAGCCAACAAGGCCTGGTGGAGGCGGCAAGGATGCTGCCAAGGAAGACAAGGAAGGCACGCAACATCGGCAAGGACGCCATCGAAGCGATGGCAGGGAAGCCAGGCAACACCGGCAAGGATGCCGACGCTCTTTAGTTGTACCGCTTCAAGAAAACAGGCAGCGATGAACCGGCCTTAACGGTTCAGAGGGTTGGCAACTGACCCGGGTGTGCAGCGTAAAGCACCAGAAGCAGTTATCCGGCAGACAGGGATCGTGGTCGGAAAAACATCTTAGGAAAGAACCGTACCGCGCCAGTAGCGCCGAACGTTCGAATCTGGACCGCATTACTGAAAAGCCCGGGCCACCGGGCTTTTTGGAATGCCTACCTATAAATGGATTTACCCAAACACCGGCCCGTCGCCGGTAATGCTCAGCCAGGAGGCGTGACATGACAAACGAGCAGCAAGCGTTAGCGGAAATGCCTATCTGGCTGGTGATCGTACTGGCGCTGATCGGCGGTGTATCCGGCGAAATGTGGCGCGCCGACAAGGAGGGCGCCCGTGGTTGGTCGCTGATTCGGCGCCTGGCCCTGCGGTCCGGAGCGTGCATGGTGTGTGGGGTTTCTGCCCTGATGCTGTGCTACGCCGCCGGTATGTCGATCTGGACGGCCGGCGCCATTGGTTGCCTGACCGCCATGGCCGGCGCCGACGTGGCCATCGGCCTCTATGAACGCTGGGCCGCCAAGCGTATCGGCGTTAACCAGGGCTCCGGCCAGGACCCGCAATAACCGTTGCAAGGACGCTGATCAAAATGGACCTTATCGAAAAACCCTCCCAATTGCCCCAAGCCATTGGCGACGCATTGCACGCCGCCTTCCCGGACTTGAAGGTCGGTAATCATCAGGACTTTCAAGGCACCGGGGATAAAACCGGCGTGCTGATCACGGTCGAGGGCAACGGCCCGGGCATTCGCTCTCGTGAGGGCCGTAAAGCTCACGCCTTGTCGATTTCGCTCAAGGCCATGGTCGCGCCGGGTGCATTGCCGTTCGATGCCTGCGACCTGGCCAGCCAACTCATGGACCTGGTGCTGGATAACCGCTGGAACCTGCCACGGGCTCAGTGTGATTTGCCGACCTCTATCGTTGCGGCTCCCTCACTGCGTGCCACCGCAGAAACGGACTACGACACCTGGACCGTTTCCTTCACGCAAACCCTTTATCTCGGACCGGTGCTGCTCAACGATCCCACAGGCCAACCGCTGTTTGCCCGCACCTGGGAAGTGTCGAACATCAACGACCCCGATCAATACAAACCACTGGCGGAGTAGCCCATGTTCGACGCGCTGTTACGCATGCAACTGGGGCCGATCATCGAGCGGTTGGCGGAGATGGAAACCCAGCTCGAAGACCTGTATCGACGCGCTGAAAGTTTCTGTCGGATTGGCACCTGCCAGGCAGTCGATGCCGCCAGCAATACCTGCAAGGTCAGTCACGGTGACCTGCTCTCGCCATCGATCCGTTTTTTCAACCCCAGCGCGGGCGCGCAAAGCGAAACCCGCATCCCATCGGTGGGCGAGCAATGCCTGTTGCTCAACTACGGCGGCGGAGAAGGTGGCGCGCAGTCTGTGGCCTTGTTCGGTCTTAACAGTAGTCTGTTTCCGCCGGTTTCCAGTGTTGCCTCGCTGACCCGACGCCGCCACCAGGACGGCACCCAAAGCGACTACGACGACGCCAGCCACACCTTCAACTGGGTCAACGGCCCCACCACCTTCAGCGGCTCCCGCGAACAGGTCGACGTCAAGGTCGGAGCCGCCAGCCTGACGATCAATGCCCAGAGCATCACCCTGCAAATCGGTGGCACCCGCCTGTTGCTGGACGCCGGCGGCGCGCACTTCAGCGGCCCGGTGGTGGACCACCAAGGACGCGTCATCAGCCCCTGATAAGGACATCCCATGATCGGAATCGACAGGAACACCGGGGCAGCCGTCGATGACTGGCTGCAATTCGTGCAGCGCGCCACCCGAGCGCTGACCACCCCCGTAGGCACCCGCCAGAAACGCCCGCTGTACGGCTCGCTGATCCCGCAATTGCTCGGCCAGAACCTCGGCGACGACCTGCTGATCCTCGCCCAAAGCCACGCCGCGCAAGCGTTCTACAACACCCAGAACGGCATCGCCGACTTTCAACCCCAGGTCATCGTCGCCACCCGCCAAGGCGCCGGCCTGTTGCTGCGTTTTGCCGGCACCTGGAAAAACCGCCAACAAACCTTCGAGGTCGTGACATGAGCATGCTGATCCCCGGCCAGAACCAACTGGCCGAACCGGCCATTATTACGGTGGATGAGTTCGAGCCGTTGCTGGCGGAATTCAAGGCGTTCGTGGTCGATTACGTCGCCACCCGCGCGCCGCAAAGCGCGGCCAAACTCAAGGTCAGCCTCGACAACGAAAGCGAGTTGCTGACCCTGGCCCTGGAAGCCTTTTGCGTGCGGCTGCAAACCCATGAACGCAAATACAACGCCCGCATCAAGCAGATGCTGGCGTGGTGGGCCACCGGCAGCAACCTGGATGCCCGCCTGGCCGATATGGGCCTGGAGCGCCAAGTACTCGACCCCGGCGACCCGGCTGCGTTTCCACCCGTACCGCCGACGTTGGAAAGCGATGACGACGCTCGCCTGCGTTATTACCTGGCGCCACATGCCCCTGCCGCAGGTTCGCGGATGCAGTATCGGCGTGAGGTTTTCACTCTAGGCGAGCGGCCGTCGGTGAAAGTGCAAAGCGCCACGCCCGGCGTGGTAACCGTCAGCTACACCTTTGACCCGGATGGCTATGCGGCGCAGGTCAAGGACGGCAATGGGCGTCGAACCGCGCCCGGCGAAGTGATGGTGACTGTGCTTTCAAGGGAAGGGAACGGCACACCGTCCGCCGATTTGCTTGACGGTGTACGTCGCCATTTCGCACGGCCGGATGTACGACCGGAGACTGACCTGGTCAGCGTACAAGGCGCGCAAATTTTGCCTTACAAAATCCGAGTGGTCGCAAAGATCAACGCCGGCCCGGATTCGGGGCTGACGCAAGTCGCCGCGCAGAAGCTGCTTCAGGACTACGCAGAGTCCTGTCATCGCCTGGAAGGGCGGGTTGATCCGAGTTGGATTGACTATGCGATTCACAGTGCAGGGGCTGCGCAATTGCAGATCCTTGAGCCACTCGCGCCGATCATCTGCACCGCGTTCCAGGCGCCTTATTGCACGGGGGTTGAAGTGGAGGTGCATACGCTATGAGTGAGCCTAAAGCGAGTTTGTTGCCGGCCAACAGCTCACCGCTGGAAAAGGCTTTGGATTTGGGTTTTGGCAAGTTATTGGACCGCGTGATGCCGCCGTTTCCGGCGTTGATGAATCCGCTGCAAACCCCCGTTGAGTTTCTTCCTTATCTGGCCGCCGATCGTGGCGTCAGCGAGTGGGATGCGCAAGCCAGCGAGGCGGAAAAGCGGCTGACCGTGGCCTTGTCCTGGCAGATCCAACGCCAGGCGGGCACGCCCAAGGCTTTGAATCATGCAGTGGAATCGCTGGGGTTCACCCCAAACATCAGCGCCTGGTATCAACAGCGACCGTTGGGGCTGCCTTACACCTTCGATGTGCAGGCCATCATCGGGCGCAGTTGGTCCAGCGGCGACCACAACCGATTGATTCGGCGTATCGATGCGGCGAAAAGCGAGCGGGACCAGGCGACCATCACCATCGTGCATGAAACGGACGGCGGGCTTGCGTTCACTCAGGTGCTACATGCACCGCTAAGCGATGGCGAGCTTTGCCTGCACGGCGCACTGCCTGAGCTGGGCTTGATTGCGCGATTTAACAGTGCCGGTGTTGCCCGGCACTACACCATTAACGACTACGACCTCAGGGCGCAGCCATGACAGATGACATTACGCGCCTGGTGCGCTTCACCTCCAAAGGTTTGGATGAAGTACTGCAGGCAAAGAACCAGGGCTTGAAAGGCGAAATCACCCACGTTGGTGCTGGCACCGGCCGCTACAACCCCGATGGCACAGAAGTGGCCCTGCGTGATGAGCGCCAACGGGTCGCCATTGTGGATTATGAGGATTTGGGCGACCGGCAACTCAGGATGGCTGCGCTGTTCGATGGCGAGGCTGAGTATGAAATTGGCGAATTTGGTTTTTATCTCGCCAGTGGGACGTTGCTGGCGGTGTATTCCGTGGCGGGGAAGTTGCTGACGTATAAAGCGGCGGCGGCTCGAGTGCTTCAACGATTTACGTTAGATATTTCGCCTTTGCCGTCGGACAGTCTGACGGTGGTAGTGGGCAATGAAAACCTCAATGTCTTGATGACTGAGGAGTTTGCGCAGCTTGCCGCGGCGAGTGTCGACAACATGGCGCGGCATGTGGGGGTGTTGTTGCGGGTCATGAGCATGGAAGTCAAATAGCCAATGTCTTTGGGTGTTGGGAAAAACGACGTTTTACAAGGAGCGTAAAAGATGAGTTTGGAAACGGTAATCGCCGGTTTGGTGTCGGCGTGCAATGCACTAACGGATACAGTAACTAAAAAGATATCACTGATCGACCAGAAAGTAATAACGGCAACTGAGCAGGTGCCAGCGGCTGTACGAGCTGAAGTTAACAAGGTCCTGTATGTGGACTCCTCCAGTGGCCTGGACACTAATAGCGGGCTTACGCAAGATAAGCCACTTAAGACCATCGCTGCTGCGGTTGGCAGGGTCATGTTGTGCGGCTCCGCAACTATTTTTCTGCGTCGTGGAAAGGTCTATGAGGTAGGTCGTGGCTTGGGCGGAACCAATGTTGACAATATGTCGCTTCTATTCATTCCGTATGGTACAGAGGCTTCTAAACCAATCGTTCGAGGCGCGTTGGTGCGCTTTTCTGAATCGAATGTCTACGTATGTGGTGGCTTCTCCGCTATTACGGAAATGTCGATTAAGTTCACCGACTGCCGAATAGAAACCGGCCTGGCGAATGGCGTTTCACAATATGGTCCTGATTATGGCGGCTTGTTTTCTCGCGATGGAGGGGTGGGCGAAAGTGTCAGTTTTAAGTTGTTCTTTCATAAATGTGAGGTCGTGGTTCAGGACGTTCCACTGTTCAGCACGTACTACGGGTTTATTCAGCTAAGTCTCGCGCAAACGACCATTACCAAAGGCGGAGCCCAGACGACAATCGTCAATGTTGGTGTGCCCAAAATGGTTGATATCAGCACGGTGTCTATTGTTGGTTTCGGCACTGGGGCGACACTTGATAGTTTGCTTACCTTGGCGCCAGGTTCCTACACGGCCCGTCAAGCCTATACGACTATTTCCGCATAAGGAGCATTTAAGTGAGAACAGTGAATTACAAGGGCTCGATATACGTCAATCCAGATGCAGAGAGTCTGGAAGGGATGGGTTTGTCGGCTGAAGATGCAGCTGAGGTTATGGCACGACTGGTGAGTAACGAAGCCATGCAGCGTCGAGACGAACTGTTGCAAATCGCGGCGATACGTATCGCCCCCCTGTTGGATGCACAAGACTTGGGAAAGGCAACCGATGACGAGGGCGCACGGCTGCAAGCCTGGAAGCTATATCGAATCGAATTGAACCGCATCGATAACCAGGAAGGTTTTCCGGCCTTAATCAATTGGCCTGTAGCGCCAGTCTAAGAACTGACATGACCGCGAAAGCGGTTTTTTTTCGCCCAATGAATTCCCTGCTTAAGGGGCATTTTTGCATCTGGAGAAATTTACATATGGCCAACCGCCAAACCTACACCGTCCTCATCCCATTCCCCATCGGAGGTGGCCATTGGTCCACCGCCGGCGAGGAGCTGGAACTGCTCGACGTCGAAGCATCCGCGCTACGCACCGCTGGTCGCCTGGAACTGACCAGCGTCCTTAACTCCACCCCCAAGAAGGCTGACTAACCATGGCTGAGGTTCTTAACTTCGAGCACAACGGCATCACCGTGAATGCCACCGAATCCCCCGAGGCCATGGGTGGCCTTGGCGACAACGTCATCGGGCTGGTCGGCACTGCGCCGAATGCCCATGCGTCGATTCCGAAAAACGCGCCGTTCCGTATCAACAGCTTCACCACCCAGGCGCTGCTGGACCCCACCGGCGCCGAGGCGGGCACGCTGTTTCAGGCGGTGTACCAGATCCTCAAAGTGGTGAAGGTGCCGGTCTACGTGGTGATCGTGGAGGAGGGCGCAACCCCGGCTGACACCATCAACAATGTGATCGGCGGCAATGAGCCGACCACCGGCCGCAAGCTGGGCCTGGCTGCCTTGAGCAGCGTGCCGGAAGACCTGACCATCATCGGCGCTCCCGGCTTCACCGGCACCAAGGCCGTGGCCGGTGAGTTCGCCTCTTTCGGCAAGCGCATCAAGGCCCGTGTGGTGCTGGATGGCAAGGACGTTTCGGTCGCCGACCAAGTGACCTACAGCGGCGAGCTGGGCGGTGCCGACCTCGGTTTTGACCGTTGCCTGGTGGTGCACAACATGCCGTCGGTGTATTCCAAGGCGGCGAAGAAAAACGTGTTCCTGTCGCCATCCTCGTTGGCCATCGCCGCGTTGGCCAAGGTCAAGCAGTGGGAAAGCCCAGGCAACCAGGTGACGTTCGCCGAGGACGTTTCCCGTGTGGTTGAGTACAACATCCTCGACACCTCCACCGAAGGCGACCTGCTCAACCGCTACGGCGTGAGCTACTACGCCCGCACCATTCTCGGCGGCTTTTCGCTGCTGGGTAACCGCTCCATCACCGGCAAGTTCATCAGCTACGTCGGCCTGGAAGATGCCATCAGCCGCAAGCTGGTCAAGGCCGGCCAGAAAGCCATGGCCAAGAACCTCACCAAGTCCTTCATGGACCAGGAGGTCAAGCGCATCAACGACTGGCTGCAAACCCTGGTCGCCGACGAAACCATTCCTGGCGGCAGCGTGTACCTGCACCCGGAACTCAACAGTGTCGAGAAGTACAAGAACGGCACCTGGTTCATCGTCATCGACTACGGCCGCTACGCGCCGAACGAACACATGATTTATCAACTCAATGCCCGCGATGAAATCATCGAGCAGTTCCTGGAGGACGTTCTCTAATGTTTACCAACCGTGTAAGACAGGCCATTGCGGCCACCCTTCAAGGCCTGCCGTTGTCCGCGACCGTGGAGGAGTTCACTCCGCCGAAGATCGAGTTCGACATGGAACCCATGTCTGGTGGGCGCTTCATCGCCGAAGAAATGGCCAAGAGTGGCCAGGTACTCGGCGCAACCCTGGTGCTGCAAGGTGCCGGCCCGGAAATCATGTTGGCCCTGGGCGTGCGCTTGGGTGACGACATTCTGCTGAACGTGCGTGAAGCCGGTCAGGATCAGGACGGCAAAACCTACTTCACTTACCACACGGTCGGCGGCAAGCTCAAATCCCTGGAGGAGGCGAAGCTGAAAATGGGCGAGAAGGCCACCACCACCCTCGTGCTGTCCTGCCGCACCTACAACCGCCTGGAAAACGGCATTCCGGTAATCGACATCGACGTGCGCACCCAGAAGTTCGTGCTCAACGGTGTCGACATTCTCGGCGACGCCCGCCGCGCGGTGCTGATGCCGTAAGGACGACCGTGGTTTGAAGTGGGCACAGTCATGTGGGAGCCGGGCTTGCCCGCGATGCAGGCGACTCGGTGTGCCTGGTGTACCCAGGTGATGCCATCGCAGGCAAGCCAGCTCCCACATTGACCGCGCTCAGCTTTAGATCTGCGCTGCTTTTCAACAACGTTCAACAAGGAATTGCCCCATGGCCTGGATGCCACCGCTGCATATTCTGCTGTCCCCGATCACCGCCGATACTGGCGCGACGATCCAGCAAATTCAACTCAAACCGCTGTTCTACGCCGCGCAGAAAGCCGCGCTGGCCCGGGCCGGTGATGACGAGGATGACCAGTTTTTTGAACTGGCGAAACTCGCCACCGGCCTGTCGGAAAAAGAGCTCGACCAGCTCAAGCGCCCGGACTACGTGAGCATCGCTCAGTACGTACACGAAATGTCGACACGCCCTGCGTCGTTCTTCCTGGATGCGCACGAAGAAGCGTCCCACGACCAACCGGTCCAACTACTTTTGCCCCTCGACGCAGCCGGTCGCACCCTGACCGAACTGCCCCTGGAAATGCCCGCCCTGCGCGCCACCAAGGTGATGAAAAAACTCGCCACCAACAAAGAACGCGCCGAGTTCATCACCGCGCACTGCAGTGGCTTGATGCTTCCCGACCTGGCCGGCCTGACCGTGCCCGACTGGACGCAACTGCAGGAGCGCATCGACGATTTTTTAAATCAACCGGCGGACTTCTTTCGGAGCGCGACATCGAAGTAATCCTCGATGTAGTGCCGCTGATTTACTCGGTCAATGAGGCGGAAATCCTCGACTGGGACGCCGGAAAAGCATTGCGCCGCTACGACATTGCGATCTCTCGCCTTGGCGTCAAACAGGAGTAAGCGGGATGCAAAACAAGTATTCGCTGGCGAATGCCATGGTCAAGGATGGCCGTGACATCTTCGCAGGCGCAGACGGCGCAAGTGATGCCGATGATATTAGTCCAGGTGCTCTGGGACCTGAAAGTCCCGAGGGTACAGCGGTGCTGGCGCCGCTATCCGGGATGGTGTTGGCGCTCGCCAATACAGATTTGAAGTTGGGTGAACTTGCCCAGTCGCTGGGCGGATTGCGCGAAAGTGTGGATTCACTTGGCACCTCTTTATCGTTGCTGAAGGCGGCTGATGCGCAGCCGTTGAAAACGCAGGCGAACAGCGAGACGACGAAGGTGGCTGAGTTCAAATCGACTCAGTCTGAAGATCGACGCATTACTCGGGAAGCCATGACGGTGGGTGCCGCGCAACCTCTCGACCCGGTAACAGCCCTTCGAAACTCGAATGCCAACCTTTCGTTCGACACAAAGGCGACTTCGCAGAAGTCGGTAACGGTGCTTCGGGAGGTATCCACTGAAAGTGAGAAGCGCCTCTCCAAAACGTTCGAGCCTACGCCGATCTTCTTGGAAGAAACCTGGCTGAAAACCAAAACCGCGGTGATGGACGGTACCAACGATTTGGCCAAAGACTCACCGCTGGCCGCCGAAGCGATCAAAACGGCTGAGGCCGTGATCGCGCCGATGGTTTCCGGCTTTGTTTCCGAGTTGGGAGAAACCATCAAAACCCGAGTTGCTGCCAACGCGGTCGATGTGACGCTTGGCAAAATACCCGTAATCGGCAAGTTGTTCCGCGAAGGCGGCTTTGATAAAGACAAGGGCGGTGGCAATAGCAAGAGTTGCTGCTGCCCGGCTGAGGTCGAGATTCCACGAGGGCGTGACCGTTTTGGCCCGGGAGGCGGGGGCGGGAAAAAAACTTCCTCTGCGCCGAAGTCTACAAGTTCGCAGAGCACATCAAAAAAACCAGCTAAAAAAACCGGTCGCTTCGCCGGTGTTGCCCGTAGTCTGTTCGATTGGGCCATCAAGCCATTGAGTGGCTCGTCGATTGGGGGCCGTCAAGGTTTACAGCCGCCTGCAGCGAGTCTGAGCGGCCGGTCGCCAAGTACTCCAAACAACGCGCCAAGTTTGATCCAGGCATTGGATCGAGGATTTGTTCACAGGCTTTCTTCGTCACCCAGCTCGTTGACACTGCCCACCATCGGCTTATTGGGCACGATGAGCAAACTTGAATCGTCCGCCGCCCGCCGCCTGGGCCCTTTGAAGTATGTCGACACCGCCATGGAGGTGGCCCAGGGCATACGCAACGGAGACGCCAAAGCCGTCGGTGCCGGCCTCACCACCGCCGGTGGCGCCTGGGCTGGAGCCTCTGCTGGCGCCGCGATCGGCACGCTGATCTTTCCCGGCGTCGGCACCGCTGTCGGTGGCGCAATCGGCGGTTTGCTCGGCAGTGAGGCGGGCAGTTGGCTGGGCGATAAAGTGTTCGGCCAAAGTGATCGCTTGCCTGCGCCGACTGCGGTGAGCAAAGAACTTAATAGTGCGCGCGCGGACAGCGTGCAAGTCACCCTCGCCCCGAGCATCCAGATCACCGGGGTCAACCCCGCCGATGCCCAGCAGGTCGTCAACCAAGTGATCCAGGCCCTGCAATTCCAGTGCATGCCGATGGTCACTGACGCCCTCGGTATCCGGCGCAACGTGGCACTGGCCGATCCTTCAGGAGGTGATTGATGCGACAGCAAATGGTCCTCGGCAACTTTATCTTTGGCCTGTCTCGAGGCTTTGCCTATTCGTCGCTGGTGCGTACCAACGACGGCGGCTGGAGTGATTTGACGATTATTGCCAGCAAGCCTCAGTCGCGCCAGAGCGGTCAGAAGCTGGAAAAGCTCACGTTCAGCGGCACGGCGATGTACGCCGTGGGCATGCAACGCCTGGACGAATTGCGTGCACTGCAAAATGCGCGGGCGCCGCTGCCCCTGGTTGATGGCGTCGGCCGCAACTGGGGCCTGTGGCGGATCAATTCGGTGGTCGAAACCCAGAGCAATGTGATCGATGACGGTACCGCCATGGTCATGGCCTGGACCCTTGAACTGGAGGAATTCGTCAATGCGTAGAGTGCGAAGTATTGCCGGTGATTCGGTCAACCTGCTGCTCTATCGCGAGTTGGGCCGATGTGATGACGCGGCGGAAGAGACCCTGTGGCGCCACAACCCTTTGCTTGCCGAATATGGCCCGGTGCTGCCGGCGGGTGTGTGGGTGATCGTGCCGGAAATGCAAGCGCGGCCCGCTGCCGTGCGACCCATTCTGGCCTGGGATTAAGGAGGCTGCATGGCACAGGGATTTACCCCGATCGTGGAGTTTTATGGCGCCAACGCGGCGCTGCTCAATCAACGCCTGATGCACTGGAGCCACACCGACGCTGCGGGCATTGAGGCTGACCGGCTGGAGCTGACGCTCAATATCGAAGGGCTCGAGGGTTTGCCCAGCCTGAACGGCAAGATCGGCCTGCGTGTCGGTTATGTGGAATCAGGCTTGGTGGAAAAGGGCGAGTTTGTCGTCAGCCAACGTACGCCAGTGCTGTTTCCCATGCGCTTGATGGTCGTGGCCACTGCCGCGCCCTTCAGCGTTGCGGACGCAAGCGGCTATCGCCAGCGTCGGTCAGCCAGTTACGGGCCGACCACGCTCGGCGCACTGTTTCGCCAGCTGGTCAGCCGTCACGGCTATTCACCGCGTGTGGCGCCGGCCCTGGAGGGCATTGCCATCGCGCATATCGACCAGTCCAACGAAAGCGACATGGCGTTTATTTCGCGTCTGGCCAGGCTCTACCGTGCAGTCACCAAACCGATTAACGAACTGTATGTGTTGGCCGAAGCCGGTCGGGTCAATTCGCTCTCCGGCCAGCTACTGCCGGACGTGAAGCTGTCTGTCACCCAGGACAACCGCCCCGGTGAGCAGAGCTTCATCACCGCCAAACTCGACGAAAAGTCCCGCGCAAAATACGAAGGTTGCCGCGCCAGCTGGTGGGATGCCGCCGCCGGCAAGCAGCGCGTGGTTCAAGTCGGCAATGCGCCGTTCAAAACCTTGCGCCAACGCTACCAGAACGAAGCCGAGGCCCGCGCCGTGGCCGAAGGCGAGCTGCGTCGTGTGGGGCGTGAAAAGCTGCAATTGCTGATCGATTGCCCAGGCAATCCATTGTTGGCCGCCGAAGGTCTGTTAGTGCTGGATGAGAGCTGGCCGTCTTATATGCAGGGGCGCTGGTCGATAAAACAAGTGGTGCATGTTGGCGATCCAGCCACGGGATACCGCAGTTCGATCACGGCGAGCGGGTTGTCGAAATAGATAATTTTCCAGAGTAGAGCCAATGCTGATAACACTCCCTCAACTGCTGGGTGTGATGCCGGGAGCCCGCCTTAGCGCGGGCGTTTTTTTAGCCCCCTTGAATGCAGCGTTTGCGCGTTACGCGATTAACACGGCCAAACGCGTTGCCGCCTTCCTCGCCCAGGTCGGTCACGAGTCCGGCGAACTGCGCTACGTGCGCGAGTTGGGCAGCGCTCAATACCTCAGCAAATACGACACCGGCACCTTGGCCGCACGCCTGGGCAACACCCCCGAGGCGGACGGCGACGGCCAGCAGTATCGGGGCCGGGGGCTGATCCAGATTACCGGGCGGCGCAATTATCTGGCCTGCAGCCAGGCGCTGTTTGGCGACGATCGGCTGTTGCGCCAGCCCGAGCTGTTGGAGCAGCCGCAATGGGCATGTGAATCCGCGGCGTGGTTCTGGCAGAGCAACGGTTTGAACGAACTCGCCGACAAAGACCAGTTCATCACCATCACCCGGCGCATCAATGGCGGGCTGAACGGGCTGGAGGACCGTCTGCAACTATGGACACGGGCCAAGGTGTTGTTAGGCGTTTCTTAGCTTGCCTGCCAGGCGTACGTGCGCGCCGTCGGGCGTTAGCATCTTGATCCAGTCTGTCGCTTGCGTGTGGGAATTGCTCCTGTAGGGTAGGCAAATCCCCGCCTACTTCTGGAGACGACCGTGAAGGAAATCACTCAACTGGCCGCTGAACTGGGGCGCCGCTTGCAGGTGCTCAATGCCCACGTCACCACCGCAGAGTCCTGCACCGGCGGCGGTATCGCCGAAGCGATCACGCGGATTCCGGGCAGTTCGGCCTGGTTTGAAGCGGGCTATGTCACCTACTCCAATCGGCAGAAGACCCGGCAACTGGGGGTGCCAGAGGCGCTGTTCGCCAAAGTCGGCGCCGTCAGCCAGGAAGTGGTGGAGGCGATGGTGCGAGGCGCGCAGGAAAAAAGCCTGTCGCGTTTTGCCGTGGCGGTCAGCGGCGTCGCAGGGCCGGATGGCGGTTCGCCGGACAAACCGGTCGGCACCGTCTGGCTGGCGTTTGGTGTGGGCGAGGAGGTAACCACCGAGCTGGCGCACTTCCCCGGTAACCGCGACGAGGTCCGCCGACAAACGGTAAAAGCCGCCTTGGAGGGCTTGTTGCGACGAGCTGCAGCAGAAATAGACAATCAGGGGTAGGCGATCTTCAATCTTTGTGGAACAATACTGTCTACTTATACAGGTGTTGGCCGTCAGGCCTTATTGATTACGTGAGGACTTTAATGGACGACAACAAGAAGAAAGCCTTGGCTGCGGCCCTGGGTCAGATCGAACGTCAATTCGGCAAGGGTGCCGTAATGCGTATGGGCGATCACGACCGTCAGGCGATCCCGGCTATTTCCACTGGCTCTCTGGGTCTGGACATCGCGCTCGGCATTGGCGGCCTGCCAAAAGGCCGTATCGTTGAAATCTACGGTCCTGAATCTTCCGGTAAAACTACCCTGACCCTGTCGGTGATTGCCCAGGCGCAAAAGATGGGCGCCACCTGTGCATTCGTCGACGCCGAGCACGCCCTTGACCCTGAATACGCCGGCAAACTGGGCGTCAACGTTGACGACCTGCTGGTTTCCCAGCCGGACACTGGCGAGCAAGCCCTGGAAATCACCGACATGCTGGTGCGCTCCAACGCCATCGACGTGATCGTGGTCGACTCCGTGGCGGCCCTGGTGCCAAAAGCGGAAATCGAAGGCGAAATGGGCGACATGCACGTGGGCCTGCAAGCCCGCCTGATGTCCCAGGCGCTGCGTAAAATCACCGGTAACATCAAGAACGCCAACTGCCTGGTGATCTTCATCAACCAGATCCGTATGAAGATCGGCGTGATGTTCGGCAGCCCGGAAACCACCACCGGTGGTAACGCGCTGAAGTTCTACGCTTCGGTCCGTCTGGACATCCGCCGTACCGGCGCGGTGAAGGAAGGTGACGAGGTTGTTGGTAGCGAAACCCGCGTTAAAGTCGTGAAGAACAAAGTGGCTCCGCCATTCCGTCAGGCCGAGTTCCAGATTCTCTACGGCAAAGGTATCTACCTGAACGGCGAGATGATCGACCTGGGCGTGCTGCACGGTTTCGTCGAGAAATCCGGTGCCTGGTATGCCTACAACGGCAGCAAGATCGGTCAGGGTAAGGCCAACTCGGCCAAGTTCCTGGCGGACAACCCGGATATCGCTGCCACGCTTGAGAAGCAGATTCGCGACAAGCTGCTGACCGCCGCGCCGGACGTGAAAGCTGCCGCCAACCGCGAGCCGGTTGAAGAAGTAGAAGAAGCCGACACTGACATCTGAATTAAACGATGACAGTTGTACTGGATACACTCGTCGCCGTTCGGCGCACTGCAATGGACCTGCTCGCTCGACGCGAGCATGGTCGAGTCGAGCTGACGCGTAAACTGCGTCAGCGCGGCGCAGAGCCCGAGATGATCGAAACTGCCCTCGACCGTTTGACGGAAGAAGGGTTGCTTTCGGAAGCCCGTTACCTCGAAAGCTTTGTTTCCTATCGAGCGCGCTCCGGCTATGGCCCCGCGCGAATTCGCGAAGAGCTGAGCCAACGTGGCCTGCAACGCGCCGATATCGAGCTCGCCCTGCGTGAGTGCGGCATCAGTTGGCAGTCGCAGTTGGAAGACACCTGGCGCCGCAAGTTTGCCGGCCATCTGCCGATTGATGCCAGGGAGCGTGCGAAGCAAGGCCGCTTCCTGAGTTATCGGGGGTTTTCGATGGACATGATCAGCCGCCTATTAAGCGGCCGGGATATGGACGACTGAGCTTTCGAACTGCTGGAATTTAAAATCGAGCTGGCTTGTGTGGGAGCTGGCTTGCCTGCGATGCAGACACATCGGTTCTTCAGTTGAACCGCGGTGATGCCATCGCAGGCAAGCCAGCTCCCACAGTAAATCTACAGCGGATAGAGCTTGGTAAAACAAAAAGGCCCACTATGAAAATAGTGGGCCTTTTTTTTTGCCTAAAAAATCACGCCGTCTCAGGCGTCACTCGCTGCTGCGCCTTGCCCTGAGCGTGTGCCCAGTTTTCCGGCAAATTGATGTAGTCCACCAACTCCCGCAGCCGGCCCTGATCACGGCCATTGAAGTTGAACACCAGCCGCGTCAAATGGCTGAACTTCGGTTCATCATGTTCCTCGCCGGTATAGGCCTGCTGCTGGAACTCCCCACTCAGTCGCAGGCTGGCAAATTCGCTCTGCAAATGGGCGAGGGCACGCTCACTCAGCGGGTGGTTCATGCGCACCACAAACTCACGCTTCAACCAGCGTGTGGAATGGAAGTTGGCATAGAACTGGTTGATTTCATCCACGGCTTCTTCAGCGCTGTGCACCAGGCGAACCAATTTGAGGTCGGTGGGCAGGATATAGCGGTTGGCTTCCAGCTGGCTGCGGATAAAATCCAGGGCGCCCTGCCAGAAACCGCCGCCTGGTGCGTCCAGCAGTACCACCGGCACCAATGGGCTTTTGCCGGTCTGGATCAGTGTGAGTACTTCCAGCGCTTCATCCAGGGTACCGAAACCGCCAGGGCACAGTACCAGCGCATCAGCTTCCTTGACGAAGAACAGCTTGCGGGTAAAGAAGAAGTGGAAAGACAGCAAGTTCTCGGTGCCGTCGATGGTCGGGTTGGCGTGTTGTTCAAACGGCAGGGTAATGTTGAACCCCAGGCTGTGTTCCAGGCCTGCTCCCTCATGGGCGGCAGCCATGATGCCGCCACCGCCGCCGGTGATGACCATCAAGTCCGACTGCGCCAGCAATGCGCCGACTTCTCGGGCCAAGGCGTACAACGGGCTTTCTACCGGTGTACGCGCCGAGCCGAACACGGTCACCTTGCGGCGGCCCTTGAACTGTTCGAGCACGCGAAAAGTGTTGTCCAGTTCGCGGATGGCTTGCAGGGTGATTTTGGCGTTCCAGCGGTTGCGGTCGTCCTGGGCCATGCGCAGAACGGTGAGGATCATGTCGCGATAAAGGGGAATGTTCGGGCTGTTGGGAGCGATCAGCTGGAGTTGCGCGTCGACCTGCTGTGTGAGGTCGGTCCCGTGTTCTTCAAAATGCCGGAGCAGAGCGTCATTCGATTCGTAAGGCATTCAACTTCTCCTTCTTCACAGAACCTGGGCCATCGGCGAGAGATTCGTCCGGGCCGCGACACTGCGTGTGTCGCTGCATGCCAGAGGCTGTGCACGGTGTTCGCCAAGCGGCAAAGCGGGTTCTGTATGTTCCTTGTGATTTAGAAACCTTTGCACTGCAAGTCGCAGAAGGGCAACCCTCTTTTGCCCTGAAAATGTTACAGAACGGCGTGGAACACGCACGGGAAGGGTTACCGGGATGACTTGATCATGAGCCGAGAAACCCTTGGCTGGCAACCGGTTATTGGCCACACATCATGGAGTTTAGCTGTCGGCAGGCAACTGCAGCGGGGCAAGTGCGCGCCACTGGACAGCAGCGCGCGACGGTCGAGCAACGGTTACTTTTTCTTCTTGGCAGCCGCAGGTGCCGGGCAATCCGCTTCTACAAACTTGACCGAGGCCACGGGGCGGTTGGTCTTGTTCTCGGTAATGTCGTAGCGCATCACGGCGCCCTTGGCCATCAGCTCGCGGTAGCCCTTGTTCAGGCACACGCTTTGGCCCAGCTGGAAATACACGGCCTTGGGGTTGGCGCGCATCTGTTCGGCCCGATCAGGTTGCACACTGAGGTGGTCGATCAGTTGCATGCCTTCAACGGTGTAGGCCACTTCCAGGGTTTTTTCATCGATTTCCCGGGGCAGGTCTTTGTTGCTTTCAGCCGCGACGCTTTGCAGCTTCCTGTTCATTTGAGCCTCCAGCAGCGAGGCCGCGTGGGCGCTCATAGGCAGGACCAGCGCAAGGGCGACGGATGGGGCAACAAGGCGCAGCATGGAACGCAGCATGAAACTCTCCTGATTCGGTTACTGGTGCATAGACCAGCCACTGCGCTGTGCGTTCAGTGGCGCGTAATTATAGGGGAGCGCTTGCCACTACAGCCAGGCGTATCGCTCAGAAGTGCCAGTGGCTCTGTTAAACTGCCGCCACTTAAAGCCTGCCCCGAGTTTCCTCAGTGTCGATTTCTCCTCCTACGGCGTGTACCCGATGAGCCACGCCGTCTCCCGTTTGCGCACTCAGCGCCTGGCGCGGGCCGTGCGGCCTTTTCTCAACCGGGGTTCGCGCGCCGAACGCTGCCCCGGCTGCCGGGTGATTCCCGCGTACTGCCTGTGTGCCTGGCGCCCGCAGGTGCAGGCCCGCTCGGCCATGTGCCTGCTGATGCACGATGTCGAACCGATGAAACCCAGTAACACCGGCTGGCTGATCGCCGATGTCATCGACGACACCACCGCATTTGCCTGGTCGCGCACCGAGGTCGACCCCGAGCTGCTGACCTTGCTGGCCGAGCCGCAGTGGCAACCCTATATTGTATTCCCCGGCGAATTCGTCGCGCCCGAGCGGGTTGTCAGCGAGGTGAAGGTGGAGGAGGGCAAGCGCCCGCTGTTCATCCTGCTGGACGGTACGTGGAGCGAAGCGCGCAAGATGTTCCGCAAGAGTCCCTACCTGGAGCACTTGCCGGTGCTGAGCCTGGCGCCCGAGCAGTTGTCGCGCTACAAATTGCGCCGTTCCAAGCGCGATGACCATTTCTGCACCGCCGAAGTCGCGGCGCTGTGTCTGGAACTGGCGGATGATCAAGTTGCCAGCGAAGTGCTGGACGCTTACCTCGACGTATTCAGCACCCATTACTTGGCGGCCAAGTTCCTGCTGCCGCTGGACCCGACGGACAGCGTGCATACGCGTCTCTCGCCGCATATCCCGGCGGTATGACCAGACGACGTTTGCATGATGGCACCGTAAACCCGCAACCCGTTAAAATGCCCGCGGGCGTAGCGCTTGACCCCCCAGGCTACGCTGGGCATGCTGGGCGCCGATTGGGGCGTAACCGTGAATTTTCAGCGTCGTTGCAGGTGTTTTTGGCGTTGAGCGTGCCCTGTGGCGATGGCTGCCTGGCTGTTGCCTTGTGTACTGGCGAACCCCGAACCCATCGGGGCTGCCATAAAAAACAGGATCATTTAATCAATGGCCACATACGAAATCCTGATAGCCGATGACCACCCGCTGTTTCGCAGTGCGCTGCATCAGGCCGTAACCCTTGGTCTTGGTCCCGACGTGCGGCTGGTTGAAGTGGCCAGCATTGCCGAGCTGGAAGCCCGCCTCGGCGAAAAATCCGACTGGGACCTGGTGCTGCTCGACCTCAACATGCCGGGCGCCTACGGTTTTTCCGGGCTGGTGCTGTTGCGCGGGCAATACCCGCAAATCCCGGTGGTAATGGTCTCGGCCCAGGAAGAAGCTGACGTGGTGGTACGTTCCAAGGAGTTTGGCGCCAGCGGGTTCATTCCCAAGTCCAGCTCGATGGAAGCGATTCAGCTAGCCGTGCGCACCGTACTGGACGGCGATGTGTCCTGGCCGCCGCAAGCGTTTGAAGAAATCAATGTGTCTGACGAAGCCAAGGCCGCCCGTGATGGCCTCGCCAGCCTGACGCCCCAGCAGTTCCGCGTGCTGACCATGGTCTGCGAAGGCTTGCTGAACAAACAGATTGCCTACGAGCTGAGTGTGTCGGAAGCGACCATCAAGGCCCACGTGACGGCGATCTTCCGCAAGTTGGGCGTGCGTACGCGCACCCAGGCGGCGCTGCTCTTGCAACAACTTGAGTCAATTTCGCAGCATTAAGTTGTTACTGGTTCACGCTTTTTTGACTTTGCGTCATCTAGTTTCCCCACTCCTTTGGTTCAGTTGCCTACATCTATGTCGCCTTTCAAGGGTCAAACCGGTATCAAACGTATCTTCAACGCAGGGGGCTATTCCCTGGATGGCCTGCGCGCGGCTTTCACTGGCGAGGCGGCGTTCCGTCAACTGGTGTTGCTCAACGTCATCCTGATCCCGTTGAGTTTTTTCCTGCACGTGAGCCGGGTCGAACGCGCCTTGCTGATCGCGGTGTGTCTGCTGGCCTTGATCGTCGAGTTGCTCAACTCCGCAGTGGAAGCCGCCATCGACCGGATCTCGCTGGACCTGCACCCGCTGTCGAAAAACGCCAAGGACATGGGCAGCGCCGCGCAATTCGTGGCGCTGACCATGATCACCCT
The DNA here is from genome assembly GCF_022662395.1 of Pseudomonas sp. MONT-RG-20F-20-E-7-02. NCBI lineage: Bacteria > Pseudomonadati > Pseudomonadota > Gammaproteobacteria > Pseudomonadales > Pseudomonadaceae > Pseudomonas > Pseudomonas sp. MONT-RG-20F-20-E-7-02. Next base: position 37,826 of record NZ_JAKNQN010000003.1, read on the forward strand.
GGTGTGGGCCGTGATCCTGATCTAACGCTCAGGCGATGCTTGGCAGCACGATCTCGTCGCTGCGCTGCACCCCGGCGGTAAAGGCGCGGCACAGTTCCAGGAACTCGCGCATCGCCGAGGTCTGGTACTTCTGTTTATGCCAGATGAAGTAGAACTGCCGGGCCAGGTCCAGGTCCGGGGTTTCCACCGGCACCAGGCTGCCACGGCGGAACGCATCGCGCAGCGCCAGCCGGGAAATACAGCCAATCCCCAGCCCAGACTCCACCGCACGCTTGATCGCCTCGGTGTGTTCCAGCTCAAGGCGGATATTCAGCGCGCTGCGGTGATGCCGCATGGCCTGGTCAAAGGTCAGGCGTGTGCCGGAGCCTTGCTCACGCAGGATCCACGCTTCATGGGTCAACTCTTCCATGCTCGCCACGCCGCGTTTAGCCAAGTGATGTTGCGGTGCGCAAAACACCACCAGTTCGTCCTCCACCCAGGTTTGCACTTCGATGTCCGGGTGGCTGCAGTCGCCTTCGATTAGACCCAGGTCAATTTCGTAGTGCGCCACCTGATGCACGATATGCGCAGTGTTCTGCACATGCAGCTTCACCTGGCTTTCGGGGTGCTGCTGCATGAAGCTGCCGATCAGCAGGGTGGCGAGGTAATTGCCGATGGTCAGGGTGGCGCCGACGGCGAGCGAGCCGAAGCCGGACTTGCCGTTGAGCAGGTCTTCGATCTCCTTGGCCTGGTCCAGCAGCGCCACGGCCTGGGGTAACAGCTGATGGCCGAGGGCGTTGAGGCTCAGGCGTTTGCCCGCGCGGTCGAATAATTGGCAGCTGGATTGACGCTCCAGCTCGGTGATCGAGGTGCTGGCGGCGGATTGAGATAAGGCCAGAAGGCCAGCAGCGCGCGAGACGCTTTCCTGCTGGGCGACGGCGACGAAAACTTGCAGTTGACGGAGAGTAAATCGCATATCGATATAACCGATAACCCTTATCTTAATAATCCAGTTAACAGATATTGTCGCCGCCATTAGAATGCTGTGCAATTGCGCATCTCAATCTTGGCGCAGACCCATTTCCAGGAGTCCCCCGTACATGAGCAACATGAACCACGAGCGTGTCCTCAGTGTTCATCACTGGAACGACACTCTGTTCAGCTTCAAGTGCACCCGCGATCCGGGCCTGCGCTTCGAGAACGGTCAGTTCGTGATGATCGGCCTGCAACAGCCAAATGGCCGCCCGCTCATGCGCGCTTACTCCATTGCTAGCCCGAACTGGGAAGAGCATCTGGAGTTCTTCAGCATTAAGGTGCCCGATGGCCCGCTGACTTCCCAATTGCAGCATTTGAAGGAAGGCGACGAGATCATCATCAGCAAAAAACCGACGGGCACCCTGGTGCTTGACGATTTGAAGCCGGGCAAGCATTTGTACCTGCTCAGCACCGGTACTGGCCTGGCTCCATTCATGAGCGTGATCCAGGACCCGGAAACCTACGAGCGTTTCGAAAAAGTGATCCTGTGCCACGGCGTGCGTTACGTCAACGAAGTCGCCTACCGCGAATTCATCACCGAGCACCTGCCGCAGAACGAATTCTTCGGCGAGGCCCTGCGTGACAAGTTGATCTACTACCCGACCGTGACCCGTGAGCCGTTCGAAAACGAAGGCCGCCTGACCGACCTGATGCGCAGCGGCAAGCTGTTCAGCGACATCGGCCTGCCGCCGATCAACCCAGAAGACGACCGCGCCATGCTGTGCGGCAGCCCAAGCATGTTGGACGAAACCAGCGAAGTGCTGAACAGCTTCGGCCTGAAGGTTTCGCCGCGTATGCGTGAGCCGGGTGATTACTTGATCGAGCGTGCGTTCGTCGAGAAGTAAGCAGTCGATACAAAAAAATGTGGGAGCTGGCTTGTGTGGGAGCTGGCTTGCCTGCGATGCGGATACCTCGGTCGTTCAGTTGAACCGAGGTGACGCTATCGCAGGCAAGCCAGCTCCCACATAAGTCGCTCCCACATTTGGTTTGCGGTTTCAGTCAGTTGGAACCACTTCAAGCACGCAAATGACCCCAGCCTCGGGATAGTGCCAACGCACATCCACATCCCAGAACTGCACGCCGTATTCACGTTCCGGCCCAGGCGTCTGATACGCCGGCCGCGGATCCTGCGCCAAACATTGCTCGATCAACGCCACCAATGGCTCATCAAGGCGCTCAGCATGGCCTTGCGCCTGGAACAGCGCCGTCTTCAGCCACTGCACCGCAATCAGCTGCGGCGCGCTGCTGGCGATGTCGTTGGTGGCGGTGTCAATGATGTCGGCGTACGGCACATATGGCTTGATATCCAGCACGGGCGTGCCATCAAGCAGATCAATCCCGGAAATCCACAACCGCCCTGGCTCGACCTTGTCCAGCTTCACCACCGACTGGCCGATGCCGTTGGGCCGGTGCGTCGCGCGGGTGGCGAACACGCCCATGGACGTGTTACCGCCCAAACGTGGCGGTCGCACTTTCAGGCGCGGCTTGTCTTCCAGGGCCTGGTGGAACAGAAACAGCAACCACACATGGCTGACCTGCTCCAGGCCCTGCACCGCCTCACCTTGATCGAACGGCGCCACCAGTTCCAGCACGCCACGGGCGGCCGGTGCCAATTGTGGCTGGCGCGGGATGGCGAACTTCTCCTTGAAGCAGGAGCGCACAAAGCCGACGGGCGAGACGTTGTAACTCATGGCTTACGCACGAACCCGCAGGGTCAGGCCCTTGAGGAAGTTGCGCAGCAATTGGTCACCACAGGTGCGGTAGTTGGTGTGGCCGAATTTGCGGAACAGCGCGCTCAGCTCCGGCTTGGACACCGGAAACTCGGCGGCCTTGAGGATCGCGTGCATGTCGTCTTCCTTCAGCTCGAAGGCCACGCGCAGCTTCTTGAGGATGATGTTGTTGGTCACCGGCGTTTCGATCGGCTGCGGCGGACGGCTTTCGTCCTTGCCACGCTTGAAGATCACCAGGCCATCGAGGAAGTGCGCCATGACTTCGTCCGGGCAGAACACAAAGCCTTCTTCCTCATCTTTCTTGAGGTAAGTCAGCAGGTCTTCCTTGGTCACGTCCATGCCGCCGAGCTTGATGATCTCGACCATCTTGTTGTCGCTGATGTCGAGCATGTAGCGCACGCTGCGCAGTACGTCGTTGTGAATCATTGGGCAATCCTGGTATTCAACTGAGGGCACCGCGCAAATGTGCCGGTGCCGATAAAAAAGGGGAACGGCTTAGAACTTCTCTTTGCCGGACAGGTAGCGCCATTGGCCGACCGGCACTTTGCCGATGGACACGCCGCCGATGCGGATGCGCCGGATGGCGATGACTTTCAAGCCAACGGCCTCGCAGAACAGGGCGATCACGCCCGGTTGCGGGTTCTTCATCGCAAAGCGCAGACGGTTTTCGTTCTGCCAGCTGGCCTTCACGGCCGGCAGCTCTTTGCCTTTGTAGGTCAGGCCGTGGTTCAGGCGGTTGAGGCCGTGGGCAACCATTTCGCCTTCAACCTCAACCACGTATTCCTGCTCGATCTTGGCGGCATCGGCGGTTAACTTGCGCAGAATCTTCCAATCCTGGGTGAACACCAGCAGGCCGCTGGCCTTGGCTTGCAGGTCGGCACTGGCGGTCAGGCGCAGGAAGTGGCCTTTGAGCGGGCGTTTGCTGAAGCGGTGTTCTTCGGACAGGGTCTCGGCGCTGATCAAGGCCATTGCCGTTTCGGCATCCACACCCACCGGCGCGTGCAGCAGAATGGTCACTGGCTCCGGCGCAGTGGCTTTCGCCTCTGGGTCCAGCTCGACCTTCTGGGTGGTGACCTTGAACTGCGGTTCGTCGATCACTTCGCCGTCCACCGAGACCCAGCCGCCTTCAATAAACAGCTCAGCCTCCCGACGGGAGCAACCGACCAGTTCGATAAGGCGTTTGGAGAGGCGTATGGGGTCAGTCATGACAAGGGCCGTAGCAAAAGGGGGCAGCTATTGTACCTGCCTGGCGCCGGTTAATCCCGGCCCCATTTCAGCGCAGGGGCTTTTTGTGGGAGCTGGCTTGTGTGGGAGTCGGTCTTGTGTGGGAGCTGGCTTGCCTGCGATGGCATCACCTCGATTCCAAATGCACGACCGAGGTGTCTGCATCGCGGGCAAGCCCGACTCCCACACAAGCCAGCTCCCACATTTTATTCTGTGCTGGGTCAGCCTCTGCGCAGTTGCTGCTGGCGCAAACGCATGTGCAGCAATGGATACGGCTGGCCTAGCCCATCATGCTCCGCACGGCCGATCACCTCAAAGCCCTGCTTGAAGTAAAACCCCAGGGCCTGCGGGTTCTGTTCGTTGACGTCCAGGGTATCGGCGTTCATGTGTTCGATGGCATACCGCAGCAGTTGCCGGCCAAGGCCCTGGCCACGGTGTTGCGGGTCGATAAACAGCATCTCGACCTTGCCCGCGGCCACCCCGGCAAACCCGGTGATGCGTTGGCGCGCGTCCTTGGTACAAATCAGCATCACCGAGTCCAGGTAGCGCGTCAGCACCAGTTCCTTGAGCAGCACGATGTAGCTGTCCGGCAAGAAATCGTGGGTCGCCCGCACCGAGTCTTCCCAGAGCTGCGCCAAGTGCGCGAAGTCGCTGAGTTTGGGTGTATGGATAACCGAAAGCTGACGCATGCCCGCTGCTCCTTGACTGGATCTTCGCCAATGCGCAAACGATAGACCGAAAAAAGCCCCGCATCTTGTCCAGAAACGGGGCTTTTTAAGTTTTTACAGACTTAGTCGCGCTTTACGGCCCACAGGTCGTATTCGTCGGCGTCGGTCACGGTGCACCAGACCTTGTCGCCCGGCTTCAAACCGCTAGCGTCGTCGATAAACACGTTACCGTCGATTTCCGGCGCATCGAAGAAGCAGCGGCCTACGGCGCCTTGCTCGTCGACTTCGTCGATCAACACTTCGATTTCTTTGCCGATGCGCAGTTGCAGGCGCGCCGAGCTGATCGCCTGTTGGTGCGCCATGAAGCGCTCCCAACGGTCTTGCTTGACGTCGTCCGGCACGATGGCCGCGTCCAGCAGGTTGGCCGGCGCGCCTTCAACCGGCGAGTACTGGAAGCAACCGACGCGGTCCAGCTGCGCTTCGGTCAGCCAGTCCAGCAGGTACTGGAAGTCTTCTTCTGTTTCGCCAGGGAAGCCGACGATGAAGGTGGAGCGAATGATCAGTTCCGGGCAGATCTCGCGCCAGTTCTTGATGCGCGCCAGGGTCTTGTCTTCGAAGGCCGGGCGTTTCATCGCCTTAAGGATTTTCGGGCTGGCGTGCTGGAACGGGATGTCCAGGTACGGCAGGATCTTGCCGGCGGCCATCAACGGGATCAGCTCGTCCACGTGCGGGTACGGGTAAACGTAGTGCAGGCGCACCCACACGCCCAGGCTGCTGAGGGCTTCGCAGAGTTCGGTCATGCGGGTTTTCACCGGCGCGCCGTTCCAGAAACCGGTGCGGTATTTCACGTCGACGCCGTAGGCGCTGGTGTCCTGGGAGATCACCAACAGCTCTTTCACGCCGGATTTGACCAGGCGCTGGGCCTCGTCCAGCACATCACCGACCGGGCGGCTGACCAGCTTGCCGCGCATCGACGGGATGATGCAGAAGCTGCAGCTGTGGTTGCAGCCTTCGGAAATCTTCAGGTAGGCGTAGTGGCGCGGGGTCAGCTTGATGCCTTGCGGCGGCACCAGGTCGATCAGCGGGTTGTGGTCCTGACGCGGCGGCACCACGTCGTGCACGGCGTTGACCACCTGCTCGTACTGCTGCGGGCCAGTCACGGCCAGCACGCTTGGGTGCACGTTGCGGATATTGCCTTCTTCCACGCCCATGCAGCCGGTCACGATAACCTTGCCGTTTTCCTTGATGGCTTCGCCGATCACTTCCAGCGACTCCGCCTTGGCCGAGTCGATGAAGCCGCAGGTGTTGACCACCACCACGTCCGCGTCCTGATAAGTGGACACGACGTCATAGCCTTCCATACGCAGTTGCGTGAGGATGCGCTCGGAGTCGACCAGAGCCTTCGGGCAACCCAGGGATACAAAGCCGACCTTGGGGTTGGCTTTTGCGATGGTGGTGGACATGTCTAACCTCGGTATTGAATGGCGCCGCCAGTCGGGCACGACACGGCGGTAGACGGGCGCTTGGTGCGCCTCTGATCAAAAAGTGCGCAATTCTATCGATGGGCAACGCACTTGACCAGCTTTATGCAGGGAAATGCGACGAGTGCTGTGGTGACTGCTTCGCACAGACCTTACCAGGCTCTTAAGCCCGGACGTCTTGCTCGGCGCGGTGCGCTACAACTTTAGACATGCCCACACCTAAGGCCTGAAGCACTTTCAGGAGGGTAGAGAGCTTTGGGTCGCCGCCGACGGCGATGGACCTGTAGAGATTTGCCCTATTCAGCCCTGTGTTCTGCGACAAGCTGAGCATTCCGCCACGTGCTTCCGCTACGCGACGGATAGCGACGAGGAAGGCGTCCTCGCCACCCGCTTCATCGATTTCCTCAAGCGCGACAGACAGATATTCGAGGGCGAACGCTTCGTCGTCTCGAAGCATTTCTAGAACGCTGTCTTCATGAGAACGCGTATCAAGGGTCATTTATGCTGCACCTTGTAAGATTTCCAGAAAGCATTGCTGAGCCGGGCCGAAAATATACGATTGGCCGTAAATGTGATCAATGCAGGCAAAAAGGCTCCAAATTGCCTTTATCTCTGTTACTGACTGCATTACCTGAAGCACTTGAGCAGGGAAATGCGACGAGTGCTGCGCTATGCTTCGCGCCGTTGCACATGGGTAAAACCCTTGGGTCAATAAAACGTCTGTTACGAGAAGTAAAACAGCGCATGCTACGGTCAGCTTAGGCGCGTTGTTTATAAAAGACCTCAGGTCAAAGGGCAGGAGTGGTTGATGGGTCAGGCAAATAGTCAGGCAGCAGGTGCCGAGCATTCCAATGCAAAGCCGATTGGCATGCTGGTGGCGGCAGTCGGGGTGGTTTACGGCGATATCGGTACCAGCCCGCTCTATACCCTTAAAGAAGTGTTTACTGGTGGTTACGGGGTTCAGGTCAACCATGATGGTGTGCTGGGGATCCTGGCGCTGATCTTCTGGTCGCTGATCTGGGTGGTGTCGATCAAATACATGCTGTTCGTGCTGCGCGCCGACAACCAAGGCGAAGGCGGCATCATGGCGCTGACGGCGTTGGCGCGACGAGCGGCCGGGGAGCGCAAGAAGTTGCGCAGTTTCCTGGTGGTGTGTGGCTTGTGCGGCGCGGCACTGTTCTACGGCGACAGCATGATCACCCCGGCGATTTCGGTGTTGTCGGCGATTGAAGGCCTGGAGTTGGCGTTCGATGGCCTCGACAAATGGGTCGTGCCGATCGCACTGGTGGTACTGGTGGCGCTGTTCCTGATCCAGAAGCACGGCACCGACCGCATCGGCAAGCTGTTCGGGCCAGTGATGGTGACGTGGTTCCTGGTGCTCGGCGGCCTCGGTGTGTATGGCATCACCCTGCACCCTGAAGTGCTCAGCGCATTGAATCCGATGTGGGGCGTGCGTTTCTTCGAGGCGCACCCTGGTATTGGTGTGGCGATCCTCGGTGCGGTGGTGCTGGCATTGACCGGCGCCGAGGCGTTGTACGCCGACATGGGCCACTTCGGCCGCAAGCCCATCGCTCGCGCCTGGTTCATTCTGGTGCTGCCCGCGCTGGTGCTGAACTATTTCGGCCAGGGCGCCATGCTTTTAGGCGATCCGGAAGCCGCGCGTAACCCGTTCTACCTGCTGGCCCCGAGCTGGGCGCTGATCCCGCTGGTGGTATTGTCCACCCTGGCCACGGTGATTGCCTCCCAGGCGGTGATTTCGGGGGCGTTCTCGTTGACGCGCCAGGCGATCCAGCTGGGTTATATCCCGCGCATGCACATTCAGCACACCTCCAGCGCCGAACAGGGCCAGATCTACATCGGCGCGGTGAATTGGTCGCTGATGGTCGGCGTGATCCTGCTGGTGATCGGCTTCGAGTCCTCCAATGCGCTGGCGTCCGCGTACGGCGTAGCGGTGACCGGCACCATGCTGATGACCACCATCCTGGTGTCGGCGGTGATGCTGCTGTTGTGGAAATGGCCGCCGATACTCGCCGTGCCGGTCCTGGTTTGCTGCCTGTTGGTGGACGGTCTGTACTTTGCGGCCAACGTGCCGAAGATCATTCAGGGCGGCGCCTTCCCGGTATTGGCGGGGATCGTGCTGTTTGTGCTGATGACCACCTGGAAGCGCGGCAAGCAATTGCTGGTGGACCGCCTCGACGAAGGCGGCCTGCCATTGCCGATCTTTATCAGCAGTATCCGCGTGCAGCCGCCCCATCGCGTGCAGGGCACCGCGGTGTTCCTGACCGCGCGGCCCGACGCCGTGCCCCACGCGCTGTTGCACAACCTGCTGCATAACCAGGTGTTGCATGAGCAGGTGGTGATGCTGACGGTGGTCTACGAAGATATCCCGCGCGTGCCGGCGTCGCGGCGCTTCGAGGTGGACGCCTATGGCGAAGGCTTCTTCCGCGTGATCCTGCACTTCGGGTTTACCGATGAGCCGGACGTGCCCGAAGCGCTGAAGCTGTGCCATCTGGACGACCTGGATTTCAGCCCGATGCGCACCACCTACTTCCTCAGCCGCGAAACGGTGATCGCCTCGCGCATCAAGGGCATGGCCCGTTGGCGCGAAAGTTTGTTTGCCTTCATGTTGAAGAATGCCAACGGCAACCTGCGCTTCTTCAAACTCCCGGTAAACCGAGTGATCGAGCTGGGCACCCAGGTCGAAATGTAAGCTGCTGCGACACGGGAGCCGGCAATCGGCTCCCGTTTTCCGTCTGAACCCTGTGCAAGCTACCGTTGTCGACTAGGCTCTAAGCACTGTTTGAATAGTGCCCACAGAACCCAGAAGAGGTGCGCCATGAGTCAGCTGCTCGAACCCTACACCCTCCGTCAATTGACCCTGCTCAACCGCATTGCCGTGTCGCCGATGTGCCAGTATTCATCCGACGATGGCCTGGCCAATGACTGGCACTTGGTGCACCTCGGCAGCCGCGCGGTGGGCGGCGCCGGGCTGATTTTTACTGAAGCCACCGCCGTGACCGCCGATGGCCGCATCACCGCCCAGGACCTGGGCCTGTGGAACGACGCACAGATCGAACCGCTGCAGCGCATTACGCGTTTTATCGCCGCCCAAGGCGCGGTGGCGGGCATCCAATTGGCGCATGCCGGGCGCAAGGCCAGCACCCATCGGCCGTGGATCGGCAAGCACGGCAGCGTCAAGCCGGAAGATGGCGGCTGGGTGCCGGTGGGCCCATCGCCCATCGCCTTTGACCCCAATCACACCCAGCCCAAGCCGCTGGACGAAGGCCAGATCCAGCAGGTGATCGCCGACTTTGTCGCCGCCGCCAAGCGCGCCCTGACCGCCGGTTTTGAAGTGGTGGAAATCCACGCCGCCCACGGTTACCTGCTGCATCAATTCCTCTCGCCCATCAGCAATCAGCGCCAGGACCACTACGGTGGCTCGTTTGAAAACCGCATTCGCCTGGTGCTCGAAGTGACCCAGGCCGTGCGCGAAGTCTGGCCCCAGGAGCTGCCGCTGTTCGTGCGGGTGTCGGCCACCGATTGGGTCGAAGACGGCTGGAACCCGGATGAAACCGTGGAACTGGCGCGCCGCCTGAAAGACTTGGGCGTCGACCTGATCGACGTGTCCTCAGGTGGCACCGCCGCCAATGCCGAGATCCCCACCGGCCCCGGTTACCAGACACGCTTTGCCGAGCGTGTGCGCAAAGAGTCAGGCATCGCCACCGGCACCGTGGGCATGATTACCGAGCCGGCCCAGGCCGAGCACATCCTGCGCACGTGCCAGGCGGATATCATCTTCCTCGCCCGTGAGCTGTTGCGTGACCCTTACTGGCCGCTGCACGCCGACGATGACCTGGGCGGGCGCAAGGCGATCTGGCCAGCGCAGTACCAACGGGCGACTCATCGGGATCAGCCGATCCATGAGTCTGATCTGAGGGATTGATCCTGCGTGTGAACCCTCGAAGCCCACCCTGACCCGGTGGGTTTTTTGTTGCTCGCGTTTAACGCAATACAAACCTTAAGTGACACAGGCGCACGCGCCGCATGACATTTACCGCCATCGGTTGCTGCGTACGAAATGTCTGTAGGTCTTTGTTACCGAAGTGTTTTTTTAAGTTAATACTCTAAAAAAATCCCACACGTGAGCAGATTGTTTCTACGCTTAGGGTAAGTCTGATTTCCGGCCCAGAGAGTCAGGCTGTTGGTTCCGCGAAGGTCTTGCGCCTCACGGAAGGCAGGCGATGGGCACCAGGAGTCTTAGATCGATATCAGGAGAAGCAGTCCATGGCCAAATCCTATGGTGTTGCGGGTGCGGTGGTGAGTTTTCTGACCCGCAGGATGTCTTTGCGTGGCAGCCGGTTGAGTTCGGACGAGGCCGAATTGCTGGCGCAGTATCGCGCCCTGACCGAAAGCGATCAGGTGGCGATGCGGTACTTGATTGGGGCGATGAAAAGCGTGTCGCGGTTCTGAGCCGATCGTTCCCACGCTCCGCGTGGGAACGCATCCCGTGACGCTGCGCGTCATCTCGCGCAGTCTTCAAATGTTGCGGGAGTGGCGGGACGCGGAGCGTCCCAGGCGGTATTCCCACGCAGAGCGTGGGAACGATCAGACGGCTGAGATCAGGTGTACTTACGCGCCTCTGGCGCAGGCGGGAAGTACTGGTACAGCCAGGTTTCACTCAAGGTGCGGTCCTGGGTACGGATAAACAAGCGCAGTTCTACCGGCTCCACGCTGTCGCTGGTCGGGTACCAGTCGAACAGAATGCGATAGCCCTTGATGTTGTCGAGCACCAGCACGCTGAAATCTTTGACTTCACCGTGGGAGCAGGTCACCACCGGTTCGATGCCGGTGCCGGCGGGCAGGCGATCGAGGCCGCCGCCTTTGAAGTCCACGGCAAACCGACGGGCCCACACTTCGGGGTAATGCTCGCCCGGTGCCCAGCCTTCGGTGAAACCACCCATGCCGGAACGGGTGGCGTCGACTTGCGCCAACGGCGTGCTCACGGGCGGCAAAGCGCTCCAGTACAGCTTGTAGCCATAGTTGAGCGAATCGCCGGCAGCCACGGGCTTTTTCGGGGTCCAGAAGGCCACGATGTTGTCGAGGGTTTCGCCGGTGGTCGGGATTTCCAGCAGGTCGATCGAGCCTTCGCCCCAGGCCGTCGTCGGTTCCACCCACAGGCTCGGGCGCTTGCTGTACCAGTCCACGGTGTCCTGGTAGCTGGCGAACTCATGGTCGGTCTGCACCAGGCCGAAGCCTTTCGGGTCGGTGTCGGCGAACGCGTTGAATTGCAGCTTGGCCGGGTTGTTCAGCGGGCGGCAGATCCACTCGCCGTTGCCGCGCCACATCGCCAGGCGATCCGAGTCGTGGATTTGTGGGTGGATGGTGTCGCACATGCGGCGCTCGTGGGTGCCGCAGCTGAACATGCTGGTCATCGGCGCGATGCCCAGTTGCTCGATGGTGGTGCGCGCGTTGATATTCGCGTCGATGGCCATCACCACCTGATTGGCTTGGCAATCGATGTCAAAGCGGTAGGCGCCGGTGGCGCTTGGCGAGTCGAGCAGGGCGTAGACCACAAAGCGCGTGGCGTCCTTGGCCGGGGTTTCGAACCAGAACTGGGTGAAATCGGGGAACTCCTCGCGCTTTTTCGCGTAGGTATCAATCGCCAGGCCGCGTGCGGACAGGCCGTACTGGCCGGTGGAATCTACCGCGCGGAAGTAGCTGGCGCCGAGAAATGACAGCACGTCATGGCGATCCAGCTCCGGCGCCTTGAACAGCTTGAAGCCGGAGAAACCCAAGTCGCCGGTCAGTTGCTTGGTGTCGACCGTGGTCTTTTCATAGTTGAACAGCGACGGGCGGAAATGCACCTCGCGCGCCTCGCGGGTCTTGGGGTCGACGCTGTGCATGCGCACCGGCGTCTTGAACCCCATGCCGACGTGGAAGAACTGCACGTCGAGCTGGCCGTTCAATTCCTTCCACAACGAATGGTTGCCGTCGTAGCCGATGGCATTGAAATTCTGCGGCGTCATGGTCGCCAGGGTCGGCGGTAGCACCTGCTTGGTGTCTTTGTACGCAGTGCCGGCGAGCTGCTTGGCCTGGGCTTTCAGCGATTCAAAATCAAACGCCACGGCCTTGCCATCGGCGGCACGGTTGCCGGCCCAGGCCTGCGCAGCGAGCAGGCCGCTGGCCGATAAACCGGTGTAAGCCGCAATGGCCATGGACGCTTTGAGCAAATTCCTGCGGTGCATAGAGACAACCTGTCGTGAGCAAATCCCGCGCCTTTCCTGGCACGTAGCGGATCAGAAATAACGGTTCGGACATGCCTTCGGCCAAACGCAACGGACTATAAACAGACGCCGGATAGCTTAAGCGGTTCGGTGACGTAGGAAAATTGATTGATAGCGGCGTGATCGCGTCGCATGTGAAACAAGACGTTTCCAGGATTGGCCGGCTACGTTACAACTCGAAGCACTCTAGACATGGGCTTTTTGGCACTAAGTTTTACGCTGGGGGCCTATTGTTCCTACGAACCCAAGTGCCTGGAGGCTGCGAATGAATACCCGTGGATTGCTCGATCAGTTGCTCAAATCTGGCCAGGACATGCTGCAGAACAAGGCGGGTGGCCAGCCTAAGTCAGGCGACAAGGGCGCCCTCGGCGGGCTGCTCGGCAGTGGCGGCCTTGGCAGCCTGCTCGGTGGTGCAGGTGGCGGCGCCCTGGCAGCGGGTGCCATGGGCTTGCTGCTGGGGAATAAGAAGGCGCGCAAATTCGGCGGCAAGGCCCTGACTTATGGCGGCTTGGCGGCGTTGGGCGTGATTGCCTACAAGGCGTACGGCAATTGGCAGGCGCAACAGGCCAACGCGCCCCAGGGTGAACCGCAGACTATCGATCGGCTGCCACCGGCCCAGGTCGAGCAGCACAGCCAGGGCATTCTTAAAGCGCTGGTCGCGGCAGCCAAGGCTGACGGGCATGTGGACGAGCGCGAACGCGCGCTGATCGAAGGCGAGTTCACCAAGCTGGACAATGACCGCGAGCTGCAAAGCTGGCTGCACGCCGAACTCAACAAACCCCTGGACCCGGCCGATGTGGCGCGCGCGGCAGGCACCCCGGAAATGGCCGCCGAGATGTACATCGCCAGCGTGATGCTGGTGGACGAAGAGAATTTTATGGAAAAGGCCTATCTGGATGAGTTGGCGCGCCAGCTGAAACTGGAACCCGGCTTAAAGGCCGAGCTGGAAAAACAGGTGCGACTTAACGCATAAACACGAGCTGTACACACATCCAAGTGTGGGAGGGGGCTTGCCCCCGATAGCGGTGTATCAGTCAGCTTATCGCTAGCTGACTCACTGCTATCGGGGGCAAGCCCTCTCCCACCTTTATTTGCATTCTGTGCACGCTACATCAAAACCCATTGATAAATGAGGCCATAGGCTCAGCTATACTCCCCTCCATTTGAATGGCCCTTCGAGGAAATACTGTGAAGAACTGGACCTTGCGCCAACGGATTTTGGCGAGCTTTGCGGTCATTATCGCGATCATGCTGTTAATGGTTGTGGTCTCTTATTCACGGTTGCTGAAAATCGAGGTCAGCGAGACGGCTGTCCGTGATGATGCGGTGCCGGGGGTTTACCTCAGCTCGATGATCCGCAGCGCCTGGGTCGACAGTTACCTGCAAACCCTGGAATTGCTCGGTCTGCGTGACGACAAGGGCCTGACCGACGCCGACAAGGCCGACTTCAAATCCTTCGAAGGGCGCATCCTGACGCAGATGGCCAACTACCAGGCAACCATCAACGGTCGCGATGACCAAGCCGAGTTCGACAAATTCGAAGGCATGCACCAGGCCTATAACAAGAGCCTGACCACCGTGCTCGACGCCCTGCAGCGCAATGACCTGGCCGCCGCGCGCAAGGAGTTCACCACCCACCTGACGCCCGCCTGGACGGCAGGGCGCATGAAGCTCAACGACATCATTACCGAGAACAAAGACGTCGCCGACCGTGCAACCACGGCGATTGATGACGCGGTGTCGGCGGCAAAAGTCAGCATGTTCGTGTCGCTGGCCCTGGCCATCCTTGCCGCCGGCCTGTGTGGCCTGCTGCTGATGCGCGCCATCATGGCGCCGATGCAGCGCATCGTGGCGATCCTCGGCACCATGCGTGACGGCGACCTGAGCAAGCGTTTGAACCTGGAGCGCAAGGACGAATTCGGCGCCGTCGAAACCGGCTTCAACGACATGATGACCGAGCTGACCGCCCTGGTGTCCCAGGCCCAGCGTTCGTCGGTGCAGGTGACCACCTCGGTCACCGAGATTGCCGCCACCTCCAAGCAGCAGCAGGCCACCGCCACCGAAACTGCCGCCACCACCACCGAGATCGGCGCCACCTCTCGCGAGATCGCGGCAACCTCCAAGGACCTGGTGCGCACCATGACCGAAGTGTCCACCGCCGCCGACCAGGCGTCGGTCGCCGCCGGTTCCGGCCAGCAAGGCCTGGCGCGCATGGAAGAAACCATGCACTCGGTGATGGGCGCCGCTGACTTGGTCAACGCCAAGCTTGCGATCCTCAACGAGAAGGCCGGCAACATCAACCAAGTGGTGGTGACCATCGTCAAGGTCGCCGACCAGACCAACCTGTTGTCGCTTAATGCCGCCATCGAGGCCGAGAAGGCCGGTGAATACGGGCGCGGGTTTGCCGTGGTCGCCACTGAAGTACGGCGCCTGGCCGACCAGACTGCCGTGGCCACCTACGACATCGAGCAAATGGTGCGCGAGATCCAGTCCGCGGTATCGGCAGGCGTGATGGGCATGGACAAGTTCTCCGAAGAAGTACGCCGTGGCATGTTCGAAGTGCAGCAAGTCGGCGAGCAGTTGTCGCAGATCATCCATCAGGTGCAAGCCCTGGCGCCACGGGTGTTGATGGTCAACGAAGGCATGCAGGCCCAGGCCACCGGTGCCGAGCAGATCAACCACGCACTGGTGCAACTGGGTGATGCCAGCAGCCAGACCGTGGAATCCCTGCGCCAGGCCAGCTTTGCCATCGATGAACTGAGCCAGGTTGCGGTCGGTCTGCGCAGCGGCGTGTCGCGTTTCAAAGTCTGATGAGCGACCTCGCGGCTAAACGCGGCGCCGTCCCGGCAGCGAAAAAGGCGTTGTTCCTGGTGTTCCACATCGGCGGCGAGCGCTTTGCCCTCAAGGCGACGGAAGTCGCCGAGGTGCTGCCGCGCCTGCCGCTCAAACCCATCGCCCATGCACCCGTTTGGGTGGCTGGGATCTTTGCCCACCGTGGCGCGCTGGTGCCGGTGATCGACCTGTGTGCGCTGACGTTCGGCACCCCGGCCCAGGCGCGCACCAGCACGCGGCTGGTATTGGTCAACTACCAGCCGCAGCCGTGGGTTGAAGCGCGCTGGCTGGGCCTCATCCTCGAACAAGCCACCGACACCCTGCGGTGCGGCCTTGAGGAATTCCAGCCCTGTGGGCTGGACAACCGCGAGGCGCCTTACCTGGGGCCGGTGCGTGAAGATGCCCTGGGCTTGATGCAGTGGATTGGCGTCAACGAGCTGCTCACCGAACCGGTGCGCACCTTGCTGTTTTCTGCCGAGCTGAGCGTATGAGCAACGACCCGCGCTTCTTTGCCTTCTTAAAGGAACGCATTGGCCTGGACGTCGCCTCGGTGGGCGAGGCGATTATCGAGCGCGCGGTGCGCCAGCGCAGCCAGGTCACGCAGGCGCAGACGCCGCAGGCTTACTGGCAGCACCTGATGAACTCCGACGATGAGCAGAAAGCGCTGATCGAAGCGGTGATCGTCCCCGAGACCTGGTTTTTTCGTTACCCCGAATCCTTTGCGACCCTGGCGCGCCTGGCCAAGGCGCGTCTGGACGAGATCAAGCAGATGCGCGCGCTGCGTATTCTGAGCCTGCCGTGTTCGACCGGCGAAGAGCCTTACTCGATCGCCATGGCCTTGCTCGATGCGGGCCTGGCGCCGCACCAGTTCAAGGTGCAGGGCATGGACGTCAGCCCGCTGTCGGTAGAGCGCGCCAAGCGCGGGGTGTATGGCAAGAATTCGTTTCGCGGCGGCGATATCGAATTCCGTGAGCGCCATTTCACCGAAGAGCCGGACGGTTATCGCATCGCCGACCGGGTGCGCGAACAAGTGCGCCTGAACGTCGGCAACCTGCTCGACCCGGGCTTGCTGGCGAATGAGCCGACCTACGACTTCGTGTTCTGCCGCAACTTGCTGATCTACTTTGACCAGCCGACCCAGAAGCAAGTCTTTGACGTGCTCAAGGGCTTGACCCACGTCGACGGTGTGCTGTTTATCGGCCCGGCCGAAGGCAGCCTGCTGGGGCGCCATGGCATGCGCTCGATTGGCGTGCCGCAATCCTTTGCCTTCAGCCGGCATGTCGAGCCGGTCAAGCCCGAGCCGGTGTTCGTGCCGATGCCCTCGCCCGCGCCGCAGCGCAGTGCGGCGCCGATTGCGCCCAAACCACGTCCGTTCAGCACCGTGAGTGCTCACCTAGTACCGATCAAGGCGCCGATCAAGGCGTCGATCAAGGCGCCGCACACCGACGCCGGCGACTTGCTCAGCCGCATCGCCACGCTGGCCAACGAAGGCAAAAGTGCCGAGGCCCGCGCCGCCTGCGAACAGTATTTGAGTAACCACCCGCCGGCGGCCCAGGTGTTTTACTGGCTGGGCCTGCTCAGTGATGTGGCCGGCAGTGCCCTGGAAGCCCAGGGCTATTATCGAAAAGCCTTGTACCTGGAACCGCAGCACCCGCAGGCCTTGATGCACCTGGCCGCGTTGCTCGAGTCCCAGGGCGACAGTGCGGGGGCGCGCCGCTTGCAAGCGCGAGCCGCGCGTAGCCAGCGAGCTGACAGTGAGTCCAAACCATGAGTAGCACCGACGCGCTCGACACTGCAGGCCTGGACCTGACCCTGGCCGACACCCAAGCCATCGACGACTGCTGGAACCGCATCGGCATCCACGGCGACAAATCCTGCCCGTTGCTGGCGGAGCATATTCATTGCCGCAACTGCTCGGTGTACTCCGCCGCCGCCACGCGTTTGCTCGACCGCTATGCCTTGCAGCAGAACGACCGGCGTCCGCAGGCGGCCACGGAGGTCGACAGCGATGTCGTCACGCGCTCGCTGTTGATGTTCCGGCTCGGCGAAGAATGGCTGGGTATCGCCACCCGTTGCCTGGTGGAAGTGGCGCCGCTGCAACCGATTCACTCACTGCCGCACCAACGCTCGCGGGCGTTGCTCGGCGTGGCCAATGTGCGCGGCGCCTTGGTGGCGTGCCTGTCGTTGGTCGAGCTGTTGGGGCTGGACGCGACCAGCAACGCCCCCAGCGGCGGGCGCGTGATGCCGCGCATGCTGATCATCGCCGCGCAGGATGGCCCGGTCGTGGTGCCGGTGGATGAAGTCGACGGTATCCATGCCATTGATGAGCGCACCTTGAGCGCCGCATCGGCCTCCGGCACCCAGGCCAGCGCGCGCTTCACCCAGGGCGTATTGCAGTGGAAAGGCCGCAGCCTGCGCTGGCTGGATGAGGCGCAATTGTTGTCCGCCGTGACCCGGAGCCTCACATGACCCCCGACCAGATGCGCGATGCCTCGCTGCTGGAACTGTTCAGCCTGGAAGCCGACGCGCAGACCCAAGTGCTGAGCGCCGGTTTGCTGGCCCTGGAACGCAACCCGACCCAGGCCGACCAGCTGGAAGCCTGCATGCGCGCCGCGCATTCGCTCAAGGGCGCGGCGCGGATTGTCGGGGTGGACGCCGGGGTCAGCGTGGCCCACGTCATGGAGGATTGCCTGGTCAGCGCCCAGGAAAGCCGCCTGTACCTGCAACCCGAACACATCGACGCCTTGCTGCAAGGCACCGACCTGCTGATGCGCATCGCCACGCCGGGCAATGACGTCGGCCCGGCGGACATCGAAGGCTATGTGGCACTGATGGAGCGCCTGCTTGATCCGTCGCAGCTGACGGCCAACGTCGCGCCGCCGTCAACGCCAGCGCCAGCGCCAGCGCCAGCGCCACCGCCGGTGCCTGTTCCGGCGCCAGTCGTCGAAGCGCTGCCGCTGGAGCCCGAGCCCGCGCCGCCGGTCACCAGCGAACTGCCGCGCCAGAATAAACGCATGACCGAAGGCGGCGAGCGTGTGTTGCGCGTGACCGCCGAGCGCTTGAACAGCCTGCTCGACCTGTCGAGTAAGTCCCTGGTGGAAACCCAGCGGCTCAAGCCTTATCTGGCGAGCATGCAGCGCCTCAAGCGTATTCAAAGCCACAGCGCACGCGCCTTGGACACCTTGGACGGCCAGCTCAAGACCCTGGATTTGAACCTTGAAGCCCAGGAAGCCTTGGCCGACACACGCCGCCTGTTAAGCGAAGCCCAGGCGCTGCTGGCGGAAAAAACCGCTGAGCTGGATGAGTTCGGCTGGCAGGCCGGGCAGCGCGCCCAGGTGCTGTACGACACTGCGCTGGCGTGCCGCATGCGCCCGTTTGCCGATGTGCTCGCCGGGCAGGTGCGCATGGTGCGTGACCTGGGCCGCAGCCTCGGCAAACAAGTGCGCCTGGAGATCGAAGGCGAGAAGACGCAAGTCGACCGCGACGTGCTGGAAAAACTTGAGGCACCGCTTACGCATTTATTGCGCAATGCGGTCGACCACGGCATCGAAATGCCCGAGCAGCGCCTGCTGGCGGGTAAGCCGGCGGAAGGCCTGATCCGCCTGCGCGCGTCGCACCAGGCGGGTTTGCTCGTGCTGGAGTTGAGCGACGACGGTAATGGTGTTGACCTGGAGCGCCTGCGCGGCACCATCGTCGACCGGCACCTGTCGCCGCTGGAAACTGCCCTGCGCCTGAGTGAAGAGGAACTGCTGACGTTCCTGTTCCTGCCGGGTTTCAGCCTGCGCGACAAGGTCACCGAAGTGTCCGGGCGCGGCGTCGGCCTGGACGCGGTGCAACATATGGTTCGCCAACTGCGCGGCGCGGTGGTGCTGGAGCAGACGGCGGGACAGGGCAGCCGCTTCCATCTGGAGGTGCCGCTGACGCTGTCGGTGGTGCGCAGCCTGGTGGTGGAAGTCGGCGAAGAAGCCTACGCGTTCCCGCTGGCGCACATCGAACGCATGTGCGACCTGGCGCCGGACGACATTGTGCAACTGGAAGGCCGCCAGCATTTCTGGCACGAAGGTCGCCACGTCGGCCTGGTCGCGGCCAGCCAGTTGCTGCAGCGCCCGGCCGGGCAGAGCAACGAAGAAACCTTGAAAGTGGTGGTGATCCGCGAGCGTGATGCGATCTATGGCATTGCGGTGGAGCGCTTCGTCGGCGAGCGCACCTTGGTGGTGTTGCCGCTGGATGATCGCCTGGGCAAGGTCCAGGACATTTCTGCCGGTGCGTTGCTGGATGACGGCTCGGTGGTGTTGATCGTCGACGTTGAAGACATGCTGCGTTCGGTCGACAAGCTGCTCAATACCGGCCGCCTGGAACGCATCGCCCGGCGCAGCCAGCAGGCCACCGAAGCGCCGCGCAAACGCGTGCTGGTGGTGGATGATTCGCTCACCGTGCGTGAGCTGCAACGCAAATTGTTACTTAATCGCGGTTATGAAGTGGCCGTCGCAGTCGATGGCATGGACGGTTGGAACGCGTTGCGCTCCGAAGACTTCGACCTGCTCATCACTGACATTGATATGCCTCGTATGGACGGTATTGAATTGGTCACACTCTTGCGTCGTGATAGTCGCCTGCAATCGTTGCCGGTGATGGTGGTGTCGTACAAGGATCGCGAAGAAGACCGGCGTCGTGGACTGGACGCCGGCGCCGACTACTATTTAGCTAAAGCCAGTTTCCATGACGATGCCCTGCTGGACGCCGTGGTGGAACTGATTGGAGGCGCACGGGCATGAGGATTGCGATCGTCAATGACATGCCCCTGGCCGTCGAGGCCTTGCGCCGCGCCTTGAGTTTTGAACCCGCGCACGAAGTGGTATGGGTGGCCAGCAATGGCCTGGAAGCCGTGCAGCACTGCGCCGAAGTGACGCCGGACCTGATTCTGATGGACCTGATCATGCCGGTGATGGACGGCGTGGAAGCCACGCGGCGGATCATGGCCGAGACGCCGTGCCCGATCGTGATCGTCACCGTAGACCGCCAGGCCAATGTCAGTCGCGTGTTCGAAGCCATGGGCCATGGCGCCCTCGACGTGGTGGACACGCCGGCGCTGGGCGTCGGCAACGCCAAGGACGCGGCGGCGCCGTTGCTGCGCAAAATCCTCAATATTGGCTGGCTGGTTGGCCAGCGCGGCAGCCGCGTACGCACCGAAACCGCGCCCCAGCGCAGTACCGGCAAGCGCCAGAGCCTGGTGGCGATTGGTTCCTCGGCTGGCGGGCCGGCTGCCCTGGAAAGCCTGCTCAAGGGTTTGCCACGGGACTTTCCCGCGGCCATCGTGCTGGTGCAGCATGTGGACCAGGTGTTCGCCGCCGGCATGGCCGAGTGGCTGAGCAGCGCTTCCGGCCTGCCGGTGCGCCTGGCGCGCGAGGGCGAGCCGCCACAAAGTGGCGTGGTCCTGCTGGCCGGCACCAACCACCACATTCGCCTGTTGAAAAATGGCACGCTAGCCTATACCGCAGAGCCGGTGAACGAGATTTACCGGCCGTCCATCGACGTGTTTTTTGAAAGCGTCGCCAGCCATTGGAACGGCGACGCCGTCGGCGTATTGCTGACCGGCATGGGGCGCGACGGCGCCCAGGGGCTCAAATTGCTGCGTGAACAAGGATATTTGACCATCGCCCAGGACCAGCAGAGTTCGGCGGTGTATGGCATGCCCAAAGCGGCGGCGGCCATTGATGCCGCTGTTGAAATTCGCCCACTGGACAGAATTGCGCCCCGATTGCTGGAGGTCTTTGCAAAATGATCAAACCCTCCGCAGTGCCGGCTTGCAGGACAGTAATTCAGGTGACTGCACATGAATGATCTACAGATCGACGACATCAAGACCGACGAAAATGCCGCCATGGTGTTGCTGGTCGACGACCAGGCCATGATCGGCGAAGCCGTGCGGCGTGGCCTGGCCCATGAAGAAAACATCGATTTCCACTTTTGCGCCGACCCGCATCAGGCGATTGCCCAGGCGATTCGTATCAAACCCACGGTGATCCTGCAGGACTTGGTCATGCCGGGCCTCGACGGCCTGACGCTGGTGCGCGAATACCGTAATCATCCGGCCACGGCGAATATCCCGATCATCGTGCTTTCCACCAAGGAAGACCCGCTGATCAAGAGCGCGGCGTTTGCGGCCGGGGCCAATGATTACCTGGTCAAGCTGCCGGACAACATCGAGCTGGTGGCGCGCATTCGTTATCACTCGCGCTCCTACATGACCCTGTTGCAGCGGGATGCGGCGTATCGCGCATTGCGCGTCAGCCAGCAGCAACTGCTCGACACCAACCTGGTGCTGCAACGCTTGATGAACTCCGACGGCCTGACCGGGCTGTCCAACCGCCGCCACTTCGACGAATACCTGGAACTGGAATGGCGGCGCGCCATGCGTGACCAGACTCAGTTGTCGCTATTGATGATCGATGTGGACTTCTTCAAGACCTACAACGACAGTTTCGGCCATGTCGAGGGCGATGAAGCCCTGCGCAAGGTCGCGGCGGCAATCCGCGAAGCCAGCAGTCGTCCTTCGGACTTGCCGGCGCGTTACGGCGGTGAAGAGTTTGCCCTGGTGTTGCCGAACACTTCGCCGGGCGGCGCACGCCTGGTGGCGGAAAAGCTGCGCATGGCGGTTGAGGCGTTGAAGATTCCGCATATTGCACCGGCCGAGGGCGCGAGCCTGACGATCAGCATTGGGCTGTCGACCATGACGCCGGTGCAGAGCACGGACTGTCGGCAACTGATCATGGCGGCGGATAAAGGGCTGTACACGGCCAAGCATAATGGGCGCAATCAGGTCGGTATCGAATAATTCCAACGACGCTGATCCCCTGTGGGAGCTGGCTTGCCTGCGATAGCGGCCTGTCAGTTACCACCTCCGTCTCTGATACACCGCCATCGCAGGCAAGCCAGCTCCCACATTTGATCTGCATCCTTGTGCAGATCGTGCATATACCCGCCTTTTCGCCAAGCGGGCTGCCGTTGTCGCCGGTTTGTCGTTATACTCGTCGGCTTTCAAAAGTTCGCCAACGAGTGCTGCCCGCCATGGAAATCAACCCGATCCTTAACACCATCAAGGACCTGTCCGAGCGCTCCGAAACTATTCGGGGGTATCTTTGACTACGATCAAAAGCATGAGCGTCTGACCGAAGTCAATCGCGAGCTTGAAGATCCGGCTGTCTGGAACAAACCTGAATACGCCCAGGAACTGGGCCGCGAGCGCGCTGCGCTGGCGCAGATCGTCGACACCCTCGACGAGTTGAACACCGGTCTGGGCGATTGCCGCGACCTGCTGGACATGGCCGTCGAAGAAAATGACGAAGGCGCAGTGGGCGATGTCGTCGCCGAGCTGGCCCGTCTCGAGGAAAACCTCGCCAAGCTCGAATTCCGCCGCATGTTCAGCCACGAAATGGACCCGAACAACGCCTACCTGGATATCCAGGCCGGTTCCGGCGGCACCGAGGCTCAAGACTGGGCCAACATCCTGCTGCGCATGTACCTGCGCTGGGCTGACAAACGCGGTTTCGACGCGACCATCATGGAACTATCGGCCGGTGAAGTCGCCGGTATCAAAGGCGCAACCGTGCATATCAAGGGTGAATACGCCTTTGGCTGGTTGCGCACCGAGATCGGCGTACACCGTCTGGTGCGCAAGAGCCCGTTCGACTCCGGCAACCGTCGCCACACCTCGTTCTCTGCGGTGTTCGTCTCGCCTGAGATCGACGACAAAGTGGAAATCGAGATCAACCCGGCCGACCTGCGGATCGACACCTACCGCTCCTCCGGTGCCGGTGGTCAGCACGTAAACACCACCGACTCGGCCGTACGTATCACCCACGTACCGACCAACACCGTGGTCAGCTGCCAGAACGAACGTTCCCAGCACGCGAACAAGGACACCGCCATGAAAATGCTGCGGGCCAAGTTGTACGAGCAGGAAATGCAGAAGCGCAACGCCGCTTCCCAGGCGCTGGAAGACACCAAGTCGGATATCGGCTGGGGTCACCAGATCCGTTCGTACGTGCTCGATGCATCGCGGATCAAGGATCTGCGCACTAACATCGAACGCAGCGACTGCGACAAGGTACTCGACGGTGATATCGACGAATACCTGGAAGCCAGCCTGAAATCGGGCTTGTAACACATGCAATGCGGGATTGGCTGACACCCCTCGATCCCTGTGGGAGCGGGCTTGCCCGCGATCCCCAGCCACAGGCTGGGGCAACGAACCTGATGGAAAATTTAAAGACATGAGCGACCAACAACTCGACCCGCAAGCCCTGCAACAGGAAGAAAACTCCCTGATCGCCCTGCGCAAGGAAAAGCTGGCTGCCGAGCGCGCCAAGGGTAACGCCTTCCCGAACGACTTCCGCCGCGAAAACTACTGCGATGCCTTGCAGAAACAGTATGCGGACAAGACCAAGGAAGAGCTGGCCGAGGCTGCAATCCCGGTCAAGGTTGCCGGTCGCATCATGCTCAACCGTGGCTCGTTCATGGTGATCCAGGACATGACCGGTCGCATTCAGGTTTACGTCAACCGTAAAACCCTGTCCGAAGAAACCCTGGCCTCGGTGAAAACCTGGGACATGGGCGACATCATTGCCGCCGAAGGCACCCTGGCGCGTTCCGGCAAGGGCGACCTGTACGTTGAAATGACCAGCGTGCGCCTGCTGACCAAGTCGCTGCGCCCGCTGCCGGACAAGCACCACGGCCTGACCGACACCGAACAGCGCTACCGTCAGCGCTACGTTGACCTGATCGTCAACGAAGAAGTACGCCAGACGTTCCGCGTGCGTTCGCAGGTCATTGCGCACATCCGCAGCTTCCTGATGAAGCGTGACTTCCTCGAAGTCGAAACCCCGATGCTGCAAACCATCCCGGGTGGTGCCGCCGCCAAGCCGTTCGAAACCCACCACAACGCGCTGGACATGGAAATGTTCCTGCGCATTGCGCCGGAGCTGTACCTCAAGCGCCTCGTGGTTGGCGGCTTCGAGAAGGTGTTCGAGATCAACCGCAACTTCCGTAACGAAGGCGTTTCGACCCGTCACAACCCTGAATTCACCATGTTGGAGTTCTACCAGGCGTACGCCGACTACGAAGACAACATGGACCTGACCGAAGAACTGTTCCGCGAGCTGGCGCAGCTGGTGCTGGGCAGCACCGACGTGCCGTACGGCGACAAGGTGTTCCACTTCGGCGAGCCGTTCGTGCGCCTGTCGGTGTTCGATTCGATCCTCAAGTACAACCCTGAGTTGACCGCTGACGACCTGAACGACATCGACAAGGCCCGCGCCATCGCCAAGAAAGCCGGCGCCAAGGTGCTGGGCTTCGAAGGCCTGGGCAAACTGCAGGTGATGATTTTCGAAGAGCTGGTGGAGCACAAGCTCGAGCAGCCGCACTTCATTACCCAGTACCCGTTCGAAGTGTCGCCGCTGGCCCGTCGCAACGATGACAACCCGAACGTCACCGACCGTTTCGAGCTGTTCATCGGTGGCCGCGAAATCGCCAACGCCTACTCCGAGTTGAACGACGCGGAAGACCAGGCCGAGCGCTTCATGGCCCAGGTGGCCGACAAGGACGCCGGCGACGACGAAGCCATGCATTACGACGCCGACTTCGTCCGCGCCCTGGAATACGGCATGCCGCCAACCGCCGGTGAAGGTATCGGCATCGACCGCCTGGTGATGCTGTTGACCAACTCGCCGTCGATCCGCGACGTGATCTTGTTCCCGCACATGCGGCCACAAGCGTAACCGTAGCGAAATCCGAAGCCGCCTTTTATAAGGCGGCTTTTTTATGTGGTGTATTCAGCCGTCAAGAGAACGGCGCCAGGTGATCGTCCCCACTCCGTGCGTGGGATGATCGTTCCCACGCTCTGCGTGGAAACGCAGCCCGTGACGCTCCGCGTCACCCCTTAAAGGAAGATCTGTCGTGAACCGCGTAATGGCTCAAGAAGGTGCCGCCGGCATTGCTGCTGCCGTGGCTGAAAGTGTTCAGTACCAGGGCCGTAAGGCCAGCCGACGAGGCAGCGAGCAGCGCAGGCAGGACATTCTTGATGCGGCCATGCGCATCGTCGTGCGCGACGGCGTACGTGGCGTTCGCCATCGCGCCGTCGCGGCCGAGGCCGGCGTGCCGTTGTCGGCCACCACCTACTACTTCAAGGATATCGATGACCTGCTCACCGATACCTTCGCCCAATACGTGGAACGCAGCGCGGCCTTCATGGGCAAGCTGTGGGTGCGCAACGAAGGCCTGCTGCGCGAGATGGTCGCCTATGGCGATGGCAGCCCGCAGTCGCGCTCGCAACTGGCCGACGACATCGCGCGGCTCACCGCCGACTACGTGCTGCGCCAACTGACCAACCGCCGCGAACACCTGATGGCCGAACAGGCGTTTCGCCAGGAAGCCTTGCTCAACCCGCGCCTGGCGGAGCTGGTGCGCTCCCATCAACAGATTCTGCTGCAGGGCACGGGGCAGTTTTTCCAGGTATTGGGTTCGCGCGAGCCGCAACAGGATGCCAAAGTGTTGACGGCGATAATCAGTCGGATGGAATATCAGGGCCTGCTTGGCGGCCCAGAGCCTCTGACCGGTGAAGAGATGCTTGAGATCCTCAAGCGTTACATGCATTTGGTGCTGGCCTCGGTCTAGCCTCATCTGGGAGCTGGCTTGATGGAGTACGCAATGAAAGCCTGGCGTGTCGCGATCATCGCCTTGTCGTTCCTGTTGCTCAGCGGTTGTTTGGTGACCTTCAAGGACCCGCTGCCGGCCCGTGAAAACGCGCCGGATGCCTTGCTCGGCCATTGGTCGAGCAAAAATGCCTGGGGTGAGCCCCTCAACCTGCAGATCACCCGCGAGGGTGAGCACCGTTACAAAGCCGTGAGCTACCCTAAAGCCAATCCGGGCCAGCGCGATGAGTACCTGTTTACGGTGTCTCGTCATGGCAGCCGCTGGTATTTGTCGGCGCCGCTGCCGGACAAGTTCGGCGGGCATTTTTTCCTGGCTGGCTTTGAGTTTGATGAAAAGCACGAATTGGTGGTCTACAACCTCGACCTTGAGCAGATCCATCAAGCCATAGGTCAAAAAGTGCTGCACGGCAGCACCGTCGATACCGTCGAAGGTGACGGCGTGCTGGTCGACAGCCCCATGGACCAGGTGTTTGCCTACCTGGATGACCCGGCCAATGCCGATGTGTTCGTTGAAGCCGTGCGCTACCAGCGTGCGGGCAAATAACGTTTAAAGGGGAAGCACCGGGTGGACGATTACCAGCAGACGATACGCACCTTGTCTGATCGCATTGTGCTGGCGCAAACACCGATTCGCGTCCTCGACGCCGTGAAGTGGGACGAAAACATTCGCCAAGGGTTCCTCAAGGCCAAGGGCAAGGCCATGCCCGCCGTTGACCGCGATTACTACCTGGGCCGGCCGCTGTCGTTCGACTCCAGCGCGGTCAAGCTGGAGTTCCAGAACATCGAGCGCGACATCACCCGTCGCCTCGGCCAGTTCAGCCCGGTGGGGCAGATCATGCGGCGCATGTGCCGCGAATACCGCATGGTGGTGCGCATGCTCGAAGCGCGCGGCACCGAGGACTTCGGTCTGATCTCCCAGGAGCTGTATGGCGCCGCCTCCGACGCGTTCCACGCCGGCGACCCGACCCTGGCTGACCTCGGCCTGATGCTGTCCGACTACCTGAACAACATCGACGGCCGTGGCGATCTCAAAGACGAAGCCAAGACCCTCACCGCCAAAGATGCTGTGGCGTTGCTGCAAACCCGACTGAACAAAGTGTTTGGCGAGGCGGAAGAAACCATCCGCGTGTTTGAGTCCGACGGTATTGTCGCCGACGCGGCGGCCGGCGCCGATTACATCAAGATCCGCGCCGACGCGATGTTCAACGACCGCGATGTGCGCGCCCTGGAAGTGCATGAAGGCCTGGTGCACGTCGGCACCACGCTCAACGGCCAGAACCAGCCGATCTGCACGTTCCTGTCCAAAGGCCCGCCGTCCTCGACCGTGACCCAGGAAGGCCTGGCGATTTTGATGGAGATCATCACCTTCGCGTCCTACCCGAGCCGCTTGCGCAAACTGACCAACCGCACCCGCGCCATTCATATGGTCGAGGAGGGCGCCGACTTCCTGCAGGTGTTCGAATTCTTCCGCGAGCAAGGCTTTGAAATGGCCGAAAGCTACGGCAATGCCAGCCGGGTTTTCCGTGGTTCAACGCCGACCGGTCTGCCATTTACCAAGGATTTGTCCTACCTCAAGGGCTTTATCATGGTCTACAACTACATCCAGCTGGCCGTGCGCAAAGGCAAGCTGGAACAAGTGCCGTTGCTGTTCTGCGGCAAGACCACGTTGGAAGACATGCGGACCCTGCGCCAACTGGTGGACGAAGGCCTGGTGGTGCCGCCCAAATACCTGCCCGAGCAGTTCCGCGACATGAATGCGCTGGCGGCGTGGATGTGTTTCTCCAACTTCCTCAACCATCTGAGCCTGGATCGGATCGAGGCGGATTACTCGAATATTCTTTAGGGATTTCCCTGAAGAAACCGGATTAAAAAATGTGGGAGCTGGCTTGCCTGCGATGGCTGACTGTCAGTTGATACACCTGTAAATGACAGACCGCTTTCGCAGGCAAGCCAGCTCCCACATTTGATCTTCATTGATCTCAGGAACCGTTCTTCAACCCAATTGCGAGGCTTCAACGGATGAGAATCCTCGGCATTCTTTGCCTGCTCTTCACCTTGAACGGCTGCAGTTCGCTGCTGTTCTACCCCGAACCCGGCCTGCCGTTCACGCCGGAAAAGGCCCACTTGCAGTACCGCGACGTTACGCTCACCACCGCCGATGGGGTAAAACTGCATGCCTGGTGGCTGCCGGCCAAAGCCGGGGTGCCGCTCAAGGGCACGGTGCTGCACCTGCATGGCAACGGCGGCAATCTCGCATGGCACCTGGGCGGCAGCTGGTGGTTGCCGGAGCAGGGCTACCAAGTGCTGCTGCTGGACTATCGCGGTTATGGCCTGTCGGAAGGCAAGCCGTCGCTGCCGGCGATTTATCAGGACATCGATGCGGCGTTCAGCTGGATCGACAAGGCGCCCGAAACCCAGGGTCAACCGCTGATTGTGCTGGGCCAAAGCCTGGGCGGTGCACTGGCGGTGCACTACCTGGCGGCGCACCCGCAGCGTCAGCCGCAGCTCAAGGCGTTGGTGCTCGACGGCGTGCCCGCCAGTTATCGTGACGTAGGACAATTCGCCCTCAGCACCTCTTGGTTAACATGGCCGTTTCAGGTGCCGCTGTCCTGGCTGGTGCCCGACGGCGACAGTGCGATCAATGCCATGCCGCAGCTGACCGGCGTGCCCAAGCTGCTGTTTCATAGCCTGGACGACCCGATCGTGCCGCTGGCCAATGGCATTCGCCTGTATCAGGCCGCGCCGCCGCCCAGGGTGTTGCAGTTAACCCGCGGCGGTCATGTGCAGACCTTTGCCGACAAGACCTGGCAAACCGTGATGCTGCGCTATCTGGACGACCCCCAGCACTTCAACGGTCTGCGTCGCCTGGGGGAAATCCCCAACTACCCGAACCCTACAGTTGATTCATCAGAGAGCCCGCAATGAGCGAAGAACGCAACATGATCCCGCTGATCCTCACCGGCATCGGCACTATCATCGGTACAGTTGGCTGCCTGTGGTTCTACGGCTACCTGCACTTCGCCAAGCCGGAGGATGCGTTGCTGCTCAGCGATTTCACCATGCTCAAGACGGTGCCGGGCGAGGACTACAAAATCTCCCTGACCCCTGCTGCGCAGGTGGCCCAGTGTGTGGACGGTGTGCTGGTGATGTTTGATACCGAGCAAAAAGGCTTGAGCGGTGTGCTGGTCAACAATAAGAAGCAAGCTGTGCGTTGCATGGGCCAGGAAACCCCGCAGTTGGAACAATAACCCGACTGCAAGGAACCATATTTTGTACGAGACCACTGATGAGGGATGTCGGCAACTATGCGACACAACTTACTCAATGTGAATGTAGGGAGTATGAAGATGGTTTCGGGTATTGGCGGTGTGGGAAACATGGTGGGCAGTCTGTTTGGCGGTATGGACCAGATGCCGCAGGCGGGCGGTCAGCAGACGCAGGAAAAGGGCATAGAGGAGTTGAAGAAACGGTTGGAACAGTTGCTGACCAGTGTAGAGGGCGGTGGTGCTGAGCAAGGTGGCGGCGCTGGTGGTTTTTCGAATGGCTCGAAAATCAATATGCCAGAGATGAACACGAGTCAGGTCAATTTCATGTAGGCACAAAAAACCCCGCCAGGCTGGCGGGGTCTTTTATCTACATCAATCGATCAATTAGCAACGGAAGAACGTGGCTTGACCGGCTGGTTGTCGTTGGAGATGGTCACTTCAACGCGGCGGTTCATGGCACGGCCCGAGACGCTGCCGTTGTCGGCAACCGGGTATTCCTTGCCGTAACCCTGGGTCACGATGCGCGAGATATCCACGCCTTGTTGAGCCAGTGCACGTTGTACCGAAGCTGCACGACGCTCGGACAGGCTCTGGTTGTACGAGTCGGAGCCGGTGCTGTCGGTGTAGCCTTCGACGATCACTTTACGGTCCGGGTTATCACGCAGGAACTGCGCCAGCTTGGTGATGTTCACCAGGCCGCTGGACTTGAGGTCGGACTTGTTGGTGGCGAACAGCACGTCACCAAAAGTCACCAGCGTACCGCGATCAGTCTGCTTGGCGTTCAAGCTGTCTTGCAGTTGTTTGATCTGCGCGTCACGGGCTTGCAGCAGGGCGCGAGCACGTTCGTCGCCAGCGTTTTTCAGCTTGGCTTCGGATTCGCGCAGCACGATGGTGTCTTTCGCCACTTCAACGCGCTGGTTGGTCAGGTAGGCCAGTTGGTCAACCTTCTTCTCGTCTTCCTTGTCGCGGTAGGCCTTGTCAGCCTTGTCCAGCCAGTCGCTGGCGTCCTTGGTTTCCAGCGCCGCAAGCTTGGTCGCTTGTGGGTTGGTTTGCAGGGCCGAGAAGTTGGTCCGTGCGTTTTCCAGGTTCGCGTTCGGCGGGGTGGAGCAGGCCGCCAAGGCAACGCTCATCGCCAGCAGGGCAGGGATCATCAATTGTTTACGCATAGTCGTGTCGTCCTTTCAATTCGATTTCGGGTGCAGTGCAGTCAGTGGTCTGGGCCTTATTGCTGTTGGATAACAGCGGGGCGCATGCCTTCCTGACGCAGCTCCTGAACAGCTTTCTGGGAGTCCTTCACAGCCTGTTGGGCTTTGGCGGCCTGGGATTTACGCTCAGCGACGCGAGCGTCCCACTCGGCTTGTTCAGCCAGTTGGCGAGCCTTGTCGTAGTTCTTGTCGTGCATGGCGATTTCGGCTTCTTTGAGCTTGTCCTGAGCCGACTTCATTTCTACCGCTGCGTACTCGGTGCCGCCGGCGCTGACAGCGCTGTTCACCGCAGATTGGGTTACAGCGTATTGCTCGGTCGGAGGGTTGCCGGCGCAGCCCGCCAGAACGAAGCTGGTGCCGATTGCCAGCGCGGCCAATTTCAGCCCGCGCAGGTGGTTAAACGAGGATTTGGCAGTGCTGGTCTTCATCGTCTTCAACTCCATTGGGTAACTCCTGAAAAACATCAAAATCCACTTCGTTGGTCAGCGGTTGCGGGCCCGGCGGTAAAGCACCAAATGCCCTTTCAAACGGCCGTTCCAAGTGATGGCTTACTGGCTGTGACCGGAGGCTTTTTTCAAAAGTTCAGAGAAGATGGCGAATTGCCTAAAAAAATATCTGACTGATCGGTCAGCGTTTAAAAGTTGGAACTTTTGCATTGCGCAGAGGTAGTCCGAGCCTCTTGGAGGCCCGGATTATCTGGGGGAAACGGAGTTTAAAGGATGTTTATCAGTGCTTCTGTTCGTCCGCCGCGGCTGATAAATCATGCAGATAGCGGCGCGATAAAGTCAGAAAGCGTGGGGTAGGGCCGACGTCTTCGTACAGCGGGTCACCCTCTTCATCGGTGGCGATGACGTGCTGGCCCTTGATGTACGGAAAGCTCGCTTCCAGCTCTTCGAGGGCGGCGCCGATCAGCTCGCCGAGCAGTTCTTCGGTGTGGCGCTTGGGGTACATCTCGGCGATGGCGGCCAGGCGTGCGGCGGACTCCACGTCCAGATGAATCGCGTACTCGGTTTTGGTCAGGCGACCCTTGGCGTTCTCTTCCCAATGCTGGGCCAGTTCTCGAATTTTCATGGCAACCTCAATAAAGCCTGCTGTGGCAGGCGGTGATGAGTGTCCAGTCGCCTGCGTGGATAACGCGACGACTCACTGTTGAGACTAGCTGCAAGTCACAAGGTTTAAAGTGTCTTGTCAGAAACCGACGCGGGCGGCACTCTGGAACACCTGCGCGTCCCGGATTTCTGGCTGGAGATTGGCTGATGAGTGATATCGATGCACGCTTGCGTGAGGATGTTCACCTGCTGGGTGAGCTGTTGGGCAACACCATTAGAGAGCAGTACGGCGACGACTTTCTCGACAAGATCGAGCAGATCCGCAAAGGCGCCAAGGCCGACCGCCGGGGTGCCGCCGCCGAGCAGGCCGCCGGCGAGGAGCTCAGCGCCAGCTTGAACCAATTGCAGGAAAACGAACTGTTGCCCGTGGCGCGGGCCTTCAACCAGTTCCTCAACCTGGCCAACA
Organism: Pseudomonas sp. MONT-RG-20F-20-E-7-02; assembly: GCF_022662395.1. Lineage (NCBI taxonomy): Bacteria > Pseudomonadati > Pseudomonadota > Gammaproteobacteria > Pseudomonadales > Pseudomonadaceae > Pseudomonas > Pseudomonas sp. MONT-RG-20F-20-E-7-02. The sequence continues at coordinate 69,754 of NZ_JAKNQN010000003.1, forward strand.
TTGCCGAGCAATACCAGTTGATCCACCGGCGCGACGAGTCGCAACCGGCGCCGTTCGAGTCCCGCGTATTGCCCGAGCTGCTGGCCCGCTTGCAAGGCGAAGGCCACAGCAACGAATCCCTGGCCCGCCAGTTGGCGCGCCTGGACATTGAACTGGTGCTCACCGCCCACCCGACCGAAGTGGCGCGCCGCACCCTGATCCAGAAATACGATGCGATTGCCGCGCAACTGGCGCTGCAGGATCACCGCGACCTCACCACCGCCGAGCGCGCGCAGATCCGCGAACGCCTGCAACGGCTGATCGCCGAAGCCTGGCACACCGAGGAAATCCGCCGTGTGCGCCCGACCCCGGTCGATGAAGCCAAATGGGGCTTTGCGGTGATCGAACACTCGCTGTGGCATGCCATCCCCAATTACTTGCGCAAGGCCGACCAGGCCTTGCACGCCGCCACGGGCCTGCACCTGCCGTTGGAAGCGGCGCCGATTCGCTTTGCTTCGTGGATGGGCGGCGACCGTGACGGCAACCCGAATGTCACCGCGCCGGTCACCCGTGAAGTGCTGTTGCTGGCGCGCTGGATGGCGGCGGACTTGTACCTGCGCGACATCGACCACCTGGCCTCCGAACTGTCGATGCAGCAGGCCAGCCCGGCGTTGCAGGCCAAGGTCGGCGACAGCGTCGAGCCTTATCGCGCCTTGCTCAAGCAATTGCGCGAACGCCTGCGCGCGACTCGCCAATGGGCGCACACATCGCTGACCACCACCACCCCGGCACCGGCTGAGGTGCTGCAGAACAACCGCGACCTGCTCGACCCGCTGGAGCTGTGCTACCAGTCGTTGCACGAGTGCGGCATGGGCGTGATTGCCGATGGCCCGCTGCTCGACTGCCTGCGCCGCGCGGTGACGTTCGGCCTGTTCCTGGTGCGCCTGGACGTGCGCCAGGACTCCAGCCGGCACTCGTCGGCCATGACTGAAATCACTGATTACCTGGGCCTGGGCCGTTATGAGGACTGGGACGAACAGGCGCGGATCAGCTTCCTGACCAAAGAGCTGGCCAACCGTCGACCGCTGTTGCCGGGCTACTTCAAACCGTCGGCAGACACCGCTGAGGTGTTGAACACCTGCAAGGAAATCGCTGCGGCACCGGCGGCCTCGCTGGGCTCGTATGTCATTTCGATGGCGGGCGCCGCCTCCGACGTGCTGGCGGTGCAGCTGCTGCTTAAAGAGTCGGGCGTGCAACGGCCGATGCGCGTGGTGCCGCTGTTCGAAACCCTGGCCGACCTGGATAACGCCGGGCCGGTCATGGAAACCCTGCTGCAATTGCCAGGCTATCGCGCGCGGTTGCAAGGCCCGCAGGAAGTGATGATTGGCTACTCGGACTCGGCCAAGGACGCCGGCACCACCGCCGCCGCCTGGGCGCAGTACCGGGCGCAGGAACGCTTGGTGGATATCTGCCGCGAACAACAGGTGGAATTGCTGTTGTTCCACGGTCGCGGTGGCACCGTCGGCCGTGGCGGCGGCCCGGCGCATGCGGCGATCCTGTCGCAGCCACCGGGCTCGGTGGCGGGGCGCTTCCGCACCACTGAGCAGGGCGAGATGATCCGCTTCAAGTTCGGCCTGCCGGACATCGCCGAGCAGAACCTCAACCTTTACCTGGCCGCCGTGCTGGAAGCCACATTGTTGCCACCGCCGCCGCCCGAACCGGCCTGGCGTCATTTGATGGACGAATTGGCGGCAGACGGTGTCAGCGCTTACCGCGCCGTAGTGCGGGAAAATCCGCAGTTCGTCGAGTACTTCCGCCAATCCACCCCAGAGCAGGAACTCGGCCGTTTGCCGTTGGGCAGTCGCCCGGCCAAGCGGCGTGCGGGGGGGATTGAAAGTTTGCGGGCCATCCCGTGGATCTTCGGCTGGACCCAGACCCGCCTGATGCTGCCCGCCTGGCTCGGCTGGGAAGCGGCCTTGAGCAAGGCGCTGGAGCGCGGCGAGGGCGAGTTGCTGGGGCAGATGCGCGAGCAATGGCCGTTCTTCCGCACCCGCATCGATATGCTGGAAATGGTGCTGGCCAAGGCCGATGCCGATATTGCGCGGCTGTATGACGAGCGTCTGGTGCAGCCTGACCTGCTGCCATTGGGTGCGCACTTACGCGACCTATTGTCGCAGGCGTGCAGCGTGGTGCTTGGCCTGACTGGCCAGTCGCAACTGCTGGCCCATAGCCCCGACACCCTTGAGTTTATCCGGCTGCGCAATACCTACCTCGACCCGCTGCACTTGCTGCAGGCCGAGTTGCTGGCGCGCTCGCGTCAACAGGAAGCAGCACAGGACAGCCCTCTGGAACAGGCGCTGCTGGTGTCTGTGGCCGGTATTGCCGCCGGTTTGCGTAACACCGGCTAAGGTTTTCCGCGTGTTCTCAAAGGCTTGCAGATAAACCACGACGGCCGCCCGGAAAAGGGCGGTCGGCGTTTATGGCGCCGGGTTGCACTCAGGCACACCCGACCTGTGACGCATGCGCGGCGCGGGTTCTTGCGACTTTCGGCGGCTTGTATGGATAGAGCCCGCTGTGTATCTTGATCAGCCTTTGGCCGTTTGATCGGCTAGACCCATATTTTTACGAGATTGGCCCCACGCGGCGAATCCGAGCGTCATCTCTATAAAAAATTGAGGAGCACATCGATGCGCGTCATTCTGCTGGGAGCTCCCGGGGCCGGTAAAGGTACTCAGGCAAAGTTCATCACTGAAAAATTCGGCATTCCACAAATCTCCACCGGTGACATGCTGCGCGCTGCCGTCAAGGCCGGCACCGAGCTGGGCCTGATCGCAAAAAGCGTGATGGACAGCGGCGGCCTGGTTTCCGATGACCTGATCATCAACCTGGTCAAGGAACGCATCAGCCAGGATGACTGCAAGAACGGTTTCCTGTTCGACGGTTTCCCACGCACCATTCCCCAGGCTGAAGCCCTGGTGAAGGCCGGCGTCGAGCTGGACGCTGTGGTTGAAATCGCGGTTGAAGATGAAGAAATCGTCCAGCGTATCGCTGGCCGTCGTGTTCACGAAGCCTCGGGCCGCGTTTACCACATCGTTTACAACCCGCCAAAAGTGGCCGGCAAGGACGATGTCACCGGCGACGACCTGGTGCAGCGTAAAGACGACACCGAAGAAACCGTGCGCCATCGCCTGTCGGTCTATCATTCGCAGACCAAGCCACTGGTGGATTTCTACCAGAAGCTGTCGGCTGCCCAAGGCAAGCCGAAGTACAGCCACATCCCTGGCGTGGGCTCGGTAGAAGCCATCACCGCCAAGGTGCTGCAAGCGCTGAGCTGATCAAACGATCAGCTGCATGCACAACGGCCCGCTTGCGGGCCGTTGTTGTTTATACTGGCGCACTTTTTTCGACTTGGACACCTACACCGATGAGCACCCTGCTGGCCCTGGACACCGCGACCGAAGCTTGCTCCGTTGCCTTGCTGCACGATGGCAAAGTAACCAGCCACTACGAGGTGATCCCACGCCTGCATGCGCAGAAGCTGTTGCCGATGATCAAGCAACTGCTTGAGGACGCGGGCACCACGCTTTCTGCCGTGGACGCCATCGCTTTCGGCCGTGGCCCGGGCGCATTCACCGGCGTGCGTATTGCCATCGGCGTGGTGCAGGGCCTGGCGTTTGCGCTGGAGCGCCCGGTGTTGCCGGTCTCCAACCTGGCCGTGCTGGCCCAGCGCGCCCTGCGTGAACACGGCGCTACGCAAGTGGCGGCCGCCATCGATGCGCGCATGGACGAAGTCTATTGGGGCTGCTATCGCGAAACCGCTGGCGAAATGCGCCTGGTGGGCGTCGAAGCGGTGCAGGCGCCGGAGTCCTCGGTGTTGCCTGCGGAGGCCAATGGTGACTGGTTCGGCGCGGGCACTGGTTGGGGTTATGGCGAGCGCATCGGCGTAAAACCTGTTGGCCAGGACGCCACGATGTTGCCACATGCCGAAGACTTGCTGACCCTGGCACGCTTCGCGTTCGAACGCGGCGAGGCGATTGCGGCGGATCAGGCGGCGCCGGTTTACTTGCGCGATAAGGTCGCGCAAACCAAGGCGGAGCGCGGGATTATTTGACGCCAAAAATGATGGCAATTTGGGGCAAACTCCGCCAATCGTCAGAATTTGCCCCTGTTTGTAAACCTTTTACAAATTATGTGTTCTAGTTATCACCAGAGCATTTGCGCACTACGGAAAGTGCCGCTAAATTGCCATCATTGATACCGAGTCTGCATGTATGCGTATAGACGGCTTTTCCTCACAGTCCTACCCACTCAAGCGTAAGCCGCGCAAGGCGAACGTGACGGTAGACGATTCCGTCGAAGACTCGCCGGATTTCATCGAGGTTCAGTCCGAGTCGCATGCCAGCGCACAAGGCGCTGCAGGTAGCGCGCGTATCAGCGGTCTTCCCGCCCGTCAGCAAGACATGGTCTTCCCCCGCTCCATGAGCAAAAGCGTCGCCACGGCCCTGGCCAGCTACCTGACCACCGCCGGCTTTGTCGAATGGGATATGGAAGTGCTGGGTCTCGACATCCATATCTGATGCGTCTGCCTTACTTTATCGGCTGCCCGTCCTGGAGTGAAAACGCCTGGCGCGAGTACCTGTACCCGGCCGATGCGCGCTCCGGCGATTACCTTGCGCTGTATTCCCAAGTCTTCAACGCCGTTGAAGGCAACACCACATTTTATGCCCGACCCTCGGCCGCCACTGTGCAGCGCTGGGCTGAAATCATGCCTGAGGATTTTCGCTTCACCGCCAAATTCCCCGGCGACATCAGCCACGCTGGCGACCTGCGCGAGCAACTGCCGGCGGCGGAAAGTTTTGTCGGTTTGATGAGCCCGCTGGGCGAACGTGTTTCGCCGCTGTGGCTGCAATTGTCGGCGAGCTTTTCGCCACAACGCCTCGGTGAACTGACCGGGTTTATTGATGGCCTGGAGCGCCCGCTGGCGGTGGAGGTGCGCCACCAGGCGTTCTTCGCCAAAGGCGATGCCGAGCGGATGCTCAACCGCCTGCTGCGCGACCGGGGTGTCGAGCGAATCTGCCTCGACCCGCGCGCCCTGTTCAGTTGCACCTCCACCTCGGCTGCCGTGCTGCACGCCCAATCGAAAAAGCCCAAGGTGCCGCCGCGTCCTGCTGCGCTGACGCTGTTTCCCCAAGTGCGTTTCATCGGCCATCCGGAGCTGGAAGCCAACGACCCGTTTCTGAGCCCCTGGGTGGAAAAAATCGCCGGTTGGATCGAGGAAGGGCGTACGCCGTACGTGTTCCTGCACACCTCGGATAACCGCCTCGCTGCGCAACTGGCACTGCGATTTCATGAAAAACTGATGGCACGCTTGCCGGGCCTGCCGCCACTGCCGACCTTGCATCGCGAACCCGCAGTGGAGCAACTGGGGTTACTCTAAGGCTCCTTTTCCGCCAGGAGTCAGACATGGATGCCCAAACCCTTCGCGCCGAAACCTTCAAGGCCCTGCACGAGCGTGATCGCGCGTTCGTGATGCCCAACCCGTGGGATGCCGGCTCGGCCATCATGCTTGCCAGCCTCGGTTTTGAGGCCTTGGCCACCACCAGCGCAGGGTTTGCGTTCAGCCTCGGGCGGCCGGATGCGGAAGGTGCATTGTCGCTGGAGGACACCTTGGGCAACGCCGGAACTATCGCGCGGGCGACTTCGCTGCCGGTGGCGGCGGACCTGGAAAACGGCTTCAGCGACACCCCTGAAGGCTGTGCCCAAACGATCCTGCGTGCGGCGGCCACCGGCATCGTCGGTGGCTCCATCGAAGACGCCACGGGCATTGCCGTCGACCCAATCTACCCTTTTGATTTGTCGGTTGAGCGCGTCGAAGCCGCCGTTGTGGCTGCCCGCAGCCTGCCATTTCCCTTCACGCTGACGGCTCGCGCGGAAAACCTCCTGCATGGCCGCCTGGATTTGCCTGACACCATCCGCCGCCTGCAGGCCTACGCCGAAGCGGGCGCCGATGTGTTGTATGCCCCGGCGCTGCGCAGCGCCGAAGACGTACTGGCCGTGGTCAAGGCCGTCGCGCCAAAGCCTGTGAATGTGTTGATGTCCGGTGGCTTGAACCTCAGCGTCGCGCAGTTGAGCGCGATGGGCGTGCGCCGCATCAGCGTCGGCTCGGCCTTGGCGCTGGCAGCGTATGGCGAGTTCTACCGGGCCGCGCAGGAGGTGTATGCGTTGGGCACCTTTACCTTCACCGAGCGCAAGATGCCGTTCAGCCAGGCCAACCAATTCTTCAAGGGCTGAGCCGTGCGGTTTTTCAAAGTGATCGGTGTACTGCTGTTGCTGGCGTGTCTGTGCGCTGTTGGCGTGTGGCGGGGTTGGCTGCCGTTGCCTGATGAGTGGAACCCGTGGGCGCCGCTGGATGTGCGTGCCAGCCCGAACCTGCTGACCCGTTTCAAACTTGGCCGGTTGCAGGATGATCCGGCGCTGTGTGATCAGGTGCTGAAAACCTCGGGTTTGCGCGTCAGCCACCAGGCTGACAGCCCGGCGGACGCCGCATGCCCACTGCGCAACGTCTTGCGCGTAAAGGGCGCCGACGTGGCCTTGAGCAGCAGTTTTCTCGCCAGTTGCCCGTTGGCTGTGGCGTTTGCCCTGTTCGAGCGCCACAGCCTGCAACCCGCGGCTCGGGCGGTATTTGGCCAGACGGTGACGCGGGTCGATCACCTGGGCAGTTTTGCCTGTCGCAACATGTATAACCGCGCAGATGGCCGGCTGAGTCAGCATGCCTCGGCCAATGCCCTGGATATCGCCGGCTTTCGCCTCGCGGACGGGCGCAGCATCAGCGTGCTCAAGGACTGGCCCGGCGAGGGCGAAAGTGCACGGTTTTTGCGGCAAGTGCGCGACGCTGCGTGTGATGATTTCAACGTGGTGTTGAGCCCGGACTACAACGCCGCCCATCGCAACCACTTCCATCTGGACATGGGACGTTGGTGGGTGTGTCGCTGATACTCAGGCGGCCAGGCGCAGGTTGTTGAGGATCAGTGGACGGGCCCAGTGGTAGTCGAAGTCGAGCGCCTTTTGCTGGGCTGCCAGTTCTTCGGCCGGGTAGGGCGTGGCAGGCGGTGGCAGCAGGTCCAGTTCGAACTCGGCGATCGGCAGGTGCAGCGGCTGGGGTTCCGGCGCTGGGCCAGGTTCAGGCAGCGGTTGGCCGGCGCTCAATACAATCGGACGGACCCAGCCGCTTTCGAAGTTTTGCTGGCGCTGTTGGGCGACGATTTCGTCGGCCGGGAGCGGCGTGGCGGGCGGTGGCAGAAGCTCGGTTTCAAATTCGGCGATCGGCAGGAACAGCGGCTCCGGCGGGGCGATCTCGGTGTCTTTTACGTCGCACTCACGCTGGGTGAGGATCTGCGACAGCAGGTCGGCGCCTTCACTGGGCTCTACCGCCGGGTCTCTCGGTGCCGGTGCCTTGGCGGCGAGCGCGTCCGGCGTGTCGCCGAGCTGCTCGGCCAGCGCCCGGGCGAAAAAGTCCTGCCACACATGACTCACCCCGGCCAGCGCTTGAGTATTGCGCAGGCCGTAATGGTTGTGGGTCGGCAGTACACCGATAGTTAGGGGAAGAATGTCTGACATTTTTCTCGGTCGACGCTCAGCTCTGGCAAAATACCTGACTGTTGTTTTTATCGGCCGTTATTTGCCGATCCTTAATATTTTTGAGCGTAGCGATTGATGAGCGAACAACCAGCGGCCAGCCGCATTCGGGTCGAGGCCTTGGCCGAAGGTTTTAAGGCGCGCGCCGAGCACTGGGCTGCGCAGCTTGGCTTGCCTTTGCAACTGGATGAGGCGGATTTTTCCCTGCAAGTCGGCGAACATGGCCTGCAGCTGCAACAGCTCGGGCCAGACGCCCCCGGGCCGGTGCGCGTGGACTTTGTCGAAGGTGGCGCAGCGCACCGGCGTTTATACGGCGGTGGCAGTGGGCAGATGATCGCCAAGGCCGTGGGCGTTGCCCAAGGCGTACGCCCACGGGTGCTGGACGCCACGGCGGGGCTGGGCAAGGACGCGTTTGTACTGGCCAGCCTGGGTTGCGAGATGAGCCTGATCGAGCGCCAGCCACTGATCGGCGCCTTGCTCGAAGACGGCCTGGCCCGTGGCGCGGATGATTTTGAAGTGGCACCGATTGTGGCGCGCATGCAGCTGCTCAAAGGCAACTCCATCGACGTGATGCGCAATTGGGAAGGTGAGCCGCCGCAGGTGATCTACCTCGACCCGATGTTTCCTCATCGTGAGAAAACTGCGTTAGTGAAGAAGGAAATGCGCCTGTTCCGGCCACTAGTGGGCGATGACCCGGACGCGCCGGCTTTGCTTGCTGCGGCGTTGGCCTTGGCCAGCCACCGTGTAGTGGTCAAGCGCCCGCGCAAGGCGCCGTGCATTGAAGGGCCCAAGCCGAGCCATGCGCTGGATGGCAAGTCGAGCCGGTATGACATCTATCCCAAGAAAGCGCTTAAGCCTTGAGGGCCTATCGCAGGCAAGCCAGCTCCCACAGTTGAGCGTGTTCTCATTGCTGGAATGCATTCTCCTGTGGGAGCTGGCTTGCCTGCGATAGCGCCGGTACAGGCAGCACAAGACGTCAGGGCCGATAAGCTCGCATAAACAACCCCACCACCTCCTGCACATGCGCTTCGGCGGCCTCTTCACTCAGTTGCCCGCCGCAGCCATACAGCAAACAGAAATTCGCCGTGCCCTTGAGCAGGCAAAAGAAGTGTTCGGCTGCCGTAAACGGTTTGTCGATGCTCAGCGCGCCGCTCTGGTCGATCTTGCTGAGCAGGCGCTCCATGCCCTGCAGCATGCGCATGGGCCCGGCCTCAAAGAAGATCTGCGAGAGTTTCACGTCCTGATTGCCGGTGGTCATCATCAGGCGATGCAGGTTTACCGACTCTTCGCTGTTGATCAGCCGATGGAAACCCCGTGCGATGTTCAGCAGCACGGTGTCCACGGGCATACCTGCTGGCAGTTCGAAATACATCACCGGCAGTTGCTCTTCGCATTTGGCCACGACGGCGGCGGTGAACAGCGTCTCTTTGTCGGTGAAGTGGCTGTAGACGGTCAGTTTCGACACGCCCGCTTCAAGGGCCACGGCGTCCATGCTGGTGCTCGCGTAGCCATTGCTCAAGAACAACACTTTCGCCGCTTCGAGGATTGCCTGGCGTTTTGCCATGTCCTTGGGACGCCCGGGGCTATTGGTGTTCACAGGATTGTCGGACATTTTCACCTTTAATACTGGACTGGTGAGTTTGGTATTAATAACATACCGGCCAGTATAATTATTCCTAGCTCCATTTGCGAAAGGTCCTTCAGCATGCGCAGTACTTTCCTGCCCCTTGCGTTGCCTGTCAGCCTGGTCTTCCTGTTGGTCGCCTGCGGCCATGAAGAAGCGGCCCAAACCACCATTCGCCCGGCCATGGTGGTGCAACCGCAGCCTTCGGCGCAGGCGATGGACAGCTTTCCAGGCGAGGTGCGGGCGCGGTATGAGCCGGACCTGGCCTTTCGCATTGGCGGCAAAGTCAGCAAACGCCTGGTGGAGGAGGGCGAGCGGGTCAAGGCCAACCAGCCGCTGGCCGAACTCGACCCGCAGGATGTGCGCCTGCAACTGGAAGCCACCCGCGCCCAAGTCGCCGCCGCCGAGGCCAACCTGAGCCTGGTGCGTGCCGAGCGTGACCGCTACAAGACCCTGATGGACCGTCAGATGGTCAGCCGTTCCCAGTACGACAATTCCGAAAACCTCTACCGCTCCGGCGAAGCACGCCTGAAGCAGATCAAGGCCGAGTTCGACGTGTCCAGCAACCAGGCAGGTTATGCCGTGCTGCGCGCGCCGCAGGACGGTGTGGTCGCCAAGCGCGCGGTGGAAGTTGGCCAAGTGGTCTCCGCTGGCCAGACCGTGTTCACCCTGGCCACCGATGGCGAGCGTGAAGTGCTGATCAGCCTGCCCGAGCAAGGCTTTGGCCGGTTCAAGATCGGCCAACCGGTGTCGGTCGAGCTGTGGAGCCAGCCCGACCAGCGTTTTGCCGGGCGCATTCGTGAGCTGTCGCCTGCCGCCGACCCCAAATCGCGTACCTTCGCTGCCCGCGTCGCGTTCACCGGCGGCAAAGTCCCGGCTGAGCTGGGCCAAAGCGCCCGCGTGTTCATACAGGCCGATGGCGTGATTGCGCTGTCGGTGCCGCTGTCGGCCCTGAGTGCGGAGAACGGCGCGTCCTACGTCTGGGTGGTGCAACCGGACAACACGCTCAAGCGCACCCCGGTGCGCATCGGCGCCTTCGGTGAAAAAACCGTGCCGGTACTGGAAGGCTTGACGCCCACCGACTGGGTGATTGCAGCCGGTGTGCACGTGCTCCATGAGGGCCAGCAGGTGCGCCCGGTGGATCGCTCCAACCGCGTGGTGAATCTGGCGGCCAACAAGGAGTAGTCCCCGATGGGTTTCAATCTTTCCGAATGGGCGTTGCGTAACCGCCAGATCGTACTGTTCCTGATGATCCTGCTGGCGGTGGTCGGCACGTTGTCCTACACCAAGCTGGGGCAAAGTGAAGACCCGCCGTTTACCTTCAAGGCCATGGTGATCAAGACCAACTGGCCGGGGGCCACGGCCCAGGAAGTCTCACGGCAGGTCACCGAGCGTATCGAGAAAAAACTCATGGAGACCGGCGACTACGAACGCATTGTCTCCTTCTCGCGTCCCGGTGAATCCCAAGTCACCTTCGTGGCCCGCGACGCGATGCACTCGGCGCAGATTCCCGACTTGTGGTATCAGGTGCGCAAGAAGATCAGCGACATTCGCCAGACCTTGCCGCCGGATATTCAGGGGCCGTTTTTCAACGATGAATTCGGCACCACCTTCGGCAATATCTACGCCCTGACCGGTGACGGCTTCGACTACGCGGTGCTCAAGGACTACGCCGACCGCATCCAGATTCAACTGCAACGCGTGCCGGATGTGGGCAAGGTCGAGTTGCTTGGCCTGCAGGACGAGAAAATCTGGATCGAGCTGTCAAACCTCAAGCTCGCCACCCTCGGCCTGCCATTGGCAGCCGTGCAACAGGCCTTGCAGGAGCAGAACGCCGTCTCTACGGCCGGCTTCTTTGAAACCCCGACCGAGCGTGTACAGCTGCGGGTGTCGGGCAACTTCAAGACGGTGGACGAGATCCGGAACTTCCCGATCCGTGTCGGTGACCGCACTTTCCGTATTGGTGACGTCGCCGACATCCACCGTGGCTTCAACGACCCACCGGCACCGCGCATGCGCTACATGGGCGCAGACGCCATCGGCCTGGCCGTGGCCATGCGCGACGGCGGCGATATTCTGGTGCTCGGCAAGGCGCTTGAAGGCGAATTCGCACGGCTGCAGAAGAGCCTTCCGGCAGGCATGGAGCTGCGCAAGGTGTCGGACCAACCGGCAGCGGTGAAAACCAGCGTCGGCGAATTCGTCCAGGTACTCGCCGAGGCACTGGCCATCGTCTTGCTGGTGAGCTTCTTCTCCCTCGGCGTGCGCACTGGCATGGTCGTGGCCCTGGCGATTCCGCTGGTGCTGGCGATGACCTTTGCCACCATGTATTACCTCGGCATCGGCCTGCACAAGATCTCCCTCGGCGCCTTGGTGTTGGCCCTGGGCCTGCTGGTGGACGATGCGATCATCGCCGTGGAAATGATGGCGATCAAAATGGAGCAGGGCTACGACCGCCTCAAGGCTGCGAGTTTCGCTTGGACGAGCACCGCGTTCCCGATGCTTACCGGCACGTTGATAACCGCGGCGGGCTTCCTGCCGATTGCCACCGCGCAATCGAGCACCGGCGAATACACCCGCTCGATCTTCCAGGTGGTGACCATCGCGTTGCTGGCGTCCTGGGTCGCTGCCGTGGTGTTTGTGCCGTATCTGGGGGAAAAGCTCCTGCCGGATCTGGCGAAAATTCATGCCGCCAAACACGGCACAGATGGGCCAGATCCCTACGGCACACCCTTCTATCAGCGTGTAAGACGTTTGGTCGAATGGTGCGTGCTGCGGCGCAAAACCGTGATCGTACTGACGCTGCTGTTGTTTATCGGCTCGGTCGCGCTGTTTCGCTTTGTGCCGCAACAGTTCTTCCCGGCCTCGGGGCGGCTGGAGTTGATGGTCGACCTCAAACTGGCGGAAGGCGCTTCCCTGAGCAACACCGCCGAGCAGGTCAAGCGCCTGGAAGCCTTGCTCAAGGAACACGCGGGTATCGACAACTCCGTGGCTTATGTCGGCACCGGTTCGCCACGCTTTTATTTGCCGTTGGACCAGCAGTTGCCGGCCGCCAGCTTCGCGCAATTTGTGGTGCTGGCGAAGACCATCGAAGAGCGCGAAAGCCTGCGCACCTGGCTGATTGAAACCCTGAATGAACAGTTCCCGGAGTTGCGCTCGCGGGTTACGCGCCTGGAGAACGGCCCGCCTGTGGGCTACCCGGTGCAGTTCCGTGTGACTGGCGAACACATCGAAGAAGTCCGCGCCCTGGCGCGCAAAGTGGCGGCCAAGGTTCGCGAAAATACCCACGTGGTCAACGTGCACCTGGACTGGGAAGAACCGAGCAAGATCGTCTACCTCAATATCGACCAGGACCGCGCCCGTGCTCTCGGCGTAAGCACTGCCAATCTGTCGAAATTCCTGCAGAGTTCCCTCACCGGCTCCACCGTCAGCCAGTACCGCGAGGACAACGAATTGATCGAAATCCTGCTGCGCGGCACCGTGCATGAACGCACCGAATTGTCGCTGCTGCCGAGCCTGGCGGTGCCGACCGACAACGGTAAAAGCGTTGCGCTGTCGCAAATCGCCACCCTCGAATATGGTTTCGAGGAGGGCATTATCTGGCACCGCAACCGGCTGCCGACGGTGACCGTGCGCGCCGATATCTATGGCAAGGAACAACCGGCAACCTTGGTGCAGCAAATCCTGCCGACCCTCGAAGGCGTACGTGCCGAGCTGCCGGATGGTTACCTGCTTGAAGTGGGCGGCACCGTCGAGGATTCCGCGCGTGGCCAGAACTCGGTCAAGGCCGGGGTGCCACTGTTTATCGTGGTGGTGCTGACGTTGCTGATGCTGCAACTGCGCAGTTTCTCACGCACGGCGATGGTGTTTCTCACCGCGCCGCTGGGCCTTATCGGCGTGACCTTGTTCCTGCTGGTGTTTCGCCAACCGTTCGGCTTCGTCGCCATGCTGGGGACCATCGCCTTGTCGGGGATGATCATGCGTAACTCGGTGATTCTGGTGGACCAGATCGAACAAGACATCAAGGCCGGCCTGGCGCCGTGGCAAGCAATCATCGAAGCCACTGTGCGACGCTTCCGCCCGATTGTGCTGACGGCTCTGGCGGCGGTGCTGGCGATGATTCCGCTGTCACGCAGCGTGTTCTTCGGGCCGATGGCCGTGGCGATCATGGGCGGTTTGATTGTGGCGACGGCGTTGACCCTATTGTTCCTGCCGGCCCTGTATGCTGCGTGGTTCCGAGTGAGGAAGGACGTCGCGTAATCATGTTGGTCACCGTTTCAGCCCTGACGTTGTGGCTACCCATTTGCTGTTTTGCCACGCTCGTGATCGGGCGGTTGGCGGACTCGGTGATGGGTTGATTCACATGCTGATGCAAACAGGCATCAATGTGGCTGGAACGATCGGCTTTTTTTACTCCACTCAGATTTGCCTGATGGACAGGCACAGGTTTCGGCTTTGCCAGTTGGCGGCCGGGCTTTTCCAATGAGTTCATGGAGTGTCATATGTCGTTTCTTAATGCTATCGCTGCGTTCAAAGGTGCGTTTCTTGGCGCCTTGTTGGGCAATAACGTGGCTGTTCGGGGGCCTGAAACCGCCTCGCCACACAGGCGTAAGCGCTCTCACCCTGCTTATTCATCCACGACTGGCGCAGGCCACTCCCTGCCCGAGAGGCCCGGTCACGGCAACTCGCAACCCTACCCGGTGTGCGAATACCCGCTGCCCGACAGGCCGATGCACTCGCTGACTTCGTTGCACCGATAAGGTATTAGCGTAGGGCCGGTGCGCCAACGTCCGTGAGAACGGAGGTTGGCGCACCCGTTATGAATGGTTACAGCGCGCCAAACACTTTCTTGGCCAGGCTGGTCGCTGCGGCCGCCGGGTTCTTGCGAATGGTTTCTTCCTGCTGCGCGATCATCTTGAACAGGCCGTCCAGCGCTTGTTCGGTCACGTAGCTTTCGACGTTGGCACTTTTGGCATCAACCGCGCCAAACGCTGCCGCCTTGCCGGCCAGGGCATTGTACTGCTGGGCAACGCCGACCTTGTCGGTGGCGGCCTTGACGATCGGCAGGAACTTGGCACGGATCTCTTCACGGCTGGTTTTGTTCAGGTACTGAGTGGCCGAGTCCTGGCCGCCGGTGAGGATGCCCTTGGCGTCGGTCACGCTCATGTTCTTCACGGCATTGACCAGGATCGGTTGAGCCTGGGTCACGGCGGTTTCAGCCGCCTTGTTCATGCTGGTTTCCAGTTGCGTGACCTGATCACCCATGCCAAACATTTTCAGCTTGTCGGCGACTTTGCCCAGCTTGCCGGGCAGGCCGATTTTCACTTCAGGGTTATTGCTGAAACCACCGGGAACCCCCAGCTGTTTCACGGCGATTTGTGCGCCTTGGGTCAGTGCGTCCTTGAGGCCACCGCTGGCGTCACCTTGGGACAGGCTGCCGAGTGACAGGGCCATGGCGTTGGCGCCGAGCAGCAGGCCGGCGCACAGGGCAGTGAGGCGAAGAGAGTTACGGAGCATGGGCGCTTCCTTTTGATAGGGCTTATGTGCTGGAAAATATCAGTGCGCGACCGCATCCACCCGCAGGCGCAGCGGTTGCGGGTCTTGGCCATTGAGCTGTACCGCGTGCCGTTCAGTCGTGATGAACAGTAGCTTGCCGTCCAGCTCGATGCGAGCGCTCACCGAGTAAGTGTGGCCGGGCTTGACCTGTGCCGGGTCGTAGCTCAGGTGAAACGGCAGCGGCACCTGGCCTTTGACCGGGCCTTTCTGTTCGGCGAGGGTCACGGCCGGTGCGTCCATCAAGGACACGTCTTGCAGGCTGACGCTCAAGGTGGCGGCGGGCGGCAGGGCGATGCGTTGCAGGTAGAACACTTCGCCGTCGAGGCTGGCCTTGGGCGCGGGGTGCATGGATTGGCAGGCTCCGAGCAGGGCGGTCAGGCCCAGGAGGATGATCTTTTTCATGGTACAGCTCCTTTTCAACGGCGCCGGAATCCATCCGGCGCCTGATTCAATCTAGCGGTTTTCTTCAGGCGTGACGGCTGCGGGTTCGGCGGGCGCTTCAGCTGCGCCATCGACACGGTGCAATGCCACCTGGCGGATCGACAGGCGAATATCGGCGGGCAGTACGCGTTTCGCCGCACCTTCAGCCAGCTCACCGAGCAAGTCGTGGTAACTCAACTTGCCGGCCTCATCGCGGCGCAGCACATCTTGCTCCAGCAATGTCTGGATGAAATGTCGGAAAAGGCTCTTGTCGAAGAACTCCGGGGCGTTGAGGCCATGCAGGATCGACAGGCGCTGGGCCATGATCGTGCACAGGTCTTCCAGTTCCTCGGCGCTGATGCTGTTCTGGCCGCTGTTGAGCAGCAGCGAAATCGCCATGTAGAAACGCTGCAGGGTCTGGGCGATGCTCTTGGACAGCAACGTCAGCAGCACAAAATGCCGCGAACTCGGCGCCGGGCGCAGGTACACGTCGTTCTCGAAGCGCAGCAGGCCTTGTTCGACGAACGCCTCAAGCCACTGGTCGACCACCGCGTCCAACTCGTCCAGCGACCAGCGGATAAACAGCTCCGATTGCAGGTACGGGTAAAGCGCGCGGGTGTAGCGCAGGATCTGTTCGCGGCTCATGCGTGAGCTGCTCTGGAAGAAGCTCGCCAGCAACGCCGGCAGGGCGAAGATGTGCAGCACGTTGTTGCGGTAGTAGGTCATGAGGACGGCGTTCTGCTCGTCCAGGTACAAAATCTTGCCGAGGGCGTCGCTCTGTTCCGACAGCAGGTCCATGTCCTTGACGTGCTTGATCAGCGCCAGGCCATCGCCTTCCGGCAGGGTGGTATGCGGCGAGTACGGCACGCGGCGCAGCAGCGCCAGGTACAGGTCCAACTGGCGCGCCATGGCTTGTTCGTCCAGGGCCAGGCGTGTGGTCGACAGCAATGCCAGCGCCACCAGGTTCACCGGGTTGACCGCCGCCGCTTCGTTCAAGTGGCGCGCCACCTGCTCGCCGAGGCGGTTGGTGGTTTCGTTGAGCCACGCCGGCTTGTAGTTCGGGGCCAGCTCCTGGGCGCGCCAGTCGGGTTGCTCGGCGTCGAGGAACTCGGCCAGTTTGATCGGTTCGCCGAAGTTGACCGCGACTTGGCCAAAGCGCTGCTTGAGCGCGCCAACCACTTTGAAAATATCGAAGATCGACTCTTTCTTCTTGCTCGCGCCGCGCAGCTCTCCCAGATACGTGCGGCCTTCCAGTACACGTTCATAGCCGATGTACACCGGCACAAACACAATCGGCATGCGCGAAGAGCGCAGGAAGCTGCGCAGGGTGATCGCCAGCATCCCGGTCTTCGGTTGCAGCATGCGCCCGGTGCGCGAGCGTCCGCCTTCGACGAAGTACTCCACCGGGAAACCCTTGGTGAACAGGGTATGCAGGTATTCGTTGAACACCGAGGTGTACAGCGGGTTGCCCTTGAAGGTGCGGCGCATGAAAAACGCACCGCCACGGCGCAGCAGGCTGCCGATCACCGGCATGTTCAGGTTGATGCCGGCGGCGATGTGCGGCGGGGTCAGGCCGTTTTTGAACAGCAGGTAAGACAACAGCAGGTAGTCGATGTGGCTGCGGTGACACGGTACGTAGATCACCTCGTAACCCTGGGCAACCTTTTGCACACCTTCGATGTTATTGACCTTGATGCCGTCGTAGATCTTGTTCCAGAACCAGCTCAACACCACTTCGAGAAAGCGGATGGCGGTGTAGGTGTAGTCCGAGGCGATCTCGTTGCCGTAGCGCAGCGCCTGGGCCTTGGCTTTTTCCGGGGTGATTTTTTCGCGCTCGGCCTCATCCGCGATGGCCTGGCGCACCAGCGGCATATTGACCAGGCCCTTCACCAAGTTGCGGCGGTGGGACAGGTCGGGGCCGATCACGGCGGTCTTCAGGTTACGAAAGTGCACCCGCAGGATGCGCTGGGCCATGCGCACGGTGCGTTCGTGACCTTTATTGTGCTCGATCAATTCACGCAGGTTGATAGGCGCGGAGAATTGCACGCGGGTCTTGCGACCCAGGATCAGGATGCTCAGCAAGCGGCGCAGGCGGCCGGTGACGGCCCAGCTGTCGGCAAACAGCAGTTTCCACGGGCTGGACTCGCTCTCGGGCGACTGCCCCCAGAACACACTGACCGGAATGATTTGTGCATTCTCTTCGGCGTGTTCGCTCAGGGTGTTGACCAGCCGGGTCAGGGTCGGCGGCGCGCCGCGCTTGTCCTGGCGGCCGAGCCAGTCGGGCTCCGGCGTGAGGTAAAAGAACGCCGCCGGTTCCATCAAAGGGCCGACCGACACCGGCAGCACCGGGCGCGGCAGGCCGGCCTTGGTGCACTCGGCATCGACCACGGCCAATTCGGTGAGTGAGGGCGATTGCAGGACGTAAAACACCGGCCGGCTGCGGTCGAGGTTAAGGGTTAGGGACGACTGGTTGATCGTCTCCGAGCGAACCCAGAGGTACAACAGTCGGCGCAAGGTGCCAAACACCAGACGGCGGAACGGGGAGCGGGTCATAGGCGTGCTGCTTCAAGTGGAAAAAAACCGAGCAGGCGCTCGGGCGGGTAGTGTGCCGTATTCGCCGAAAATCGGCAAAAAAGCGGCGAAGTAAACTTGAGTTGAACGTTTTTGAGCCTGTCTTATACTCGGCAGTTCAATGCGAGCGACTCAACAATAAAAGCATGTGGGAGCAAAACAGATGGCAACGCGCGAAACCGGCAATGTGAAGTGGTTCAACGATGCAAAGGGCTATGGCTTTATTCAACGCGAAGACGGCAAGGATGTGTTCGTGCACTACCGCGCGATTCGCGGTGACGGCCACCGTTCATTGGCCGAGGGCCAGCAGGTGGAATACGCCGTGGTAACCGGCGAGAAGGGGTTGCAGGCGGAGGATGTGGTGGGTCTGTAAGGCCGGACCTGTCTTGATCTGGTAACCCAATCAACGGTGGGAGCTGGCTTGCCTGCGATGCACACACCTCGGTCTATCAGACAGACCACAGTGATGCCATCGCAGGCAAGCCAGCTCCCACATGTTGATGGGGTTTGCAGGTTTGGATCAGGCGGTTTTCCAGGTGATCTGCTCTTCACCGTCCACGCTGATGCGAATCCAGGTGTCGGCGCTTTCTTCACCTTCTTCCTCAACCCACGTGCCCGGTGCGCAGCGCACTTCGACGTTCAGCGCGGCAAACGCGGCGCGGGCGCAGGCGATGTCGTCATCCCACGGGGTCTGGTCGCTTTCCAGGTACAGGCTGTTCCACTTGCCTACGGCCTTAGGCAGCCAAGTGACGGGCACGTCGCCGGCGGTGCACTTGTAGGTCTGGCCTTTCTGGACCCAGTCGGTGCACGAGCCCAGCGCGGCGCCCAGCCAGGCGGCGATGGCCTTGTGGTCGACGTCGGCGTCCTTCAGGTAAATCTCGATATCAGGTTGGCGCATGGATGTTCCTCGTTGCGGGATTCGAAAATCCATTCGCGGAAAAGTCGGTTATTGAAGCACGAAATAATCGTAGCGCATCGACACCGTGACCTGCAGCGGTTCGGCGGCCTCGATCACTTCGGCGCGGCGCTCTGCACTTGCGCGCCAGCCGTGGGGCGTCATCGCCAGCAGGTTGGCGCGGTCCTTGGGTTCGCTCAGGCTGAGGGTGAACTCAAGGGTTTCGCTGTGCGCCAGGCTCATGCCGTCCGGCACCAGGGCCAGATGCTTGTCGTCGGTGTACTCGCGCACTTCGTCGTACAGGCGTTCGCGCAGTTCCATCAGGTGGCCAGCCGTCGGGCCGACCTTCATCAGGCCGCCGCCGGGGCTGAGCAGGCGCTTGGCCTCTGCCCAGTCCAGTGGGCTGAAAACGCTGGCGAGAAATTGGCAACTGCCCGAAGCCAGTGGCACGCGGGCCATGCTGGCGATCAACCAGGTCAGCGC
This sequence comes from Pseudomonas sp. MONT-RG-20F-20-E-7-02, assembly GCF_022662395.1. NCBI lineage: Bacteria > Pseudomonadati > Pseudomonadota > Gammaproteobacteria > Pseudomonadales > Pseudomonadaceae > Pseudomonas > Pseudomonas sp. MONT-RG-20F-20-E-7-02. The sequence continues at coordinate 88,914 of NZ_JAKNQN010000003.1, forward strand.
CGGGTTGCGTTTGCACGCGCGCTTCACCGCTTCCTTGGAGATATCCAATGCATAGCCGTCGGCGTGGGGCAGGGCGTCGGCGATTTGCGCCGTGTAGTAACCCTCGCCACAGCCTATGTCGACCCAGCGCTGTGGCGCGCGTTCGGCGGCCAGTTCAGCCAGGCGCTTGGCCACCGGAGCGTAGTGCCCGGCGTTGAGAAAGTCACGGCGTGCCTCGACCATGGCGAGGTTATCGCCAGGATCGCGGCTGTTTTTGTGCTGCACCGGCAACAGGTTCAGGTAACCCTGGCGCGCGCGGTCGAAACGGTGCCCGGCCGGGCACGCCACGCCATTGTCCACCGCGTTGAGCGGTGCGCTGCAAATGGGGCAGGCGAGCATCAGGCGAGCAACTTGATCAGGGTCTGGTAGTAGATTTCGGTCAGCACATCGAGGTCGCTGGCCAGAATACGTTCGTTGACCTGGTGGATCGTCGCGTTGACCGGGCCCAGTTCAACCACCTGAGTGCCGAGGGTGGCAATGAAGCGCCCATCGGACGTTCCGCCGCTGGTGGACGCTTTGGTCTCACGGCCAGTGATCGCCTTGATGCTGGCGGAAACCGCATCCAGCAAGGCGCCAGGTTCGGTGAGGAACGGCAGGCCCGACAGCGCCCACTCCACGTGCCAGTCCAGGCCGTGCTTGTCGAGAATCTCTGCAACGCGTTGTTGCAGGCCTTCGACGGTGGACTCGGTGGAGAAACGGAAGTTGAACACCGCCGTCAGGTCACCGGGGATCACGTTGGTGGCGCCGGTGCCGGAATTGAGGTTGGAAATCTGGAAGCTGGTCGGCGGGAAGAAGGTGTTGCCATCGTCCCAATGCTCGGCGGCCAATTCCGCCAACGCTGGGGCGGCCAGGTGGATCGGGTTCTTTGCCAGGTGCGGGTAAGCCACATGGCCTTGCACGCCGCGCACGGTCAGGGTCGCGCCGAGGGAGCCACGGCGGCCGTTCTTGACCACATCGCCCACCAGCGTGGTGCTCGACGGCTCGCCGACGATGCACCAGTCCAGGCGCTCCTTGCGTGCGGCCAGGCGTTCGATCACGGCTTTGGTGCCGTGGTGCGCCGGGCCTTCTTCATCGCTGGTGATCAGGAAGGCTACGGAGCCCTTGTGGTCGGGGTAGTCGGTGACGAAGCGCTCGGAAGCGACCAGCATCGCCGCCAGGCTGCCTTTCATGTCTGCCGCGCCACGCCCGCAAAGCATGCCGTTTTCGTCGATCAACGCGTCGAACGGGTCGTTCTGCCAGGCTTGCACCGGGCCGGTCGGCACCACGTCGGTGTGGCCGGCAAAGCACAGTACCGGGCCTTCATGCTTGCCGTGGGTGGCCCAGAAGTTGTCCACGTCCTCGATGCGCATCGGCTCCAGCGCGAAGCCGGCGTCGCCCAGGCGCTGCATCATCAGCTTCTGGCAGTCGGCGTCAATCGGCGTGACCGATGGGCGCCGGATCAGGTCGATAGCGAGTTGAAGGGTCGGCGAAAGCTCGGCGTGGGCCGTCATGGGAAAACTCCGGGAAGCGTGTAAGGGGCGCTGGACGAATGTGCAATACAAAACCTGAATCGGCGCAGGACGAATGTGGGAGCTGGCTTGCCTGCGATGGCATCGCTGCGGCTTACCTGCCAGACCGCGGCGTCTGCATCGCAGGCAAGCCAGCTCCCACAAAGAACAGGGCCTGGGCCAGGACTCACAAAACGGCCGTTATCTTATAGCAAAACGGCGGCCAGAGGCCGCCGTTTAGTGCATTGCGCAAGTTTTTACTCTGCCGTTGCCGGCTCAACCGCTGGCGCAGGTTTTGGCAGCGACGAGAGGAACGCCATGATCAGCGCTGCCACGTACGGCAGCGATTGCACCAACAGCATCACCACCCAGAAGCGCATGTCATTGCTTGGCAGGCCCTGCACCAGGTAAATCCCCAGTGCTGCGCCCCACAACAGCAGCATGATGAACATCTCTTCGCGGGCTTCGGAAATCGCCACCCAGAAGCCGTGGTTATCCGCGTTTTTCGGTGTACGAAAGAACGGAATACTGGTGGTGAAGAAGCCATACAGCACCGCCTTGGCGATGGTGTGGGACAACGCCAAACCGGCCAGGGCCGCGCAGAACGCATCTTTCAAGTTCACACCCACCGCACGGCGGTAGAGGAAGATGATCTTGCCGACCTTGAACACAAAAAGCGCCAACGGCGGAATCGCGAAAATCAGCAGCGGCGGGTCGACCCGCATCGGCACGATGATCATCGCCGCCGACCACAACAGCGCACCGACGGTGAAGAAGATGTTCATGCCGTCTGCCACCCACGGCAACCAGCCCGCGAGGAAGTGGTAGCGCTGGCCACGGGTCAGCTCGGTGTCTTTGCCGCGCAACAGGCTGGCGGTGTGACGCTTGATGATCTGGATTGCGCCGTAGGCCCAGCGGAAACGCTGTTTCTTGAAGTCGATAAAGGTATCCGGCATCAAGCCTTTGCCGTAGCTGTCGTGGTAATACGCCGCCGACAGGCCTTTCTCGAACACGCGCAGGCCCAGCTCGGCGTCTTCACAGATGCACCAGTCGGCCCAGCCGAGTTCTTCGAGCACCGAGCGACGGGTCATGGTCATGGTGCCGTGCTGGATGATTGCGTCGCGGTCGTTACGGGTGACCATGCCGATATGGAAGAAGCCTTTGTATTCCGCGTAGCAGAGCTTCTTGAAGGTGCTTTCGTTCTGGTCGCGGTAATCCTGCGGCGACTGCACCACGGCGATTTTTGGGTCGGCGAAGTGCGGCACCATGTGCTTGAGCCAGTTCGGCGACACGCAGTAGTCGGAGTCGATCACCGCGATCACTTCGGCATCCTTGGCGGTGTGCGGGATCAGGTAGTTCAACGCGCCGCCCTTGAAACCGGCCAGGGGCGCGACGTGGAAGAACTTGAAGCGCGGGCCGAGGGTTTCGCAGTAGTCGCGCACCGGCTCCCAGACGGCCGGGTCCTTGGTGTTGTTGTCGATGATCAGGACTTCGAAGTCCGGGTAATCGAGGGCAGCCAGGGCGTCGAGGGTCTGTTTGACCATCTCCGGCGGCTCGTTGTAGCACGGCACATGGATCGACACTTTCGGGCGGTAGTCCGAGTCGCCTTCCACCGGCAGGAATTCACGTCGACGCTTGTGGGTCCACACCGCTTCCGCCAGTTCGTGGGCCTCGGTCAGCAACACGATAAACACGCCGAGTGCGCCGAGGGCCAGCAAAATGCCGACGGTTACGCTGAACCAGGTGCTGTATTGCTGGCTGTAGTCGTAACCGATCCACACCAGCACCGAGCCGCACAGGAACGCGATAAACGTCAGGAAGGTACGGCCACGCTGGCGCAGCGCCGAGCCATCGATCATCAGCAGGGTCAGCGACAGCAGCGCCAGCACCACCGAGCCGATGGCCAGCACGCGCCATTGCGGGATCGCGACGACCGGGCCTTCAAAGTTGAATTTCTGCTGGCGCGCGGCGTTGTACACGCCCCAATACGCGCCGGCCGAGCCTTCATCGCTGACTTTCCACGGCTGGTCGAACGCCTCGATCACGAAGTAGTTGTAGCCTTGGCGGTTCAGCTTGTTGACCAGCGTACGCAGGTAAATCGCCTGGTCAGCCGGGGAGGTTTCATTGCCCCCGCGCATGCGGCCGTTGCTCGGCCAGCCCACTTCCGACAGCAGCAGCGGCTTTTTCGGGAACAGTTTTTTCAGGTCGCGGGCGCGGTCGAGTACGTACTGGCCGGCCTTGTCCATCGGGATAAATTCCCAGAACGGCAGGATGTGCGCGGCGATCAGGTCGACGTGCTTGGCCAGTTGCGGGTTCTTTTCCCAGATGTGCCACTGCTCGGAGGTGGTCACCGGCACTTTCACGGCGGCGCGCACACGGTCCAGCAGCACGATCAGCGCTTCAGGGGTGATTTCCTCACGGAACAACGCTTCGTTGCCGACCACCACGCGCACAACGCTGCGCGAGCTGTTGGCAATTTCGATGGCGCGCTGGATTTCGCGCTCGTTGCGTTCCAGGTCCGGGCTGATCCAGATCCCCAGCGTCACACGCAGGCCGAACTCTTCTGCCAGCTTGGGGATATCGCCCAGGGTGCCGTCGACCGAGTAAGTACGGATGTTGTCCGTCAACTTGCTCATGATCGCCAGGTCCTGGCGCATCTGATCGTCCGTCGGGTACTGATCTTTCTGCGGGAACTGGCCTTGCTGGAACGGCGAGTAGGAAAACCCGGAGATCTGTTCAGGCCAGTTAGGGGTCGTGACCGGGCGGTTGATCAGCGCCCAGAAGCCGGTGAACAGCGCGGCAATTGCCAGCACTACCACCAGGTTGAGTCCAAATTTACGCGATGACATGGCTATTTCGGGTTCCAAAGGGTGTGGAACGAAAAGAGGTGTCGGCCTACGCCGAACGGCGCGCATCCTACACCGGCCTTTCACCGAGCGTACAGCAGACAGAGAAAAGCCGGACGTTAGTCAGCGAAAGACCATCGAAGTTCTTTACTTGTAGCTTGTAGCTTCGATCTTGTCGCTGTGTAGTCCATAATGCGCGCCGGTTTTTGGGGTAATGGTCATGAGCACAGAAGATCCGCGGTTCGCAGGCGTCGCCCGCTTGTATGGCATTGAAGGCCTGGAACGCTTGAAAGCCGCCCATGTGGCGATCGTCGGCGTCGGCGGCGTAGGCTCCTGGGCGGCGGAAGCCATGGCCCGTTGCGGCGTGGGCGAAATATCGCTGTTTGACCTGGACGATGTCTGCGTGAGTAACAGCAACCGTCAGTTGCACGCGCTGGACAGCACCGTGGGCAAACCCAAGGTCAAAGTGATGGCTGAACGCCTGCGTGGCATCAACCCGGATTGCACCGTGCACGCGGTGGCAGACTTCGTCACCCGCGACACCATGGCCGAGTACATCACCCCGAACATCGATTGCGTGATCGACTGCATCGACGCCGTCAACGCCAAGGCTGCGCTGATTGCCTGGTGCAAGCGCCGCAAAATTCAGATCATCACCACCGGCGGCGCCGGCGGGCAGATCGACCCGACGCTGATTCAAGTCTGCGACCTGAACCGCACCTTCAACGATCCGCTGGCCTCGAAAGTGCGTTCCACCCTGCGCCGCGACTACGGTTTCTCCCGCACGGTGACCCGCCATTACAGCGTGCCGTGCGTGTTTTCCACCGAGCAACTGCGCTATCCCAAGCCGGACGGCAGCATCTGTTTGCAGAAAAGTTTTGTCGGCGACGGCGTGAAGCTGGACTGCGCCGGAGGATTTGGCGCGGTGATGATGGTGACGGCCACTTTTGGCATGGTCGCGGCGACCAAGGCGGTGGATAAGATTGTGGCGGGGGTGCGCCGGCCGTCGGAGCGGGTTAAACCCGCCTGAATGCCACTGCCTGGTGCAACTCTAAAATGTGGGAGCTGGCTTGCCTGCGATGGCATCACCGAGGTTTGACTGATAAACCGAGGTGTCTGCATCGCAGGCAAGCCAGCTCCCACCTTTAGTTTTGTGTAAGGCTTAATGCCCGCATGCGCAGCAGCACAGCATTGAGGCCATTACTGCGCGACGGCGACAACTGCCGTGACAGGCCAAGCTGGGTAAACCAATCGGGCAAGTCAACCGCCTGCAACTGCGCCGCCGACAACCCATTGACCCGCGCCAGCAGCAACGCCACCAACCCACGAATCATCCGCGCATCGCTGCTGGCGGCGAACTGCCAAAGGCCGTCCTCCAAATGCCCCACCAGCCACACCAGGCTTTCACAACCCTGCACCAGGTTGGCGTCGACTTTGTCCGCATCCGCCAAGGCGGGCAGGCGTTCGCCCCATTGCATCAGCATCCGCGCGCGCTGTTCCCAGCTGCCGACCGCCTGGAAGGCTTCCAGCGCCGCCGCGGCTTCGGTTGGCAAGTTCATCGCAACATATCCAGCGCCTGGTCCAGCGCTTCAAAGAAACGTTCCAAGTCATCCGAGTCGTTGTACAGCGCCAGGGACACGCGGATCGCCCCCGACAGGTGCATGGCCTTGAGCAACGGCATCGCGCAATGGTGCCCGGCGCGCACGGCAATGCCTTGCTCGGTCAGCAGGTGAGCGAGGTCGGCGTTGTGCACGCCTTCCACCACAAAGCTGGCCAAGGCTACGTGCGGCGAACCCAAGACGCGGACGCCATTGCGTGCGTTCAAGCCGCGCAGCAGGTAGTCGTGCAGCGCCGCTTCATGGGCGATCACCGCTGGCTGATCCAACGAACTCAGGTAATCCAGGCTGGCGCCCAGGCCGATCACACTGGCAATCGAAGGCGTGCCCGCTTCAAAACCCAGCGGGGCAGGGCGGAAGCTGGCGCTGTGGTAGTCCGCCTGTTGCACCATCTCGCCGCCAAACTGCCAGTGGCGCAGGTGGTGCAGGGCTTCGTTGCGGCCATACAACACGCCCACGCCGTCCGGGCCATACAGCTTGTGGCTGGAAAATACATAGAAGTCGCACCCCAGCGCCTGTACATCGTGGCGGCCGTGGACGATGCCTTGGGCGCCATCGATCACGGTCAGCGCGCCGTGGGCCCTGGCGCGCGCTATCAGCGCTTCCAGCGGCTGCCAGGCGCCGAGCACGTTGGACAGCTGGCTTACCGCCAGCAGGCGTGTGCGCGGGCCGATCAACTCGGCAGCGGCCTGCAGGTCTATCACGCCATCATCGTCCAGGGGCAATACCACCAGGGTGAGCGCGCGACGTTTGGCCAGTTGCTGCCAGGGCAGCAAGTTGGCGTGGTGTTCCAGGGCGCTGATGACAATCTCATCGCCCGCATTGAATAAGTGCTCAAGGCCATAGGCCAAGAGGTTCAGCGCAGAGGTTGCGCCATGGGTAAACACGATTTGCCCGCTGTCACCTGCGTTCAACCACTGCGCGACCTTGCTGCGACTGTCTTCAAACGCCTGGGTCGCATGGGCACCCGGCAAATGCTGGGCACGGTGCACATTGGCTGCGCCATTGGCGTAGTAATGGCTGATGGCATCCAACAGGGCTTGGGGTTTCTGCGTGGTGGCGGCGTTGTCCAAGTAGGTCTGGTCTTGCCGTTGCAGGGTGGCGATGGCCGGGAAATCGGCGCGCCAGGGAGAGGGCACAAGCATGGTGTTCAAGACTCGTATAAGCGGGCCGACCCGAAGGCGCGACCCGCTAGTGGCATCGAGTGGCTGCTTAGTTGTGAGCGTGCAGCGCTTCGTTCAGTTCGATGGCCGATTTGTGGGTTTTGCACTCCACGGCACCGGTCTCGGAGTTGCGACGGAACAGCAGGTCCGGTTGGCCGGCCAGCTCGCGCGCCTTGACCACTTTGACCAGTTGGTTCTTCTCGTCGAGCAGTGCGACCTTGGTGCCAGCGGTTACGTACAGGCCTGATTCCACGGTGTTGCGGTCGCCCAACGGAATGCCGATACCGGCGTTGGCGCCGATCAGGCAGCCTTCGCCGACCTTGATCACGATGTTGCCGCCGCCCGACAGGGTGCCCATGGTGGAGCAACCGCCGCCCAGGTCGGAGCCTTTGCCGACGAACACGCCCGCCGAGACACGGCCTTCGATCATGCCCGGGCCTTCGGTGCCGGCGTTGAAGTTGACGAAACCTTCGTGCATCACGGTAGTGCCTTCGCCCACGTAGGCGCCCAGGCGGATACGCGCGGCGTCAGCGATACGTACGCCGGTCGGGACCACGTAGTCGGTCATTTTCGGGAACTTGTCCACCGAGAACACTTCCAGCAGCTCGCCACGCAGGCGTGCTTCCAGTTGGCGCTCGGCCAGCTCATTGATGTCGATCGCGCCCTGGCTGGTCCATGCCACGTTCGGCAGTTGCGGGAACACGCCGGCCAGGCTCAGGCCGTGCGGCTTGACCAGGCGATGGGACAGCAGATGCAGCTTGAGGTAGGCCTCAGGCGTGGACGTCAGTGCAGCGTCTTCGGCCAGCAGGGTCGCGACCAGCGGGGTGTGGCTTTCCGCCAGACGGCTCAGCAGGGCCGCTTGGGCAGCGTCGACGCCTTTGAGTGCGTCAGCCAGTTGCAGCGCCTGGGAGACGGTGAAGGTGATGGCCTGGTTGCCTTCGGTGTAACCGAGGATCGGCGCGATGGCGGCGACGATTTCGGCCGACGGGTTGAGCAAGGGTTGTGCGTAAAACACTTCCAGCCAAGCACCTTGGCGGTTCTGAGTGCCGACGCCGAAGCCCAGGCTGAACAGGGAATTGGACATGCTGTTACCTCTACAAAAATGGAAGGCTGGCCTACTTGAGGGCCGCCGAATAACTATCTGGCTTGAAGCCAATCAGGGTTCTGTCACCGAGATCGAGCACGGGGCGCTTGATCATCGAGGGTTGTGCGAGCATCAATTCAATGGCTTTCGACTGATCGAGATCGGCTTTGCGTTCGTCTTCGAGTTTGCGAAAGGTGGTGCCCGCACGGTTCAAAACCACCTGCCAACCGTGCTCGTTGCACCATTGGGTCAAGTGTTCGCGGTCGATACCGGCCGTTTTGTAGTCGTGGAATTCATAGCTCACGCCGTGCTCATCGAGCCAGGTGCGGGCTTTTTTCATGGTGTCGCAGGCTTTGATGCCGAAAAGGTGCAACGTTTTGCTTGAAGCGGTCAAGGAATTGCCCCCCTTTGGGCCAAGTAAAAACGAAAGGTCACGGATTATGCCATGACCAGCGGGTTTGGGTGCCGCTCGTCACAGGTGTGCAGTGCTTCGTGCGACTTTTGTGCAAAAGCCATCGCGTAGCCTAGCCAGGTAAGATAGCCGGGTAATGTGGCACTTCAACGGCCAGTTGTTGCCTGATGTGTGTTGCAGCAAGTCGATTGTCCGGGAAACCCGCGTTATGCAAACCGCCTACACCGTTCTTATCCTGCTGATGCTGGTCAGCGTTTCGCGCCTTGTCGGGCGCATCATTCCACTGCCGTTGCCCTTGGTGCAGATTGCCGCCGGTGCCTTGCTGGCCTGGCCGACGCTGGGTCTGCATGTGGCGTTGGACCCGGAGCTGTTCCTGTTTCTGTTTCTGCCGCCGTTGTTGTTCTCCGATGGCTGGCGCATGCCCAAACGCGAATTGTGGCGCCTGCGTGGGCCGATCCTGACGTTGGCGGTGGGGTTGGTGCTGTTCACCGTGATTGGCGCTGGCTACTTCATTCATTGGATTCTGCCTACGATCCCATTGCCGGTTGCCTTCGCCCTGGCGGCTGTTTTATCACCGACGGATGCCGTAGCGGTGTCAGCCATTTCCCAGAATCGTTTGCCCAAGCCGCTGATGCACATGCTTCAGGGCGAAGCCTTGATGAATGATGCCTCGGGCCTGGTGACCTTCAAGTTCGCCCTGGCGGCGGCGTTGACCGGCGTGTTCTCCCTGGCGGATGCGAGCCTGACCTTTGTGCTGGTGGCCGTCGGTGGCCTGGCGGTTGGCGTGGCATTGAGCTGGCTGGTCGGGCGTTTGCGCGCCTGGATGATCGCGCGGGGTTGGGATGACCCGGCGACCCATGTGGTGTTCATGTTGCTGCTGCCGTTTGCGGCGTATGTATTGGCTGAACGCCTGGGTGCCTCGGGCATTCTCTCGGCGGTGGCGGCGGGCATGATGCAAAGCTGGCTTGACCTGCTGCCACGCCAGACCAGCACGCGCTTGCTCAACCGCAGTGTCTGGTCGCTGCTGGAGTTTGCCTTCAATGGCCTGATCTTCCTGCTGTTGGGCCTGCAACTGCCGGACATCATCAAGGCCGTGGTCAGCCACGAGCCGACGCTGTGGCCAGCCCTGCTGTATCGCTGCCTGGAAGTGGTCGCGATCTTTCTGGTGCTGGTGGTGCTGCGCTTTATCTGGGTGCAGAGTATTTGGCGACTGTCGGGCCTGCTGCGCCGCATTCGTGGCAAAAGTGAACTGACCCTGGTGCCGACTGCCCGTTCCTGCTGGCTGCTGACCGTCGGTGGCGTACGCGGTGCGGTAACGTTGGCGGGTGTCATGTCGGTGCCGTTGCTGCTGGCGCCGGGGCAGGATTTCCCGGAGCGCGACCTGCTGATTTTTATTGCCGCCGGCGTGATCCTGCTGTCATTGATCGCCGCCTGTATCGCTTTGCCGTTGCTGTTGCGCGGCATCGAAAAGAGCCCCGATGAAAAGCGCCACAACGAAGTGCGTGAAGCCTGGAAGAAGACCGCCGTGGCCGCCATCCATGCGCTTGAAGCCGAAGAGCCTGCTGAAACCGAAACCCAGGATGCCGCCCAGGCCGCACTGGCCACTGAGCTCAAGGCGCGGCTGATGTCGGAGTATCGCCATCAGTTGGAAGTGTTCAACGACTCGGCCGAAGCCCAGGCGCTGGCGCAGCAGATGGACCTGCTTGAGCGCAAGCTGCGGCTCAAGGCCCTGCGAGCGCAGCGGTTGGAGTTGTATAGCTTGAGCCGTCATCACCAGATTGGTGATGACGTTTTGCGTGAAGTGCTGGCGGATCTGGACATGAGCGAGGCGAATCTGGGTCATGTGAAATGACCCATAAGTGTCAGCGGCGGCGCTGAATGAAGTCGCGAATGCGCTCGGCCGCTTCAACACACTCCGCCAGCGGCGCAACCAGCGCCATGCGCACACGCCCGGCGCCAGGGTTAACGCCATCCACTTCCCGCGACAGGTAGGAACCCGGGACCACGGTCACGTGTTCCTCCACGAACAGGTCGCGGCAGAAGGCGGCATCGTCGCCATTCACATTCGGCCACAGGTAGAACCCACCGTCCGGGCTCTGCACGTCCAGCACCGGCTTGAGGATGGCCAGCATTGCGTCGAACTTCTCGCGGTACAGGTCACGGTTGGCCTGCACGTGCGCTTCGTCCTGCCAGGCAGCGATGCTCGCCAGTTGGGTTTGCACCGGCATCGCGCAGCCGTGGTAGGTGCGGTACAGCAGGAACGCCTTGAGAATGTCGGCGTCGCCGGCGACAAAGCCGGAGCGCAGGCCTGGCAGGTTGGAGCGCTTGGACAGGCTGTGGAACACCACGCAACGCTTGAAGTCCTGGCGACCCAGTTCCACGCAGGCACTGAGCAAGCCTGGCGGCGGGGTTTGTTCGTCGAAGTACAGCTCGCTGTAGCACTCGTCGGCGGCAATCACGAAGTCGTATTCATCGGCCAGGGCGATGAGCTTTTTCAGGGTGTCGACCGGGATCAATGCGCCGGTCGGGTTGCCTGGGGAGCACAGGAACAGAATCTGGCAGCGCTTCCAGATGTCCGGCGACACAGCGTCGAAATCCGGGTTGAAGCCGTTTTCGTCCAGGCAGGGCAGGTAATGCGGCTTGGCCCCGGCCAGGAACGCGGCGCCTTCGTAGATCTGGTAGAACGGGTTCGGGCTGACCACCAGCGCGTCGTCGCCACGGTTGACCACGGTCTGGGTAAAGGCGAACAGCGCTTCGCGGGTGCCGTTGACCGGCAGGATGTTGCGCGCCGGGTCGAGCCAGCCCTTGGGCACGCTGAAGCGGCGTTCGCACCAGGCGCCGATGGCCTCGCGCAAGGCCGGGATGCCCAGGGTGGTCGGGTACACGGCCATCTGGTCGAGGTTATTGCTCAGCGCTTCGGCCACGAACGTCGGCGATTTGTGCTTGGGTTCGCCGATGGACAGCGCGATCGGGCGTTTGTCCGGGTTCGGCGTGACGCTGCCGAGCAGGGCGCGCAGTTTCTCGAACGGGTAGGGCTGCAGCTGGTTCAGGGCGTTGTTCATGTAAGCCTCTAATGCAATGGGCACGAACCCTGTGGGAGCTGGCTTGCCTGCGATGGCATCGCTGCGTTGCGCCAGACACACCGCGGTGCCCGCATCGCAGGCAAGCCAGCTCCCACATGAATCGCGTTCACACAGTTAAGAAATCAAATCGTCAGCCGCGTCAGCTCGACGCCGGGTTCCTGGGTCACGCTCAGTTGCTGGACGATTGCGTCCTGCAGGCGTCGGCACAGTTCAGGGTCGGACAGCGGCTGGTTGTCGGCGTCGGTGATGAAGAACACGTCTTCCACGCGCTCGCCGAGGGTTGCAATCTTGGCGTTCTGCAACGACAGGTCGAACTCCAGGAAAATCCCGCCAATGCGCGCCAGCAAGCCTGGGCGGTCCGGCGCGCTGAGTTCGAGCACGGTCACCGGGCGTTGGGCGTCGTTGGAGATGGTCACCTGGGGCGCGAAGGCAAAGTGCTTGAGCTGGCGCGGCACCCGGCGCTGGATGATGGTCGGGTAATCGTCCGGGTTGCGCAGGGCTTCGGTCAGGCCTTCGCGGATCTTTTTCACGCGCACCGGGTTGTCGCCGATCGAGTCGCCGTCGGTGTCGAGCACGATGTAGGTGTCGAGGGTGAACTGGCTGCTGGAGGTGATGACGCGGGCGTCATGGATGTTCAGGTTGAGCTGGTCCATGGCGGCCACGGTCACGGCGAAGAAGTCGTGCTGGTCGGGTGCGTAGATGAAAATCTGCGTACCGCCCTCGAATTCGCGCTGGGTGGTTTCCTTGATCAGTACCAGCGGGCCGCCGTCGGCCGGCTGCTGCAGGATCGCGTCACTGTGCCAGGCGACGTCGCCGGCGGTGTGGCGCAGGAAGTAATCGTCACCCAATTGCGACCACAATTGCTCGACGTCGTCCGGGTCGTTGCCGCCCCGCACGAGGATATCCAGGGCCGCGCTTTGGGTGCGGCGGATCTGCTCTTCGCGGTCCACCGGGTTTTCCAGGCCACGGCGCAGCGCGCGCTTGGTCTCGGTGTAGAGCTGGCGCAACAGGCTGGCGCGCCACGAGTTCCACAACGTCGGGTTGGTGGCATTGATGTCGGAGACGGTCAGCACATAGAGATAGTCGAGGCGGATTTCATCACCGACGATGCCTGCGAAGTCGTGGATCACCTGCGGGTCGGACAAGTCTTTGCGCTGGGCGGTGGTCGACATCACCAAGTGGTTTTGCACCAGCCAGACAATCAGGCGGCTATCCCACAGCGGCAGTTGATGGCGCTGGCAGAACGCCTCGGCGTCGACCGCGCCGACCTCCGAGTGGTCGCCATGCCGGCCCTTGCCGATGTCGTGGTACAGGCCGGCCAAATAGATCAACTCGGGCTTGGGCAGCTTGGCCATCAGCTTACTGGCCAGCGGGAATTTCTCTGACACCTGGGTGTACTGCAACTTACGCAGGTGCTTGATCAGGTTCAGGGTGTGGGCGTCCACGGTGTAAATGTGGAACAGGTCGTGCTGCATCTGCCCGACGATAAAACCGAACTCCGGCAGGTAGCGCCCGAGGATGCCGTAACGGTTCATCCGCCGCAGGTTGCGGTGGATACCGATCTTGCACTTGAACAGCTCGATAAACAGGCTGGTGTTGCGGATGTCATTGCGAAAATCATCGTCGATCAGATGACGGTTTTCGCGTAGCAGGCGGATGGTATCGGCGCGTACGCCTTTGATTTCCGGCTGCTGGGCCATCAGCACGAAGATTTCCAGCATGGCGAACGGCGTGCGGCGAAACACGTTGTCGTTGCGCGCCTCGATATAGCCGTCATGCAGTTGGAAGCGCGAGTTGATCGGTTGCGGCGGCGCTTCGTCTTCGGGGGCCAGGATCACCTCTTCGAAGTGCTGGATGATCAGGTCGCTGAGCTGGGCAATGCTCATGACCACCCGGTAATACTGTTGCATGAAGCTTTCGATGCTGGTCTTCGCGTCTTCGCCTTCAAACCCCAGCAGTGTGGCGATGGAGCGCTGGTGGTCGAACAGCAGGCGGTCTTCGGAGCGCCCGGCGAGCATGTGCAGGGCGTAGCGCACTTTCCACAGGAACTCCTGGGAGGAGGCCAGCAAGGCGTTTTCGCTCTCGACCAAAAAGCCTTCACCGGCCAGTGCGCGCAGGTTGAGGGTGCCGTATTGACGGCGGGCGACCCACAAAATGGTCTGGATATCGCGCAGCCCGCCCGGTGAGCCTTTTACATTTGGCTCAAGGTTGTATTCGGTATCGTTGTACTTATGGTGACGAGCTTTCTGCTCGGCACGCTTGGCCAGGAAGAACTCCTTGCTTGGCCACATATGCGCGGTGCTGGTGACTTCCAGCATGCGCTGGCGCAGGCGCTCGGGGCCGGCGATGGTGCGGCTTTCCATCAGGTTGGTGATGACGGTGAGGTCGGCACGGGCCTCTTCGGCGCATTCGTCCACCGAGCGTACGCTCTGGCCGACTTCCAGGCCGATGTCCCACAACAGCGTCAGAAAACGCTCGATGGAATCGCGAAAGATCTCATGATCGGCGCTGTCCAGCAGGATCAGCAGGTCGATGTCGGAGTAGGGGTGCAGTTCGCCGCGCCCGTAGCCGCCGACGGCCACCAGGGCGATATCGGCGTCTTCACTCCAGCTGAACTGCTCCCAGGCCTTTTGCAGGATGTTGTCGACGAACCAGGCGCGGTCCTCGATCAGTCGTCGAATGTCCCGGCCGCTGCGAAAGCGCGCATCGAGCACTTCGCGCGCCTGGCGAATAGCCTTCTTGAAGGCGGCGATGGGGCTCGCCTTCAGTGCCAGTTCGGCCTGGAACTGGCCACGGTCGAAGAGTTCGGGATCCACCTGGGGCATTGATCGGCTTTCCTTTCTATCTGTCAGTCAGTCACAACACGCTGTGGGAAAACCAAGTCAGCCTTTAAGCCGAAATGCGCGGGATGGTGTCATCGGCGCGCAGGGTGAAGATCTCGTAGCCGGTTTCGGTGACCAGCAGGGTGTGTTCCCACTGGGCCGAGAGCTTGCGGTCCTTGGTGATTGCGGTCCAGCCGTCGCCCAGCACCTTGGTGTCGGCCTTGCCCTGGTTGATCATCGGCTCAATGGTAAAGGTCATGCCTGCTTTGAGTTCCATGCCGGTGCCGGCGCGGCCGTAATGCAGGATTTGCGGCTCTTCATGGAACACTGTGCCGATGCCGTGGCCGCAGAAGTCGCGCACCACCGAGAAGCCGTTCTTTTCGGCATGCTTCTGGATCACTTCACCGATATCGCCCAGGCGGCAGCCGGGTTTGACGATTTCGATGGCCTTGTACATGCATTCCTGGGTGACCTGGGACAGGCGCTCGGCCCACACCGGTACGGTGCCGACGTGGAACATGCGGCTGGTGTCGCCGAAATAGCGGTCCTTGATCACGGTGACGTCGATGTTCAGGGTGTCGCCGTCCTTCAACGGCTTGTCACCGGGGATCCCGTGGCAGACCACGTGGTTGACCGAGGTGCAGATCGACTTGGGGAAACCCTTGTAGTTCAGCGGCGCAGGGATGGCGCCCTGCACGTTGACTATATAGTCGTGGCAGATCTGGTTGAGGGTTTCGGTGGTCACGCCTGGCTTGACATGCTCGGCAATCATTTCCAGCACGTCGGCAGCCAGTTTGCCGGCGATGCGCATGCCGGCGATGTCTTCGGCGGTTTTCAAACTAACGGTCATACAGGCTCTCTCTAGCGCGACGCGCTGAAATCAATACGGTTTACGGGCGTGCGACAAAAAGGTTACAGAATTCGCACAAGCCACAGAAAACACGATTCTAACAGACGATGGCGTCAAATCATGAGCCTCTGATGATCGCTTCTTTCTATAAGGTGGGGGTATATAGGCTCTATTCAAAGGGTTACGTAAACGCCGCTCACGGCAAATGTGATTGCGGGTTCCGTTTTCGTCCTTCGTGTGGTATAAAATGCGCCGCTTTCCGGGGATGCCCCGCAGAGCTTAAATCCACACACGTGTCGACACGATGACCTGGGTGCCGGAGGCGAATGCCGCTGGTTGGTCATTGGGATACGTGGAGGCCAAACCCGACTTATTAAGGAACTATCATGTCCCAAGTCAACATGCGCGATATGCTGAAGGCCGGTGTGCACTTCGGTCACCAGACCCGTTACTGGAACCCGAAAATGGGTAAATACATTTTCGGCGCGCGTAACAAGATCCACATTATCAACCTTGAAAAAACCCTGCCAATGTTCAACGAAGCTCTGACTTTCGTAGAGCGTCTGGCCCAGGGCAAAAACAAGATTCTGTTCGTCGGCACCAAGCGTTCCGCTGGCAAGATCGTTGCTGAAGAAGCAGCACGTTGCGGTTCGCCGTACGTCGATCACCGCTGGTTGGGCGGCATGCTGACCAACTTCAAAACCATCCGTGCTTCCATCAAGCGTCTGCGTGACCTTGAAGTGCAAGCCGAAGACGGTACTTTCGCCAAGCTGACCAAGAAAGAGGCGCTGATGCGCACTCGCGACCTGGAAAAGCTCGATCGTTCCCTGGGTGGTATCAAGGACATGGGCGGCCTGCCTGACGCACTGTTCGTTATCGACGTTGATCACGAGCGCATCGCGATCACCGAAGCCAACAAGCTGGGCATCCCGGTTATCGGCGTAGTCGATACCAACAGCAGCCCGGAAGGCGTTGACTACATCATCCCAGGCAACGATGACGCAATCCGCGCTATCCAGCTGTACATGGGTTCGATGGCTGACGCTGTAATCCGTGGCCGCAACCACGTTGCTGGTGGCACCGAGCAGTTCGTCGAAGAAGCTCCGGTAGCTGCAGCTGAGTAATTGACGCCCTGGCGTTGACTCAGTAAGCAAAAAGGGGGCTTGGCCCCCTTTTTGCCACCTCGAAAACCATTTGTCGGAAGCGCAGCTACAACACCTGTAACGTGCAGCGGCCTACAAAGGTGATTCGGGAAGAATTGATCGCCCGTTTGATCGCCCGTTTGATCGGGTGGAATGGTTGAAAACCTATCCAAGAGGATTTTGAAATGGCAGAGATTACTGCAGCGTTGGTTAAAGAACTGCGTGAGCGCACCGGCGAAGGCATGATGGATTGCAAAAAGGCCTTGACCAAGGCCGGCGGCGACATCGAAAAAGCCATTGACGACATGCGTGCTTCCGGCGCCATCAAGGCTGCCAAGAAAGCAGGCAACGTAGCTGCCGAAGGCGCTATCGCTCTGAAAGAAGACGGCAAGTCCGCCGTTCTGCTGGAAGTGAACTCGCAGACCGACTTCCTGGCTCTGCAGGACGACTTCAAGGCATTTGTTGCTGCCAGCGTTGAAAAAGCGTTCGCCGACAAACTGACCACTGTTGAGCCTCTGATCGAAGCTCAAGAAGCTGCTCGCCTGGTACTGGTCGGCAAGGTTGGCGAAAACGTCAACATTCGTCGCCTGGCTCGCATCGAAGGTGATGTGGTTGGTGGCTACCTGCACGGCAACAAAATCGGCGTTGTGGTTGCCCTGAAAGGCGGCGACGTTGAGCTGGCTAAAGACATCGCTATGCACGTAGCGGCCAGCAACCCAGAGTTCCTGCTGCCATCGGAAGTGTCTGCTGACGCAATCGAGCGCGAAAAAGCCGTGTTCCTGAGCCTGAACGCCGACAAGATCGCCGGCAAGCCAGAGAACATCGTTGAAAACATGATCAAAGGCCGTATCAGCAAGTTCCTGGCTGAAGCGAGCCTGGTTGAGCAGGCGTTCGTCAAGAACCCTGAAATCAAGGTTGGCGAACTGGCTAAGAAAGCCGGTGCTGAAATCGTTTCCTTCACTTACTACAAAGTAGGCGAAGGCATCGAGAAGCCGGTCGACAACTTCGCTGAAGAAGTTGCTGCCCAGCTGGCTGCCGCCAAGCAATAAGACAGTTTTTAACTGTCGCCCGAAAGAGGCTGCCCGCTCACGCGCGCAGCCTCTTTTCAAATGGGAAGGCCAATTTTTATTTGGCTTCCTTTCGGAACTGGCTTACAAAGCCGTGTTCCGATGGCGCTGTGATAGCGTCCAGCTAGAGTGAACGCAAGCCGTAAACGGCTCGCCAAGAATTTTTAAAAAATACGCCGCAGGAGAGATTCGCAATGGCTCAGCAGGGCAGTGGTTATCAGGCTCGCTATAAACGCATTCTACTCAAGCTTAGCGGCGAGGCCCTGATGGGCTCGGAAGAGTTCGGGATTGATCCCAAGGTACTCGACCGCATGGCACTGGAAGTCGGCCAATTGGTGGGCATCGGTGTTCAGGTCGGCCTGGTGATCGGCGGCGGTAACTTGTTCCGTGGCGCGGCACTGAGTGCTGCGGGTATGGACCGAGTGACCGGCGACCACATGGGCATGCTGGCCACTGTGATGAACGCCTTGGCCATGCGTGACGCCCTGGAGCGTGCCAATATCTCGGCAATCGTGATGTCGGCTATTTCCATGGTCGGCGTGACCGATCACTATGACCGTCGCAAAGCCATGCGTCACCTGAACGCCAAGGAAGTCGTGATCTTTGCTGCCGGTACGGGTAACCCGTTCTTCACCACGGACTCGGCCGCTTGCCTGCGCGCTATCGAAATCGATGCCGACGTAGTGCTCAAAGCCACCAAGGTGGACGGCGTCTACACCGCAGACCCATTCAAAGACCCGCATGCCGAGAAGTTCGATCATCTGACTTACGATGAAGTGCTGGATCGCAAGCTGGGCGTGATGGACCTGACGGCTATTTGCCTGTGCCGCGACCACAAGATGCCGCTGCGCGTATTTAACATGAACAAGCCCGGCGCCCTGCTGAATATCGTACACGGCGGCGCGGAAGGGACTCTGATCGAGGAAGGCCAACAATGATCAACGAAATCAAGAAAGACGCCCAAGCGCGTATGCAGAAATCCCTGGAGTCTCTGAGCCACGCATTCGGCCAGATTCGTACCGGTAAAGCGCACCCGAGCATCCTGGGCAGCGTGATGGTGCCTTACTACGGCGCCGACACCCCGCTGAGCGGCGTGGCCAACGTTACCGTTAAAGACTCGCGCACCCTGCAGGTCGTGGCTTTCGAGCGCAACATGCTTGCTGCTGTCGACAAAGCCATCCAGAGCGCCGGCCTGAACCTCAACCCGACCAACCTGGGCGAGTTGTTGCTGATCTCCATGCCTGCGCTGACCGAGGAAACCCGTAAGGGCTTCACCAAGCAGGCGCGCAGCGCAGCGGAAGATGCACGTGTTGCCGTGCGTAACATCCGTCGTGATGCATTGGGTGACCTGAAGAAGCTGGTCAAGGACAAAGAAATCAGCGAAGACGAAGAGCGTCGTGCCGTCGCCGATATCGATAAGCTGACCAAAGACGCCGAGGCCCAGATCACCAAGGCCACGGAAGAGAAAGAAAAGGACCTGATGGCCGTATAAGGGGTCAGGACGCCTTCATGGAAAAGACCAAGCAGACTGTGCCCTCCGTGGTGCCGCGCCATGTCGCGATCATCATGGATGGGAATAATCGCTGGGCGAAGAAACGCTTTATGCCGGGTGTTGCCGGGCATAAAGCGGGTGTCGATGCGGTGCGCGCGGTAATAGAAGTGTGTGCCGAGGCCAAGGTTGAGGTGTTGACCCTGTTTGCCTTCTCCAGCGAGAACTGGCAACGGCCCGCCGAAGAAGTCAGTGCCTTGATGGACCTGTTCTTCAAGGCGCTGCGTCGTGAGGCCAAGCGCCTCAACGACAACAACATCAGCCTGCGCATCATTGGTGATCGCTCGCGGTTCCATCCGGAGCTGCAGGCCGCCATGCGCGAAGCCGAGGCTATCACTGCCGGCGCGAACCGTTTTGTGTTGCAGATTGCAGCCAACTACGGCGGCCAGTGGGATATCGCCCAGGCTGCACAGCGGCTTGCCCGCGAAGTGCAGGCCGGGCACCTGAGGCCCGACGACATCACGCCTGAACTGTTGCAAACCTGCCTGGTAACCGGCGACCTGCCGTTGCCGGACCTGTGCATTCGTACCGGTGGCGAGCACCGCATCAGCAATTTCCTGTTGTGGCAGTTGGCCTACACCGAGCTGTACTTCTCCGACCTGTTCTGGCCGGACTTCAAACACGATGCCATGCGTAATGCACTGGCCGATTTCGCTTCCCGTCAGCGTCGCTTCGGTAAAACGAGCGAGCAGATCGAAGCTGGAGCCCGGGTTTAAATGCTTAAACAACGAATCATCACAGCACTGATCCTGCTGCCGATTGCCTTGTGTGGGTTTTTCCTGCTCGACGGTTCCGGTTTTGCGCTGTTTATCGGCCTGGTCGTGACCTTGGGCGCCTGGGAATGGGCGCGCCTGGCAGGTTTCACCGAGCAGTTGCCGCGCGTGGTGTATGCCGCTGTCGTGGCACTTCTACTGTTCCTCATGCATACGCTTTCGAGCATTGTGGTGCCCTGGGTGTTGGGGGCGGCGGTGTTGTGGTGGGCGCTCGCGACCTTCCTTGTGCTGACCTATCCGCGTACCAGCGGCCAGTGGTCCAGTGTGGCCAGCAAATTGGTGATTGGTTTATTGATTCTGCTGCCGGCCTGGCAAGGGTTGGTAGAAATCAAGAATTCGCCGATGGGCAACTGGTTGATCATGGCCGTGATGGTGCTGGTGTGGGGGGCTGATATCGGTGCCTACTTCTCCGGGCGGGCTTTCGGTAAACGCAAGCTGGCGCCGGCGGTCAGTCCGGGCAAGAGCTGGGAAGGCGTCTACGGTGGCCTGGCGTTGACCCTGGTGATCACGCTGGTTGTCGGTGTTGTGCGCGACTGGTCGGTGAAGGAAATCCTCCTGGCCTTGTTGGGTACGGCGGTGGTCGTGTTTATCTCGGTGGTGGGTGATCTCACCGAAAGCATGTTCAAGCGCCAGGCCGGGATCAAGGACAGCAGTAACCTGTTGCCGGGTCATGGCGGCGTGCTGGATCGTATCGACAGCCTTACCGCTGCGATTCCGATCTTTGCCGTGCTGCTGTGGATGACGGCGTCGTGAGCCGCCTGCAGCAGGTGACGGTGCTGGGTGCGACGGGCTCGGTCGGGCTGAGTACTCTGGACGTGATAGCACGTCATCCTGATCGCTATCAGGTGTTTGCGCTGACCGGCTTCACGCGTTTGGCTGAGTTGCTGGCCTTGTGTGTACGCCACACGCCGCGCTTTGCTGTCGTGCCTGAGGCGTCGGCGGCGCGTGGTTTGCAAGACGATCTGCGCGCTGCCGGCCTGGCTACTCAGGTATTGGTAGGCGAGCAGGGGCTGTGCCAGGTGTCAGCCGATGCGGAAGTCGACACTGTAGTGGCGGCTATTGTCGGGGCAGCAGGCTTGCGGCCGACACTGGCGGCAGTCGATGCAGGCAAGAAGATCCTGCTGGCCAACAAAGAAGCATTGGTCATGTCGGGCACACTGTTTATGCAGGCGGTGCGCAAGAGTGGCGCCGTGCTGTTGCCCCTGGACAGCGAGCACAACGCGATTTTCCAATGCATGCCCGGTGATTTTGCCCGTGGCCTGACCCAGGTTGGCGTGCGGCGGATTCTCCTTACGGCTTCCGGTGGACCCTTCCGGCAAACTCCGCTGGATGATCTTGAGCATGTGTCGCCTGATCAGGCGTGTGCGCACCCGAACTGGTCCATGGGGCGCAAAATCTCCGTGGATTCGGCGAGCATGATGAACAAAGGCCTTGAGTTGATCGAGGCGTGCTGGTTGTTCGATGCCCGGCCGGATCAGGTCGAGGTGGTGATCCACCCGCAAAGTGTGATTCATTCCCTGGTCGACTATGTGGATGGTTCGGTGTTGGCGCAGTTGGGTAATCCCGACATGCGTACACCGATCGCCAATGCCCTGGCTTGGCCGGAGCGGATCGACTCCGGTGTCGCACCCTTGGACCTGTTCGCGATTGCACGCCTGGATTTCGAGGCGCCGGACGAGCAGCGCTTTCCGTGCCTGCGTCTGGCCCGGCAAGCGGCGGAGGTGGGCAGCAGCGCGCCGGCCATGCTCAATGCGGCGAATGAAGTGGCTGTGGCAGCGTTTCTTGACGGGCGTATTCGCTTTCCGCAGATCGCGAGTATCATCGAGGATGTTTTGAGCCTTGAGCCCGTTGTGGCTGTGGATGATTTAGGGGCAGTGTTCGAGGCTGATGCAAAGGCCCGTACCCTGGCCAAGCAATGGTTGAACCGCAACGCGCGTTAGTTTGTGGGCAGGTTTGAGCCTACAGGCACTGGATTGGAATGCGGAGAAATTAGATGAGTGCGCTCTACATGATTGTCGGCACCCTGGTTGCTCTGGGTGTGTTGGTGACCTTCCACGAATTCGGCCACTTTTGGGTGGCCCGTCGTTGCGGCGTCAAGGTACTGCGCTTTTCCGTCGGTTTTGGCATGCCGCTGCTGCGTTGGCACGATCGGCGGGGCACTGAATTCGTGATCGCGGCCATCCCGTTGGGTGGCTACGTGAAGATGCTTGATGAGCGCGAAGGCGAAGTGCCTGCTGATCAGTTGGACCAGTCCTTCAATCGTAAGACCGTTCGTCAGCGTATCGCTATTGTTGCAGCCGGCCCGATCGCCAACTTCCTCTTGGCGATAGTGTTCTTCTGGGTCCTGGCCATGATGGGCAGCCAGCAGGTGCGTCCGGTCATCGGCGCGGTTGAGGCGGATAGCATGGCGGCCAAGGCTGGCCTGGTCGCCGGGCAGGAAATTGTTTCTATTGATGGCGAGCCAACCACGGGTTGGGGCGCTGTGAATTTGCAGTTGGTGCGCCGCATGGGTGAAAGCGGCACCATCAATGTCGTGGTGCGCGAGCAGGATGCCACCACCGAAACGCCGCGTGAATTGTCCCTCGACCATTGGCTCAAGGGCGCTGATGAGCCTGACCCGATCAAGTCCCTGGGCATTCGTCCGTGGCGACCGGCGTTGCCGCCGGTGCTCGCCGAGCTCGACCCGAAAGGTCCGGCGCAGGCTGCTGGTCTGAAAACCGGCGATCGTCTGCTGGCCCTTGATGGTCAGGCGTTGGGCGATTGGCAGCAAGTGGTCGACCTGGTGCGTGTACGCCCTGATACCAAAATTGTGCTGAAAGTTGAGCGCGATGGTGCTCAAATCGACGTCCCTGTGAACCTCGCGGTTCGCGGGGAGGCCAAGGCAGCCGGGGGTTATCTCGGTGCCGGGGTGAAAGGTGTAGAGTGGCCGCCATCGATGGTGCGCGAGGTCAGCTTCGGGCCGTTGGCGGCAATTGGCGAGGGTGCAAAGCGCACTTGGACCATGAGTGTGCTGACCCTCGAATCGCTCAAGAAAATGTTGTTCGGCGAGCTCTCGGTAAAAAACTTGAGTGGACCGATAACCATTGCTAAAGTGGCGGGCGCTTCTGCCCAGTCGGGTGTCGCGGATTTCCTGAATTTCCTGGCTTATCTGAGTATTAGCCTTGGGGTTCTGAATTTGCTGCCCATTCCAGTATTGGATGGGGGGCATCTGTTGTTTTATCTGGTCGAGTGGGTGCGTGGTCGCCCCTTGTCGGATCGGGTGCAGGGTTGGGGGATACAGATCGGTATCAGTTTGGTGGTCGGAGTGATGTTGTTAGCTCTGGTCAACGATCTGGGACGACTGTAACGCTTCGCTGAATTGCGAATCTGCCGCATTTTGCGGCAGTTTGTTTATTGCCAGTTGGAATAAGAAAGGACTTCATGAAACGTCTGCTGCTAACTGCGGTTCTCACCGTATTGATGATCGCCGAAGTTCACGCCGAGTCCTTCACTATCTCCGATATTCGTGTCAACGGCCTCCAGCGGGTTTCCGCGGGTAGCGTCTTTGGTGCCTTGCCGTTGAACGTCGGGGAACAGGCGGATGATCGTCGCCTGGTGGAATCCACTCGTGCGCTGTTCAAAACCGGGTTCTTTCAAGATATCCAACTGGGTCGCGAAGGCAATGTCCTGGTCATCACTGTCGTCGAGCGACCTTCTGTCGCCAGTATAGAGATCGAAGGTAACAAAGCGATCTCCACTGACGACTTGATGAAGGGGCTCAAGCAATCCGGCCTTGCCGAGGGCGAGATCTTCCAGCGCGCCACCCTTGAAGGTGTGCGTAACGAACTGCAACGCCAGTACGTTGCCCAGGGTCGCTACTCCGCGACCGTGGAAACTGAAGTGATCCCCCAGCCTCGTAACCGTGTGGGCCTCAAGGTCAACATCAACGAAGGCACTGTGGCGGCGATCCAGCACATCAACGTGGTGGGCAACACCAAGTTCGCTGATGACGACCTGATCGACCTGTTCGAACTCAAGACCACCAACTGGCTGTCGTTCTTCAAGAACGATGACAAGTATGCGCGTGAGAAGTTGTCGGGTGACCTGGAGCGTCTGCGTTCCTACTACCTGGACCGTGGCTATATCAACATGGATATCGCTTCGACCCAGGTGTCCATCACCCCGGACAAGAAACACGTCTACATTACTGTCAACGTCAACGAAGGCGAGAAGTACACCGTTCGTGACGTGAAGCTCAGTGGCGACCTGAAAGTACCTGAAGACCAGGTCAAGGCATTGCTGCTGGTGCAGAAGAACCAGGTGTTCTCGCGCAAGCTGATGACCACCACGTCCGAGCTGATCACCCGCCGCCTGGGTAACGAAGGCTACACCTTCGCCAACGTCAACGGCGTGCCGACGCCGCACGATGATGACCACACTGTGGACATCACTTTCGTGGTCGACCCAGGCAAGCGTGCCTACGTGAACCGCATCAACTTCCGTGGCAACACCAAGTCTGCGGACGAAGTGCTGCGTCGCGAAATGCGTCAGATGGAAGGTGGCTGGGCATCGACTTACCTGATCGACCAGTCCAAGACCCGTCTTGAGCGCCTGGGCTTCTTTAAGGAAGTCAACGTCGAAACCCCGGCCGTACCGGGTGTGGATGACCAGGTTGACGTGAACTACGCCGTTGAAGAGCAAGCCTCGGGCTCGATCACCGCCAGCGTCGGTTTTGCACAGAGTGCCGGCCTGATCCTGGGTGGTTCGATTACCCAGAACAACTTCCTCGGTACCGGTAACAAGGTTTCCATCGGCCTGACCCGAAGCGAATACCAGAGCCGCTATAACTTCGGTTATGTCGACCCCTACTGGACTGCTGACGGTGTGAGCCTGGGCTACAACGCCTTCTATCGCACCACCGACTACAAAGACCTCAACGTTGACGTTGCAAGTTATGCGATCGACAGCCTTGGTGCCGGTGTCAACATCGGTTACCCGATCAGCGAAACGTCGCGTCTGACCTTCGGTTTCACTGCGCAGCAGGACAAAATCAAGACCGGTGTGTACACCACGGATGAGATTTTCGACTTCGTGCGTAAAGAGGGCGACCAGTTCCTGAACTTCAAGGCGTCGGTCGGCTGGTCTGAATCGACCCTGAACAAAGGTGTGCTGGCGACGCGTGGCCATTCCCAAAGCCTGACTGCGGAAGCCACCACGCCGGGCAGCGACCTGTCGTTCTTCAAGCTCGACTACCGTGGCCAGTTGTTCCAGCCTCTGAGCGATAACTACACCATGCGCCTGCATACCGAGCTGGGTTATGGCGACGGTTATGGTTCAACCAACGGTCTGCCGTTCTACGAGAACTACTACGCAGGTGGTTTCAACTCGGTTCGTGGTTTCAAGGACAGCACCTTGGGCCCACGTGGTACGCCAAGCCGTGGTGTAGCCGTGACCGGCAACCAGGGTACGCAGCCTGATTCGGACAATGACGCGCTGGCCTTTGGTGGTAACGTGTTGATCCAAGGTGGTGCGGAGCTTCTGTTCCCGCTGCCATTCGTCAAGGATCAGCGTTCGTTGCGCACTTCGGTTTTCTGGGACGTCGGTAACGTGTTCGACTCCAAGTGCCAACAGATCACTAACCCGAGCGGTGTGAAGTCTCAGACCGAGTGCAACGACATCAGCCTGAGCAACCTCGCCAGCTCCGTGGGTGTTGGTGTGACGTGGGTGACCGCGCTTGGCCCATTGAGCTTTGCTCTGGCCATGCCGATCAAGAAACCGGATAACGCTGAAACCCAGATTTTCCAATTCTCCCTCGGCCAGACGTTCTAAGCGTCTGACCCAAGATAACGACAACGGATTCTGTAGGAGTACATCGTGCGTAAGTTGACTCAATTGGTTCTGCTGGCCACTGTGCTGGTAACCACCCCGGCCTTCGCCGAAATGAAAATCGCCGTTCTGAACTATCAGATGGCTCTGCTGGAATCCGACGCGGCCAAGAAATACGCCGTGGACGCCGAGAAAAAATTCGGTCCGCAGCTGACCAAGCTCAAGACGCTGGAAAGCAGTGCCAAGGGTATCCAGGACCGCCTGGTAGCCGGCGGCGACAAAATGCAGCAAGGCGAGCGTGAGCGTCTGGAGCTTGAGTTCAAGCAAAAGGCTCGTGACTATCAGTTCCAGTCCAAGGAGCTGAACGAAGCCAAAGCCGTTGCTGACCGTGAAATGCTCAAGCAGCTCAAGCCGAAACTCGACAGCGCTGTGGAAGAAGTCATCAAGAAAGGTGCCTTTGACCTGGTGTTCGAGCGTGGCGCCGTGATTGACGTCAAGCCTCAATACGACATCACCCGTCAGGTGATCGAGCGCATGAACCAGCTGAAGTAAGCCATGACCGCGACTATCAAACTCGGCGAGTTGGCCGAGTTCCTGGGAGCCACCTTGCGTGGCTCCCCGGAGAAAGAAATCACTGGGCTAGCCACCTTGCAGGAGGCTGGCCCAGCTCAGTTGAGCTTCCTCGCAAATCCCCAATACCGTAAATACCTGGTCGACAGCCAAGCCGCAGCCGTGTTGCTGAAGGCCGCCGATGCCGAAGGGTTTACCGGGGATGCGCTGGTGGTGGCTGATCCTTACCTGGCGTATGCCCGGGCCTCGCATCTATTCGATCCAAAGCCCAAGGCCGCTGCCGGTATTCATCCGTCGGCGGTTATTGCCGATGATGCTCAGGTTGACCCTGCGGCCAGCATTGGTGCGTTCGCCGTGATCGAGAGTGGCGCGCGCATTGGCGCCGGCGTCACCGTGGGTGCCCATTGCTTTATCGGTGCGCGCTGTGAAATCGGTGCCGATGGCTGGCTGGCACCCCGCGTTACCCTGTACCACGACGTGCGTATCGGTGAGCGTGTGGTGATTCAGTCGGGCGCCGTGATCGGCGGTGAAGGTTTTGGCTTTGCCAACGCCAAAGGCGTCTGGCACAAGATTGCCCAGGTCGGCGGCGTATTGATCGGCGATGACGTGGAAATCGGTGTCAACACCGCTGTGGATCGCGGGGCGTTGGCCGATACCGTGATCGGTAACGGTGTGAAGCTCGACAACCAGATTCAAATTGCCCATAACGTGCAGATTGGCGATCACACCGCCATGGCCGCCTGCGTGGGGATTTCCGGCAGCACCAAGATCGGCAAGCATTGCATGCTCGCCGGTGGCGTCGGGCTGGTGGGGCATATCGAAATTTGCGACAACGTCTTCATTACCGGCATGACCATGGTGACCCACTCGATTACCGAGCCTGGGTCCTACTCTTCCGGTACGGCCATGCAGCCTGCGGCTGAATGGCGCAAAAGTGCGGCACGTTTGCGCAAGATCGATGAAATGGCCCGACGTCTCAAACAGGTCGAAAAGCGTGTCGAGGACGTGACCCCTGGCGGTAATGCTTCATCAGAAGGCTGATACCATTTCCATATCAAGTGTGCACAGCCGCTAGACTGCCTCCTTGATTTGCTAGCGGGGCGTGCGTTTAGTCCGCCCGCCCCCAATCTTTATTACAGGCTTCCCCCCGAAATGATGGACATCAACGAGATTCGCGAATACCTGCCCCACCGTTACCCGTTCCTGCTGGTGGACCGTGTAGTGGACCTCAATGTTGAGGAAAAGCGCATTCGTGCCTACAAGAATGTCAGCATCAACGAACCGTTCTTCAATGGTCACTTCCCTGCGCATCCAATCATGCCGGGCGTGTTGATCATCGAAGCGATGGCCCAGGCTGCCGGTATCCTTGGTTTCAAAATGCTCGACCTCAAGCCTGCCGATGGCACGCTTTACTATTTCGTGGGCTCCGACAAGCTGCGTTTCCGTAACCCGGTCACCCCGGGCGACCAGTTGATCCTGGAAGCCAAGTTCATCAGCTGCAAGCGCCAGATCTGGAAGTTCGAATGCCAGGCCTCGGTGGACGGCAAGCCGGTGTGCTCCGCTGAGATCATCTGCGCGGAACGCAAACTATGAGTTTGATTGACCCTCGCGCAATCATCGATCCGTCGGCCGTTCTGGCCGCCGACGTTGAGGTCGGCCCCTGGTCGATCATCGGCGCAGGTGTTGAAATCGGCGAGGGGACTGTCATCGGGCCGCACGTGATCCTTAAAGGTCCGACCCGCATTGGCAAGCACAATCGTATCTACCAGTTTTCCTCGGTAGGCGAAGACACCCCGGACATGAAGTACAAGGGTGAAGAAACGCGTTTGGTCATCGGTGATCACAACATCATCCGTGAAGGCGTGACCATTCACCGCGGCACCGTGCAGGATCGTGCCGAGACCACCCTGGGCGATCACAACCTGATCATGGCCTATGCACACATCGGCCATGACAGTGTGATCGGCAACCATTGCATCCTGGTCAACAACACCGCGTTGGCGGGTCACGTGCATGTTGACGACTGGGCGATCCTGTCCGGCTTCACCCTCGTGCACCAGTATTGCCATATTGGCGCCCATAGCTTTTCCGGCATGGGCACAGCCATTGGTAAAGACGTTCCAGCCTTCGTCACGGTATTCGGCAACCCAGCCGAAGCACGCAGCATGAACTTCGAAGGCATGCGCCGTCGCGGCTTCAGCGAAGATGCGATTCACGCTCTGCGCCGTGCCTATAAGGTGGTTTATCGCCAGGGACTCACGGTTGACCAGGCCCTGACCGAACTGACCGAGCCGGCAGCGTTGTTCCCGGAAGTCGCGGTGTTCCGTGACTCGATCCAGGCATCGACTCGCGGCATTACTCGCTGATCATGGCCAATCTGCGTATCGCGCTGGTCGCCGGGGAAGCCTCCGGCGACATTCTTGGCGCCGGACTGATGCGGGCGCTCAAGGCCCAACATCCTGCGGTGGAGTTTATCGGTGTCGGTGGCCCGCTCATGCAGGCTGAAGGCCTCACTTCCTACTTCCCAATGGAACGCCTGTCAGTCATGGGCCTGGTCGAAGTGCTGGGCCGTTTGCGTGAGCTGCTGGCTCGCCGCAAGCTGCTGATTCAGACGCTGATCGAAGAAAAGCCCGACGTCTTTATCGGCATCGACGCACCGGATTTCACCCTCAATATCGAACTCAAGTTACGTCAGGCCGGGATCAAGACCGTGCACTACGTCAGCCCGTCTGTGTGGGCGTGGCGGCAGAAGCGCGTGCTGAAGATCCGTGAAGGTTGCGACTTGATGCTGACTTTGCTGCCCTTCGAAGCCCGGTTCTATGAAGAGAAGGGCGTGCCGGTGCGGTTTGTCGGGCACACCCTGGCTGATACCATCCCGCTGCAGGCTGACCGCGCCGCCGCGCGTACCGTACTGGGCCTGTCCGACGGGCCGCTGGTCGCGCTGATGCCGGGCAGTCGTGGTGGCGAAGTCGGTCGTCTGGGGGCGCTGTTTTTTGATGCCGCCGAGCGCTTGCAAGCACTGAAACCGGGTGTCCGTTTTGTTTTGCCCTGCGCGAGCCCGCAGCGTCGCGCACAAATCGAAACACTGCTGGAAGGTCGCAACCTGCCATTGACCCTGCTCGACGGCCAGTCACACCTGGCCCTCGCGGCGTGTGACGCGGTGTTGATCGCCTCAGGCACCGCCACCCTGGAAGCCTTGCTGTACAAGCGCCCAATGGTCGTGGCTTATCGCCTGGCGCCGCTGACCTTCTGGATTCTCAAGCGCATGGTCAAAAGCCCTTACATCTCCTTGCCCAACCTGCTGGCTCAGCGTCTGCTGGTGCCTGAGTTGTTGCAGGACGATGCAACGCCCGAGGCGCTCGCGCAAACTCTACTACCCTTGATCGACGGCGGCGAAGAGCAGACTCGTGGTTTCGACGACATTCACCGCACTCTGCGCCGTGATGCCTCGAACCAGGCGGCGGATGCGGTGCTGACCTTGATCGGCCACAAACAGGAAGCCTTATGAGCGTGCAAATGGGCCTGGATTTCAGCCTCGTTGCCCAAGCCCACGAACTGGTGGCGGGTGTTGACGAAGTAGGGCGCGGCCCGTTGTGTGGCGCAGTCGTGACGGCAGCAGTGATTCTCGACCCGAATCGCCCGATCCTCGGTCTCAACGATTCGAAGAAACTCACCGAAGCCCGTCGTGAAAAGCTCTATGACGAGATCTGTGAAAAAGCCCTGAGCTGGCACATCGCTCGGGCCGAAGTTGAAGAAATCGATAAGTTGAACATCCTCCACGCGACCATGCTGGCCATGCAGCGCGCGGTGGAAGGCCTGCACATCACGCCCAAAATGGCGATGATCGACGGCAACCGTTGCCCGAAACTGGCGATGCCGTCAGAAGCGGTGGTCAAAGGCGATAGCAAGGTTCCGGCTATCGCTGCTGCCTCGATCCTGGCCAAGGTCAGCCGTGACCGTGAAATGGCCGCGTTCGAATTGATCTACCCCGGCTACGGCATTGGCGGTCACAAAGGTTATCCGACGCCCGTTCATCTGGAAGCCCTGGCTCGCCTTGGCCCCACGCCGATCCACCGCCGCTCGTTTGCCCCGGTGCGCCAGGCTTACGAGGCGCGTGAGAGCCTCAGCGAGGTTTAGTCGCGAGGCTGATGTTTTGCTCAAGGCCCGGTACAATCCCGGGCCTTGTTGTTTCTAAGTTTTTAGACAGGATCACTATGCCGGCTTCATTCGTTCACCTGCGCCTGCACACTGAATATTCCCTGGTCGACGGCCTGGTACGGATCAAACCGCTGGTCAAAACCCTGGTGGGCATGAACATGCCTGCGGTAGCGGTGACCGATCAGAACAACATGTGTTCCCTGGTCAAGTTCTACAAAAACGCCATGGGCGCCGGCATCAAGCCGATTTGCGGCGTCGACCTGTGGCTGTCCAACAAAGACCCGGATAACCCCCTGAGCCGCATCAGCCTGTTGGCGATGAACGGCGTCGGTTACCGCAACCTCACCGAACTGATTTCCCGTGGCTTTATCGACGGCCAGCGCAACGGCTCGATCATCATCGAGCGCGAGTGGGTGGCCGAAGCGAGCGAAGGCGTGATCATGCTCTCGGCGGCCAAAGAGGGCGAGATCGGTATCGCGCTGCTCGGCGGTAACCCGCAGGAAGCCGAGGTGTTGGCCCGCGAGTGGATGGACGTTTTCCCTGACCGCTTCTATCTGGAAGTGCAGCGCACCAACCGTCCCAACGACGAAGAGCATCTGCACGCCGCTGTGGCCCTGGCCGACAAGCTGGGTGCGCCGCTGGTGGCGACCAACGATGTGCGTTTTATCAAGAAGGAAGATTTCGAGGCGCACGAAACTCGTGTGTGCATCGGCGAAGGCCGGGCGCTGGATGACCCGCGCCGCTCGAAGAACTACAGCGAAGAGCAGTACCTCAAAAGCGCCGATGAAATGGCCGAGCTGTTCAGCGATCTGCCCGAGGCCCTGGAAAACTCCGTCGAGATCGCCAAGCGCTGCAATATCGAAGTGAAGCTGGGCAAGCACTTCCTGCCCAACTTCCCGATTCCCGATGGCATGACCATCGACGAGTATTTCCGCAAAGTGTCGTTCGATGGCCTGGAGGAGCGCCTCAGCGTGCTGCTGCCCAAGGACACCACCGAAGACTACGATGCCAAGCGCCAGGTTTATGTCGACCGGCTGAATTTCGAGCTGGATATCATTATCCAGATGGGCTTCCCCGGTTACTTCCTGATCGTAATGGACTTTATCCAGTGGGCCAAAAGCAACGGCGTGCCGGTAGGGCCTGGCCGGGGGTCGGGTGCCGGCTCGCTGGTGGCCTATGTACAGAAGATTACCGACCTCGACCCGCTGGAATATGACCTGCTGTTCGAACGGTTCCTGAACCCGGAACGGGTGTCCATGCCCGACTTCGACGTCGACTTCTGCATGGATGGCCGTGACCGCGTGATCGAGTACGTGGCCGAAAAATACGGCCGCAACGCGGTCAGCCAGATCATCACCTTCGGTTCCATGGCGGCCAAGGCTGTAATCCGTGACGTGGCCCGGGTGCAGGGCAAGTCCTACGGCTTGGCGGACCGTCTGTCGAAGATGATCCCGTTTGAAGTCGGCATGACCTTGGAAAAGGCCTACGAACAAGAAGAAATCCTGCGCGACTTCATCAAGGTCGATGAAGAAGCCGCCGAAATCTGGGACATGGCGCGCAAGCTCGAAGGCGTGGTGCGTAACGTTGGTAAACACGCCGGTGGTGTGGTGATTGCGCCGACCAAACTCACCGACTTCTCGCCGATCTATTGCGATGAAGAAGGTGACGGCCTGGTTACCCAGTTCGACAAGGACGACGTGGAGGCGGCCGGCCTGGTGAAGTTCGACTTCCTCGGCCTGCGGACCCTGACGATCATCGACTGGGCGCTGAAGACGATTAACCGCGAGCGCGCCAAGGTCAACGAAGAACCGCTGGATATCGCCTTTATCCCGCTGGACGACAAACCGACGTACACCTTGCTGCAAAAAGCCGAAACCACGGCGGTGTTCCAGCTTGAGTCGCGCGGCATGAAGGAGCTGATCAAAAAGCTCAAGCCCGACTGCCTGGAAGACTTGATCGCACTGGTGGCGCTGTTCCGTCCGGGCCCGCTGCAATCGGGCATGGTGGACGACTTCATCAACCGTAAGCACGGCCGCGCTGAACTGGCGTACCCGCACTCCGACTACCAGTACGAAGGCCTCAAGCCGGTATTGGCGCCGACTTACGGCATCATCCTGTATCAAGAACAGGTGATGCAGATTGCCCAGGTCATGGCCGGTTACACCCTTGGCGGTGCGGACATGCTGCGTCGCGCCATGGGTAAGAAAAAGCCCGAGGAGATGGCCAAGCAGCGCGGCGGTTTCATTGAAGGTTGCGCCACCAACAATATCGACGCTGACCTGGCCGGTAACATTTTCGACCTGGTGGAAAAATTCGCCGGTTATGGTTTCAACAAATCCCACTCCGCCGCCTACGGCCTGGTGTCGTACCAGACCGCCTGGCTGAAAGCCCACTACCCGGCGCCGTTCATGGCCGCGGTACTCTCGGCGGATATGCACAACACCGACAAGGTCGTGACCTTGATCGAGGAAGTGCGCACCATGAAGCTGCGCCTCGACGCGCCGGACGTGAACGCCTCGGAGTTCAAGTTCACGGTGAACGACGAAGGTCGCATCATTTATGGCCTGGGCGCCATCAAAGGCGTGGGCGAAGGCCCGGTGGAGGCCATCACCGAAGCGCGTCAGGACGGGCCGTTCAAAGACCTGTTCGACTTCTGCGCACGGGTTGACCTCAAGCGCATCAACAAACGTACCCTTGATGGTTTGATCCGCAGCGGCGCACTCGACCGTCTCGGCCCGTATTTCCATGATGAGCCGAAGGCTTACCAGGCCAATATCGACCGCAACCGTGCAGTGCTGCTGACCGCCATGGAAGAGGCGATCAAAGCGGCCGAACAGACCGCGCGCACCCATGACAGCGGCCATGCCGACCTGTTTGGCGGGCTGTTCGTCGAAGAAGACGCGGATGTGTACGCCAACCATCGCAAGGCCAAGGAGCTGACCCTCAAGGAGCGCCTCAAAGGTGAGAAAGACACCTTGGGCCTGTACCTCACGGGGCACCCGATTGACGAATACGAAGGCGAAATCCGCCGTTTCGCCCGTCAGCGCATCATCGACCTGAAACCGGCGCGCGACACCCAGACCGTCGCCGGTATGATCATCGCCCTGCGGGTGATGAAAAATAAAAAGGGCGACAAGATGGGCTTTATCACCCTCGACGACCGCTCGGGCCGCATTGAAGCGTCGCTGTTTGCCGACGCCTTCCATTCCGCGCAGTCGTTGCTGCAGACGGATGCGATGGTGGTGGTGGAAGGGGAGGTCAGCAACGATGACTTCTCCGGGGGGCTGCGCCTGCGCATCAAGCGGGTGATGAGCATGGAAGATGCGCGCACCAACCTCGCCGAAAGCCTGCGTTTGAAGGTCAAGACCGAAGCCCTCAAAGGCGATCAGCTACGCTGGTTGGGTGACCTGCTCAAACGCCACCGAGGCGCGTGCCCGGTGACCATGGAGTACACCGGCAATGACGCCAAGGCGATGTTGCAGTTTGGCGAGACGTGGCGAATTGATCCCGCTGATGGCTTGATTCAAGCATTGCGTGACCAGTTCGGGCGAGACAACGTCTTCCTCCAATACCGTTGACGGTCAGATGTGTCTGATCTCGACTGAACATTTAATCTCGACCTAAACGCGCCTCTCCCTTAAGGTAGGGCGCGAATAGACAACCGGCTGGCCAGGCACTCCTTGGCCGTCGACCCAAGACGGACGCTTATGAACCCGAATTTTCTTGATTTCGAACAGCCGATCGCTGACCTGCAAGCCAAGATTGAAGAATTGCGCCTGGTCGGCAATGACAATTCGCTGAATATCGGCGATGAGATCGCTCGCCTGCAAGACAAGAGCAGCACGCTCACCGAGGACATCTTCGGCAAGCTGACCAGCTGGCAGATCGCGCGCCTGGCTCGCCACCCGCGCCGTCCGTATACACTGGACTACATTCAGCACATCTTTACCGAGTTCGACGAGCTGCACGGCGACCGCCACTTCTCCGACGACGCGGCCATTGTGGGCGGTATCGCTCGCCTGGACGACCAGCCGGTAATGGTCATCGGTCACCAGAAAGGCCGTGAAGTGCGCGAGAAAGTGCGCCGCAACTTCGGTATGCCGCGCCCTGAAGGCTACCGCAAGGCGTGCCGCCTGATGGAAATGGCCGAGCGCTTCAAGATGCCGATCCTGACCTTCATCGACACCCCGGGTGCCTACCCAGGTATCGACGCCGAAGAGCGCAACCAGAGCGAAGCAATCGCCTGGAACCTGCGCGTGATGGCCCGCCTGAAAACCCCGATCATCGCCACCGTGATTGGTGAAGGTGGTTCCGGCGGTGCACTGGCCATCGGCGTCTGCGACCAACTGAACATGCTGCAATATTCGACCTACGCGGTGATCTCGCCGGAAGGTTGCGCTTCGATCCTGTGGAAAACCGCCGAAAAAGCGCCGGATGCTGCCGAAGCCATGGGTATCACCGCTGATCGTCTCAAAGGCCTGGGTATCGTCGACAAAGTGATCGCCGAGCCGTTAGGCGGCGCCCATCGCGACCCGGTTGCCGCTGCTGCGACTATCCGCGCTGAGCTGGGTTCGCAACTGGCGATGCTCAAGAAGTTCGATAACGAGGCGCTGCTGGCCCGTCGTTACGAGCGCCTGATGAGCTACGGCCTCTAAAGTCGACACTACAATCGTTCCCACGCTCTGCGTGGGAATGCCGGCTGGGACGCTCCGCGTCCCGAGGGCGGTGTAAGGCTTGAGTCCTGCGCATAGGTGACGCGGAGCGTCACGGGATGCATTCCCACGTAGAGCGTGGGAACGATCATGCTCAGGGTGCTTCGATGAAATCGGTCCTATCTGCCAAACTTCTGCAAAGCCTGGCCCTGTGGCGCAACGCCCCGGCCTGGCATATCGCATTCTCGGGTGGGCTTGACTCCACCGTCCTGCTGCACCTCCTGGCCACCCTGGCAAACACCGAAACCCTTCCTCCGCTCAGCGCCATTCACGTCCACCATGGTCTGCAATCTGCCGCTGACGCCTGGCCCAATCATTGCCAAACAGTATGTGACAGCCTGGGCGTGCCCCTGCGGGTGATGCGCGTGCAAGTCCAACTCGGCGCAAGCCTCGAGCGTGCGGCGCGTGAGGTGCGTTATCAGGCGCTTACCGAGGTCACCGGGGCGGGGGAGGTGTTGCTCACCGGGCAGCATCGCGACGATCAGGCTGAAACCTTGTTGTTTCGCCTGCTGCGTGGGGCTGGCGTGCGGGGGTTGGCGGCCATGCCCGTGCATCGCCCTTTGGCGGATGGCCACTTGGTGCGGCCGCTGCTGGAAGCCTCGCGCGCTGAATTGGAAGCCTACGCCCGTGAGCATCAGTTGGCCTGGATCGAAGATCCTTCCAATGCTGATCCACGCTTCTCGCGAAATTACCTGCGTCACCGTGTTTTCCCTGCGCTGACGCAGCGTTGGCCCCAAGCGGTCGCCAGCCTGGCCCGTACTGCTGAGCACCTGAGCGAAGCCCAAGGCCTGCTCGACGAATTGGCAATCATGGACCTGCGCGCCGCCGACCAACCTTCGCCGTTTCCCTGGCTGGCCTTGCCGTCGCTGGCCCTTGCGCCATTACGCGAACTTTCCGATGCCCGCCAGCGCAATGCCCTGCGTCACTGGCTGACACCGCTTACCCGCTTACCCGACAGCGACCACTGGGCTGGCTGGTATTCCCTGCGTGATGCCAAGGGTGACGCACAACCGTTGTGGCGCCTGGCCGACGGCCAACTGCATCGTTGCGGTGAGCGCCTTTGGTGGCTGCCTACCACATGGTCGGAATTTTCCGATGCTATGGTGAGCTGGGCCGATCCGCAAAACCCACTAGAGTTACCCGGCAATGGCCAGCTCAAGTTTATTGGCAGTGCCCCCGAAGGCCTGTTGTCGGTCCGTTACCGCCAGGGCGGCGAAATCATCGAAGTGCCAGGTCGAGGCCGACGTGACCTGAAGCGTCTGCTTAACGAACGTGCGGTGCCCGGCTTCATCCGTGGCAGATTGCCGCTCCTCTATCAGGGCGAGCAATTGCTGGCAGTCCCAACCCTTGCGGGGCTATGGGCAAGCGCGTCTGGCGACTGGCAATTACATTGGATGCCACAGATCTGCGATCAAGGTTTGAGCTGATAGAGCCTTTCCGGTAGACTACGCTCCCTTCTTGATACAACTTCTGTGGATTCGACTGAATCGCAGCAGTTGCCGATTACCAAGCAGTCTTTGCTGGGCGATTCCAAAAAATGTGTAGCGATCAACGTACCGGTGTTTCATTGCTGGTCTGTCACAACGCGGCGGTTTTTTTGAAAGGTGCACTGTGATTAATGCAGGTGATCGGGGGCTTCGGCCTTCCTTCGCTTTCCCCGGCGGCTCGGACCGCTTTAACGCAGACTTCTAGGGTTTTTCATGACGCGCTACATATTCGTCACGGGCGGTGTTGTTTCTTCATTGGGGAAAGGCATTGCCTCCGCTTCATTGGCGGCCATCCTGGAGGCGCGGGGACTTAAGGTCACCATGCTCAAGCTGGACCCGTACATCAACGTTGACCCGGGCACCATGAGCCCGTTCCAGCACGGTGAAGTGTTCGTCACACACGACGGCGCCGAGACCGACCTGGACCTGGGCCACTACGAGCGGTTCATCCGCACGACCATGACCCAGAACAACAACTTCACCACCGGCCGTGTCTACGAGCACGTGCTGCGCAAAGAGCGCCGTGGTGACTACCTGGGTGCAACCATCCAGGTGATCCCGCACATCACCGACGAAATCAAGCGCCGCATCATCAAGGGTGCAGGCGATGCCGACGTGGCGATGGTCGAAATTGGTGGCACCGTGGGTGACATCGAATCCCAACCGTTCCTCGAAGCCATCCGCCAGCTGCGTTTCGAAGTCGGCGCCAAGCGCGCGATGCTGATGCACCTGACACTGGTGCCGTACATCGCCACCGCCGGCGAAACCAAAACCAAGCCTACCCAGCACTCGGTCAAGGAACTGCGTTCCATCGGCCTGCAGCCGGACGTGCTGGTGTGCCGCTCCGATCACCCGATCGATATTTCCTCGCGTCGCAAGATCGCGCAGTTCACCAACGTTGAAGAACGTGCGGTGATTGCCCTGGAAGACGCCGACACCATCTACAAGATCCCGGGCATCCTGCACTCCCAAGGCCTGGATGATTTTGTAGTCGAGCGTTTCGGCCTGCAGTGCAACGGCGCGGACCTGTCCGAGTGGGAAGCGGTGGTTGACGCCAAGCTCAACCCCGAGCACGAAGTCACCATCGCCATGGTCGGTAAGTACATGGAACTGCTGGATGCGTACAAGTCGCTGATCGAAGCGATGAGCCACGCCGGTATCAGCAACCGTACCAAGGTCAACCTGCGCTACATCGATTCCGAAGACATCGAGAACCAGGGCACTGCGCTGCTCGAAGGTGTTGACGCGATCCTCGTGCCGGGTGGTTTCGGCCTGCGTGGCGTGGAAGGCAAGATCACTGCCGTTCAGTACGCTCGCGAAAACAAAGTGCCGTACCTGGGCATCTGCCTGGGCATGCAAGTGGCCGTTATCGAGTTCGCCCGTAACGTGCTGGGCTGGAAAGACGCCAACTCCACCGAGTTCGATCACACCAGCGGCCACCCGGTCGTGGGCCTGATCACCGAGTGGGAAGATGCCACCGGCGCCGTTGAAACCCGTACCGAAAGCTCTGACCTGGGCGGCACCATGCGCCTTGGCGCGCAAGACTGCCTGCTGGAGCCGGGCTCGCTGGTTCACGATTGCTACGGCAAGGACGTGATCGTCGAGCGTCACCGTCACCGTTACGAAGTGAACAACAACCTGCTGCCGCAGATCAAAGAAGCGGGCCTGAAAATCTCCGGTCGCTCCGGTGATGGCAAGCTGGTTGAAGTGGTCGAGGCGCCGGATCATCCGTGGTTTGTGGCCTGCCAGTTCCACCCTGAGTTCACCTCGACGCCGCGCGACGGTCATCCGTTGTTCAGCGGTTTTGTCAAAGCAGCACTGACGCAACATCAGAAGAAGGCGTAAACCTGATGGCCCAGAAGATCATTCGCGTAGGCGACATCGAGATTGCCAACGACAAGCCCATGGTGCTGTTTGGCGGCATGAACGTGCTGGAAAGCCGTGACATGGCGATGCAGGTCTGTGAAGAGTACGTCAAGGTTACCGAGAAGCTCGGTATCCCTTACGTGTTCAAGGCCAGCTTCGACAAGGCCAACCGTTCGTCCGTGACCTCCTATCGCGGCCCGGGCCTTGAAGAAGGCATGCGGATCTTCCAGGACATCAAGCAAGCCTTCGGCGTGCCGATCATCACCGACGTCCACGAGCCTGAGCAGGCTGCCGTGGTCGCCGAGGTGTGCGACATCATCCAGCTGCCGGCCTTCCTGTCGCGCCAGACCGATCTGGTCGTCGCGATGGCCAAGACCGGCGCTGTGATCAATATCAAGAAGGCCCAGTTCCTCGCGCCCCAGGAAATGAAACACATCCTGAACAAATGTGTGGAAGCGGGTAATGACCAGCTGATCCTCTGCGAGCGTGGTTCGAGCTTCGGCTACAACAACCTCGTGGTGGACATGCTCGGTTTCGGCATCATGAAACAGTTCGAATACCCGGTGTTCTTCGACGTGACCCACGCGCTGCAAATGCCCGGTGGTCGCGCCGATTCCGCCGGTGGGCGGCGTGCCCAGGTGCTGGACCTGGCCAAGGCCGGTATCAGCCAGTCCCTGGCTGGCCTTTTCCTGGAAGCTCACCCGGACCCGGACAATGCCAAATGCGACGGCCCATGCGCCCTGCGCCTGGACAAGCTGGAGCCGTTCCTGGCCCAGCTCAAGCAGTTGGACGAACTGGTCAAGAGTTTTCCGACGGTAGAGACCGCGTAAGCGCCATTTCTCCGGTAGACTTTCCCTCGCTTTACGCTCAGGCCTGCGGGCCTGAGCCTTGTCGCCTGCAAGCCTGCCTCGTTGTTCCACCCTTGCGGTCGGTCAAAAGATTTCCTTCAGCTGCGTCGTTTTCGTCAACTTTGGAGTGTTTACAACAATGGCAAAAATCGTCGACATCAAAGGTCGTGAAGTTCTCGACTCCCGTGGCAACCCCACCGTCGAAGCCGACGTGCTTCTCGATAACGGCATCATCGGCAGCGCCTGCGCGCCGTCCGGTGCTTCTACCGGTTCGCGCGAAGCGCTGGAACTGCGTGATGGCGACAAGAGCCGTTACCTGGGCAAAGGTGTACTGAAAGCGGTCGCCAACATCAATGGCCCGATCCGTGACCTGTTGCTGGGCAAGGACCCGCTGGACCAGAAAGCCCTGGACCACGCGATGATCAAGCTCGACGGCACTGAAAACAAAGGCAGCCTGGGCGCCAACGCCATCCTCGCCGTGTCCCTGGCTGCTGCCAAGGCCGCCGCCCAGGACCAGGACCTGCCGCTGTACGCACACATCGCCAACCTGAACGGCACGCCGGGTGTTTACTCGATGCCGGTGCCGATGATGAACATCATCAACGGTGGCGAGCACGCTGATAACAACGTCGACATCCAGGAATTCATGGTTCAGCCGGTTGGCGCCAAGACCTTCTCCGAAGGCCTGCGCATGGGCACCGAGATTTTCCATCACCTCAAAGCTGTGCTGAAGGCCCGTGGCCTGAGCACTGCCGTGGGTGACGAAGGTGGTTTCGCACCCAACCTGGCGTCCAACGAAGATGCACTTAAAGTGATCTCCGAAGCCGTGGCCAACGCTGGCTACAAGCTGGGCACCGACGTGACCCTGGCCCTGGACTGCGCCGCGAGCGAGTTCTACGAAGACGGCAAGTACAACCTGTCCGGTGAAGGCCACGTGTTCACCTCCGAAGGTTTTGCCGACTACCTCAAAGGCCTGACCGAGCGCTACCCGATCATCTCGATCGAAGACGGCCTGGACGAGTCTGACTGGGCGGGCTGGAAAGTCCTCACCGACAAGATCGGCGAGAAAATCCAGCTGGTGGGCGACGACCTGTTCGTGACCAACACCAAGATCCTGAAAGAAGGCATCGACAAAAAGATCGCCAACTCGATCCTGATCAAGTTCAACCAGATCGGCACCCTGACCGAAACCCTGGAAGCCATCCAGATGGCCAAGGCTGCGGGCTACACCGCCGTGATCTCGCACCGCTCCGGCGAAACCGAAGACTCGACCATTGCCGACCTAGCCGTGGGCACGTCGGCGGGCCAGATCAAGACCGGTTCCCTGTGCCGTTCCGACCGCGTTTCCAAGTACAACCAATTGCTGCGTATCGAAGAGCAACTGGCGGGTAAAGCCAAGTACAACGGTCGCAGCGAGTTTCGCGGCTGATCGCTCCTTGATGGTAAAGCGTGGTAAAAAGTCAGCGGATTACGTCGGAAAAATCACGACAGCGTGAATTTCGCCGCTAATCTGATGGCTATCAAGCACAAGCCTGGTTCATCCAGGCTTCGTGCTATCAGTTGCTTCAAAAGTTTTGCATGGCTGTCTTTTTTTACTGGATACCCGGATTTCGATGCGCAGTCCCAATTGGTTGTTCCTCGTCTTGCTTTTATTGCTGGCTGGCCTGCAGTACCGCCTATGGGTCGGTAACGGCAGCTTTGCGCAGGTGAAAGAACTGACCCAGCAAATTGCCGATCAGCACGCCGAAAACGAAATCCTGCTGGAGCGCAACCGCGTGCTTGATGCCGAAGTGCTTGAGCTGAAAAAAGGCACCGAGACCGTTGAAGAACGGGCGCGTCATGAGTTGGGCATGGTCAAGGAGGGTGAAACCCTCTACCAGTTGGCCCAATGAGTAACAGTTTGCCGGCCTTCTGGGCCGTGATTCCTGCCGCGGGCGTTGGTGCCCGTATGGCCGCGGACCGTCCCAAGCAATATCTGCAACTGGGCGGGCGCACTATTCTCGAACACAGCCTTGGCTGTTTCCTCGATCATCCTGGTCTCAAGGGGTTGGTGATCAGTCTTGCGGTAGATGACCCCTATTGGCCAAGCCTGTCGAGTGCCAACGACTCTCGCATTGTGCGCGCGGACGGCGGCGACGAGCGCTCGGGTTCAGTACTCAATGCGTTGCTGCAACTCAATGCACTCGGCGCCAGCGATGACGACTGGGTGCTGGTGCACGATGCCGCGCGCCCTAACCTGAGCCGTGATGACCTCGATAAGCTGTTGGCGGAACTCGCGGATGATCCGGTCGGCGGCTTGCTCGCCGTACCTGCGCGCGACACGCTCAAGCGCGTCGACA
This sequence comes from Pseudomonas sp. MONT-RG-20F-20-E-7-02, assembly GCF_022662395.1. Lineage (NCBI taxonomy): Bacteria > Pseudomonadati > Pseudomonadota > Gammaproteobacteria > Pseudomonadales > Pseudomonadaceae > Pseudomonas > Pseudomonas sp. MONT-RG-20F-20-E-7-02. The sequence goes on from NZ_JAKNQN010000003.1 coordinate 130,632, forward strand.
AGCACGGCCGCGTGGTGGAAACCGTGGATCGCAGCCTGATCTGGCAGGCGTACACGCCGCAGATGTTCCGCCTCGGCGCCTTGCACCGTGCCTTGGCCGACAGCCTGGTCGCAGACGCAGTGATCACCGACGAAGCCTCGGCCATGGAATGGTCCGGTCAGGCACCACGCCTGATCGAAGGGCGCGCCGACAACATCAAGGTCACTCGTCCCGAAGACCTGGAGTGGCTCAGGTTGCGGTGGGCAAACCGCAGATAGTCAGTGACACCGCGTCGACTTCATCGCAGGCAAGCCAGCTCCCACAATTGAAATGCAATTCCCTGTGGGAGTCGGGCTTGCCCGCGATGAAGCTCGAACAGTCGCCCCAAATTACGCGCTGTACTCCGGCCGCTCAGCCAACCCCTCCTTCAAAAAATCCACCAGCTTCCTGACCTTTGGCGACAAATGCCGTTGCTGTGGGTACAGCGCCCACACCGCTGTATTCGGCGGCTGATTCGCTTCCAGTAACGACACCAGTGCGCCACTGTGCAGATGCTCCAGCACGTAATAGTCCGGCAACTGGCACAACCCGACGCCTTGCAATGCAGCGTCCAGCACCGCTTGCCCACTGTTGCAGCGCCAGTTGCCCTGCACGCGTTGTGAGAATTCGCGCCCGTCCTGGGCGAGTTGCCAGATATCCGAGCTGCCGATCAGGCAGTTATGCCGACTCAATTCCGACAAACTATGTGGCCGACCATACCGCGCCAGGTAGGAAGGTGACGCACACAAATACATGCGCCGTGGCGCCAAGCGACTGGCAACCATGCGCGAGTCTTGCAAGCGGCCGAGACGGATCGCCAGGTCGAGGCCTTCATGCACCAGGTCCAGCTGGCGATTGGTCAGCTCGATATCGACGCGCAGTTGCGGGTAGAGCCCCATGAACCGCGTGACCAGCGGCACAATAAACCGCTCGCCGTACGCCACCGCGCAGGTCATGCGCAACATGCCCTTGGGTTCACTGGTGAGATCGCCCACGGCGCGCAAGGCTTCTTCGCGACCATCCTGTAAACGCTGGCAGTGCTGCAGGAAGGTCTGGCCGGCCTCGGTCAAGGTCACTTTGCGGGTGCTGCGATACAGCAATCGCGTTTGCAGCCGCTCCTCCAGGCGTGCGACCTGGCGGCTGATGTGCGACGACGACACGCCCAGGCGTTCGGCAGCCGCCGTAAATTGGCTGCATTCGGCCACCGCGACAAACTCATCAATGCCTTCCCAGCGGTTCTCCAGCATCTTGATTATCCCTGTACAGCAATAAAGTTTTGCTTTGGGCCGGATTATTAATCAATGAGCCATGTTTTACACTCACGGCCTCAGTTTTTAATTCCATGGAGAAACCCGGATGATCAAGTCCCGCGCCGCCGTAGCCTTCGAAGCGAAAAAGCCCCTTGAGATCGTTGAAGTGGATGTCGCCATGCCCAAGGCCGGCGAAGTGCTGTTGCGCGTGGTCGCGTCCGGCGTGTGCCATACCGACGCCTACACCTTGTCCGGCGCCGACCCGGAAGGCATCTTCCCGTCGATCCTTGGCCATGAAGGCGGCGCCGTCGTTGAGGCGATTGGCGAGGGCGTTACGTCGGTGGCCGTCGGCGACCACGTGATCCCGCTGTACACCCCGGAATGCGGCAAGTGCAAATTCTGCCTGTCGGGCAAGACCAACCTGTGCCAGGCCATCCGTTCCACCCAGGGCAAAGGCTTGATGCCCGACGGCACCACGCGTTTCTCCTACAAAGGCCAGCCGATTTTCCACTACATGGGCACCTCGACCTTCTCCGAATACACCGTGCTGCCGGAAATTTCGGTAGCCAAGATTCCTAAGGAAGCACCGCTGGAAAAAGTCTGCCTGCTGGGCTGTGGTGTCACCACGGGCATTGGCGCGGTGATCAACACTGCCAAGGTCAAGCCGGGCGACACCGTGGCCATCTTTGGCCTCGGCGGCATTGGTCTGTCGGCCGTCATCGGTGCGGTCAAGGCCAAGGCCGGGCGCATCATTGCCATCGACATCAACCCGGCCAAGTTCGAAATCGCCAAGCAACTGGGCGCCACTGACTGCATCAACCCGAAAGACTACGACCGCCCAATCCAGGACGTGATCGTCGACTTGACCGACGGCGGCGTGGACTTCTCGTTCGAGTGCATCGGCAATGTGCACTTGATGCGCGCCGCGCTGGAGTGCTGCCACAAGGGGTGGGGCGAGTCGGTGATCATCGGTGTTGCCGGTGCTGGCCAGGAAATCGCTACTCGCCCATTTCAGCTGGTGACCGGGCGTGTCTGGCGCGGTTCGGCGTTCGGTGGCGTGCGTGGCCGCACCGAATTGCCAAGCTACGTGGAAATGGCCCAGACCGGCGAGATCCCGCTGGACACGTTCATCACCCACACCATGGGCCTGGAAGACATCAACAAAGCGTTTGACCTGATGCACGAAGGCAAGAGCATTCGTACCGTCATCCACTTCTGAGGTCGGCCATGAGTCTGGAAAACCTGTCCTGCCAGAAGAGCTTCGGCGGCTGGCATAAACGCTACAAGCATCATTCCGATGTGCTCGGTTGCGACATGACCTTTGCCGTCTACCTGCCGCCGCAAGCGGAGCAGGGCGGCAAGCTGCCGGTGGTTTACTGGCTGTCCGGGCTGACCTGCACCGATGAAAACTTCATGCAGAAGGCCGGCGCGCAGCGCGTGGCCGCCGAGCTCGGGTTGATTATCGTCGCGCCGGACACCAGCCCGCGTGGCCCGGGTGTGCCCGGCGACCCGGACAACGCTTGGGATTTCGGCCTGGGTGCCGGCTTCTACTTGAACGCCACGCAGGAACCCTGGGCCAAGCACTATCGGATGCACGACTACGTGGTGCAGGAATTGCCTGCGTTGGTTGAAGCGCATTTCCCGGCATCGGATAAACGCGGCATCAGCGGTCACTCCATGGGCGGCCACGGTGCGTTGGTGTGTGCCTTGCGCAACCCGGGGCGTTACCAGTCGGTGTCGGCCTTTTCGCCGATCAACAACCCGATGGATTGCCCGTGGGGCCAGAAAGCCTTCTCCCGCTACTTGGGCGAAGAGCGCTCGAAGTGGCGCGAATGGGACGCCTGCGTGCTGATCAGCGAAGCCTCGCAAAAGCTGCCATTGCTGGTGGATCAAGGCGACCGCGATGATTTTCTCGCCGTGCAGCTCAAGCCCGAAGCCCTGCAGCAAGCAGCCAAGGCCGCCAACCATCCGCTGGAACTGCGCCTGCAACCTGGCTACGACCACAGCTACTTCTTTATCGCCAGCTTCATCGAAGATCATTTGCGACATCATGGTCGTGCTTTGCTCGGTTAATGTGAGGCAAAAGTAGGTAGAATCACGCCCTGAATTAAATCGGGGCGTTTTTTTATGCGTATTGGCCACGGCTATGATGTGCACCGTTTCGCCGAAGGCGATTTCATCACCTTGGGCGGCGTGCGCATTGCACACCACCATGGGTTGCTGGCTCATTCCGACGGCGACGTTGTGTTGCATGCCTTGAGCGATGCGTTGCTCGGCGCGGCGGCGTTGGGCGATATCGGCAAACACTTTCCGGACACCGACCCTACGTTCAAGGGCGCGGACAGCCGTGTGTTGCTGCGCCATGTGGTTGGCCTGATCCACGCCAAAGGCTGGAAGGTCGGCAACGTCGACAACACCATCGTGGCCCAGGCGCCGAAAATGGCCCCGCACATCGAATCGATGCGCGCACTGATTGCCGCGGACCTGCAAATTGAACTGGATCAAGTCAACGTGAAAGCGACCACCACCGAAAAGCTCGGGTTTACCGGCCGGGAAGAGGGCATCGCGGTGCACTCCGTTGCCTTGTTGCTGCGCGCATGAATGACCTGCAACTGTTGGGCCCACGGGCCTATGGCGAGGCCTTGGGCAGCGCGGTCCTGAAAGCGACGGCTGAAGATTTCCAGGTCGACGAAGTGCTGGATATCCCGCTGACCGGCGACGGCGAGCACCTGTGGTTGTGGGTAGAGAAACGTGGCCTGAATACCGAAGAAGCCGCGCGGCGTATCGCCAAGGCCGCCGGCGTGCCGTTGCGCACCGTCAGTTATGCCGGGCTCAAGGACCGCCAGGCGTTGACCCGCCAGTGGTTCAGCATACAGCTGCCGGGCAAGGCCGACCCGGACATGAGCGGTGCGGAAAACGACACCCTCAAGATCCTCAAAATGGCCCGTCACAAGCGCAAGCTGCAGCGCGGCGCGCACTCAGCCAACGGCTTTACCTTGCGCCTGACCCAATTGGCCGGCGACACCGCTGCCATCGACGCGCGTTTGCAACTGATTGCCCAGCATGGCATCCCCAATTACTTCGGCGCCCAGCGTTTCGGCCATAACGGTGGCAACGTGGTGGACGCGCGTGAATGGGCCGCGCGCAAGGCCTTGCCGGAGCAGCGCAATGTGCGTTCGCGACTGCTGTCCACCGCGCGTAGCTTTTTGTTCAACAAAGTCTTGGCGGCACGTGTGGCAGACGGTTCCTGGCAGCGCGCCCAGGTCGGCGACCTGTTGGCGTTCACCGACAGCCGCAGTTTCTTCCCCGCGGGGGAGGCTGAATGCAGCGACCCGCGCCTGGCCATTCTGGACCTGCACCCAACCGGGCCGCAGTGGGGCGAGGGCGATTCGCCCGCCACCGGTGCAACCCACGCGCTGGAACAAGCCGTCGCCGCCAGCGAAGCCGACCTGCGCGATTGGCTGGTGAATGCCGGCATGAGCCAGGAACGGCGCATTCTGCGACTGCCCATTGGCGGGTTGACGTGGCATTATCCCTCGCTGGACATTCTGCAATTGGAATTCGTCCTGCCGGCCGGATGCTTCGCCACTGTGTTGGTGCGCGAGCTTGTTGATCTGGTGCCGGTGGGGCAGACGGACAACCCATGCGTATTCTGATATCAAACGATGACGGTGCCACCGCACCTGGCCTTGCCGCGCTTTATGCTGCGCTGGAAGATTATGCCGAGTGCGTGGTGGTTGCCCCGGACCAGGACAAGAGCGGCGCCAGCAGTTCGCTGACGCTCGACCGTCCGTTGCACCCGCAGGTTCTGGCCAATGGCTTTATCAGCGTGAACGGCACCCCCACCGATTGCGTGCACCTGGCGATCAACAGCTTGTTGGACCAGGAGCCGGACCTGGTGGTGTCGGGCATCAACCTGGGCGCCAACCTGGGCGATGACGTGTTGTATTCCGGCACCGTGGCGGCGGCCCTTGAAGGCCGTTTTCTGGGGCGTACCTCGTTTGCTTTTTCGTTTGCCTCGCGGCAACTGGATAACCTGGCGACGGCGGCGTATTTCGCGCGCAAGCTGGTAGAGGCCCATGGTTCCCTGGACTTGCCGCCGCGTACCGTGCTCAACGTGAACATTCCCAACTTGCCGCTGGACCATATTCGCGGCATCCAGCTGACGCGCCTGGGCCATCGTGCCCGTGCGGCGGCGCCATTAAAGGTGGTCGACCCGCGTGGCAAGGAAGGTTATTGGATTGCGGCGGCGGGCGACGCCGAAGATGGCGGCCCAGGCACTGACTTTCATGCGGTGATGCAAGGTTATGTTTCGATTACCCCGTTGCAGCTTGATCGCACCTTCAGTGATGCCTTCAGTAGTCTCGATGGCTGGCTCGAGGGGCTACGTTGATGGCGCGTGAACAAGACGACCTGCTGCGCCGTGGCATCGGGATGACCTCCCAGCGTACCCGCGAGCGTTTGATTCAGCGTCTGTACGAAGAAGGCCTGTCCAATGCCCAGGTATTGGAAGTCATCCGGCGCACACCACGCCACCTGTTCGTCGATGAAGCACTGGCGCACCGCGCCTATGAAGACACCGCATTGCCCATCGGCCATAACCAGACCATCTCGCAGCCTTATATGGTCGCGCGCATGAGTGAGCTGCTGCTGGCGGCGGGGCCTTTGGACAAGGTGCTGGAAATCGGCACCGGGTCGGGTTATCAGACCGCCGTGCTGTCGCAACTGGTCGAGCGGGTGTTCTCGGTGGAGCGCATCAAGGTGCTGCAAGACCGCGCCAAAGAGCGCCTGGTTGAATTGAACCTGCGCAACGTGGTGTTCCGTTGGGGCGATGGCTGGGAAGGCTGGCCCGCGCTGGCGCCGTATAACGGCATCATCGTCACGGCCGTTGCGACCGACGTGCCACAAGCGTTGCTCGATCAACTGGCGCCTGGCGGGCGGCTGGTTATCCCGGTGGGCTCCGGCGAAGTGCAACAATTGATGCTCATTATCCGTGAGGACGAAGGCTTTTCGCGGCATGTGCTGGGCGCCGTACGCTTCGTACCCTTGCTTAATGGCCCGCTGGCCTGATCATTTGTTCGCAAACAGTGAATTCTGTTGTTGGGGATGTGTCTTACAGCGGGGCTTATTGAGTCAACATGAATAGAAGCCGGCCTTAAACATGATGAATTTTTCGTTTCAGTCGTGTGCCGGTAAAAGTCCAATGCCCAGTTATACTTGCGTCATATTTCAGGCCTGATACAGGCATTCATGTTCAGCCACCACAAAGGGAGCGGCGGGTGAGTCTCACAGGTCTTGCGCAGCGTATGAGTAAAACAAGCTTTCAGCGACTGGTGCTTGGCCTTGTCTTGAGTTCCTTATTGGCGGGTTGCTCCAGCTCTCCCTCCAGTGGCGCGCGGGTTGTCGACCGAAGTAAGGCCAGCGCCGTGCCGCAAAAGCCGACGGTCACCACCGGCCAATATGTAGTGCGAAAGGGGGACACGATGTTCTCGATCGCCTTCCGCTACGGCTGGGATTACAAGGCGCTGGCAGCGCGTAACAATATTCCTGTGCCATACACGATACATCCGGGGCAAACCATTCGTTTCGATGGGCGCACCGGTTCTGCGCCTACGGCAGTTGTGACAAATTCCGGATCTTCGCCTTCCTCCTCGAGCAGAACCACGATCATCACCCGGCCTGCAGGCAGCGCCACGCCTACCGTTGCGAGCAAGCCGGCCCCCGCGCCGTTGCCGCCTGCAGGGCCTGCGCCGACCGGTTGGGGATGGCCTTCAAACGGAGTGTTAATTGGAAAATTCTCTTCAAACGGTAGTTTGAATAAAGGCATTGATATCGCCGGGGATTTGGGACAGCCTGTTTTAGCTGCGTCTGATGGGACAGTGGTGTACGCCGGGAGTGGTTTACGGGGCTACGGCGAGCTGGTCATCATCAAACACAGCGATACCTACGTCAGTGCCTACGGTCATAACCGCAGGTTGTTGGTTCGGGAGGGGCAGCAGGTCAAAGTCGGACAGACAATTGCCGAAATGGGGTCAACGGGTACGGACCGGGTGAAACTGCACTTTGAGATTCGCCGTCAAGGGAAGCCTGTAGATCCGCTGCAATTCCTACCCCGTCGTTGATGTGTTGCACAGCTTGTTCCCTCACGTAGAAGGAACAGGCTCCAGCGTTGCCAAGGATAAAGGCGTCGCTTGAGCTTGAGGTCGAACTCACCAAAGGACTATAACAATGGCTCTCAGTAAAGAAGCGCCGGAGTTTGACATCGACGATGAGGTTCTCCTTGAAATGGAGATTCTCACCGAAAAGGAATCGATGTCGAATGATGAGGGGTCTGTTGCACCTTCAGTTCGTACCAAATCCAAGAACTCCACCGCGTTAAAGCAACACAAGTACATTGACTACACGCGGGCGCTCGACGCCACGCAGCTGTACCTCAATGAAATCGGCTTTTCCCCTCTGCTCACTCCCGAAGAAGAAGTCCATTTTGCGCGTTTGTCGCAAAAGGGCGATCCGGCTGGGCGCAAGCGCATGATTGAAAGCAACCTGCGACTGGTGGTGAAAATCGCCCGCCGCTACGTCAATCGTGGCCTGTCGCTGTTGGACTTGATCGAGGAGGGCAACCTGGGCTTGATCCGGGCGGTGGAGAAGTTCGACCCTGAGCGCGGCTTTCGCTTCTCAACCTATGCCACCTGGTGGATTCGCCAGACCATCGAACGGGCGATCATGAATCAGACCCGCACGATCCGGTTGCCGATCCATGTGGTCAAGGAGCTCAACGTCTACCTGCGGGCGGCGCGTGAGCTGACCCAAAAACTCGATCATGAACCCTCGCCTGAAGAAATCGCCAACCTGCTGGAGAAACCGGTAGGGGAGGTAAAGCGTATGCTCGGCCTGAACGAGCGCGTGTCTTCGGTCGATGTCTCGCTGGGTCCGGATTCGGATAAAACCCTGCTGGACACCCTGACGGATGATCGTCCGACGGATCCTTGTGAGCTGTTGCAGGACGATGATCTTTCCCAAAGCATTGACCAGTGGCTGTCTGAGCTTACGGACAAGCAGCGTGAAGTGGTGATTCGCCGCTTCGGCCTGCGTGGCCATGAGAGCAGCACGCTGGAGGATGTAGGCCTGGAGATCGGCCTGACCCGTGAGCGGGTGCGGCAGATCCAGGTAGAGGGCCTCAAGCGCTTGCGTGAGATCCTTGAGAAGAATGGCTTGTCGAGCGAGTCGTTGTTCCAGTAACGGCTTATACGCAGCTATGAAAACGCCCGGTGCATGGGAGTGCACCGGGCGTTTTGCTGTCTGATCGTTCCCACGCTCCGCGTGGGAATGCAGCCATGGACGCTCAGCGTCCCCCAGCGTGACGCAGAGCGTCACAAAAGGCATTCCCACGCAGAGCGTGGGAACGATCAAAATATACGCAGCTATGAAAACGCCCGGTGCATGGAAGTGCGCCGGGCGTTTTGCTGTCTGATCGCTCCCACGCTCTGCGTGGGAGTGCAGCCAAGGACGCTCTGCGTCCCCCGGCGTGACGGAGAGCGTCACACGAGGCATTCCCACGCAGAGCGTGGGAACGATCAGGCATAAAAAAACCCCGCTTTTAAGGGCGGGGTTTTTTCGACTAAGTCAGTACAAGTTAGATAACTTGAACTTCTTCAGCTTGCATGCCTTTCTGACCGCGGGTAGCGATGAAAGAAACCTGTTGGCCTTCTTTCAGGCTTTTGAAGCCGTCGGATTGGATAGCTTTGAAGTGAACGAACAGGTCGTCACCGGATTGTGGAGTGATGAAGCCGAAGCCTTTTTCATCGTTGAACCACTTAACGGTACCAGTTTGGCGATTAGACATGGTGTATCTCCTTGGACAAAGTTAACTGCGACTCAGGAAAAGCCCTGGCCGAGACTGAGTGCAAAGAGCAGGAAAAATTCTTGGAGATGGTTGGATCGAAATTCAACATATCGTGTAGAGATTCTCAGTGACACAAGCAGCACAGTGGCGCCACCTTAACCCTTTTTGCGGAACGTGCCAATGGTATTTCCGAAGGTTTCTCTATTTTCGTGACTGGCGGTGGTATTTACAGTCACTGCCGGCTGCACTATGAGTCCCGGCCCCGCTGGCTGCGGCTTATAGCAGCCAGTGCATTCGTCAAGAAAAGCCCCGCGCCCTTTGAACCCCACGGCCGGCCCCGGTAAGATGCCCAACAGAATTTTTCCACCTCGCTATTCAGGACACCCGCCATGAGCATCAAATCGGACAAGTGGATTCGCCGCATGGCGCAAGAACACGGCATGATCGAACCGTTCGTTGAACGCCAGATTCGTGGCGAAGGCGATGAGCGTGTGATTTCGTACGGTGTGTCCAGCTACGGCTACGACGTACGCTGCGCCGATGAGTTCAAGGTGTTCACCAATATCAATTCGGCGATTGTCGACCCGAAAAACTTCGACGAAAAGAGCTTCGTCGACGTCAAGAGCGACGTGTGCATCATCCCGCCAAACTCTTTCGCCCTGGCGCGCACCGTGGAGTTTTTCCGCATTCCCCGCGACGTACTGACCATTTGCCTGGGTAAAAGCACCTACGCGCGTTGCGGCATTATCGTCAACGTGACGCCGCTTGAGCCGGAATGGGAAGGCCACGTGACCCTGGAGTTCTCCAACACCACCACATTGCCGGCGAAGATCTACGCCAATGAAGGCGTGGCACAGATGTTGTTCCTGCAGTCTGACGAGGCTTGTGAAGTGTCCTACAAAGACCGCGCGGGCAAGTATCAGGGCCAGCGCGGCGTCACACTCCCACGCGCTTGATCGAAAGGTCTTACACGTAAAGGGAATTAGTCTGCGGGAAGTGACTCTATTGGGTGTACTGCCTCGGTGCGTGCAAAACGCACCGAGCCACGCTTGAGGAGTACTTTATGAAGATCGACCCGCGAATCAGCGCCGAACTCGCCCGGCTTGAACCCAACCAGATTGGTGTTTTGGCCTGGTCCCTGATGGCCGACCCTGCGTATGCAGGCGGCATCCCTGGCCAACCTGACGAAGATTACCCCCAGCCCACCGAGCCCGGTGTGCCCACAATTCCCGATGAGCCGCCACCCGCACCCGTCGCTTGACGGTTGTGTGTCAGCACGTCTGGCCGGACCTTTACTGGACTGGCCAGACATCCTCATCGCCGATCACGTAGATCCGCTGATGATCCTTCTGATCCACCGCATAGCCACCGGTAAAGGCGCCAAATGCGGGTAGCAGGCTGACCTGCAGCCCAAGCTGAAAACAGGGCAGGCGCAAACTCTGCCGGCCCTTGCCGCGCAAGCGATACACTGGATGCACATGCCCTGCCAGCACATGGTGGCTGGCGTGCGCGTCCGGCTCGTGTTGCAGCGCAAACGGGCCCATCAGCAACGGTTCGGCGACCACCTCAATCCCCAGGTCGGCAGGCGGATCGCCCGCGCGTTTATCATGATTGCCGCGAATCAACGTCAGGGCCAACGCGTGATTACGCTCACGCCAGGCTCTCAAGGCGCTCAGGGTGCCGCTGGCGTGAGAGCCGGGGCCATGCAGGAAGTCGCCGAGAAAGATCACCTGCGCGCACGGCAGAGCCGATAACAAGCGGTCCAGACGCTGCAGGTTTTCAGTGGTGGTGCCCTGCGGCACCGGTTGCCCCAGGCTGCGATAGGCCGAGGCCTTGCCAAAATGCGCATCGGCAATCAGCAGGCACCGGCGCGCGGGCCAGTACACGGCCTTTTCCGCCAGCAGCCATAGTTCTTCTCCCTCAAGTGTCACCGAACACACCATCAACGTTTCCCGTTATCCGCGACTTTTTCCAGGTCCTTGACCATCCGTGCAATGCGCTCCGAAAGCTTCTCCGAACTCATGCTCTCGCGCATCCGCTCAACCAGCAGCGGGAAGGCCAGCGGCGTCGGTCGCTCAATCACATGCAAGTCCAGTTTCAGCGCCGACAGGTGGAGCAATGTCGCTTCCAACCGACGAATATCCAACTCGTCACGCAGGACTTCTTCCCCGGCCTGGGTCAGCAAAAGGTTCTCTGGGTCGTATTGCTTGAACACTTCAAAAAACAAACCGCTGGAAGCCTGCACCTGGCGTGTGCTTTTGGGGGCGCCGGGATAACCGGCAAACACCAGCCCGGCGATGCGTGCGATTTCGCGAAAGCGGCGCAGAGCCAATTCACCTGCATTCAGGCTGGCTGCCACGTCCAACAGCAAGTTGGCCGGACTCAACAGCGCTTCGTTGAGCAACAGAGGCCACTCCACCGGCGTGGCACTCAACAGCTCCAGGCCGTAATCATTCACTGCAATCGAAAAGGTCACAGGTTGCAATTGGCTGACGCGCCACGCCAGCAAACTCGCCAGCCCCAAATGCACCTGGCGCCCGGCAAACGGGTAAAGAAACAGGTGCCATCCCTCCCGCGACTTCAGCGCTTCGGCCAACAAATGCGTGCGCGTCGGCAGGCCTGACCAGCGCAACTGAGTTTGCAGCAAAGGCTGCACTGCGCGCATTTCAGGGCCGTCGAAGTGGCCGTGTGCTGCCGCATCAAAACGCTCGACCACAGCCTGTGCCAGCTCATTGGAAAGTGGCATGCGCCCGCCATTCCAGCGCGGCACAGCGGCTTTTTTCGCGGTGCTGCGGCGCACATAAGCGGTCATGTTTTCCACCCGCACCAATTCCAGCAAACGCCCGGCAAACAGGAAACCATCGCCGGGCTTGAGCCGCGCAATAAAACCTTCTTCGACACTGCCCAGGTTCTTGCCGCCGCCGCCCTTGCTCCAGAATTTCAGCTGGATACTCGCATCGCTGACGATGGTGCCGACGCTCATGCGATGGCGCCGCGCCAGGCGCGCATCCGGCACGCGCCAGACGCCTTGCTCATCGGGCTCCACACGACGGTAATCGGGGTAGGCGGTCAGCGACAGCCCGCCATGGCGCACAAACCCCAGCGCCCAGGCCCAATCAGCGTCCGTGAGGTCGCGATAAGCCCACGCACCGCGTACTTCGGCGAGCAGCGCGTCGGGCGTAAACCCGCCGCCAAGAGCCATGCTCACCAGATGTTGTACGAGCACATCCAGCGGCTTGTAAGGCGATTCGCGAGCCTCAATGCGCCGCTGCGCGATTGCATCCTGGGCGGCGGCGGCCTCCACCAGTTCCAGGCTGTGGGTTGGCACCAGCGTCACACGCGATGGCCGCCCCGGCGCATGGCCCGAGCGTCCGGCGCGTTGCATCAGGCGCGCCACGCCTTTGGCCGAGCCGATTTGCAGCACGCGCTCCACCGGCAGGAAGTCCACGCCCAAATCCAGGCTGGAGGTGCACACCACCGCCTTGAGCTGGCCGTCTTTCAAGGCGCGCTCCACCCAGTCGCGGGTTTCGCGGGACAGCGAGCCGTGGTGCAAGGCGATCACGCCGGCCCAATCCGGGCGCGCGTCCAGCAACGCCTGATACCAGATTTCCGACTGCGCCCGCGTATTGGTAAACACCAGGCAACTGCTGCTGGAGTCCACTTCGGCGACGACCTGCGGCAACATCTTCAAACCAATATGCCCGGCCCAGGGAAAACGCTCGGAGGTGGGCGGCAACAAGGTATCGACCTGCAACGCTTTGGCCGTTTGCCCCTGCACATTGATCCCGCCGCCTTGTGGGACCAACACTTCCAGCGCGTGAGCCTGATTACCCAGCGTCGCTGAAATCCCCCACACCATCAGTTCCGGGTGCCAGCGCCGCAAGCGCGCCAGCGCCAGTTGCAACTGCACGCCACGCTTATTGCCGATCAGCTCATGCCACTCATCCACGATCACCATGCGCACGTGCGCCAGGCTCGTCTCGCTGTCAGCCCGCGCCAGCATCAATGTCAGGCTTTCCGGCGTGGTGACCAGCGCGGTCGGCTGGCGGCGGCTTTGGCGCGCGCGTTCGCTGCTGCTGGTGTCGCCGGTGCGCAGGCCGACGCTCCAGGGAACCTGCAACGCCGCAAGCGGCGCTTCTAGGGCGCGCGCAGTGTCGGCCGCAAGTGCGCGCATGGGCGTAATCCACAGCACTGTCAGCGGTTCAGCAGGTGGTTTGCGTTTACCCGTGGCGGGCGGGCGAGTGATGGCGAAACGATTGAGGGCGGCAAACCACAGCGCATAGGTTTTACCCGCGCCCGTGCTGGCATGCAGTAAGCCCGAGTGGCCTTGCTTGACTGCCGCCCACACCGCTTTCTGAAAGGCGAACGGCTTCCAGCCCTTGGCGGCAAACCAGTGTTTTGCGAAATCGTGAGGTTTTGCCATACGGCGGCTGACGCTCTGGAGGCTCTCTTTCAAAGACCCTCCAGGCGTCACAAAGGTTTACTTCAAATTACCGCTCAAGAACTGCTGCAGGCGCTCGCTCTTCGGATTGCCCAGCACGTCCTCAGGCGTGCCTTGCTCTTCCACCAGGCCCTTGTGCAGGAACAGCACCTGGCTCGACACCTTGCGCGCAAAGCTCATCTCGTGGGTGACCATGATCATGGTGCGGCCTTCCTCGGCCAGCCCCTGGATCACCTTCAATACTTCACCGACCAACTCCGGGTCGAGGGCCGAGGTCGGCTCGTCGAACAGCATCACCTCCGGCTCCATCGCCAGGGCGCGGGCGATGGCCACCCGTTGCTGCTGGCCGCCGGAGAGAAACGCCGGGTATTGATCGGCAACGCGCGCCGGCAAGCCCACCTTGTCCAGATAGCGGCGGGCGCGGTCTTCGGCGTCTTTCTTGCTGCAACCCAGCACCCGGCGCGGGGCCATGGTGATGTTTTCCAGCACGTTCATGTGGCTCCACAGGTTGAAATGCTGAAACACCATCGCCAGCCGCGTGCGCAGGCGTTGCAGTTCGGCGTCGTCGGCCACGCGCATGCCGTGGCGGTCGCTGACCATGCGGATCGGCTGGCCGTCGAGGGTCATCGCGCCGTCGTTGGGGGTTTCCAGAAAGTTGATGCAGCGCAAAAAGGTACTTTTGCCGGAACCGCTGGCGCCGATCAGGCTGATCACGTCACCGGTCTTGGCCTTGAGCGAAACACCTTTGAGCACTTCATTGTCGCCATAGCTTTTATGCAGGCCTTCAACCGTCAATTTGTACATGGGGCGTGCATCCTCAAGGCGAAAGTAGGTAGCCGCTGCGATAGGCTTCATGGCCTGCGACATGGCTGATCACCATCCCGGCAGTGGCCATGCGCCGCAGCGAACGGGCGTAAAGCAGGCCGGCCTTTTGGCAGTGCACAGGCGTTACGCGGTCAGTAATGGGGTCGATGATTTCGGCGATCAGTTGCCCGGCTTCCAGGTACTCACCCGGCAGCACGCTGAACACCAGCAAGCCGCCGACCGGTGTGGTCACCGGTTCCACGCCCGCCAGCGGGGTGGCCGGGTAGGGCAGCTCGGGCAGTGGCGCCGCGTCGCCGGCAATCGCGCCGAAGTGTGTCAGGTAGTCGATGATCGCCTGGCAGTCGAGGCTGGCCAGGCCATGATTGACGTCGCCTTGGCCGCGCAACTCGACGGTCACCGAGAAGCTGCCCATGGGGATCGGGAAGCGCTCGCCGAAGCGTTGCTGCAACTGCCACCACACCAGCGTGAAGCACTCATCAAAGGATTGCCCGCCGGAATCGGTGGCGAGCAAGTTGGCTTCCGAGCCGATATAGCGCGCCAACGGTTCCACCTGCGGCCAGGCCTCGGGCGTGGTGTACAGGTGCGCCACGGCTTCGAAGTCGCAATGCAGGTCGAGCACCATGTCGGCATCGCAGGCCAGGCGTTGCAATACCAGGCGCTGGGATTGCAGCTGGGTGTCGGCGGTTTGGGCGGCGAGGGCCAGACTCAAGGCGTCGCGAATCAGCTCGACGTTGTGCTTGGGGTCATCGCCCAAAAAGTCTTCAACCTGATTGCCGACTTCTTCGCTGAGGTCGACAAACAGGCGATTGAAGTTCTGCCCGCTTTCCAGCTCGTAGCGGCCCAGCGGAATGTCCATCAACACCTGTTCCAGGCCCACCGGGTTGGCGATCGGCACCAACACGATTTCGCTGCGCAGCCTGCCGGCAGCCGCCAGTTCAGCCAGGCGCACCTTGAGGTGCCAGGCCACCAGCATGCCCGGCAGTTCATCGGCATGCAGCGATGACTGGATGTAGATTTTGCCTTCGGCCTGTTCCGGGCCGAAGTGGAAACTGTGGATCTGCCGCGCCGTGCCTGGCACCGGCGCGATCAGATCATGTACCTGATGACGCATCACGACTCCTTAGTGACTCGGCCCGAGGAAGGCCAGCCAGCGACGCTCGGCCAAGCGAAACAGACCGACCAGGGCAAAGGTCACGGTCAGGTAGATCAACGCGGCGATGCCGAAGGATTGAAAGGTCATGTAGGTGGCCGAGTTGGCGTCCCGGGCGACCTTGAGAATATCCGGCACCGTCGCGGTAAAGGCTACCGTGGTCGAGTGCAGCATCAGGATCACTTCGTTGCTGTAGTACGGCAACGAGCGGCGCAGGGCGGACGGCATGATGACGTAGGCATACAGCTTCCAGCCGCTTAAGCCGTAGGCCTTGGCCGCTTCGACTTCGCCATGGGCCATGCTGCGAATCGCCCCGGCGAAGATCTCGGTGGTGTAGGCGCAGGTGTTCAGGGCGAACGCGAGGATGGTGCAGTTCATCGCGTCGCGAAAGAACGCATCCAGTACCGGCTGCGCCCGCACGGCCGCGATGCTGTAGATCCCGGTGTAGCAAATCAGCAACTGGATATACAGCGGCGTGCCACGAAACAGGTAGGTGTAGAACTGCACCGGCCAGCGAATGGAGCGCTTGCGCGAAACCCTGGCGATGGACAGCGGGATCGAGACCACGAAGCCAATCACCAGCGCTGCGCTGAGCAGCCACATAGTCATCGCCAGCCCGGTGATGTGCTGGCCGTCGCTATAAAGGAAGGGCCGCCAGTATTGCTGCAGAAGTTCGATCATCGCACGGCCTCCCGGGACCCAGCGGAGTAGCGGCGCTCAAGCCAGCGCAGGACGACGTTGGACGCGCTGGTGATCAGCAGGTAGATCAACGCGGCGATAACCAGGAAGTAAAACAGCTGGTAGGTGCTCTTTCCGGCGTCTTGAGCGGCCTTGACCAGGTCCGCCAGGCCGATGATCGACACCAGCGCCGTGGCCTTGAGCATCACCATCCAGTTGTTGCCGATGCCTGGCAGGGCAAAGCGCATCATCTGCGGGAAGGTCACGAAGCGAAAGCGCTGCCCGCGCGTGAGCCCGTAGGCGGTCGCCGCTTCCAGCTGGCCGCGTGGCACCGCGAGGATCGCGCCACGAAAGGTCTCGGTGAAATAGGCACCGTAGATAAAGCCCAGGGTGATAACCCCGGCGCTGAATGGGTCGATCTCGATGTAGTCCCATTCCATAAAGTCGGTAAAACCGGTCAGCCAGATTTGCAGGCTGTAGAAAATCAGCAACATCAGCACCAGGTCGGGCACGCCGCGAATCAAGGTGGTGTAGAGCTGGGCGGGAATGCGGATCAGGCTGACGCTGGACAGTTTCGCGCTGGCGCCGAGCAGGCCCAGCAGGACGCTGACGGCCAGGGAGGCGACCGAGAGTTTCACGGTCATCCACGTACCTTGCAGCAACAGCGGGCCGAACCCCTTCAAACTGAAGGCACTCAGCCCCAGGGTTTGCAAAAGATCTTCAAACATGAATTCAGGACCTATGGCGATAAAAAAGCGCCCACCTGAAACAGGTGGGCGCCAGGGTGTTATTTACCGCTGTACAGGTTCAGATCGCCGAAGTGTTTCTTCTGGATGGTGGCGTAGGTGCCATCATCGTGTAACGCTTTGATACCTTTATCGAGCAAGGCCTTGAGGTCTTTGTTACCTTTTTTGATACCGACCGCAGTTTTCGACGGCAGCAATGGGTCGTCGATGGCCTTGCTGACTTCGTAGTCAGCGCCTGCCGGCGACTTCAAAAAGCCCAGTTCGGCTTGCAGCATGTCCTGCACCGACGCGTCGAGACGGCCGGAAGTCAGGTCAGCGTACACCTGGTCCTGGTTGGCGTAAGCCTTGGTGGTCACACCGGCCTTGTCCAGCACGGCCTTGGCGTAGGCTTCCTGGATAGTGCCTTGCTCGTAGCCCACGGTTTTACCCTTGAGGGACTCAGGCGTGGAGAAGTTCGCGCCTTTTTTGAACACCAGGGAGGTCGGGCCGGAGAACAGCTCGTTGGAGAAGTCGATCGCCTTTTCACGGGCTTCGGTCACGGTCATCGAGGAAATCACGCCGTCGAACTTGTTGGCGTTGAGGCCTGGAATCATGCCGTCGAAGTCACTTTCGACCCACTTGCACTTGACCTTCAGCTCGGCGCAGATCGCATTGCCCAGGTCGATATCGAAGCCCACCAGGCTGCCATCGGCGGCCTTGGATTCGAACGGCGCGTAGGAAGGATCGACACCAAAACGCAATTCCTTGTATTCCTTGGCTGTAGCAACACCAGCAGCCATGCACAGAGCCAGTGCAGAAAGGGTCAGCAATGCTTTTTTCATTATGTAATCCCTGGAAACCAAGATAAGCGCTTGTGGCGCGTTTAGGACTGTTACTGAACGGTGTCAGACGGATCACAAGTAGCAATTTCTGCACCATAGTTCCGAATGACTGTTTTAAAAGGTGGGATAAGGGAGATGTGAGTGTAGGAGATGCCCGAAAATGGGCACGAAAATTCGAGTGCACTATTTCAGGTCAGGCACCAACACAAAATGTGGGAGCTGGCTTGCCTGCGATGGCAGTGGGTCAGCTAAACAAAGCTTAATTGACCCACCGCCATCGCGGGCAAGCCCGGCTCCCACAGTGATTTGTGGTGTTTGTGGAAAAGGGTCAGGTCAGTAAGTCCTGCAGCGTTCCGAGGTTATCGGCCTCATCCACCGCCTTATCCTGCCGCCACCGCAACATCCTCGGAAACCGCACCGCAATCCCGCTCTTATGCCGCTTCGACAGGGCAATCCCTTCAAACCCCAACTCAAACACCATGCTCGGCGTCACGCTGCTGACCGGCCCGAACTTCTCCACCGTGGTTTTGCGCACAATGGCGTCAACCTTGCGCATCTCTTCGTCGGTCAGCCCCGAATAAGCCTTGGCAAACGGCACCAACGTGCGCTCAGTGCCGGGCGGGCCGTCCCACACCGCAAAGGTGTAGTCGCTATACAGGCTGGCGCGGCGGCCATGGCCACGTTGGGCGTAGATCAACACCGCATCGACACTGAACGGGTCGACTTTCCATTTCCACCACACGCCCATGTCCTTGGTGCGGCCCACGCCGTACAGGCCGTCCCTGGCCTTGAGCATCATGCCTTCCACGCCAAGGCGGCGAGAGTCTTCGCGTTGCTCGGCCAGGTCGGCCCAACTTAAGCCCGTCAGCAAGGGCGATGGCAACAGTACCGCCTGGTTGCACTGCGCAATAACCTGCTCAAGCTGGGCGCGGCGCTCGGCCTGGGTGTGGTTACGCCAGTCGTCGCCCTGGTATTCCAGCAGGTCATAGGCGAGGACCGCGACCGGCGCGTCCTCGAGGACTATTTTGCTCAGGGTCTTGCGGCCGATCCGCTGCTGCAACAGGGCGAAAGGTTGCACCGAATCCTTCCACACCACGATTTCGCCGTCGATCACCGTGCCATCCGGCAAGCCGCTGACCAGGCTGTGCAGCTCAGGAAAGCGCTCGGTCACCAGCTCTTCGCCACGCGACCAGACCCACAGCCGGCCTTCACGCTTGACCAGTTGCGCGCGAATACCATCCCACTTCCATTCCACCTGCCAGTCGGCGGGCGAACCGAGCAGGGTGTCGAATTGCTCCACCGGTTGCGCCAACCCGTGGGCGAGAAAAAACGGATAAGGCTGCCCGCCGCGTTGCGCATGTTCGTCAGACGATTCGGCGGCGATCAACTTGAGGTAGCCCTCAGCCGTAGGACGGTTCGACAAGTCGGTGTAACCCACCAAGCGCTGCGCCACACGTTTGCTGTCCAGTTCAGCCATGGCGGCGAGGGCGCGGGTCACCAGTAATTTGGACACGCCCACGCGAAAGCTGCCGGTGATCAATTTGATGCACACCATCAAGCTCGGCTGATCCAGTTGCGCCCATAGCGCGGGCAGGCGTTCGGCCAGTTCCAGCGGTGGCAAACCGCGCAAGGGCAGGAGTTTGTCTTCCAGCCACACCGCCAAACCATCTTCTGAGGTGTAGGAAGATTCCGGCAACAGCAGGGAAATGGTTTCGGCCAGGTCACCCACCGACTGGTAACTCTCTTCGAACAGCCAGGGTTCGATGCCCGACGCTTCGGTGGCCATGTCGCGCAGCAAGCGCGTCGGCACCAGTTGCCGCGGCCGCCCACCGGAGAGGAAATACACCGCCCATGCCGCATCTTCTGCTGGGGCCTGGCGAAAGTAGGCTTGCAGCGCGGCGAGCTTGGCGTTGCTGGAGGTGGTGGCGTCGAGGTTGGCGTACAGCTCGGCGAAGGCTTTCATGCCGTGGCCTCTTCTTCGTCGTCACCGTATTCGGTGGTGAATCCCTGGGCATCCAGGCCTTTTTCCCGCAGGTGACGCACCAGAACGCCGACAGAGCCGTGGGTGACCATCACCCGCTCGGCACCAGTTTGCTCGATGGCCCACAACAGCCCCGGCCAATCGGCGTGGTCCGAGAGCACAAAGCCTCGGTCCACACCACGCCGCCGCCGTGTGCCGCGCAGGCGCATCCAGCCGCTGGCAAAGGCGTCGCTGTACTCACCGAAGCGGCGTATCCAGGTGCTGCCCCCGGCCGACGGTGGCGCGATGATCAGGGCTTGGCGCAGCAGCGGGTCGGTCTTTTTGAAGTCGCCGGCGTAGAGGGTTTCGGGGATATAGACCCCGGCCTCGCGGTACACGCGGTTCAGCGGCTCGACCGCGCCGTGGCTGAGGATCGGGCCGATGCTGGCGTCAATCCCATGCAGGATGCGCTGAGCCTTGCCGAACGAATAACAGAACAACACGCTGGCCTTGCCGGCGGCGATATTGGCCTGCCACCAGTCATTGATGCCGGCGAAGATTTGCGCCTGGGGCTGCCAGCGGTAGATCGGCAGGCCAAAGGTGGATTCGGTGATAAAGGTGTGGCAACGCACCGGTTCGAAGGGCGCGCAGGTGCCATCGGGCTCGACTTTGTAGTCGCCGGACGCGACCCAGACTTCGCCCTGGTATTCCAAACGCACCTGGGCCGAGCCCAGCACATGCCCGGCCGGGTGAAAACTCAGGGTCACGCCGTGGTGCACGAGTTGTTCGCCGTACGCCAGGGTTTGCAGGTTGATGTCCTGGCCCAGGCGCGAACGCAGAATGCCTTCGCCGGTGGCGGCGGCCAGGTAATGCTGGTTGCCGGTGCGGGCGTGGTCGCCGTGGGCGTGGGTGATGACCGAACGCTCTACCGGGCGCCACGGATCGATATAGAAATCTCCGGCGGGGCAGTAGAGGCCTTCGGGCCGGGCAATGACAAGGTCCATGGGCGTGCCGGGGGCAGTGGGCTTATCAGGTAGGAGGCGGGGGGAATAAAAGAAGTTCGATTGGATATGGGATCGTTCCCAATGTGGGAGCTGGCTTGCCTGCGATGGCGGTGCATCAGCCACTTGATCAGTGACTGACACGGCCTCATCGCAGGCAAGCCAGCTCCCACAGAAGCCAGCTCCCACATTTTTATCGGGTTCCTCCAGCGGGAACCGGGTTACTTGCCGGGCGTGAGGGTCAACCGCGTCTTCCCATACGCCTTGTCGAAGTTCTGCGGCTGCATCGGGAAGCTCAGGTATTGCGCCTTGAGCAACGGGTCGATGCCATTCGCGTAGTTCGGGCTGGCCGGGTTGCCGGACTGGCCGATGCCGCCCTGGCCGGTCATCGGTTCCACCTGGCCGAAGTCGACGATCATGCGCAACGCCGGCACCTGGGTGGTGTTGAAATCCTGGCCCCAGCTGTACGGCGCCGGGTTCAGGGTGTTGTGGTCGCCACCACTGGCCAGTGGGCCGCGAATCACTTGGCCGTTGGTGTTTTTCCAGGTGGTGCTGTGCAGTTTGCCCCACTGCCAGGCCTTGTGATCGCCGCCCAGTTGGCTGTCGCCTGCGGTGATCGCAGCGGCCAGGCTGCGGGCGAGGATCGCCGGTTTGTCTTCTTTCTGCGCGGTGCGCACGTCGTCCCAGAACGGGCTGTCTTCGCGGCCCAGCAAGTGGTCGGCATTGGCGGAGTACGACAGGTTGGCGTTGCTGATAAAGGCTTTCCAGCTGGCGCTGGTTTCCGGGCCGAGTTCGTCGAGGAAGATCTGCTTGGTGCTTTCCTGCAGGAACAGCTCGTAGATCGCCGCATCGGCGGAGGTTGGCGCCAGGCGACCATCAAAGGCCATCAGGCGATTCAGCGCCTCGCGGGCCTTGGTCGCGTCAGCCGCGGGCAGTGCATCGATCGCCTGTTTCAGCGGCTGGGCCATGCCCGGCGCCTGGAACATGGTCTTGAGCTTGGCGGCGAAGGGGGTGGTCTGGTCGTATTGCATGGCGATCATGCTGCGGCTGTCATGCTTGCCGGCATTGGCCAGTTGCGCCAGGCGTTCGCTGCGCTCCGGCGCATCCCAGGAGTTGGACAACTGCATGCCATAGCCGCGCGGCGCGGTGCGCTGGTTGGCGGTGCCAATCCAGCCTTGGGCCGGGTCTTGATCGTACGGGTGCAGCATCGCGTCGGCGTAACCGTCCCAGTCAAACCGCGCGTCCCAGCCCGGCGAGGGCAGCAGGCCTTCGCCTTCGCGGCGGTTGGGGAAGCGGCCGGTGACTTGCCAGCCGATGTTGCTGGCGTCGGCGAAGATCATGTTCAGTGCAATGGCGCGGATTTCCCGGGTCGCGTCCGAGGCCTTGCCGGCGTTTTGCGCGCGGGACAGGTCGAAGAACGCGTCCAGGCTCTTGTCGTCCTTGAAGTCAGCGGTTTGCAGCGCTAGGCCAAACCCGGTGGTCAGCGCCTGGCTGCTGTTGAGCAGGGCGCCGTGGCGGGTTTCGTACACCACTTCGCGCAGTGGCCGCTGGCCTTTGGCGAAGAAGGTTTCGTTGCGCACGATGGCCGGCAGCCATTTGCCGTTGTTCTCGTAGTACAAGGCGTTGCCTTGGCGCTTGACCTTCTCCAGGAACAGGTCCTGGGTGTCGCCTTTGACGGCGCTCATGCTCCACGCCACTTTGCCGTTGAAACCGGACAGCAGCGTTGGCAGGCCAGCAATCGAGGCGCCGACCGCTTGATATTTCGGCGCACGAATCTGCACGTAATTCCACGGCGACGGCGCTTGTGGCTGGGCCGCAAGGTCGCTGGCCAGCAGGCTTTTGCCACTGCGGCTGCGCTGCGGGCCGATGGCCCAGTTGCTCGAGGTCGTCACCGCCAGTGCGTTGAGGCTGTTGAGTTGCTGGCCGACGGCTTCCAGCCCGGCAAGGCCGGTGATCTGGCCGAGGTTCACGCCTTTGAGCTTGTCGGTTTCAGCCTGCGGAATCGGCTCATCCGGCGCGCTTGGGGTAAGCCAAGCGAGTTTGTCGACGCCGACTTTCTGCGCCAGCACCAGCGACGAGAGTTCTTCCTGCAGGTTGCTCGACTCGCTGAAGTTCAGCAGGCAGAACAACAGCGCCGAATCTTCCGGCTTCCAGTACTCGGGCTTGTAGCCGGTCTGGGCCAGGTCTGGCGGCAGCTTGTCGCGGTAGCGGAACAGGTAGGCGTTGACGCCGCGGGCGTAGACTTCAAAGAAGCGCTTGAGGCGCGGCGACGAGGCGTTATACAGCTCGCCGGCGCTTTTTTTCAGGTTGACGGCGCGCATGAAACGGTCGACGTCGAGCACTTGCGGGCCGGACATTTCCGCCAGACGGCCCTGGGCCAACAGGCGCAACGTGACCATCTGCGTGATGCGGTCGCTGGCGTGGACATAGCCGAGGCTGAACAGCGCGTCATGGAAGGTGTTGCTTTCGATCAGCGGCATGCCTTGGGCATTGCGGCGTACCGAAACATTCTGTGCCAGGCCTTTGAGCGGCTGCACGCCGGCAACGGGAGGCAAGGTGTCCTGGGTGCTCTGGAGCTGGCAACCGGCCAGGCTTAATGCACTGGCCACTGCCGCGGCAACGCCGAACCGGGGAAGAAAATGTGAGAGGGCTGGCGAGGCCATGGCAAAGCTCCTGCGGGGGGTAGCGTCATTAAAGGCGCTACGTTAGTGAGCGCGGCGAAACGACGCAAGCAGGATCGTTCCCACGCTCTGCGTGGGAATGCATTTTGTGACGCTCTGCGTCACGCTTTGTGAGCGGACGCAGAGCGTCCAGGCGGCATTCCCACGCGGAGCGTGGGAACGATCATTGCCTGGGGCTCAGGCTTTGGGCGGATTCACTTTTTGCACCCATTCATACGCCCGAACCGTCGCCGGCCGTTCCTTGATGCTGTTGAACCAGCGCTGCACGTGGGGGAAATCTTCCAGGCGCTGGCTCTGCCACTTGTGGGAAACAATCCACGGGTAGATCGCCATGTCGGCAATGCTGTAGTCCTCGCCCGCCACGAATGCGCGATCCGCCAGGCGTCGGTCCAGCACGCCATACAGGCGTGCGGTTTCATCCACGTAGCGTTTGATCGCGTAGGGGATTTTCTCCGGCGCGAACTGGCTGAAGTGATGATTCTGGCCCGCCATCGGCCCCAGTCCGCCCATTTGCCAGAACAGCCACTGCAGCGCTTCCTGGCGACCGCGCAGGTCTTTGGGAATGAACTGGCCGGTTTTTTCCGCGAGGTACAGCAGGATGGCGCCGGATTCAAACAGCGAAATCGGCGCACCACCGTCGGTCGGGTCGTGATCGACGATGGCCGGGATGCGGTTGTTGGGAGCGATCTTCAGGAAGTCCGGCTTGAACTGCTCACCCTGGCCGATGTTGATCGGGTGCACCTTATAGGGCAGACCGGCTTCTTCCAGGAACAGCGATACTTTGTGACCGTTGGGGGTAGTCCAGTAGTACAGGTCGATCATGAAGCTCTCCAAATGAGCGAATGCCTGTACCTATAGGTGATGATTGCAGGGCAATAATTCAATCAAACATTTACGTCTAACCTTAGACGCTTTTCACACTGCGCCATCCACCAACACCTGCAGCGACTGCTGCGAGCACCGTTCAATGCGCACCTGCACGCCATACACCTGGGCAAACAACGCTGGGTCGAGCACCTCATCCGCCTTGCCACTGGCATACAAACGGCCCTGGCGCAGCACGGCAATGTGGTCGGCAAAGCGCGCGGCGAGGTTGATGTCGTGCAGCACCACCACCGCGATCAGGTTGTGTTCGCGCACCAGCCCGCGCACGCAGTCCATGACCTTCAACTGGTAATTGAGGTCGAGGGCGCTGGTGGGTTCGTCGAGCAACATCACCTGGGGGCGACGCGCGATGAGTTGGGCGAGGCTGACCAATTGGCGTTGGCCGCCCGACAAGGTGCTCAACAGTTGATCGGCCAGGTGCGTGATACCGATGCGCTGCAACGCCTCAAAGGCTTCGCGCAGGCAGGCTTCGCCGGACAGCGGAATGCCTTCCACATTGGCCACGCGCAGCGCGGCCGTCACGCTTTCCATCACGCTGAGGCTCAGGCCGGGCGGCAGGTTTTGCGGCATGTAAGTGACGCGGCGCGCACGCTCGGCCACGGACATGGCCGACAAGTCGAGGTCGCCCAGCCTTACAACGCCTTGCATCTTTTCCAGCCCGGCCACAGCGCGCAACAAGGTGGATTTGCCCGCGCCATTCGGGCCGATCAGTGCCGTCAGGCTGCCGTGGGGCAGGGTGGGCAAGCTCAGGTCATGCACGATGTGCCGACGCCCGTAGCTGACGTTGGCATTGTGTACCGATAAACCCGCACTCATAACTGTCTCCCGCGTTTGAATACCAGCACCACGAAAATCGGCACGCCCACCAGCGCGGTGACGATGCCGACCGGCACGATCACGCCGGGCATGATCAGCTTGCTGGCAATCGAGGACAGCGCCAGCAACAAGGCGCCGGTCAAGGCGCTGGCGGGCAGCAGGAAGCGTTGGTCTTCGCCCACCAGAATCCGCGCGATATGCGGACCGACCAGGCCGATAAACCCGATGGTGCCTACAAATGCGACGGCGGTGGCTGACAACAAACTGATGCGCAGCAGCGAAAAAAAGCGCAGGCGCTTCACGTCCACGCCAAAACTTTGCGCGCGATCTTCGCCCATACGCAGCAAGGTCAGTCGCGGCGCCGCGGCGAAGGAAAACGGCAGAACCACCGCGACGACTAGGGCGAGGATGCCGAGTTTGTCCCAGTTGGCCCGGGTCACGCTGCCCAAGGTCCAGAACACCAGCTGTTGCAAAACGTCTTCGGTGGCGACCAGTTGCAGCAACGCCACCACCGCGTTGCAACTGAACACCAGTGCGATGCCAAACAACACCAGGCTTTCCACCCCGGCGCCGCGCAGGCGCGACATGGCTTGCAGCAAAAATACCGACGCCGCCGCGAAGATAAATGCCGAGATCGAAATCGCAGTGTTGGCCGACACCCACAACGTGGTCACCGGAAATACGATCACCAGGGATGCCCCCAGTGCCGCCGCCGACGACACGCCGAGGGTAAACGGGCTGGCCAGCGGGTTATTCAAAATCGCCTGCATTTCGGCCCCGGCCAGCGACAGCGCACAGCCGACCAGCACCGCCATCAGTGCATAGGGCAGGCGCACGTTCCAGATGATTACCTGGTCGGTTGCGCTCAGGTGCGACGGGTGCAGGATGCCGTCGAGCAACGCCAGCAGGCCCATGCCCGACGGGCCGCTGGCCAGGTCCACCAGCATCGCGCAGACCAGCGCCGTGCCCAGTAGCGCCAGCAGCCAGGCGCGGCGTGCCAGCAAACGGCGATAGCCGTGGGTGGCACTGGCGAGGTCGAGGGTTTGAGTGGTCATGGCGCTCACATTCTTGAAAACACTGAAAATCCAAATGTGGGAGCTGGCTTGCCTGCGATAACGGTGTATCAGTCGACCCATTCAGTGACTGACACTCTGCTATCGCAGGCAAGCCAGCTCCCACAGTTTTTTACCGCGTTTCTACAGGGGCCTTGGCGTCAATCCAGTAAGCACCCTGCAACGGCATGCCCAGGAACTGCTGGTTGATCTGCGCCATGGTCGCCTGCGGATCGAGAGTGGCGAACAGCTCCGGGTGCACCCACTTGGCCAGCGCTTCAATGGCCAGCAGGTTGTACGGCGAGTTGTAGAAGTCATGCCACAGCCCGTGGGCATTGCCCTCGCGGATTGCACGAAGATTGGCAAACTCGGGGCGCGCCAACACGCGATCAAACGCCTCACGCGCCTCGTCAGTGCTCACGCCAGCGCCCAGGATCAAGCCCGGCGTGTGGTTGCCGGTGGCCACGTACACATCCGGGTCGGCTTTCAGCGCGTACTCGACGCTGATATCCCCCAGTGCACCCGGCACCACATCGGCGGCGATATTGCGCCCGCCGACCAGCTTGATCACTTCACCCATGCCGCTTTTACCGGTGGTGTGCCCCGGCGCTTGCCAGGCACCGGCCAGCAGTTCAAGGAACACGCTCGGGCGCGGGCCAGCCGGCAGCGTGGCGACGGCGTCGGTGATGACCTTGATGTGCTGGTCATAGAAATCCAGGAAGGCTTAAGCCTGGGCTTCACGCCCCAGCGCCTGGCCCAGCGCGTTCATGCTGGTGTGGGTGCCTTGCACCGGGTTGATCCGGAAATCGACGAACAGCACCGGGATGCCGGCCTTGGCCAGCACATCAGCCACCGCGCTGTGTTCGGTCGGGCCGTGACCGGAAATGCTGAACACCGCCAGGTCGGGTTTGAGCGACAGAATTTCCTCGGCGCTGACGCTTTGCTCCGACGCCTGCCCGATCAGCGGGATGTCTTTTACCGTGGGAAATTTCGCCACGTAAGCGCTGTAGGTATGCTGGTCCAGCAGCTTCAAATCGTTCTGCCAGCCGACGATGCGCTGGAACGGCGCGTCCTTGTCGAGCAGGGCAAACGCCGAAATCAACCGGCCTTCACCCAGCACGACGCGTTTGACGTCGTCCTTGACTTCGACCTTGCGGCCCAGCACGTCGGTGACTTCGTGGGCGGCGGCGGTTTCGGCGTGGCCGAAGGCGAGCGCGGCGCACAGCACACCGAGCTTGAGCGCGTTACGGGGTTTGAACATGGGCAGGACTCCTGGTGAGGGAAAATCAGAATTCATAATCGACACTGGCTGTCAGGGTGCGCCCGGCGCCTGGGATGCCGTAGAGCTGGAAGCCATCGAGGGACGCGCCGACCTGGCTGTAATAGAACCTGTTGAACACGTTGTTCAGGTTGAGGTTGACCGTGGTGTCCTTGTTGACCTTGTATTGCGCCGCCACGTTACTCAGCCAGTAACCAGGGGCTTTTTCGTGGTCGCGCACGTAGATCGCGTTGACCCCGGACGGGCCGCTGGCGTAGCTGCTGTTGTTGTTCAAGCCGCCGACGTATTTGTTGTCGCTGTAGCGGCGACGGCCCACGTATTGCTCGCCGTAGCTCAGGCTCAGGGCGTCGGTGAAGGCGTAGGTGGTCCACAGGTTGGCGGTCAGGTCGGGGACGTTCTTGGCTTCCGCGCCTTTGTTGATGCCCTTGGTCTGCGTGCTTTTGAGCGCCGAGAAACCGCTGTAGGCGGTCCAGCGCGGGGTGATATTGCCTTGCAGGCCGAGTTCGACGCCGTCCACGCGCTTGGCGGGCAGGGCGCGCACCGGCGCGGACTCGCCGTCCTGGTATTCCCAGGCGTTGTCCAGTTCGGTGCGGAAGATCGCCGCCGTGACATTCAGCATGTCGTGGGCAATGTCCCACTTGGTGCCCAGCTCGTAGGTTTTCGATTTGGCCGGGCTGTAATTGCTGGTAGTGGCCGCGCCATAAATCTGGTTGTTGGTGGACGCGCCCAGCGCCGACGGCTGCGCCGCTTCGCTGTAGGACACGTAGAGGCTGCCGTTCGGCAGCGGCTTGTACACCGCGCCGACGCGTCCACTGACGGCGCCGTCGGTGCTGCTGATGCTGGCCTGGCCGCGTTGTGTGGTTTGCGCGCGCCAGTTGTCGTAGCGCAACGAGCCGAGCACTTGCCACTGCTCGTTGAGGGTGACGGTGTCGCCCAAGTAGAGGCCGGCGTTGTCGATCACCGAGCGCGGGTCGCCTTCGCCTTTGGTCACGTAAGTGCTGGCGAAGCTGTGGCTGGGGTCGTTCATGTTGAAGAACATGTCGCCGGCGGGTACTTCGGCGTTGCGTTTCAGGCCGCCGTAGGTCTCGTGATAGAACTCCAGGCCGCTGACCACCGCGTGTTGCAGGCTGCCGGTGTTGAACGTGAAGCTGAAGTCGGTCTGGTTATCGAGGATGGTGTAGCGCTTGGACAAGCCGAAATCACTGCCACGCAGGATGCCGTAGCCAGTGTTGCTGTTGTTCACATAGTCGGTGTAGGCATTCACCGTGCTGCCGGGCACTTGGCTGATCGGGCCTACGCCGGTGTAGCCCAACGTCGCACAACGGGCGCCGCTGCAGGTTTTTTTACCGTTGGCGTCGGCGGCGAAGAAACGCGCCGGGGACAGTACGGTGAAGTTGTCGCTGCGTTCCCAGCGGGTCTGGTTGCGCAGGTTGGCGTCATTCCAGTCGAAATCATGTTCGAAGCGCGCGGTCAGCGAGGTGGTTTCGTTTTCCTGCGTATACAGGCTGGAATCGCCGTACCAGTTGGAGCGTTTCACACCCGGCATGCGGTGGCCGTCGGTGCCACGCTGGATCGGCACGCCGCCATCCGGGGTGTTGGTGTCTTTCTGGTAGAAGGTGTCGACGAAGAACCGCGTGTCGGTGCCCAAGCCAAATCCGAACGAGGTGGCGATGCCCCAGCGGTCGTAGTCCACGTCGTCGCGGTCGGCCACCTGGTTGTAGTGCTTCATCAGGTTGATGCGCACGGCGGTAGTGTCGGTCAGCTGTTTGTTGATGTCGGCGGTGAGGCGTCGGTAGCTGTCGGTGCCGATCCCGGCGGAGACTTTGTTGGCGTCGCCCAGGTGCGCTTCTTTACTGACCAGGTTGACGCTGCCGCCCACTGCCGAAACCCCGGATTCGATAGACCCGGTGCCCTTGAACACTTCAGCCTGTTGCAGGTTGAAGGTGTCTGTGCGCGTGGACATGCCGGCGTCACGCACGCCGTCGACGGTCAGGCTTTGCTCGGAAGAAAACCCACGAATCGAAAACAGATCGCCCCAGCCCAGGTTGCCCTCGCCGGACATGAAGGTGATGCCCGGCACGTTGCGCAACACTTCCTGCAGGGTTTGCGCGTTCTGCTCCTTGAGCACCTGCTGCGGCACGATGGTCACGCTTTGCGGGGCGTCGAGCAGCGGTTGGCTGATTTTTGCCGAGGTTACCCGGTCGACCTTGAAGCTCGACGTGGCTTCTTCGCCGTCGACCTTGATTTGCGGCAGGCTCACCACCGAATCGTTGGCTGTGGCGGCGGGCGTATCGGCCCAGGCCGTCGGTGCAACGCTGCCGGCAGCAAGAAAACCGAACATCGGCGCCAGGGTTGAATGCAGCGTATGGCGGTGAGGTGTTGGCAATGACATGGGCTACTTCCGAGTCTAAATTACAATTACTCTCATTTAGGTTCGGTAGTCTAAAGAGCGATTCCGCCGGCCATGCCCCGGCTTTGTATCGCTGATGCGTGATTATGGTTTCCCACAACATTCCATTACATTTGCGTACACCGCTGGATGAACTTTCGGCTATCTCCTGCGTTTTGAGTTTTCGGATCGAATGCCCATGGCAAAGCTTGACCACCTGTTAATCGTCGATGACGACCCGCAAATCCGCCAGCTGCTCTGTGACTACTTGAGTGATGCCGGTTTTCAGGTGTCCACCGCCGCAGACGGCAAGGAAATGCGCCGCCGCCTGGCGCTGAATGTGATCGACCTGATCGTGCTCGACCTGATGCTGCCCGGCGAAGATGGCCTGAGCCTGTGCCGCGAACTGCGCGTCAGCTCCAACACGCCGGTGGTGATGCTCACGGCCAAGGGCTCGTTGATCGACCGCATCGTTGGCCTGGAAATCGGCGCCGATGACTACCTGCCCAAACCGTTCGACCCACGTGAGTTGCTGGTGCGGATCAAAGTGGTGTTGCGCCGGGTGCAGAGCTTCCCCGACCGTGCGCGGCTGGACGAGGCGCCGAGCATTCGTTTTGCCGGCTGGCAACTCGACACACGGGCGCGGCAATTGCTCACGCCGCAGGGCGTGGTGGTCAGCCTGGGCAATTCGGATTACCGCGTGTTGCGCCTGTTGTTGCAGCACCCGAACCGGCCATTGAGTCGCGATTTTTTGCTCAACCATGTGTTCGACAAGGACAGCACGCCGTTCGACCGCTCCATCGACGTGTGTGTGAGCCGCTTGCGCTCGCAGCTGCCGGCCGGGCTGATCAAGACCGTGCGTAACGAGGGTTACATGCTCACCGCCGATGACGTGGTGCTGGAGTCGTGAGACTGCTGCCGCGTTCGTTGTTCGGGCGGCTGGTGCTGATTCTGGTCAGCGGCATGCTCGCGGCGCAGGCGTTGACCAGCAGCATCTGGTACGACCGGCGCCATGGCCAGGTGCTGGAAATCCCCGCGCGGTTGATCGCCACACGCCTGGCGGACGTGGTGCGCCTGGTGCACAGCGACCCGCAGCAGGCCGACCAGTTGATCAAACTGCTTAATACGCCGCACTTTCAGCTGACCTTGAGCGACCAGGCCAGCAGCACGCCCAGCAGCCTCACCGACAGCGACCGGCCGACCGAGCGCCTGATCAAGAAGGTGTTGTCGGAGAAAACCGGCTACACGCAAACCCTGATTCTGCTGCGCCTGTCTTTGGTCGATGGCGAAGGGCAAACCGCCGGGCTCTCGACCTTGCTCAGCTCCAAACCGGTGGTGGGGCAATTTCTGATCAACCTGCGCCTGCCCGATGGGCGCTGGTTGTTGGTCGACGCCAGTGAAGAGCAGGGCTGGACCAGCACCTCGCCGCTGGATCTGTTGTTCGATTACGTGATGCGCATCTATTTGCTGCGGGTGTTGGTGCTGGTGCTGATCGCCCTGGTGGCGGTGCGCCTGGCCATCCGCCCGTTGAATGCCCTGGCCAAGGCCGCCGAAGCGCTGGGTCGGGATATCCAGCGCCCGCCGTTATCGGTGGACGGCCCCACCGAAGTGCGCCGCGCCGCCCAGGCGTTTAATGCGATGCAGCAGCGGCTGATCGCCAACATCGCCGAGCGCACGCGGTTTCTCGCAGCGATTTCCCACGACTTGCGCTCGCCGATCACACGCTTGCGCCTGCGCACCGAGATGCTCGAAGACACGCGCACCAAGGAGCGCTTTCGCAGTGACCTGGAAGAAATGGAGCACATGGTGTCCAGCACCCTGGACTTTGTCAGCAGCGGCGAAATCAACGAGACGCGCCAGAACATCGACATCAATGCCTTGCTGCAAAGCCTGCAGGCAGACCTTGAGGACGTGGGCGAAAGCGTGACCATCGTGGGCCGCGCCCGCCAACCGTTGCCGGGGTACGCGCGCAGCCTCAAGCGCTGCGTGCAGAACCTGCTGGAAAATGCGGTGCGCTATGGCAGCGACGTGGTGGTGCGGGTCGAGGATCAGGCCGACAGTTTGAAAGTCGTCATCAGCGACCGTGGCCCCGGGATTCCCCAGGAGCAACTGGAGCAGGTGATGGAACCCTTTTACCGGGTTGAAGGCTCACGCAATGCCGAGACGGGCGGGTATGGGCTGGGGCTGAGCATTGCGCACACGATTGCACGGGCGCATGAGGGGCGGTTGAGTTTGAAGAATCGGGACGGCGGGGGATTGGAGGTGGAGCTGCAGTTTCAGAGAAAATCCTGAGTTGAAATACAAAACAAATGTGGGAGCTGGCTTGCCTGCGATTGCGGTGGGCAAGGTGACACATTTTTAGCTGTCAGACCGCTATCGCAGGCAAGCCAGCTCCCACACTGACTGCATTCAGGGCATCAAGC
This sequence comes from Pseudomonas sp. MONT-RG-20F-20-E-7-02, assembly GCF_022662395.1. NCBI lineage: Bacteria > Pseudomonadati > Pseudomonadota > Gammaproteobacteria > Pseudomonadales > Pseudomonadaceae > Pseudomonas > Pseudomonas sp. MONT-RG-20F-20-E-7-02. Next base: position 162,890 of record NZ_JAKNQN010000003.1, read on the forward strand.
CCCGTGGCACTTCTTGAATTTCTTCTCGCTGCCGCATGGGCAAGGATCGTTGCGGCCAACGTCCTTCAAGGCGTTGCGCACCGGCTCCTGGTGAGCGTGGCCGCAGTTCGGGCCGTGGACATGACCGTGGTCGTGATCGTGATGATCATGGTGATCGTGATCGTGGTTGCAGTCAGGACCATGGACATGGGGTTGCTGAGTCATCGATGTCGCTCCGGAATAAAATCGCCGGGCATTATCTCGCCATTGTGGGCCACCTGCACGTCATTACCGATGAATAATCCGGTTTTCAGCTCGCCCTCCAGGCGATAGGGCACAGGTTTGTTCGGGTTTTTCAGCATCTGCACCACATCGCGAATCTGCGGCCACAGGTTGGTGCGCACCGTCACCTTGAAAAACCCATGGCTGCGCGGCGGTATGGTCAGCCATTCGTTGGACTCGCCTTCGGTCAGCACAAAATCGTCCAGCGTTACCTTGTAGATCAGGCCGCGCACGGTCAGGTCGGCGTCGTCGCGGTTGTCCACGCGAAAGAACAGTTTGAATTTCTGCTCCAGCAACTTGGCGCGCACCACTTCGACTTTTACCAGGGCGACGTGGGGCGGGGGCGCATCGTCCTCGAACCATGAGGCGCAGCCGGTCAGGCCAAGGGTCAACGCCAGCATCAAGCTGTAAATCCGGAGCATGGCGTCAGTCCTGTGGTGGTTAGAGGTAGCTGGAACAGCACTTCTTGAATTTTTGCCGACTGCCGCACAAACATACATCATTGCGTCCGACCTTCACCTCTACCGTCGGGTCGATGAAGTACCAGCGCCCCTCGTTCTGTACGAAAGACGACTGCTCGCGGTGGCTGTGTTCGCCGGTGCTGTCGTGCCAGCGCGCAGTAAAGGTCACGAACGCATGCTCCGGCTGGCCGCCAAACACCTCGGAGCTTTCCACCTCAAGGCCGAGCCAGGTGCTCTGGGCGCTCCAGGCGCCGATGGCGGCGCGGTCCAGGCCCGCCTGTTGCGCGGGCAGCGTGGTGGCGACCAGGTAGTCGACCAGGCCCAGCACATAGGCGCTGTAGCGCGAGCGCATCAACGCGGTGGCGCAGGGCGCCGGGTGGCCGGCGTGATAATGGCCGCAGCAGGCATCCAGCAGGTTGCCACTGCCGCAGGGGCAAATGGATGTACTCATGGTTACCACCAATACTTTCCGAAGTTTTCCGGGTTGGCCCAGAAGCGGGCGTTGAGCCAGTCCGGCACCTGTTTATAGTCAAGCAGATCATAGGTAAACAGCGTCAGAACCTGCTCATCACGCTGGAAACGTTCGCCGGCCTGCAGGGCCAGGGAGAAAAAGTCAGTGTCCTTCCAGCCGCAGGCATTCAGGTCTGCCAGCACCGCAATGCGGCTGGCATTGAGGTTGCGGATGCCGCCGAGCAAGGTCAGGCCTTGCGGTTTTGACAGGTGCTCCAGGCAGTCGACCACCAGCGCCAGGTCAAAACGCTGCGCCGCCAGCTCTGCGGGCAACGGCCCAGGCTGTGCGGTGGCGACCACGGTGTCCGGGTGCTCGGCTTGAAAGGCCTCCAGCGCCGGAAACTGGCTGGCACCCAACAGCAACAGGCGTTTGGGCTGGTGCAGATCGAGCAAGGCAGCCAGTGCTTGCTGGGGCGTACGGGAAGAAATACCAGCGGTCATCAGAGATCCTCACATCAGGACCGTAGAGACTAGCGCGGCTGAGCGTGCGGGCCTAGAGCGGGCGGCGGCGAAAAGTCCTGCATGTGCGGCCAACCTCAATAAATACGGGGATGCGGCCCAGTGGCGCAGATGAAAAGAGCCGTCTTTACTCCACCTGTCGGCCCCCGCCGATCCCCTCAGGAGAAATCAGATGAGCATCATGCGGACAGCTCTACCCTTGGTTCTGCTAACCGGAGTATTGACAGGTTGCGCAGGTTTGCAAAAAACCGATTGGCCCACCTGCGCAGCCGTCGGTGGTGTGACAGGCGCTGCGATTGGCGCCACTCAAAGTTCGGCGTACGCAGGTTATGGCGCGTTGTTGGTCGGCGGCATGGCCGGCGCCTATTGCTGGGTGCACGGTGATGGCGATGAAGACGGCGATGGCGTGCCGGACAGCCGCGACAAGTGCCCAGGCACGCCTAAAGGCGTGCAGGTGGATGCCAACGGTTGCCCACCGGTGCCGGTCGCGGCCGTGGTTGAGGAAGTTGTGGTCGTCAAGGAAGAAACCATCGTGATCCGCGATGTGCACTTCCAGTTCGACTCGGCCAACCTGACGGCAGCGGACAAAACCAAACTCGACATCATCGCCACGCGCTTGAAAAAAGAAGCCCCTGGCGCGCAATTGCGGGTCAGCGGGCATACCGACAGCGTCGGCAAAGACGCCTACAACCAGAAACTGTCGGAACGCCGCGCGCACTCGGTGACCGATTACCTGGTAAGTGCGGGAGTGCCGCGCAGCAGCTTCGTGTCGGTGGTCGGCGCGGGCGAAAGCCAGCCGGTGGCCGATAACAAAACCGCTGACGGCCGCGCCTTGAACCGTCGCGTGGAAATCAAAATCAACCGCTGACAGCCCTTGCCCCTGTGGGAGCCACAGGGGCATTGCTGACGATCCTCGCCGAAACCGCCGACAAAACGCCCCTTTATCAAGTTTTTTCATCCTTCACTGGCAAATCGCCTGTAGAAGTCGTTACTGTGCGCCCAAAGAATAATAGGCAGGGGCATGCGGGATGAAAGTGTTTTGGGGGCTGGGGAAGTTTCTGACGTTGCTGTTCTGGGTTGTGGTGGTGGTCAATCTGTTCCGACCGCTCGCCAATCCGTTCCACCTGTTGGTCAGCCTGGCCGGCAGTCTGTTGTTTCTCACCCATCTGTTGGAGTTGCTGTTGTTCAACAGCAGCTTGAAATACCGTGCCCACCCCTGGCGTGACCGCTTGCAGATTCTGCTGGTGGGCATGTTCCATGTGCGGGGCCTGTCGGCGCCTGCTGCTATTGATGAAGTAAACAAGGAGGCCAATCATGCGTAAGGTTTTTCTGTTGGCCCTGTTGGTCAGCCCCATTGCCCTGGCTCAGACCGTCAGTGTTGAAACCAACTCGCTGATGCGCCTGCCCAGCAGTACCAGCGTGTTGCAGCTGGAGCGCCTGGATGTGGCGGACTACGGCACGTTGTTGGTGCCGGCGACGATCAGCCAAGTCACGGTGGACGAGTTGCACTTGGGGCGTGAGGCACGCATCGCCATCGCCCCCGGTAATACCGCGCTGCAATTGCAGGTGCGCAACGCGCAGCTGGAACATGGCAGCCAGATCACCTCGCGCGGTGCCCCCGGCACCCACGAAAGGCCGGCCAAAGCCGGGCGTGACCTGGTGCTGCGCATCAACGCGCTGACTGCCGACGAACTGTCGGTGGACGCGCGTGGCGGCGCCGGTGCCCAAGGCTATGCCGGGCTGGATGGCGCCAACGGCGTTGACCCAGGCTGCACCTGGGGGTCGGCGGGGCGTGGCGCGAATGGCGATAACGGCGGTGATGGCCTGCCAGGCGCAGCGGGCGCGACCGTGCGGGTCGAGCTGCCGCAGAGCTTCCCCGCTGAGCAGATCAAGGTCTGGGTCGATGGCGGGGCGGGCGGTTTGGCCGGCACGGCCGGTAAGCCGGGTAAAGGCGGGCTGTCCAAGGGCTGTGTGGTGTATCGCGCCGATGGCGGCGAGAAGGGCCGCCCAGGGCTGGAAGGGCAGCCGGGGCCGGCTGGGCCTGCGGGTGCTGTGACTATTCAGCGGCTTTGAGTCGACGGGTCTGACGCCATCGCGGGCAAGCCCGGCTCCCACATTGAAATGCATTCCAAATGTGGGAGCCGGGCTTGCCCGCGATGGCGGACTAAAGGTCGCCTCAGAACATCGGCCGAGCCGAAGCAATCGCCACCACCACCAACCCCACAATCAAATTAATCCCCACCAGCTTGCGGATCTGCCCCAGCGCAGCCGCACCCGCCGGCCAATCTTCGGCCGCCACCGCCGCACGCAATTGCGGGAACTTCAACGCCTGGATACGGATAAACAGCGCCGTCATCACCAGATACAAGCCCATCATCACCTGCACATAACGCGGTGCGGTTTCAAAACCGCTGAAGCGCAATTGCAGCAGGCCGATGCCGCTGATCGGCAAAACCGCCACGGCGACCCAGACCCACACGAAAAAACGTTGAAACACATTTGCCCACAGCGTGAGCCGGGCAGGGCCCTCAAGTGCCGCCATAGCGGCGGGGCGCAGGATCATCCAGGCGAAAAACATACCGCCGACCCAAACCAGGGCGGCCAATACATGCAGGGTGTAAGCGAGGCTAAACGCGGTCATTGTGGTACTCCGTTCTGCGCGGGATTAATTAGCGGGGTATGATAGCGGCCGATCCGAACCACTGAAAATTTATCCAGCGTTTTTTGCGCCCGACTATCCATGATCAGCACTGAACTCAAAACCACGATCCAGGGCGCCTATTCGCGTTTTCTCGAAGCCAAGAGCTTGAAACCGCGCTACGGCCAACGCCTGATGATCGCCGAAGTGGCCAAAGTCCTCGGCGATATCGACACCGACGACGAAGGTCGGCGCAGTGGCGACCCGGCGGTCGTGGCCGTCGAGGCCGGCACCGGCACCGGCAAGACCGTGGCCTACAGCCTGGCCGCGATCCCGACCGCCAAGGCTGCCGGCAAGCGCCTGGTGATCGCCACCGCCACCGTCGCCCTGCAAGAGCAGATTGTCTACAAAGACTTGCCCGACCTGATGCGCAACAGCGGCCTGAACTTTACTTTCGCCCTGGCCAAGGGCCGTGGCCGTTACATGTGCCTGTCCAAGCTCGACGTGTTGTTGCAGGAAGGCCATGCGCAAACCGCCACCGCTTCGCTGTTCGAAGAAGAAGGCTTCAAGATCGAAGTCGATGAAGTCAGCCAAAAGCTGTTTACCAGCATGATCGAGAAGCTCGCCGGCAATAAATGGGACGGCGACCGCGACAGCTGGCCTACCGCGCTGGAAGATTCCGATTGGGCGCGCCTGACCACCGACCACAGCCAATGCACCAACCGCCATTGCCCCAACTTCGGCCAGTGCGCTTTTTACAAAGCCCGCGAAGGCATGGGCAAGGTCGACGTGATCGTCACTAACCACGACATGGTCCTGGCCGACCTGGCCCTGGGCGGCGGCGCCGTGTTGCCGGACCCGCGTGACACCCTTTACGTGTTCGACGAAGGCCACCACTTGCCGGACAAGGCCATCGGCCATTTCGCCCATTACACGCGCCTGCGCTCCACCGCCGACTGGCTGGAAACCACCGCCAAGAACCTCACCAAATTGCTGGCCCAGCACCCGCTGCCCGGCGATCTGGGCAAGCTGATCGAACAGGTGCCGGAGCTGGCGCGTGAGATCAAGACCCAGCAGCAGTTCATGTTCAGCGCCTGCGAACAGGTCGCCGACTTCAAGCCCGGCGAAGACGTGGAAGGCCGTGAGCGGCCGCGTCACCGCTTTGTCGGCGGGCTGATCCCCGAGCACATGCGTGAAATGGGCATTGAGCTGAAGAAAGGCTTTTCACGCCTGACCGACCTGTTCACCCGCCTCACCGACCTGCTCAAGGAAGGCATGGACGGTGAGGTCAATATCGGCATCGCCAGCAATCAGGCCGAGGAATGGTATCCGCTGTTCGGCAGCCTGTTGTCGCGCTCCCAGGGTAACTGGGAGCTGTGGACGGCCTTCACCGTCGAAGACCCGGAAGACAACCCGCCGATGGCGCGTTGGTTGACCCTGTCGGAAAGCGGTGCGCTGTTTGATATCGAGGTCAACGCCAGCCCGATCCTCGCCGCCGAAATGCTGCGCCGCAACCTGTGGAACGTGGCCTACGGCTGCCTGGTGACCTCGGCGACGCTGACGGCCCTGGGCACTTTCGACCGCTTCCGCATGCGTGCCGGCTTGCCGAAAAAAGCCGTTACGGCGGTGGTGCCGAGCCCGTTCCATCACGCCGACGCCGGCGTACTGCGCGTGCCGGACCTCAAGGCTGACCCGCGCGACGCAGCGGCGCACACCGCAGCGATCATCCGCGACCTGCCGGAGCTGGTCGAAGGCTCGCGCGGCACCCTGGTGTTGTTCTCTTCGCGCAAACAGATGCAGGACGTGTTCGACGGCCTCGACCGCGACTGGCGCAAGCAGGTGTTTATCCAGGGCAACCTGTCCAAGCAGGAAACCCTCAACAAGCACAAGGCGCGCGTCGATGGCGGCGATTCCAGCGTGTTGTTCGGCCTGGCCAGTTTTGCCGAAGGCGTGGACTTGCCGGGTGCCTACTGCGAACACGTGGTGATCGCCAAGATCCCCTTCTCGGTGCCGGATGATCCGGTCGAGGCGGCTTTGGCCGAGTGGATCGAAGCCCGTGGCGGTAACCCGTTCATGGAAATCTCGGTGCCGGATGCTTCCTTGAAGCTGGTCCAGGCCTGCGGTCGCTTGCTGCGCACCGAAGAAGACCGGGGCACCATCACCTTGCTCGACCGCCGTTTGGTCACGCAGCGCTATGGCAAAGCTATCCTGAATGCTTTGCCGCCTTTCAGGCGCGAAATTTCTTAAGCCACCGTGGGCGAATTTGCCCACTTCGTGGTCTATCTCACTGCCAACGCTTTACGTCATCAGGCCAGTCACCGGCCGTTTGGGAGAACCTTGTTCGTATGATTCGCACGCTGCCCGCTCTTTTTGCCTTGTTGTTCGCCGCACCCTTGATGGCCGCGCCTGCCGGGCAACAAACGCTGTTCAACTTCGTCCGGCCTGCCGATGTGGTCAAGGTGGCGACCCAGGACGCCAGCCTGCCGCAATACAACGCCGAACAAACCCCTGAAGGTGAGGTGCTGCGCCGCATCACGTTCAACCCGGCGGCTGAACCGAGCCTGGTGCTCAGCCCGCAGGCCGGCGTGTGGGACTGGTCGCAGTCCGGCGCCATGAGCCTGCGTATCCAGAGTGCCATGGACTGGGCGTTGACCCTCTACGTCAAGGTGCAGAGCACCGACGGCAAAACCCTGGTCAGCCGCATCGACCTGCCGGCCGGCCCGGCCCAGACCCTGGTGATTCCGTTGCAAGCCAACTCGCCGCTGAGCCAGGGCATGAAGGCCGGCCCGCCGATGCCGATCACCGTGGATGGCCAGCGCGTATTGCTGGCCGGCAGCGCCGGGGAAATCGACCGCAGCCAGGTGGCGTCTGTGACGCTGTCAATGCTCAAGCCGAACGCCGCCCAAAGCATTTTGCTGGAGCGGTTTGGCGTGCAGGACAGCGAGCCGGTGCTGAAAGCGGCCTACAGCGAACTGGTGGATGCCTATGGCCAGTCCACCCGCGCGCGCTGGCCGGAAAAAGTCAGCAGCGACGACCAACTCAAAGCCGCCGCCGCCAAGGAGCAACAGCAGCTCAAAGGCTGGTTGGCTGAGCGCAACAAATCATCCCTGGACCAATATGGCGGCTGGAACAAAGGGCCGGCGTTCGAAGCCAGCGGCTTTTTCCGTACCGAGAAACGCGACGGCCGCTGGTACTTGGTGACGCCGGAAGGCCATCCGTTCTATTCCTTGGGGGTTAACACGGTTGCGCCGGATAACAACCAGACCTATGTGGCCGGGCGCGAGTGGATGTTCGCCGCGTTGCCCAAAGCGGGTGAGCCGTTCGACAAGTATTACGGCAGCAGCGACAACCGAGGCGGCAACGGCGCCGATCAGGGCCGGGGCTTCAATGTGGGGCGTTGGTACGACTTCTATGGCGCCAACCTGCAGCGCACGTATGGCACCGAAGGTTTCGACCAGAAACGCTGGGTCACACACACCCTCGACCGCCTCCAGGCCTGGGGTTTCAACACCGTTGGCAACTGGAGCGACGAGAGCCTCGCCCGCGCCGACCGCGTGCCGTACACCTTGCCGCTGTCGATTGTCGGCGACTACGCCAGCATCAGCACCGGCACCGACTGGTGGGGCGGCATGCCTGACCCGTTCGATCCGCGTTTCGCCATGGCCACCGAGCGCGCCGTGGCGATTGCTGCCCGCGATCACCGCGATGACCCGTGGCTGATCGGCTTCTTTGCCGACAACGAGCTGGCCTGGGCCGGCCCTGGCGACGATGCAAAATCCCGCTACGCCTTGGCCTACGGCACGCTGCGCATGACCACCGACGTACCGGCCAAGCGCGCGTTTCTCAAGCAACTGCGCGACAAGTACCGCAACGAAGAAGGCCTGTCGAAGGCCTGGGGCATTCACTTGGCAGGTTGGGAGCTGATGGAAGACCCAGGTTTCGAGCCGCCAATGCCAAGCCCCGAACACCCGGAAATCGAAGCTGACTTCAAATACTTCCAGAAGACCTTCGCCGATGCCTATTTCAAGACCATTTCCGACTCCTTGAAGTGGCACGCGCCCAACCAGCTGTTGCTGGGCGGTCGTTATGCCGTGAGCACCCCGGAAGCCGTGGCCTCCTGCGCGCAGTATTGCGATGTGCTGAGCTTCAACATGTACACCCTCAAGCCCCAGGACGGTTATGACTTCGCCGCCCTGCGCGCGCTGGATAAGCCGGTGCTGATCACCGAGTTCAATTTCGGCTCCGCCGACCGTGGCCCGTTCTGGGGCGGCGTGACGCAGTTGGCCAAGGAAGACGACCGTGGCGTGGCCTACGGCAACTTCCTCAAGCAGGCCATGGCTGAGCCGTCGATTGTCGGCGTGCACTGGTTCCAGTACCTGGACCAGCCGGTGACCGGCCGTTTGCTGGACGGTGAGAACGGTCACTTCGGCCTTGTCGGCATTACCGACGTACCGTTCCAGGGCTTTGTCGACAGCGTGCGTAAAAGCAACCTGGCGACAGTCGACCAGTTGGGTAAAGAGGCGGAAAAGGCCAAGGCGGCCAGCGTGGTTCGCGAGAACGAAGCCGGCAAGGGCGGGCATGAAGGCAAAGGCGCAGGCCAGGGCGCCGGACACGCCGGTGGGCACTCTGGAAATGGCCATTGATTCATCGTTGACGGGTTCACAAAACCCCTAATGACTGGAACAATGTCGGCCACTTCCTACAGTGTTGTTCAAGGCGGATCAGGTGCAGATTCAGGGTCATTACGAGCTCCAGTTCGAAGCGGTACGTGAAGCGTTTGCCGCGCTGTTCGATGACCCGCAGGAGCGTGGTGCCGGGCTGTGTATCCAGATCGGCGGCGAAACCGTCGTCGACCTGTGGGCCGGCACTGCGGACAAGGACGGCGCCGAGGCCTGGCACAGCGACACCATCGTCAACCTGTTCTCCTGCACCAAGACCTTCACCGCCGTCACGGCCCTGCAATTGGTGGCCGAGGGCAAGCTGAAACTCGATGCGCCTGTGGCTGACTACTGGCCCGAGTTCGCGGCAGCCGGTAAAGAAGCCATCACCCTGCGTCAGTTGCTCTGCCACCAGGCCGGGCTGCCGGCAATCCGCGAGATGCTGCCGACTGAAGCCCTGTACGACTGGCAATTGATGGTCGACACCCTGGCAGCCGAGGCACCATGGTGGACGCCGGGCCAAGGGCATGGCTACGAGGCCATCACTTACGGCTGGCTGGTCGGTGAATTGCTGCGCCGCGCCGATGGGCGCGGGCCGGGGGAGTCGATCGTCGCACGGGTCGCGCGGCCGTTGGGCCTGGACTTTCACGTGGGGCTGGCAGATGAAGAGTTTTATCGTGTTGCCCATATAGCGCGCAGCAAAGGCAATATGGGCGACGAAGCCGCGCAACGCTTATTGCAAGTAATGATGCGTGAACCTGCCGCGATGACTACACGTGCATTTGCCAATCCGCCGTCTATTCTGACCAGCACTAATAAGCCCGAATGGCGGCGCATGCAGCAGCCGGCGGCAAATGGTCACGGTAATGCGCGCAGCCTGGCGGGTTTTTATAGCGGATTGTTGGACGGTAGTTTGCTGGAAAGCGACATGCTGGAACAATTGACCCGCGAACACAGTATCGGGCCGGATAAAACCTTATTGACCCAAACCCGCTTCGGCTTGGGCTGCATGTTGGATCAACCGCAATTGCCCAATGCCACGTTCGGCCTTGGCCCACGTGCGTTTGGTCACCCTGGCGCCGGTGGTTCGGTGGGGTTTGCCGACCCGGAACATGATGTAGCATTCGGTTTCGTGACTAATACACTGGGGCCTTACGTACTTATGGACCCGCGTGCGCAGAAGTTGGTCGGAATATTGGCCGGTTGTCTGTAAAGAGCTTGCTGTTTTGCGTTTTTTTGTTACAAAGGCGGCTATACAAAATCTAAGCAGAAGGCGCTGAACGAAATTTTGTAACTTTAATGTTCTGTAAGCGTCTGTTTAACGGGTCAACCAGGCCCTCCGGTTTTTTCTCATTTTGTGGATATCTCATGTTATCGAACAAGTCCTTGGCACTGGCGCTGTGCCTCACAATTACTGGCTGCGCACAAACTCCACAAAATGATGCCGAGGGTGGGCATTGGTGGCAATTTGGGGCTGATAAGGCTGCTACCAAGGACGCAGTGACCCAAACCGACGCCAAGCCTGATGCAAAACCTGCCGCTGGCGCTAAGCCCGCCGCGCCGGTAACTGCTGCTGCGCCTGCTCCTGCCGCTGCCGCCGCCGCACCTGCCCCGGTCGCCAAGGCTGACACCGGCTTCAACTGGTGGCCGTTCTCCTCCAAGACCGCCGACGAAAAGGCGGCGGATGCCAAGGCTGACCTGAAAGCCGACCTCAAGGCGGCAACCCCTGCTTCCACACCTGACGCTGCGCCTGCTGTGGCCAAGACCGACACCGAGACCAAATGGTGGTGGCCGTTCGAAAGCAAGCCAAAGCCATTGGCCAAGGTCGACGTGACCAATGTGCCGATGCCCGATCCGAAAATCACCCAAGCCTGGCTGGATGACTATGAGCCGCGCCTGCGCGCCGCCATCAAGGACAGCAACCTGCAGCTGGAGCGTCGCGAGAACGTACTGGTCGTCATCGCACCGGTTGATGGCTCCTACAACCCAAAACGTCCAGGGATGCTGCTGCCAGTGACCCTGGGCCCGTTTACCCGCGTTGCCAAGGCGGTTGAAGGCGATCCGAAAACCGCCGTGCTGGTACTCGGCCACGTCGACACCAATGGTGCCGAACCTGCGAGCCAGGCGTTGACGCGTGAGCGTGCGCAGTCCATCGCGTCGATTTTCAGCCTCAGTGGCTTGAAGCAGGATCGCCTGATGATGCGTGGCATGGGCGACCTTATGCCGCGTGCCGCCAACGACAGCAATCAGGGGCGTGCGCTGAACCGTCGCATGGAAATCATGTTCACTCAGCGTACAACGATGTTGGCCCTGCTGAGCAAGTACAACTCGGGCAAGCCACCGGTTGCTGAAATGGTCGCCGTGCAAACAGCACCAGCCCCCGTTCCGGCGCCGGCTGCGAAAAAGGCAGTACCTGCGAAAAAGGCCCCGGCCAAGAAAGCCGCTGCCAAGCCTGTTGCGAAAAAAGCCGCCGCCAAACCGGCTGCGAAAAAAGCCGCACCTAAGGCTGACGCAGCCGCTGCAAACGACCAGGCGAAAAACTGATCTGCTGAACCAGAAGGATAAAGCCGCATGACCCAGGCACTGGCCGATATGCGCCGTGACTACACACGGGACGGTTTGAGCGAGGCCCAGGCCCCGGGCGAGCCGTTTGCGTTGTTCCACCAGTGGTTTGCCGACGCGGTGAAGACCGAGCAGCCCCCGGTGGAGGCCAATGCCATGACCTTGGCCACGGTCGACCAGGACGGTCGTCCGCACTGTCGCATCCTGCTGCTCAAAGGCTTGGATACACAGGGCTTTACCTTCTTCACCAATTATCAGAGTGCCAAGGGCGAACAGCTCGCGGCACAGCCCTTTGCAGCCATGACGTTCTTCTGGCCGACCCTGGAGCGCCAGGTGCGCATCGAAGGGCGGGTGGTCAAGGTCACGCCGGAGGAGTCGGACGCTTATTATCAGGTCCGTCCTTTGGGCAGCCGCCTTGGGGCTTGGGCATCACCGCAGAGCCAGGTCATTCGTGACCGCGAAGAGCTGCAGGACTTGCTCAAGGCTACTGAGCAGCGTTTCAGCGACACGCAACCCGACTGCCCTGAGCATTGGGGCGGTTATCGCCTGCTGCCTGAGCGCATGGAGTTCTGGCAAGGCCGCGCCAGCCGCCTGCATGACCGCCTGAACTATCGCCTGCAAAACGGCGAGTGGACCCGCGAGCGCCTGGCGCCCTGAGTTTCACCTTTCGTCACTTCTCCTGAATGTTGCCAGTCACACTGAAGTCTCTACCCAAGAGGCTTCGGCGTGCGCTGCTGGACGACTACAATCAACGGGTACGTGACATTCTTTGGAACAAGAATTCAGCTACCGTTCGTCGAGTTTTCTGGTGCTGGTAGTCTGTACTAAGGCTGAATGAAAGGAATTTTCTGACGTGCTTGCCGTGACAGGCGCCAAGCTGCGGCGTCTAATGAACACCTGTCCTTTGGAGTTGATGCTATGCGTAAGTCCGTTTTACTAGTTGCCTGCTTTACCACCCTGTCGTTGCTGTTGGGTGGCTGCGCCTCGAGTCTGACCGGCGACTCGTACTCCCGTGACGAGGCGCGCCGTGTACAGACCGTTCGCATGGGCACCATTGAATCCCTGCGTCCGGTGAAAATCGAAGGCACCAAGACCCCAATCGGCGGCGCTGCCGGCGCAGTTATCGGCGGTGTTGGCGGCAGCGCCATCGGCGGCGGCCGTGGCAGTATCGTCACCGCTGTGATCGGCGCCGTAGCCGGCGGCCTGCTGGGCTCGGCCACCGAAGAAGGCCTGACCCGTACCCAAGGCGTGGAAATCACCGTTCGCGAAGACGACGGCAGCATGCGCGCCTACGTCCAGGCGGTTGAAGAGAACGAAATCTTCCGCATCGGCGACCGCGTCCGCATCATGACCGTTAACGGCACCAGCCGCGTTACGCGTTAAGCAACGGTTGTAGAAACACAAAACCCCAACCGGGTGACCGGTTGGGGTTTTTTGGTTTTTACCGTTTGGGAGTGCCTATAAATTTCTAGCTCTATTCTGTCGGACACCGCTGTTCCATTGCACGATCCACTAACAGTTCCGCCAGTTCGAGTAGCTGCCCAATGGCTAGCAATTGGCTGCGTAGTTTTCCGTCCGTTGTTTCTGCTAAATCAGAAGTCAGCCCGCTTGCGCCTGTCAGGGTCTCGTATGCATTTACCAACAAAGCCTGGGGTTCTCCGGTGGCGCAAAAAGCGCAGGCAATAAAAAACCGCCTTAGTAGGGCGGTTTTTTATTGCAAGCTTGATTTCGACTGGGCTTGCATACTCACAGGACGCAATGACATGAGCCAAATACTACTGTCGCTTGAGGTGGCACGCAAGGTACCGCGATGAGCGGTGACCATTATTTCTGAAGCATCATGTGTCAGCTTTTACAGCAAAAAATGGAAATAACTGTAATCGCTTTTCCTAGCGCTTACTTGTGTTTGGTCACACCTTCACCTGGATGCTCGGTTAGTATCGAGCCCGTTCTTCGCTCGTCATTTTTTGAGTTGGTTGGGTCACTGAACAAGGTTTTGGACCCACCGCCACGGACTAGTAATCCGTGCCGGATTCATGCGGAAGGCCCATCAACCCCGCCACCTCATAGGACGCAATGACAGCATCCGAAGGCTCACATGTTCCGGTAAGTGCGCTGGAGGTAAGGCCCAACTCATGGAGGGCCGAGTATGTCGAAGTTTGTACGACGTACGTGGAACCTCGTAGTGAATGCCCTGCGTGTTTATCACGTATGGGTATTCCTGCGGGATAGCTTCGATGACCTTTAAGGTCTGAGAAGTGGAGCCGCCTCGGCTTGAACCGAGGCGGCTTTTTGGTTTTTAACCTTTCACCTCAAACCTGAAAGTGCTTCACCATCGTGTTCAACTCATGCGCCAGGCTGGCCAGCGATTGCGAGGCCGCAGTCGTTTGGGTCGAGCCTTCCGCCGACTGAATCGACAACTGCTGGATGTTCAGCAAGTTCCGATCAACCGCCCGGGCAACGTCGGCTTGTTCAGCTGCCGCTGTGGTGATCACCAGGTTGCGGCCGTTGATCTCATCGTTGGCCGCCAGTATGTCCGCCAATGCCTGTTGCGCCAGCTCGGCCAGGCCCAGGGTTTGCTGGGTCATGGAACTGCTGTCGAGCATGGTGTTGACGGTGCTGGCGGTGTTGGTCTGGATGCTGCCGATCATCTCCTCGATTTCTTGCGTTGACTGGGCAGTGCGATGGGCCAGTGCACGCACCTCGTCAGCGACCACCGCAAAACCTCGCCCGGCTTCACCGGCGCGTGCAGCTTCGATGGCGGCGTTCAGTGCCAACAGGTTGGTTTGCTCGGCAATGGTACGGATCACATCGAGTACTTTGCCGATCCCTTTGGCCTGCTCGGCAAGGCCGCCGACTTGACCCGAGCTGACTTCAACCCCACGGGTCAGCGCCTGGATCGAATTCAACGCCTCGACCATTCGCTGCTGGCCTTTCAAGGCGATGCTGCGCGACTCTTGGGAAAGGTCGGAGGTCGATGCCGCGTTCCGTGCGACCTCTTCAATCGCAGTGGTCATTTCAGTGACGGCGGTGGCGGCTTGTTCAATCTCGGCGTGCTGCTGTTGCAAGTCCCGGCTACCCTCGGCGGTTACCGCATTCAGTTGTTCTGCCGCCGCGGCCAATTGGCTGGATGAACCGGTAATTTGCCGCAGGGTCTGCACCAGGTTGTTACGCATGGTTTCTTGCGCCCGCAGCAGGCGCGTGGCTTCGTCGTTGCCCGTCGGGTTGATGGGCTGAGTGAGGTCGCCCCTGGCAATGGTTTCGGCCACCTGCACCGCTTCAATGATGGGAACGGTAATGCTGCGGGTCAGCAGCCAGGCCACCAGCACCGTGCCACCGCTCACCAGCAGAATAACGAGGGTGATACCGCCCACGGCATGTTGGTAAGCGGCGTCCGAGGTCTGGCCGGCTTGCTCGGCGCCTTTGTTGGCCAGATCTATCAGCTGGTCGAAGTTCTTGGTCATCTGCTCATAGCTTTCTCGAATACTGTTGAGAAAGTCGCGGGCGCCGGCCTTGTCGCCTGAGCGCGAGCGTTTGAGCATTTCGGTGTGGTTCTTCGCGTACCCCTCGAGGCTTTGGTTGAACACATCGAGGCGCGATTTTTCCTCCGGCGTGCGCAGTAGCGCAGCATATTGAGCCAGCTGTTCCTTGACACTTTTCAGGCGGCCTGCGGATTTGTCTTCGTAGGTTTGCATGTCGGCATCGCTGGACGACAGGATATGCGCCATCTCGCCCAGGCGAAAACGGTCCAGCGAAGCATTGGCCAGGGCCAGGATCCTGACGCGCTGCATCCAGTTATTCTGAATGTCGGCCGCCTGGGACTGGACTTCACCAATCTGCTTCAGGGCGAACAGCCCGAGAAACACACTCAGCGACGCAATAGCGGCGAAGCCGATGAAGGCTCTGGCTGCGATTCTTATATTTCTCAGGAACATGGGATTTTCGCTCGGGCTGGAAACGCGTTGGGGAGCAGTGTCGGGCGGGTGTTCCTGGCGGGAACAGATGGCTCGCCACACTCACTAGTCGGCGGCTGGCAGAAAGTCTTTAGGCAATTGCGGTAAGTGTCATCTTAAGCAAAAGAAAACCCCCAACCAGGCGACCAGTTGGGGGTTGTTGTGGGGCCTTCAGCGCGTCAGGCTTTCTTGCGACTGGCCATCGCCGTCACCGCATAACCAATACACGCCGCCAGGATCGACCCGGTTAGAATCCCCATTCGATCCTCGCCGGCGAACTCACTGGCACCTGGCACAAATGCCAGCGAGCCGACAAACAAGCTCATGGTGAAGCCGATGCCGCACAGGATCGCCACACCAAACACCTGGCCCCAGTTCGCGCCGCCGGGCAGCGCGGCAAGGCCGGTCTTGATCGCAAGCCAGGTGAAACCGAACACGCCGACGGTCTTGCCGATCAGCAGGCCGGCGGCGATGCCCATGGGCACATGGTGGGTGAAGCTTTCCAGGCTTACGCCGGTCAGGGACACGCCCGCATTGGCAAACGCGAACAACGGCAGAATGGCATAGGCCACCCACGGGTGCAGGGCGTGTTCCAGCGTCATCAGCGGCGACGGCTCGGCATTCTTGGTGCGCATCGGAATGCAGAAGGCCAGTGTCACGCCGGCCAGCGTGGCGTGCACGCCACTCTTGAGCACACACACCCACAGGATCAGGCCGATGATCAAATACGGCCCCAGCTTGATCACGCCCAGGCGGTTCATCGCGATCAAGGCAACCAAACAGGCGCCTGCACCCGCGAGTGCGGCACCCGACAAGTCGGCTGAATAGAACACGGCGATGACGATGATCGCACCAAGGTCATCGATGATGGCCAGGGTCATCAGGAACAGTTTCAGCGACACCGGCACGCGCTTGCCCAGCAGGGCCAGAACGCCGAGCGCAAAGGCAATATCGGTGGCCATGGGGATCGCCCAGCCGGAAAGCGCGGCAGGGTAGTCCTTGTTGATCGCCCAATAGATCAGCGCTGGCACCACCATGCCGCCAATCGCTGCGGCGCCCGGCAAGACCACTTGCGAGGGCTTGGACAGGTGGCCATCGAGCAGCTCGCGTTTCACCTCCAGGCCAATCAACAGGAAGAACAGGGCCATCAGGCCGTCGTTGATCCACAGCAGGGCGGGCTTGGCGATTTTCACCGCGCCGATCTGTGCTACCACCGGTACGTCGAGAAATGCGTTGTACAGGTGCGACAACGGTGAGTTGTTGATAATCAGCGCCAAGGCCGCAGCGGCGATCAACAACAGACCGCTGGCGGCTTCCAGCTGGAAGAAACGGGTGAAAGTGCTACGCAGAGGCAAGGGATGCTCTCCAATCAAGGTTCAATAGGTGGCTACCCTAACCCGTACCGTTAGTTGTTAAAACAAAAGTTATATTCTTATTTGTTATAAGCAACTGGCAGAGTTGGCGTCGCGCTTGAGCCTAGCAATTGTGTGTCTAATTGAGACGTCACTGTATCTGTGTGCAGTGTAGGAAACCCCCTAAAATCGGGGCTGAAATCTTCAGAGACGCACCTCATGAGCGACCACCGTACCTGGGCCCGCGAAGCCATTCGTATCATTGAAGCGGACTTTCAGCGCAGCGCCGACACGCACCTCATCCCTTTGCCATTACCGGGGCTGCCGGGTATCGAGTTGTACTTCAAGGATGAGTCCAGCCACCCGACAGGCAGCCTCAAGCATCGCCTTGCCCGTTCACTGTTCCTGTACGCCTTGTGTAACGGCTGGCTCAAACCGGGTGCCCCGGTGATCGAGGCGTCCAGCGGTTCCACAGCGGTCTCGGAGGCGTACTTTGCGCGTTTGCTCGGCCTGCCGTTTATTGCGGTGATGCCGGCCACGACGTCCCAGGCGAAGATCGACCAGATCGCTTTCTACGGCGGCAAAAGCCATCTGGTAAAGGATCCGACGCAGATCTACACCGAATCCGAACGGCTGGCGAAGGAAAGTGGCGGCCACTTCATGGACCAATTCACCTACGCCGAGCGTGCGACGGACTGGCGGGCGAACAACAACATTGCCGAGTCGATCTTCCAGCAAATGCGTTTTGAGCATTACCCCGAGCCAAGCTGGCTGATTTCCAGCCCCGGCACTGGCGGCACCACGGCAACCTTGGGCCGCTATGTGCGTTATCGCCAGCATTGCACCCGCGTGTTGTGTGTCGATGCCGAGCGTTCGGTGTTCTTCGATTACTACCAGACCGGCGACGCCAGCCTGCGCCTGGATTGCGGCTCGCGGATCGAAGGAATCGGCCGGCCTCGGGTTGAGGCATCTTTTTTACCCAAGGTGATCGATGCGATGGTCAAGGTGCCGGACGCGCTGTCACTGGCGGCCATGCATTACTTGGCCGAACGGCTGGGGCGGCGGGTTGGCGGGTCCAGCGGGACCAACCTGATTGGTGCCTTGGTGGCGGCGCAGCAGATGAAAGCGGCCGGGGAGTCGGGGTCGATCGTGGCGATTTTGTGTGATGGGGGCGAGCGGTATGCCAGCACTTACTATGATCAGGCGTGGTTGGCGGGGCAGGGCTATCAGTTGGACGGTTTGATCGCCGCGGTTGCGGCCAGTGTGGAGCGAGGCGAGCCGTTGCCGGAAACGGTCTTGCGCGCCAACATCTGACACAATCCAAAAACCAATGTGGGAGCTGGCTTGCCAGCGATAGCGCAGTGTCAGTCGCCGAATTTATCGACTGAATCACCGCCATCGCAGGCAAGCCAGCTCCCACATTTGATTGGGTTGGCTGTAATAGCCTGATTACGCCTCGATGCCCAACATATCCCGCGCCAACGCCTCGGCAATCCGAATCCCGTCCACACCCGCCGACAGAATCCCACCGGCATAACCGGCGCCTTCGCCGGCCGGGAACAGGCCTTTCACGTTCAAGCTTTGCATCGACTCGTTGCGGGTAATCCGCAGCGGCGACGAGGTGCGTGTCTCGATACCGGTGAGCACCGCATCGTGCAGCGAGTAGCCCTTGATCTGCTTCTCGAACGCCGGCAGCGCTTCACGAATGGCTTCGATGGCGAAGTCCGGCAACGCGAGAGCCAGGTCGCCCAGCGACACACCTGGTTTGTAGGACGGTTCCACACTGCCGATGGCCGTGGACGGCTTGCCGGCGATGAAATCACCCACCAGTTGGGCCGGCGCCTCGTAGTTGCTGCCGCCGAGGATGTAGGCGTGGGACTCCAGGCGTTCCTGCAACTCGATACCCGCCAGCGGGCCGCCTGGGTAATCCACTTCAGGCGTGATGCCGACCACGATGCCGGAGTTGGCATTGCGTTCGTTACGCGAGTACTGGCTCATGCCGTTGGTGACTACGCGGTTTGGCTCGGAAGTCGCCGCCACCACCGTGCCGCCTGGGCACATGCAGAAGCTGTAGACCGAGCGGCCGTTCTTGGCGTGGTGCACCAGTTTGTAGTCGGCCGCGCCGAGTTTCGGGTGCCCGGCGTATTTGCCCAGGCGCGCGGCGTCGATCAGCGACTGCGGGTGTTCGATACGGAAACCCACCGAGAACGGCTTGGCCTCCATGTACACACCACGGCTGTGCAGCATGCGGAAGGTGTCGCGGGCGCTGTGGCCCAGCGCCAGGATCACGTGCTTGGAGAGGATTTGCTCGCCGCCGTCGATGACCACGCCGTTCAGTTGCCCGTCTTCGATCAGCACATCGGTGACGCGCTGTTCGAAACGCACTTCACCGCCCAGGGCGATGATCTGCTGGCGCATGTTTTCGACCACGCCGGTCAGGCGGAAGGTGCCGATGTGCGGCTTGCTGACGTAGAGGATTTCTTCCGGCGCACCGGCCTTGACGAACTCGTGCAGGACTTTGCGGCCGTGGAATTTCGGGTCCTTGATCTGGCTGTACAGCTTGCCGTCGGAGAAAGTCCCGGCGCCGCCCTCACCGAACTGCACATTGGACTCGGGGTTGAGCACGCTTTTGCGCCACAGGCCCCAGGTATCCTTGGTGCGCTGGCGCACTTCCTTGCCGCGTTCGAGGATGATCGGCTTGAAGCCCATCTGCGCGAGCAATAGCCCGGCGAAAATCCCGCAGGGGCCAAAACCCACCACGATCGGGCGCTCGACCAGGCCTTGTGGCGCCTGGCCCACCACTTTGTAGCTGACGTCCGGCGCCGGGTTGATGTTGCGATCATCGGCGAACTTGAGCAGCAGGGCGGCTTCGCCCTTCACGTTCAGGTCGATGGTGTAGATGAAGCACAGCTCCGACGATTTTTTGCGGGCGTCGTAGCTGCGCTTGAACAGGGTGAAATCGAGCAGGTCATCACTGGCGATGCCCAGGCGCTGCACGATGGCAGGGCGCAGGTCTTCTTCGGGATGGTCGATGGGCAGCTTGAGTTCGGTGATTCGTAACATGACGGGATCCGGTAGGCGGCGGACAAAAAGGCCGGCTGTTTTGCAAACCGGCGATTATAAGCCCCAATGGCGGTTTTCCGTCAGGTTAAAACAGCGCAGGGCTGAATCAGTCGTCGCGTGAGCCGCCAAATGCCGCGCAACCACGCTGTACCTGGCCGTTGACGCGCAACTCGGCGGTCATGTGCTGGAGGCTGCCGCTGACCGAGTCGATGCAGCGCTGCGGGGCTACCCACAGTTCGATGTGCTGGTTATTGGCTTCGGTCATCAGGTTGAAACGCCCGTCACCCAGTTGCTCTTCCACAAACGGCACGGCAAGTGGCGGCTGGCCTTCGCGCTCCAGCACCATGCCCTTGGCGGTGACGTTCATTGCCCAGGCGGGTTTATGGCCGTTGGCCCGCAGGACCATGCGCTTGAAGTCCGGGTCGTTGCAGGCTGAGGTCGAACGCTCCATGCGATAGAGCTGTTGCAGGTCCACCGAACCCTGGGTGCCGCTGGCGACCCCGGAGAACTTGCCGCGCAGGTCGGCGAACAGCGCGCCTTGCTGGCCAGCCAGGGAGGCGGCTTCCTGCAGCACGCTGGTGCCACCGGTGTCGTTGACCACGTAGTTGCGTTTGTCGCCGCAAGGCTGGAACAGCAGCTTGCCGCCGACGGCGGTCAACTCACCCTGCATCCGGGTCAAACCTGCGGTAGAGGGTTTGGCCGGCTCGCTTTCAAACATCTGACAAGCGGTGAACAGGGGCAACAGGGCAAACAGAGCAAGGGTACGGACGGCGCGCATTTATCGGGTCTCCAAACAAGTGCCGCCACGTTACGCAGGCTGACGCTGCATCACAAGTGCAGGACCCGGTTTGAACGATGTGTTCGGAACACGCTGGGAAATGACGCGTTGCTAATTGAGATATTTCCTACAGTGAGTGTTGGGGAATCGTAAGAGTGTCGACGTTTTTGGAGGGGGGATTTCAATGAATATCAAATGGAGCCTGTGCGCCTTTCTGCTCTGGGCAAGTGCGGCCTGTTCGGACGAACCTGCCCGGCTCGTCTTTTCGTCAGTTACAGACTTCACAGACATCTGGGTGTCGCTGAAACGGGCCGAGAACCCGGATCCGGACTACGTTGAGGTAAACGTCACGTTGAGTCCTGAAGCCAGGGCAAGGACAAAATCCATCACGCTGCTTACCATCAACAAATACCTGACACTCTACGTAGACGGTTACCCGCTAAGTACTTCAATGGTTCACAGCGAGCTGGGCGGGGAGTTCAGGCTTTTGGTCCCCCGCGCCCTGGTGATTGAATGGATGTCTCAGTTCTCGCGTGAGGCAATTGCCTCTCAACCCACGATGTAGGTCTGGCCGGTCTGCAAGCCCTCGACGCTTTTCGCGTAGGCCAATGCCACTTCGGCGCCAGCAGCCGGTTTGAAACCACGGAAGTAGGGGGCGTAGCTGCCCATGGCTTCCAGCAGCACGGTCGGGCTTACGGAGTTGACGCGCAAGCCGCGTGGCAATTCGATAGCCGCCGCTTTGACGAAGGCGTCAATCGCGCCGTTGACCAGTGCCGCCGAGGCGCCGGTGCGGATCGGGTCGCGGTTGAGGATGCCGCTGGTAAAGGTGAACGAGGCGCCGTCGTTGGCGTACTCACGGCCGATCAGCAGCAGGTTGACCTGCCCCATCAGCTTGTCGCGCAGGCCCAGTTCGAAATCGCTTTCACTCATGTCGCCCAACGCCACGAAGTTCACGCTGCCGGCGGCGCAGACCAGGGCGTCGAACTTGCCGGTCTGTTCGA
The DNA here is from genome assembly GCF_022662395.1 of Pseudomonas sp. MONT-RG-20F-20-E-7-02. Lineage (NCBI taxonomy): Bacteria > Pseudomonadati > Pseudomonadota > Gammaproteobacteria > Pseudomonadales > Pseudomonadaceae > Pseudomonas > Pseudomonas sp. MONT-RG-20F-20-E-7-02. The sequence goes on from NZ_JAKNQN010000003.1 coordinate 184,586, forward strand.
ACAGCTTGCGGATCGAGGCGCTGTCGCTGATATCCACCTGGAAGTCGCCGCTGGTGCGGCCGATGCTGATCACCTCGTGACGTTGGGCGAGTTCTGCCTTGACTGCCGAGCCGACCGTGCCGCTGGCACCAATCAATAGGATTTTCATCATGCTGTTCCTCCAGGGGTAAGTGAAGGTTCAGTCTAGTGTGGCTTTTAAGGTGGATAAACGTGCTAATAGGCAACCTTTGGTTTTCAAATGGAAACAGTCCATGAGCGAGATGGATGACTTGGCGGCGTTTGCCGTATTGATCGAAGCCGGCAGTTTCACCGTAGCCGCCGAACAACTGGGGTGCAGCAAAGGCCAGCTGTCCAAGCGCATCAGCCAATTGGAGGCGCAGTTTTCCGTGGTGTTGCTGCATCGCACCACCCGCAAGCTCAGCCTTACAGCAGCCGGTGCGGCGTTGTTGCCCCAGGCTCAGGCACTGGTGGTACAGGTGGAGCGCGCCCGTCAGGCATTGGCACGACTCAAGGACGATTTGGCCGGACCGGTGCGTATGACGGTTCCGGTGTCGCTGGGGGAAACCTTCTTCGACGGCTTGCTGCTGGAGTTTTCCAAGCAGTATCCGCAGGTGCAGATCGAGCTGGAATTGAATAACAGCTACCGAGACCTGGCGCGCGATGGTTTTGATTTGGGCGTGCGCTCGGGGGCTATCGAAAATGAGCGCCTGGTGGCCAAGCCGCTGCTGGCCTGGCACGAGATGACCTGCGCCAGCCCCGCTTACCTGGAACAGCACGGTGAACCGCTGACCCCGGCGGATTTGGCCACGCATACCTGCTTGCTCAACAGCCACTACAGCGGCCGTGAAGAATGGCTGTATCACCAGCAGCATGAACTGCTGCGTGTGCGGGTCAGCGGCACGTTTGCTTCCAACCACTACAACCTGTTGAAAAAAGCCGCGCTGGTGGGCGCCGGCATCGCCCGCCTGCCGTCCTACGTTTTACCTGCGGAATTGGCTGATGGCCGATTGCGCTGGCTCCTGCGTGATTATCAGACGCGAAGCATGCCGATGTATTTGGTTCACCCTTACCAGGGCGGCTTGCCGCGCCGTACTCAGGTACTGGCCGATTACCTGGTGGACTGGTTCAAGCGCAGCGGCGAAGCCCTGGACCGTCTTCAGCGGTAGCGGCGCGCGATCAGATGGTCGATGGACAGGCAGCCCGGGCCTTTGGCGACCAACAGCAGCAACAAGGCGATCCAGGTGCCGTGGGTCGGGTAGGCTTCCGGGTAGACGAACAATTGAATGGTCAGGGTCATGCCGATCAGGGCCAGGGCCGAGAACCGCGTGGCAAAACCCACCAGGATCAGCACCGGGAAAAAGTGCTCGGCAAATGCCGCCATGTGCGCGGCCACTTCCGGTGACAGCAAGGGCACGTGGTATTCACTGCGAAACAACGGCAGCGTCGAGGCGGCGAGTTTGGGTTCGCCAAGTTGGAATGTGCCGTTGATGATATCGATGGCAAAGCCTTCGACCTTGGTTTGCCCGGACTTCCAGAACACCGCCGCGATGGAAAACCGCGCGAGAAAGGCGATCAGGCTGTAGGGGATTTTCTCGAACAATGCGATGGCCCGTTTAACCAGGCATGAAGGGGATGCGTTCATGGCGATACCTTTTGTTCTGGATGCAAATGAGTGATGGCGTCGTGGCTGATCAGCAGGGTCAGGCATTGGTTCAGGTCGAATTCGGCGGACGCTTCGAGGGCGTGCTGCACCGCGGTTTCCAACGCTGTGCAGTGGTTCAGGCTGTGGATGAACGCGGCCGAACCACTGTCGATGGCGAACACCTTCACTGCCAGGCCTTGGCGCAACACCAGCGCGCTTTGGGCGTGCCAGGGATTCAAGGTGGCCACGCCGCCGTCGGTCTGGTGCGCAGCCCAAACGGCCACGACCGCGTAGGTGGAGTTCAATATGGCTACGGACGGATGCAGTTGCAGGCGCAGTTTTCCTAGGTCGGTCTGGCCTTGCAGCGCTTGAAGAATGCTGTGCTGCTCCAGCGGCTCGGCATCTGCCGCGTGATAGGCGCGCACCCGCAGGCGCTCAAGCCTGGCAACATCGGCCAGGTAAGGCACGCTGGCGGCGGGTTCGAAGTCCTGGATGAACGCTGAGAATGCGCTGCCGTACTCGCTGATCAGCGGGCTGGTGGGCGGGCACGCCTGAATAAACAGGCCAGCCATGGCACGAAAGAACTCATCGCCGACTAACTGCAGCGTCACTGGGTAAGCCGTCGCCAGTGCGTTGACCAATGAGCTGTGGACGTTGTTGCGGTACACCGCAAAGCGGCTGGCCGGGTCGGCGCCGTTGCTGCTGAAAAGGCCTTCGGGGCACGCCTGGCCAGGGTCGACCAAGGCATTGGCAAACGCGGTGTGATGGCTCATACGTTCACCTGCGACAGGTGCCAGTCGGCGTGTTGGGCTTCGGCTTGCAATACATTGAAGGCCGGCACCTGGTTATCGCGCTCGATCAGCGTGGCCACCGGGCCGGTGCGCGTGAGGACCTGTTCGTACAACTGCCACACGGCGTTATCGATGGGCGCACCGTGGTCATCAATCAACAGGCGGTCACCCAGGTTGTCGGTGTCTTCGGCAAAACCGGCCAGATGAATCTCACCGACTGCGCGCAAAGGCAGTGCGTCGATGTAGGAAAGTGGGTCGCGTTGGTGGTTGATGCACGATACGTAGACGTTATTGACGTCCAGCAGCAGGCCACAACCGGTACGGCGGATGATCTCGCTGATGAAGTCTGTTTCGTCCAGGGTGGAGCGTTGGAACTGCAGATACGTCGAAGGGTTCTCCAGCAGCATCGGCCGCTTGAGGGTGCTTTGTACCTGATCGATGTGTTCGCACACCCGGTTGAGGGTGGCGGCATCGTAGGCCAGGGGCAGCAGGTCATTGAGAAACACCGGGCCGTGGCTGGACCAGGCCAGGTGTTCGGAAAAGGAGTGGGGTTGATAGCGGTTGATCAGCGTGGCCAACCGTGCCAGGTGCTCACGGTTCAACGGGCCTTCGCCGCCTATGGACAGGCCCACGCCGTGCAGCGACAGCGGGTACTGCTCGCGGATCAAACCCAGGTAGTGATGGAAAGGGCCGCCGGCCACCATGTAGTTTTCGGCGTGCACTTCAAAAAAACCGATGTCGGGCGAGGTCTCGAGCACTTCGATGAAGTGCTCGTTCTTCAGCCCCAGCCCGGCCCTCTTGGGGAGGCCGGGCACCTGAGCCGGTGAGACCGTGTGTTGAGGTAAAAGCGTCATCATCAGTACTCAGGCGGCGCAGGGATCAGGACTTGGCGGTGAAGGCAGCTTCCTGGCCGAAACCGGTCGGCGAGGTGGAGCTGGTGGTTTTGCCGCAGGTGCCGGCTGGGACCAGTTTCCAGGCATTGGCCTGGTCTTTGACTTTCGAGGTGCCGGCGCAGGTAGTGCCGGCGCCTGCGGCGCAATCGTTCTTGCCGGCTTCAGCGACGCCGTAGCATTTGTCCATTTTGGCGTCGTCGGCGTGGGCCATGTTGGACATTGCGGACAGGCTCAGAGCAGAACCGAGGGCCAGGATCAGGGTAGCGGCGGACAGTTTAGTGGTCATGGTGTATCTCCAGCAGTGGGTTGAGGTAGCGAGCTTGATTGCCTGCTTACTCCACTAGAGGCAGCAGGGTGAATTTCGTTACAAGCGCGACGAAAATAATTTCAACACATGCAAAATTTAAGGACGCCACAAAGCAAATGTGGGAGCTGGCGTGTGTGGGAGCCGGGCTTGCCCGCGATGCAGTCACCGCTGTGTGTCAGACACACCGCAGTGATGCAATCGCAGGCAAGCCAGCTCCCACACACGCCAGCTCCCACATTTAGATCCGGTTCCTACAGCAACCGTTTTTAACCGCCTAAGTAAGCCTCCCGTACCTTCGGATCCGTCAGCAACTGCTCGCCCGTGCCCTGCATCACTACCCGGCCGTTTTCCAGCACGTAGGCGCGGTCAGCAATCTTCAAGGCCTGGTTGGCGTTCTGCTCCACCAGGAACACCGTCACACCGTCCTTGCGCAGCTGTTCGATGATGTCGAAGATCTGCTGGATGATGATCGGTGCCAGGCCCAGGGACGGTTCGTCCAGGAGCAGCAGCTTGGGCTTGCTCATCAGCGCGCGGCCGATGGCGAGCATTTGCTGTTCGCCGCCGGACATGGTGCCGCCACGTTGGCTGAAGCGCTCCTTGAGCCGTGGGAACAGGTGCAACACCTTGTCCATCTGCTCCTGGTAGTCGCCCTTGTCGGTGAAAAAACCGCCCATGGCCAGGTTTTCCTCGACGGTCAGGCGCGAGAACACGCGACGGCCTTCCGGCACCACCGCAATGCTTTTGCGCATGATGTGCGAGGACTGCTGGCCCACCAGCTCTTCACCCATGTAGCGGATGCTGCCGCTGTGGGCCTGAGGCGAACCGCACAGGGTCATCAGCAAGGTCGATTTACCGGCACCGTTGGCGCCGATCAGCGTGACGATTTCACCTTGGCGCACTTCCACGTTGACGCTGTGCAGGGCCTGGATCTTGCCGTAGAAAGTGGAAACGTTTTCGAATTGCAGCATTTTACGCTTCCCCCAAATAGGCTTTGATCACTTCAGGATTGTCGCGGATCTGCTCCGGCGTCCCGTTGGCCAGCGGCGTGCCCTGGTTGATCACCACGATATGGTCGGAAATGCTCATGACCAGTTTCATGTCGTGTTCGATCAACAGCACCGTGGCGTTGTTTTCCTCACGTAACACGCTGATCAGCGCCTTGAGGTCTTCGGTTTCCTTGGGGTTCAGGCCGGCCGCCGGCTCGTCGAGCATGAGGATCCGCGGGCGGGTCATCATGCAACGGGCGATTTCCAGGCGACGTTGCTGCCCGTAGGCCAGGGTGCCGGCAGGGCGGTTGGCAAACTCGGTGAGGTTGACCTTGTCCAGCCAGTACGCCGCGTATTCCATGGCCTCGCGTTCGCTCTTGCGGAACGCCGGAGTCTTGAACAAGCCCGCAAAGAAGTTGGTGTTCAAGTGACGGTGCTGGGCGATCAGCAGGTTCTCGACCGCCGTCATGTCCTTGAACAGCCGCACGTTCTGGAAGGTGCGCACCACGCCCTTGCGGGCGATTTCGTGGCCGGCCAGGCCCTGGATCGGCTGGCCGTCCAGCAGGATGCTGCCACCGCTCGGCTTGTAGAAACCGGTGAGGCAGTTGAACACCGTGGTCTTGCCGGCGCCGTTCGGGCCGATCAGCGCCACGACCTGTTTCTCTTTCACGGTCAGGGCCACGCCGTTGACCGCCAGCAAGCCGCCGAAGCGCATGCTCAAATTTTCGACTTTCAGGATCTCGCGGCTCATTTGCGCAGCTCCATGTGTGGGCGTTGCATCGGCAGCAGACCTTGAGGACGCCAAATCATCATCAGCACCATCATGGCGCCGAACATCAACATGCGGTATTCGCTGAACTCACGCATCATTTCCGGCAGCAGGATCATCACGATCGCGGCCAGGATCACGCCCAGTTGCGAGCCCATGCCGCCCAATACCACGATGGCGAGGATGATCGCCGACTCGATAAAGGTGAACGACTCCGGGGTCACCAGGCCTTGGCGCGCGGCGAAGAAGCTGCCGGCGAAACCGGCGAAGGTTGCCCCGAGGGTGAAGGCCGAAAGTTTGATGACTGTCGGGTTCATGCCCAGCGCACGGCAAGCGATCTCATCTTCGCGCAATGCTTCCCACGCGCGGCCGATCGGCATGCGCAGCAGGCGGTTGATCACGAACAGCGCGGCCAGTGCCAGCAACAGCGCCACCAGGTACAGGAACACCACTTTGCTCACCGGGTTGTAGTCGATCCCGAAGTACTCGTGGAAGGTCTGCATGCCTTCGGCGGCGGTGCGGTCGAACGACAGCCCGAAGAACGTCGGCTTGGGGATGCTGCTGATGCCGTTGGGTCCACCGGTGATATCGGTGAGGTTACGCAGGAACAGACGGATGATTTCACCGAAGCCCAGGGTCACGATCGCCAAATAGTCACCGCGCAAGCGCAGCACCGGGAAGCCCAGCAGGAAGCCGAACGTGGCCGCCATCAAGCCGGCCAGCGGCAGGCAAACCCAGAAACTCCAGCCCAGGTAGTGCGAGAGCAGTGCGTAGGTGTAGGCACCCACGGCATAGAAGCCCACATAACCCAGGTCGAGCAGCCCGGCCAGGCCCACCACGATGTTCAGGCCCAGGCCCAGCAACACGTAGATGAGGATCAGGGTGGCGATGTCGACCGCGCCGCGCGAGCCGAAGAACGGCCAGATCAACGCGGCCACGATCAGGCCGATGATGATGTAGCGCTGGGTACGCGGCAGGGTCAGGAATTGGCTGACCTTGGGCGAAACCAGCGGGCCACGGTTACCCTTCAATAGGGCGCCGACTTGCTGGCTGAACAGCACGCGCAGGAACATCAGCACCGAGCACAAGGCGATGATGGTCAGGGTCACGGGACCGGTGCCATGTACTTCCAGGTTGATGCCGACAATGCTCAGCTTGAGGCCAAGTACCGGAAAGGCCACGGCCCATACCAGCAAAGCGCTGAAAAACGCTGATTTAAGATATCTGCTCATACTTTCTCAACCTCCGGACGGCCCAGAATGCCGGTCGGACGGAACAACAGCACCAGAACCAACAGGCCGAACGCCACCACATCCTTGTATTGGTCACCGAACACGTCGGCGCCGAAGGCTTCGGCCACACCCAGTACCAGCCCGCCGAGCATGGCGCCCGGAATACTGCCGATACCGCCCAATACCGCTGCGGTGAAGGCCTTGAGGCCCACCAGGAAACCGGCGTTGGGGTTGATCACGCCGTACTGCATGCTCAGCAGCACCGCCGCAACGGCCGCCAGCGCAGCACCGATGACGAAGGTCAGGGCGATGATGTTGTTGGTGTTGATGCCCAGCAGGTTGGCCATCTTGATGTCTTCGGCGCAGGCCCGGCAGGCGCGCCCCAGACGGGAGCGGGAGATGAACAGGGTCAGGCCCAGCATGGCCACCAGCGTGACCACGAAGACCAGGATCTGCATGTACGAAATCAGCACTTCTTGTGCGCCACCTGGGCCGAAGGAGAAGCTCCCCGGGATCAGGTTGGGAATGGACTTATCCTTGGAGTCCTGGGACAGCAGTACGGTGTTCTGCAGGAAAATCGACATGCCGATGGCGGAAATCAGCGGGATCAAACGGTTGCTGCCACGCAAGGGACGGTAGGCAACCCGCTCGATACTGTAGCCATAGGCACTGGTCACGACGATCGATGCAAGGAATGCAGCGGTCATCAACAGCGGCAGGGAATGGATACCCAGCATGGCCAGCCCGGCAAGGGCGATGAAGGCCACGTAGGAACCAATCATGTACACCTCGCCATGGGCGAAGTTAATCATTCCAATGATGCCGTAAACCATTGTGTAGCCAATGGCTATCAAGGCATAGGTGCTGCCAACGGTCATGCCGTTAACCAGCGTTTGGAAAAAATGATAGATCTCAGGCATTACAGCGCTCCTAAAAACCCGATACGCATTTCACTGGTGGAGTCATGTTCCGGCCCTGCGCTGTGTTCTGTGAGCACATTTGCGCAAAGCGTTTGCCAGCGAACCGCTGGTGACGGTTTTAAGATTTTCAGGTGAGCCAGCGCCCGGATCGCGGGTGACAGGCTCATAAACCTCGTAAAACAAAGCCCACTGCTTTCACAGTGGGCTTGTTGGACCAGTAACGCCTGGCTTACTGAGGGGAAACTTCGGTTTTTGGTTTACCGAAGTGCCATTCGTAGACCACGAACTTGAAGTCCTTCAGGTCGCCCTTGGCGTCGTAGCTCAGGTCGCCGGTAGGGGTCTTGAAGGTGCCCGCGTGGATGGCGGCAGCCACTTTGGCGGTGTCTTCGCTTTTCGCGGCAGTGATACCGCCGGCGATCACTTCCACAGCCGAGTAGGCCGGGAACACGAACGGGCCGGATGGGTCTTTGCCGTCAGCCTTGAGCGCGTCCACGATTGCCTTGTTGGCAGGGTCTGCATCGAACGATTTAGGCAGGGTTACCAGCAGGCCTTCGGAAGCGTCCTGGGCAATTTGCGAGATGGAGTCGTTACCCACACCTTCCGGGCCCATGAACTTGGCGTTCACGCCTTTTTCCTTGGCTTGGCGCAGGATCAGGCCCAGTTCAGGGTGGTAGCCGCCGTAGTAAACGAAGTCGACGTTGGCTTGCTTGAGCTTCTGGATCAGCGAGCCGAAGTCTTTGTCGCCAGCGTTGATGCCTTCGAACAGAGCGACTTTGACGCCTTTCTTCTCAAGGGTCTGTTTAACGGCAGTGGCGATGCCTTCACCGTATTGCTGTTTGTCGTGAATAACGGCAACAACTTTCGGCTTCACGTGGTCGGCGATGTAGTTACCGGCGGCAGGCCCTTGAGCGCTGTCCAGGCCGATGGTACGGAAGACCATCTTGTAGCCACGGGAAGTGATTTCAGGGCTGGTAGCGGCTGGGGTAATCATGATCACGCCTTCATCTTCATAGATGTCGGACGCGGGTTGAGTGGAGCTGGAGCAGAGGTGACCGACCACGAACTTGACGCCGTCGTTGACCACTTTGTTGGCAACGGCAACCGCTTGTTTCGGATCGCAAGCGTCGTCGTATTCCTTGGCCTCAAGCATCTTGCCGTCTACGCCGCCCTTGGCGTTGATGTCTTTGATGGCTTGTTTGGCACCCATGAATTGCATGTCGCCGTATTGCGTCACTGGACCTGTCTTAGGCCCGGCGATGCCGATCTTGATGGTGTCGGCTGCGAACGAATGGCCGGCAACCCCAGCCAGGACCATAGCGGCAAACAGTTTGGAAATCTGCTTAGTAGCCTTATTCATAGTGCTCCACTCTTACTGTTGTATTTTTTATAGTTCTAGCGGCCTTGTGAGCTGCAGAACCGGATCAGATATCTCGGATATCCCCCCGGCATGCCCTGGCAACTGTACCGGTACAGTGTAGAGCGCCGGTTGATCGCTTGAAAAGCTGGCTGCTGGGGGCAAAACCCGGGGGTGTCGCTTTAATGAAAGAAAAAGACAGAATTGCGGCGGGGTGATGCCAGACTTTCGGGCAATCCTTGGCTTTCCTGACACTTTCGATCGTTGACTCATTTGCAACTGGGTTTTTCTGCCTGGCTCACGACGTTATGATTGCGCCGATTTTTTCTTCAGGTGAATTCCCATGACGCAAGAACCTAGCACCCTCTATGCCAAGCTGCTCGGTGAAACCGCCGAAATATCCTGGAAGGAGCTTGAGCCGTTCTTCGCCAAGGGTGCCCTATTGTGGGTCGACGCCGGCCTGGATTTGATCGAGGCGGCCGAGGGAATGGCCGAGGATAACCGCGACAAAGTCGCTGCATGGCTGGCTGCGGGGAGCCTTGGCGAGGTGTCTGCAACGCGGGCATTGGACTTGGTTGAGCGTGATCCGAGCTTGTGGGCAGTGGTGGTTTCACCGTGGATTCTGATCCAGGAAAGGGCAGTGCAAGAATAGAGCGCACAAAAAAGGTGCGTGATTTTTGTCGGCGCAAGTGTGTAGCGGAGTAACCGCTGGCGCCGTGATGGCACCTTGCCGTAGAGAAAGGTCACAGGTGAGGGTGACGTGCGCGTCACGGGAACAGTTTGGCGCGGGGCTGAAGGCTCGGGGAATTGTTTCTGGGTGTGGCAAAGATGCAGGTATGCAGTGGCTGACAGGCCGCTATCGCAGGCAAGCCAGCTCCCACATTTGATCGGGGTCCACCGTTCGAATGTGGGAGCTGGCTTGCCTGCGATGGCCGCGACTCGGTTTAAGCCGTCTTGCCGGTATGGTTATTCAACGAAATCACCTTGGTCTTGCCAATCCGATGACGATAAATCTCACGCAGATACTTGATCGCCTTCTTCACGCAATCCCGTGACAGGCGAATATCGTTAATCGACACAAACTTCTCCTTGTCGTTGATCAGTTCGCGATACTTCTTCTCGTACATCGGCTTGATCGCATACCAGTTGGTATCCAGGATTTTTGCCGGGTTCTCGAACTCATTGAGCAGCTCATCAATCCGGCCTTCGTCGAAATCCTCATGGATGATGAAATCCAGAATCGAATTATCCAGCGTGTCATCAAACCGGTACGGGTTGCGCGCAAAGCAGCGTTTGATAAACGCCACGATCAACGTGAGGAAATCATCCGACAAGCATGGGCTCTTGGCGATCAAGGTGGTCAGCGACAAGTTGGCCGACGCGCCGATCACCAACGCATAGCGCTTGAGCGTCGTGTTGGGAAACAGGCTGTTAAGGTGGGTCTTGAGACGGTTCAAGTCCATGTACGACAGCTTGTAATCCTTGGGCAAAGACACAATCGACACCACCGACGAGCAGTTCTTGAAGAAGTGCAGGTCATGCAGCGCCGCCGCGTCATACCCGGAATTCTTGTATTGCTCCAAAGACGCCTTGTAGCGCTTGGACTCAATGGGCAACAGGCTGATGCCCTCGATGGCCTGGGTCACCTTGTTGAAGTGCGGCAAATCAATCGAGCGGAAAAACAGGTCATCGATATTGAGCCGCTGTGGCTCTTTATCAAACACCTTGAACTTGTCGTTCGACGGCGCCGGCGTTTCCGGCACCACGGACTCGGCATAAGCAATCGCCACCGGCCCGGCCAGGCTCATAAACAGGTCGTTGGCATCCAGGCGGATGGTTTCGCCGATGTCGATGCCGGCGCGACGGAAGTAGTTCTGGTCGTAGTCAGTGGTCACCGCCTGGGCGGTGAGGATGTTGAAGATCTGCTGTGAGATGTATTGGTTGGCGTGTTTTTCCATGGCATTGACGTCAATGTTCTGGATATTGCCGTCATCGCTCTCTTCGGCGTAACGCATGATGTCGTTGGAGATCAGCATCATCGCGTTCCACGGGCGGATGCGGCCTTTCACGCTGGCCTCGCTGCTGTCTTCGTTGTCGAAGTTGTATGAGAAATCCCATTCTTCCGACAGGTATTTGCACAACAGCCGCCCGGCGTTGATGTGCAACGCCTCGGACATTTCGCTGCGGTGATCGGAAATATTCGGCAGCACGCAAATGCCGCTGGTGAAGATCGGCTCGAACACAAAGGCATGGCCGCTCTTGCTGTCGTGCTCGTCGGCCGGTTTGGTGTCGAACGTCTTGTTCATATACGAGTGCTGCTGGGCCAGGCCGAATTCCGAGGCCATGCCCGAACCCGTGCCGCCGCCGGCGCTGAAGATCGAAAAGTACAGGCGCGACTGGTTGGCCTTGATGCCACAGGAGTCGATCAGGTACGAGTGGATCATCTTCCAGTCAGGGCTGGAAAAACGCTGGGTGTCTTTGTTGAGGATGATCTTGGCCAGGTACTGGCCGAGGATCGGCGCGTTACCGGCGCCACCGGCATGCACCTCCGACAGGTCCATGATCTTCATTTTGCTGTAGTCGCGCAGGAACCCGCTTTTTTCGCCCTTGCGCGAGAAACGGATGCGCCCGGCGATGTCCTTGTCCAAATCGCCCAGCATCACCAATGGCTCCACCAGGAACACCGGCTTGGTGGCCTTGCCGCCGCCCAGGCGCAGGTTGTTGCGAATCCACTGGGCGGGGCTGTAGCCCTTGTCTGTCGACTTGTCTTCAGTGCTGAACTCGTTGAGGTAAAACTTGCGCGCGTTGTACACCAGCTCCGCCACGTCCAAGGCAATGTTGGAGCCGCAGCGGCCCAGGCCGATCAGGCACACCGACGGAAACTCTTGCTCACTGCGCGCATCACCATCGCCTTCCTGCTGGGGCAGGCTGGGGAACACCATGTCGCGCAGGCCGTCGAGGTTGTCGAGGATGCGGTCGGTGTTGGTTTCGGTGAAGTACAGGTACTGCTGGGTGGCCAGCGGGCGGGCGTTGCTCAATGACTTGGAGCCTGAGGGTTTTTGCGCAGGAACGGTGGGCAACACGTCGGATACCACGGTGGCAGAGTTATTTTTGGAAGTCATTGGGCGCCATGTACCTGGACGGATGGCCAAAAAAATCAGGGAGCCATCACTGAATGAGAGTTCGCGACTTTACAGTGCGTCTGAGTCCGGGCCGGTCGGGTTTAACCCCAGTTGTGCTAGGGGAATACTGGCCGGACTCCGATGAATCGGCCGTTCGTCGGCGTTCTTTAGGCAAATGATGGCTAAATGCCAAATATTCGGCGTCAGCGAATTGGCCTGACGGTAGAAGGGGGACCGATACGGCCTGGATTGGCCTCTTTCGGCGCAGGGGCGTCCTTGTTGCCTTCCACGCTGAAGGGATAGAGCGGGTTGCGCATCTGAATGCCCTGCATCACGCCAACGATGTCACTGAAGGGCACCGCCGGGCTCAGCAAGTAGCCTTGAATGAAATCGCAGTCGTGCTTGAGCAGCAGCTCAAATTGCGCCTGGGTTTCCACGCCCTCGGTCACAACCTGCAAATGCAGGGTGTGGGCCATGCCAATAATCGCCTGGACGATCTCGATATCGGCGGTGGACTTGGGAATGTCCTGGATAAATGAACGGTCGATCTTCAAGGTATTGAGCGGCAGGCGCTTGAGGTAAGCCAACGATGAGTAACCGGTGCCGAAATCATCAATGGCCAGCGATACGCCCAAGGCGCGGATTTGCCGCAACAGCGCCAGGGTACTGCTGATATTGCCCATCAGCGCGTTTTCGGTCACCTCCAGCTCAAGGCGGTTGGCGGCAATCCCGGCGAAGCGCAGGGCGGCTTCGATTTCATCCGCCAGCTCGTCACGGGCCAGGTTCAGCGCCGAGCAGTTCACGGCCATGGTCAACTCGGTGTAGCCGCGGTCGGACAACAGGCTCAAATCGTGGCATGCCTGGCGCAACACCCAGTGGTCCAGGTCGGCAATCAACCCGTTGTTTTCGGCAATTCCGATAAACCGGTCCGGGGCCAGCAGCCCGTGTTGCGGGTGCTGCCAGCGTACCAGGGCTTCCAGCCGAGTGACCTTGCCGAGCTTCATGTCGAAGATCGGCTGATAAAACAACACCAACTGATTGCGGCCACGCAGGGCCGCGCGCAATTCCTCTTCCAGTTGCAGTTCGAGGAACGCACGGGTTTTCAGGTTGGAGCTGAAAAAGTTGAGGCTGTTGCGCCCGGTGTCCTTGGACTGGTAAAGCGCCAGGTCGGCCGTTTTCAGCAGTTCTTCGCAACTCAAGCCGTCCTCGGGAAACAGGCTGATGCCGATGCTGGTGGTCATCACCATGCGCCGGCCGGCCAGTTCGATCGGTTCTTTCATCTTCTGCATGATGCGCTGCGCCAAGTGCCGCGCTTCGTCGCGATGGTGAATGCTGATCAGGATGCAGAACTCATCGCCGCCAAACCGCGCGACCACATCCTCGTGGCTGCGTACCGAGCCTTTGATATGCGCGGCCAGCACGGTGAGCAACTGGTCGCCGGCGTCATGCCCCAGGCTGTCGTTGATGCGCTTGAAATGGTCGATATCGAGGAAGATCACCGCCATCATGCCGTGAGTGGCGGTTTTTTCTGCAACTTTCTCTGCAAAGATCTGGTTGAAGCCGCGACGGTTGAGCAGGCTGGTCAGCGCGTCAAAGTGTGCCACCTGTTGCAGCGAGGCGCGGGCTTGGTCGAGTTCGCTGAGCAGGGCGTTGACCCGGCGCAGGTCGCGTTCCTTGTGCTGCAGCTTTTTGTCCGCCAGGGCCGCGCTGACGCTGCTGCCGATTACCAGCAAGGTAATCACGGCCACCGACAGGCCGAGTTGAATCGGGTTGTTGTCCAGTGGCAACGACAGGTCAGCACCGGTCGGCACCAGCATTCGCATGGCGGCCATGCCGGTGAAGTGCATGCTCAAGATCCCGGCGCCCAGCACCAGGCTGGCGGCGTATTTGAGCAATTGATGGAACACGCCCGCGCCGTTGCGCAGGTAGCACGACAGCAACAACGCGGCCAGGCTGGCGCCAATCGCGATGCCGACCGACGCCATGAACAGCCCCGAGTCGAAGTACACCTGCGCCTGGGAGTGCATGGCCGACATGCCGACGTAGTGCATCAACGCAATGCCCAGGCCCATCCAGATGGAGGCCAGCAGGTACTGATGAAAGCGCAGTTGGGCATGACTGAGGGTTTGCATGGCAAACAGCGAGGCAATCAATGCGATCACCAGCGAGGCGAACGTCATGAGCAATTCGTAATGAATGGCGATAGGCGCCTGGAACGCCAGCATGCTGATGAAGTGGGTCGACCAGATGCCGCCTGCCAGGCAACCGGCGCCGAGCCAGCGCCAATGGCGACGGGCGGTGGGGTCTTCGACATGCCCGACGCGTTCAGCCATGTCCAACGTGCCGAACCCGGCCGCGCAAGCGACCAGGTAAGCCAACAACACCAGAAAGGGGTTATGACTGCAATTGAGTAATAAGTGCCCGCTGTCCGGAAGGTCGGTAAAAAAATGCATACCTAGCCATTCCATAGCATGTCCCGTCGAAGTCAGTACGTCATTGCCTTCAGCAATGGCCTATGACCTCGAGTATAGAAGCCTCGCGGGATTTGCCAGGAATAATGGCACTTTGCTCTGAATGATTTTGGCATGCCTGCCATAGCGTTTGATGCTAAGCGCTGATCGGCAACTCCAACTCAAAAGGCGCTTGCAGTGGCGGCAGGCCAAAGGCAGCACGTGCCGTATCGCAATCGACGTTCTGTTCGCCCTGGCTCCAGGACGCGTCGAACTCGCGGCACGGGCTCGACCGTTGTTCATAAATGGTGCAACGGGTGCCCTTGCCGACTTCACCCTCAAGGCTGCAGCAGCGTGCAGGTTTCTGGTCGGTGCCGATCATCGCCACGCGCGTGGGGTTGATCTGCACCACCAGATCATCGGGCACCGTGCCCCCCGATGAGGCGCACTCACCCCAGAAGAAAGACACACGAAAGTGTGAACAGCAGGCACCGCAACTCAGACACGGACTGGCTTCGGACATGGGCGTCATCGATAAGAAAAGTAGGATTGGGTATTACAGGAAGGCTCGCCATTCTATCCGTGGCGTTGCCGTTGGGAAGGGGGGCGTGAACTTATATTTTCGTAGGTAAAGTCCCGTGAAGCCGGGTGAAATCATGCCCTATCAGCTTTACGAATCATTACAGACAACCGGCCGCTGCCTGACTATGTTGCAGACACCGGGCAGGATGCATCGGGCATCGCAGCTCTCATAACAATAAAAGAGACGGACCCATGCAGAACTCGACCCAAGCGGCGAATGCCTGGCGCATTCTGTTCCTGCTGTTCCTCGCCAACCTGTTCAATTTCTTCGACCGCACCATTCCCGCGATCATCATCGAGCCAATCCGCATGGAATGGCACCTGAGCGACTTCCAGCTTGGCATCATCGGCACCGCCTTCACCATTGTCTACGCCATCGCCGGCCTGCCGCTCGGGCGGCTGGCCGACACCGGTTCGCGCAGCAAACTGATGGGCTGGGGCTTGTTTGCCTGGAGCGGGCTGACGGCGATCAACGGCATGGTCGGCAGCTTCTGGACCTTTTTGCTGGTGCGCATGGGCATTGGCATTGGCGAAGCCAGCTATGCGCCGGCGGCCAACTCGCTGATTGGCGACCTGTTTCCGGCGCACCGCCGCGCCCGCGCCATGGGCATTTTCATGCTCGGTTTGCCATTGGGTCTGCTGCTGGCGTTCTTCACCATCGGCGCGATGGTCAAGGCGTTCGACAGCTGGCGCGCGCCATTCTTTATCGCCGCCGTGCCGGGGATGATCCTCGCGGTGTTCATGTTCTATATCAAGGAACCCAAGCGCGGCGCGGCCGAAACCGTGCAGGTTTCCCAGGAACGCGTCGACCGCCCGATCCGCCGCGTGCTGGCGGTGCCGACCTTTCTATGGCTGGTGCTGGCCGGGCTGTGCTTCAACTTCGCCACCTACGCGTGTAACTCGTTCCTGGTGCCGATGTTGCAGCGCTACTTCCTCATGCCGTTGCAGGAAGCGGCCGTTGCCACTGGCGTGATCGTGGGTATTACCGGGCTCGTCGGGCTGACCTTGGGCGGCTGGATTGCCGACAAGATTCATCAGCGTGTCGCCAATGGCCGGCTGCTGTTTGCGGCGTGCAGCTTGATCATCTCCACTGTCACTACCGCCTGGGCATTGCACGCCGGGCGCATCGAGATTGGCGTGTTTGTGGCGCTGTTCAGTGTGGGCTGGCTGTTTGCCTATAACTTCTACACCTGCGTGTACACGGCGATTCAAGACGTGGTTGAGCCACGCTTGCGGGCCACGGCGATGGCGCTGTTCTTTGCCGGGTTGTATTTGCTCGGTGGTGGCATGGGGCCAATTGTCGTCGGCGGGTTGTCGGATCACTTTGCCCATTCGGCGATGTACGCCGATGGCGCGGCGCAGATGACTGAAGCGTACAAGGCGGTCGGGTTGCATGACGCCATGTACCTGATCCCGGTGGCGCTGTTCTTGACCATGCTGTTTCTGTTCCAGGCCTCGCGCAGCTTTGTGCGCGATGCCAAGCGCATGAAGGATGGGTTGGGGGCGGTGGAGGTTCCGGCTGCGGCGGCTGTAGCTTGATCAACAAAAAAGGCCCGCAGTGTGCGGGCCTTCTTCTTAACGGGGCAGGGCGGTTATCAACCCGCCACCAACACCCGAATCGCTTCCAGTCGCAGCGCCGCCTTGTCGAGCATGGCCAGGCCTTGCTCGCGTTGCTGACGCAGGGCCACCAGCTCGCTGTCGCGCACGGTCGGGTTGACCGCTTGCAACGCGGTCAGGCGCGCCAGTTCTTCGTCGGTGTCCGCCGCCAGACGGCGCTTGGCCTCGGCCACACGCTCGGCGTGGCGCGGGGTGATCTTCTCTTCGCCGGCATTGATGCGCGGCGTGAGTTGGTCGCGCTGGGCCTGCACGAACTTGTTGGCGCTGGCGCGTGGCACGCTTTCCAGCTGGTCGTTCAGGGTTTCAAACGACACGCGGCCGGACAGGTCATTGCCATTCGCATCCAGCAGGCAGCGCAGGGCGGCCGGTGGCAAGTAACGGCCCAGTTGCAAGGAGCGCGGTGCAACCACTTCACTGACGTAGAGCAATTCCAGCAACACGGTGCCCGGCTTGAGCGCCTTGTTCTTGATCAGCGCCACGGCGGTGTTGCCCATCGAGCCGGACAGCACCAGGTCCATGCCGCCCTGCACCATCGGGTGTTCCCAGGTGATGAACTGCATGTCTTCGCGCGACAGCGCCTGGTTGCGGTCGTAGGTGATGGTCACACCTTCGTCGTCGCCCAGCGGGAAGCTGGCGTCGAGCATTTTTTCGCTGGGCTTGAGGATCAGCGCGTTTTCCGAATGGTCTTCGCTGTCGATGCCGAAGGCGTCGAACAGGGTTTCCATGTAGATCGGCAGGGCAAACTGGTCGTCTTGCTCAAGAATGTCTTCCACCAGTGCATCGCCTTCACCCGCGCCGCCGGAGTTGAGTTCCAGCAGGCGGTCACGACCGGTGTGCAGCTCCTGTTCCAGACGCTCGCGCTCGGCACGGGCTTCGTCGATCAGGGCTTGCCACTCGCCATCGTCGGCGTTTTCCAGCAACGGCAGCAGGCGTGGGCCGAACTGATGCTGCAAGGCGTTGCCGGTCGGGCAGGTGTTGAGGAATGCGTTCAGCGCTTCGTGATACCACTGGAACAGGCGCTCTTGCGGGCTGGTTTCCAGGTAGGGCACGTGCAGCTCGATCACATGTTTCTGGCCGATCCGGTCCAGACGCCCGATCCGCTGTTCCAGCAAGTCAGGGTGGGACGGCAGATCGAACAGCACCAAGTGGTGAGAGAACTGGAAGTTGCGGCCTTCACTGCCGATTTCCGAGCAGATCAACACCTGGGCGCCAAACTCTTCATCGGCAAAGTAGGCGGCGGCGCGGTCACGCTCGAGGATGTTCATGCCCTCGTGGAACACCGTGGCCGGGATGCCGGAACGCACGCGCAGGGCGTCTTCCAGGTCCATGGCGGTTTCGGCGTGGGCGCAGATCACCAGCACTTTGGTGCGCTTGAGCATCTTCAGCTGGTCGATCAGCCACTCGACGCGCGGGTCGAAGCGCCACCAGCGGTTCTCTTCCTCGACATCCGGCTGCGACTGGAAGCTGACTTCCGGGTACAGCTCGGCGTGTTCGCCCAGCGGCAACTCGAGGTATTCGTCCGGGTTCGGCAGCGGGTAGGCGTGCAGCTTGCGCTCCGGGAAACCCTGCACCGCGGCGCGGGTGTTACGGAACAGCACGCGGCCGGTGCCGTGGCGGTCGAGCAGCTCACGCACCAGGCGCGCGCTGGCTTCGGTGTCGCCATCGTTGACGGCAGTGAGCAGCGCTTCACCTTCGTCGCCGAGGAAACCCTGGATGGTCTTGTGCGCGGTTGGCGACAGGCGGCCTTTATCCAGCAGCTCCTGCACGGCTTCGGCCACCGGGCGATAGTTCTCGCTCTCGGCGCGGAAGGCGTGCAGGTCGTGGAAACGGTTCGGGTCCAGCAGGCGCAGGCGCGCGAAGTGGCTGTCCTGGCCCAGTTGTTCCGGGGTGGCGGTGAGCAGCAGCACGCCGGGAATCACCTCGGCAAGCTGTTCGACCAGCGAATACTCCGGGCTGGCTTTGTCTTCATGCCAGACCAGGTGGTGGGCTTCGTCGACCACGAGCAAGTCCCAGCCGGCAGCGAACAGCGCGTCCTGGGCCTTCTCGTCGTCCACCAGCCATTCCAGGGCCACGAGGGCCAACTGGGTGTCTTCGAACGGGTTGGTGGCATCGCTTTCGATGAAACGTTCTTCGTCGAACAGCGCGACTTGCAGGTTGAAGCGGCGACGCATTTCCACCAGCCACTGGTGCTGCAGGTTTTCCGGCACCAGGATCAGCACGCGGCTGGCGCGGCCCGACAGCAGTTGGCGATGGATCACCAGGCCGGCTTCGATGGTCTTGCCCAGGCCCACTTCGTCCGCCAGCAAAACCCGCGGCGCGATACGGTCGGCGACTTCACGGGCGATGTGCAGTTGGTGAGCAATAGGTTGCGCGCGCACGCCGCCCAGGCCCCACAGCGAAGACTGCAATTGGCGGCTGGTGTGTTCCAGCGTGTGGTAGCGCAGCGAGAACCAGGCCAGCGGGTCGATCTGCCCGGCGAACAGGCGGTCGCTGGCCAGGCGGAACTGGATGAAGTTGGACAGTTGGGTTTCCGGCAGGGTGACCTGCTCGTTCTGCCCATTGAGGCCGTGGTAGACCAGCAGGCCGTCGACGTCGTCGACTTCCTGTACGGTCATTTTCCAGCCTTCGAAATGGGTGATGCTGTCACCCGGCGAAAACCTCACGCGAGTGAGGGGCGCATTCCGTAGCGCATACTGACGAGTGTCGCCAGTGGCCGGATAGAGCACGGTCAACAAGCGCCCGTCCTGTGCCAGAACGGTGCCTAACCCCAGCTCTGCTTCGCTGTCACTAATCCAGCGTTGCCCCGGTTGATACTGCTGCGCCATGCTGCCTGACTCCCGCCGTGAAAAAGCCGACTATCTTAACGGAACAAGCGTCTGAGCCAAAGGACTCTGATAAAAGGGGCTCTGATAAAAAGGGCTTTGATAAAAAGGGCTCTGATAAAAAAGCGCTCTGATAAAAAGGACTCTGACAAAAGCTACTCCGTTAGCAGCAGGCTTCGGAAGCTGGATCGACGGGTGGCAGGCACTTGCGAGTGTCGACTGGGTCACAGCTTGGCGTGCTTGCGCTCAAGTCGCCCTGCCACCCGCCGACAGCCTGTTGATCAGGAGAATAAAATTATGCTGCCACCCATGCTGCCCGTCAGCGTTGTGCCGGTCACGTCACAACTTGACCCGGTGCGCCAGAAGCCGGATATCCCGCCCGTGGTGCCAGTCCAGGCGGGCTCCAGCGAAAGCACCATCGACCTGAAAAAGGGCGATGCCGAGCAGTCGACCTTGCTGCTGCGTGAAGAACAGCGCCGCCAGCAGGAGCAGCAGAAACGTCGCCGCGAAGCCGACGAAGACCCCGACGCACACCTGGCGATCCCCGGCGATGTGCTCAACGCCGATAACACCGTGCCGGTAGTGCCGCTGATCGAAGATGCGCCGCGCCAGGGCCTGTGGGTGGACGTCGAGGTTTAGTCGCGCAATTCGCGCAGCGCGGCGATCAGCTGTTCGATGTCGTGTTCGGTGTTGAGCGGGCTGACGGAAATGCGCGCGATGCTCGTAAGATTTCGCGCCTGCATATCCAACGGGGTGTAGGCCACGCCATTGGCGCCGATGTTGATGCGTTTCAACCCCAGCCGCCGTTTGAGTTCGAACGCATCCCAGCCGGCGAGGTTGAAGGCGATCAAGCCTGAGTGGCTCGCGCCCAGGTCGTGCAAGGAAACGCCCGGAATCTGACGCAATGCTTCACGGATTCGCCCGCTGAGCTGCAAAACCCTTTCCCACGTGTGTTCCACGCCCAGTCGATTGACCTCCTGCAACGCATTGCCCAAGCCGGCGAGCAAGGCGTAGGACACTTCGCTGGTCTCAAAGCGCCGGGCGTCATCGCGCAGGTCGTACCCGTCGGCGGTCCAGGGCGCCGAGAACACATCGCGCTGAGCGGGGTTGAGCTGCTGGAGAAAATCCGGCCGCACATACAGCAACGCCGTGCCGCGTGGCCCGCGCAAGTGTTTGCGCCCGGCCGACTTGAGCACATCGCAGTGCAGCGCCTGCAAGTCCACCGGCAACTGGCCGACGGCCTGACCAGCGTCGATGAAGTAGGCGATGTTGTGCCGCCTGGCCACTTCGCCGATTGCCTGGGCCGGGTTGATCAGGCCGCCGTTGGCCGGCAGCCAGGTCAGGTCGATCAACTTGACGCTGGCATCGATCATCGACTCCAGCGCCTTCGGGCAGACCGCGCCGGTTGCATCGCACGGGATCACTTCAATTCGAGCACCGGCTTGCACCGCCAGTTGCATGCTCGCCAGGTTGCCACCCCATTCATGGCGGCCGACCAGAATACGCTCGCCCGGCTGCCACGGGCCCAGCGCCTGAAACGCCATGCTCCAGGCGGTGGAGCCGCTGCTGGCAAAGGCGATCGAAGCGGTCGGCGCATTCAGCAATTGCGCGGCTGCACGCCGGGCTTTTTCCACCAGGATGGCGCCATGTTCACCGGCTTCCATCGGGCCGTCGCGGGCTTCGCGTTGCAACTGGTCGATGATCGCATCCAGGGTGGCCTGGCTGGGCAGCGAGGCACCGGCGTGGTTGAAGTGCACGATGCCCGACTGACAGCCGGGCGTGCCATCGCGCAGGTGCTGGACGTCGAGCGGGCTCACGGCTGCAGCTCGAAAATCGCGTCTACCTCCACGGCCACGCCGGCTGGCAGGCTGGATACACCGACGGCGGTGCGTACATGCCGCCCCTTGTCGCCCAGGGCGTTCACCACCAGGTTTGACGCGCCGTTGGCGACCACGCTCTGGCGCTGGAAGTCGCCGCTGCTGGCGATGAACACGCCCAGGCGCAGAATGCGCACCACGCGCGACAGGTCATCACCGACCGCATCGCTCAGCTGCCCCAACAGGCCCAGCGCCGCCAGCTCTGCCGCCTGGGCACCTTCTGCATCGCTGAGGGACTCGCCCAACCGGCCGATGTAGGCAGGCTTGCCGTCGACCATGGGAATTTGCCCGGAGATAAACAACTGGTTCTGGCTGATCACATAATTGATGTAATTGGCCGCCGGCTGGCTGGGCGTTGGCAGTGTCAGGCCAAGGGCGTGTACGCGTTGGCGGATAGAGTCGCTCATGGTGGAACCTCTTGAGTGAAGTAGGTTTCAGCATGTTGGCTGCGACAATGGGCGACAAACGGATAGAACTCACTCGACGTATCGAAATAACTCACGCGTCGCTGCAGGTTTCCTTCAACCACTGGCTGAAGCATTCGGCCGCCTCACTGGCGGGGCCTTGGGGCGCGATCAGCCAGTAGCCAATTTCGCTGTGATAGGGCGGCCAGTCAAAGGCTTGCACCAGGCTGCCGTCCTGCAATTTGCGCTCGATCAAACGGTGCCGACCCATGGCGATGCCCTGGCCGGCCACGGCAGCTTCGACCACGATGTTGTAGTCGTGCAACATCACGCGGGGGTGGCGCTCGAGGTCGATTTGATAATGCGCGGACCAATCGGTCCACTCAAAAGGCCGGTGCGAGGTGGCCATCAACAGCGCGCCGTTGTGCACGTGGCTGGCCTTGAAAGCCGGGCTGCACACCGGCGAGATCACTTCAGGCATCAACCGCGTGGCGTGTACATCGGGCCAGTCGCCCTTGCCATAACGGATGGCCAGGTCGACCTCGGCGGCGGCGACGTTGGCCAATTGAATCGACGGCAGCAACTCCACCTGGATATGCGGGTAACGGTTAAGAAACCCCGCCAGGCGCGGAGCCAGCCACAGGGTGGCGAAGGAGGCGAGCAGGCCGACGCGCAGCACGGTGGAACTGGGCGCGGTCTTTTGCGCGCGGGTGGCGGCGGCGATGGCGTCGAGGGCGGGGCGTATTTCGTCGTAGTAGCGTTGACCGTCGGCGGTCAGATCAATCGCACGGGTGCGTCGGATAAACAGTGGTTTACCCAAATGCTGTTCGAGCTTCTGCACTTGGTGGCTCAGGGCACTTTGGGTCACCGATAACTCGTTCGCCGCCTTGATAAAACTCAAATGCCGCGCAACGGCCTCGAAGGCGCGCAGGGCCAGCAGCGGCGGAAGGTCCTTGTGCAATGCCACCTGAAGGCTCCTGCAGGGTAGGGTGGAAAGTGCCGATTTTGAGCGACGACCTGCATTTTGTCGCCCGCTGATTTGCCGTCGGGCGGACGAGGCCGCATTATTGAGCTATTCCCGCCACGACGTAAGCCAAGCCATGAGTGATGACGACAAGCTGATCGACCTGAATGCCGAACGTGCCAAGCGTGTGCATGACTTGAATGACAAGCGCCTGAATGAAGTTCGTCAGGCGTTTGAACAAGCGATGCCACTGGGCAACGTTAAGAAAAAGCCAAAGAAAAAGCCGAAAAAGCGTTGAAACAACCTGCATCTGTTGATGCAGGTCAGTTATTGCCCTTCTTTACGCCCCGTTGCGGGCGACATTGATCCCCGTCAATTT
Organism: Pseudomonas sp. MONT-RG-20F-20-E-7-02; assembly: GCF_022662395.1. Classification (NCBI taxonomy): domain Bacteria; kingdom Pseudomonadati; phylum Pseudomonadota; class Gammaproteobacteria; order Pseudomonadales; family Pseudomonadaceae; genus Pseudomonas; species Pseudomonas sp. MONT-RG-20F-20-E-7-02. The sequence continues at coordinate 207,697 of NZ_JAKNQN010000003.1, forward strand.
TCCAATCCGCCTTCTCCGTTAACTTAGCCCTATCGCAACAGGGCACGAGCAGGAGGCCGGTCATGTTTTTCGATAATGTGGTGTTTGCCGGGGTGCTGACTGTCAGCCTCATGGTGCTGTTTTTTGTAGGATTCGGGATTTTTATCTGGAAGGACGCTAATAAGCGTAAAGAACCGTAAGTTCTTCCGGGTTACATGAGCACGCAAGGCATTTTGGGCGACTTCGGTCGCCCTTTTTTTTGTCTGCTATTTAATGTGATCGCTCCCACGCTCCGCATGGGAATGCCGCCGAGGACGCTCTGCGTCCCGCACCTGTAGTTGTGACGCTGAGCGTCACCCGATGCATTCCCACGCAGAGCGTGGGAACGATCTGCGGAGATAAAAAAAGGCGTGATCCTTATCGGATCACGCCTTTTTTTCAACAGCAGCTTATCAGCTGCCCAGCGCCTTGGACGCCAGCCAGAACAACCCGGCCGACAGGCCCACGGTTGCCGGCAAGGTCAACACCCAAGCCATCAGAATGGTCTTCACGGTGCCACCTTGCAGGCCGCTTTTGTTGGCAACCATGGTCCCGGCAACACCGGACGACAGCACATGGGTGGTGGAAACCGGCAGGCTGAAGATGTTCGCCAGGCCAATCATGCTCGCCGTGGTGATCTGCGCCGACATGCCCTGAGCATAGGTCATGCCCTGCTTGCCGATCTTCTCACCGATGGTCAGCACTACGCGCTTCCAACCCACCATGGTGCCCAGGCCCAGGGCCAGCGCGACCGCCAGAATCACCCAGAACGGCGCGTACTCGGTGGTGGCCGTCAGGTCTTTACGCAGCTTGTCCAGGTCGGACTTCTCACGCGCATCCAGGCCTGGCAGCTTGCCGACTTTCTTCGCGGTGTCGTCCAGGCACAGCAGGTAGCGGCGCACTTCAATACGGTGTTCGGAGGTCAGCGAGTGGTAGTCCGAGACACCTTTCAAGGTCTCCATCAGCGCGCTGATAGTGGGCTCGGTCTGCTGCGGGTTGCACTGGAACTTGCCCGGCAGGTCATCCTTCACACTTTTGCCCAGTGCCAGGAACTCGCCGAGGGTGGCGTTGTTACGCTGGTAGAACTGGCTCAAGTGCACGGTGGCGTCACGGGTGCGCTCGATCTGATAGGTGGTGCTGCCCAGGTCGAGTACGAACTGTGCCGGCACGATGCCGATCAGCACCAGCATGATCAGGCCGATACCTTTCTGGCCATCGTTGGAGCCGTGCACGAAGCTCACGGCCATGGCCGAAATCACCAGCACCAGACGATTCCAGAACGGCGGGTGTTTCTTGTCGTCGAGCTTGCGGCGCTGGTCTGGGGTCTTGTGCATTTTCGACAGTGGGCGCCACCATTTCAGGCCGATCAGCACCAAGGCTGCGACCAGGAAACCGGCCATCGGCGAGAACACCAGGGACGCGCCGATATCGATCGCTTTCTGCCAGTTCACACCGTCAGCCAGGGGAATATCGTTGATCAGGGCGTTCGCCAGGCCGACACCGAGGATCGAGCCGATCAACGTGTGGGAACTGGAGGCCGGGATACCGAAGTACCAGGTGCCCAGGTTCCAGGTAATCGCCGCTGCCAATAATGAGAAGACCATTGCCAAACCATGGCCGGTGTTCACATTGATCAGCAACTCCACCGGCAGCAAATGCACGATGGCATAGGCAACACCCACACCGCCGAGCAACACGCCGAGGAAGTTGAACACCCCGGAGAAGAACACGGCCAGGTGCGGCGGCATGGCTTTGGTATAGATGACTGTGGCCACCGCGTTAGCGGTGTCATGAAAGCCATTGATGAACTCGAAGGCGAGGACAAAGGCCAGGGCGAGCAACAGGCTCACTAGAACCCAAGCATCCAGTCCGCTGAATAAATCGATCATGAAGGTTTTCTGACCCGGTCGTAAGGGGGCGCGATTATGCCAGAAAACCTCAGTAATCGATGCACTAGCTGCTCATCGGTCGCAATCTTCACTGAAAAAACTTCGCGCAAAGGGGCGCATCCCAGGGTTTTCGGGGCTTTGGCAAGTCTTTGATTTATAAAGCGCGCGGCCCGAAAGGCGGGTTTTTTTGACCGAAATGTCACGTTTGAAACATTTGTACGAAATTTCGCTCAAGGCTGTAGGTGCCTGATGAAAATCAGGTCGCCCACCGCTGGCAATGCGCCAGCGGTGGTGGCAAAACCTTGGCGCTCAAATCGAAGTGCTTATGGCTCTTCGGTTTTGAGTTCCTGTTCAATCTTTTGGATTTCCTGGGCAAATGCCTGATCCAGCAAGCTGGCTCGCTTGCGCCACGGCTTGCGCTCGGGCTCAGGCTGGGCGGCGTAGGTGGTGACTTCCCCGCCGTAAACGTCCTTGTAACGTTGCTCCTGGCGCTCAAGTTCCGCGCGCAGTTCGTCTTTCGTCACAGTGTTACCTAATTGAGTTGAGTTATTGATTGTGCAGCGTTAGGCCTGAAAGTCGTCCTCGGGTTATTTCAAATTGAACAACGTAGCCGTTCAAGTTTGAAAGAGGAACCAAGGGCCTATCTTTTAAGCGGTTACTTGTGACCGGTGATGCACATTGCGCAACGCCTGGCGAGCTCCAATCCCGATATCGATACCGGGCTGACCTCTGCACAAGCTGCATTATAGCGGCGCATTTGAATAACACTATCACCATGAAGTTAAAAAGCGTCAACGTCGTGTGAGGGTTTTGTTACATGCTCGCGTCAGTAATTGTGAAAAGCGGGCGTCATAAAGTCTGCACTCAACTAAATGTCACGTATGAGTACGTCAACTGTATGGATCCCTCGTGCAGTATCGGTGCTCGGCGTGTCGGACAAATTGCGATTATCGAATGATCGTCCGATAATCGCCCAATGATGCGGCCCCAGCCTTGTACATCAAGGTCAGCGCGGCTTGTAATAGCGGCCAACCCTCCCAGCGGTTGAAAAATAAGAGAAAGGACCCTGAAATGAACGATCAATTGCGCAACTCCTTCGCGTCAGTGGCGCCGCCGATCGTGGCTTCTCCGGCCAAGCGCATCCAGGCGTTTACCGGTGATCCGGATTTCATGACCTCGCTGGCCCGTGGCTTGGCGGTGGTGCAGGCGTTTCAGGAGCGCAAACGCCACCTGACCATCGCCCAAATCAGCCACCGCACAGAAATCCCGCGCGCTGCCGTGCGCCGTTGCCTGCATACGTTGATCAAGCTCGGCTACGCCACCACCGACGGACGCACTTACTCGCTGCTGCCCAAAGTCCTGACACTGGGCCATGCCTATTTATCCTCTACACCCCTGGCGGTCTCCGCCCAGCCGTACCTGGACCGCATGAGCGAGCAACTGCACGAAGCCTGCAACATGGCGACCCTGGAAGGCGACGACATCCTCTATATCGCCCGTTCCGCCACCACCCAACGCTTGATTTCGGTGGACCTGTCGGTGGGCGGGCGCCTGCCGGCGTATTGCACGTCCATGGGCCGCATCCTGCTCGCGGCGTTGGATGATGCCTCGCTGCAGGACTACCTCGATCACGCCGACCTGCAAACCAAAACCAGCCGCACCCTGACGACCCCCGAAGCCTTGTTCGAATGCCTGCAACAGGTGCGTCAGCAAGGTTGGTGCATCGTCGACCAGGAACTGGAGCAGGGCTTGCGCTCTATTGCGGTGCCGGTGTACGACGCGTCCGGCCAGGTGCTGGCTGCGTTGAATGTCAGCACCCATGCCGGACGGGTCAGCCGCAGTGAGTTGGAACAGCGTTTCCTGCCGAGCATGCTCAGCGCCAGTCGTGAGTTGAGTGCCCAGCTATTTGCCTAAGTGTTCGGTCACCGCACAGAACCCGGCCTGATCAATTGACGGTGTTTCCCCAGGCTTATTACTGTGCGGCAGCGCTCTAGCGCGCCCCAATAATAATGACGGCCCCAGGCCGTTCGCCCGCCCATCGGTGTGGAAATAACAATAATGAACCAGCCCTCTGTCGGTACTAACCTGGACGTGCAGTCCTTTATCAACGCCCAGCCGCTGTCACGTTATCAGTGGCGTGTGGTGATCCTGTGTTTCCTTATCGTTTTCCTCGACGGCCTCGACACCGCCGCCATGGGCTTTATTGCGCCCGCGCTGTCCCAGGATTGGGGCATCGACCGCGCCAGCCTCGGCCCGGTGATGAGCGCTGCGTTGATCGGCATGGTGTTTGGCGCGTTGGGTTCAGGCCCGCTGGCCGACCGCTTCGGGCGCAAAGTGGTGCTGGTGAGTGCGGTGCTGGTGTTTGGCGCGTTCAGCCTGGCGTCGGCCTACAGCACCAACGTCGACCAGTTGCTGGTGTTGCGCTTCCTCACGGGGCTGGGCCTGGGGGCGGGCATGCCGAATGCCACTACTTTGCTCTCCGAATACACCCCAGAGCGCCACAAGTCGCTGCTGGTGACCAGCATGTTCTGCGGATTCAACCTGGGCATGGCCGGTGGCGGGTTTATCTCGGCCAAGCTGATTCCTGCGTTCGGCTGGCACAGCCTGTTGATGATCGGCGGCATCCTGCCGTTGATCCTGGCGGTGGTGCTGTTGGTGTGGCTGCCAGAATCGGCACGCTATCTCGTGGTGCGCAATCGCGGCACTGACAAAGTGCGCAAGACCTTGTCGCCCATCGAGCCCAACCTCGTCGCCCAGGCCACCAGCTTCAGCGTGCCGGAGCAAAAAACCGTCAAGGCGCGCAACGTGTTTGCGGTGATCTTCTCCGGCACTTACAGCGCCGGCACCTTGTTGCTGTGGCTCACTTACTTCATGGGTCTGGTGATTGTTTACCTGCTGACCAGTTGGCTGCCGACCTTGATGCGTGACAGTGGCGCCAGCATGGAACAGGCCGCGTTTATCGGCGCATTGTTCCAGTTTGGTGGCGTATTGAGTGCGGTCGGCGTGGGCTGGGCGATGGACCGGTTCAACCCTCACAAGGTCATCGGTACTTTTTACCTGCTGGCCGGGGTGTTTGCCTACGCGGTGGGGCAGAGCCTGGGCAACATCACCTTACTGGCGACCTTGGTGCTGGTGGCCGGCATGTGCGTCAACGGTGCGCAATCGGCAATGCCCTCATTAGCCGCACGCTTTTACCCCACCCAAGGCCGCGCGACCGGTGTGTCGTGGATGCTCGGCATCGGCCGCTTCGGCGCGATTCTCGGCGCGTGGATGGGCGCGACGTTGCTGGGGCTGGGCTGGAACTTCGAGCAGGTACTCACCGCGCTGGTGATTCCAGCGGCATTGGCCACGGCTGCCGTGCTGATCAAGGGCATCGTCAGCCATGCGGACGCGACCTGAGGTCTGACACGATTTTGTAGCAGCCACGAGGCGATGTGGGAGCTGGCTTGCCTGCGATGCAGACGACTCGGTCCAGCAGGCAAATTGAGTTGATGCAATCGCAGGCAAGCCAGCTCCCACATTGACGGTTGGCAGTTGAACTGGCTGCTTTGCACGAAAGATTAGCTAGGCAACAATTCGTTCGATAATCGAACACTCCGTCGATTATCGGATTGTTCGGCCCCATGCCCCGGCTTAATCTTCAAGCACTTCGGCGCCACCTCAGCGCCTTTTTCGATCAACACCGGGAGCCCGAACCCCATGGCTGAAATTCTTGCGCTGCGTGACGCGGTGAAGCAATTCGTGAACGATGGCGACACCGTCGCACTGGAAGGCTTCACCCATCTGATCCCTACGGCGGCGGGTCATGAAATCATCCGTCAGGGCAAGAAAGACCTGACGCTGGTGCGTATGACGCCTGACCTGATCTACGACCAGTTGATCGGTGCCGGCTGCGCCCGCAAGTTGATTTTCTCCTGGGGCGGCAACCCGGGTGTGGGCTCCTTGCATCGCCTGCGCGACGCGGTCGAGAAACAATGGCCGCAGCCGCTGGAGATCGAAGAACACAGCCACGCCGACCTGGCGAATGCCTACGTCGCCGGTGCATCGGGCCTGCCGTTCGCGGTGTTGCGTGCCTACGCCGGTTCCGACTTGCCTAAGGTCAACCCGCTGATCAAAACCGTGACCTGCCCGTTCACCGGCGAAGTGCTGGCGGCCGTGCCGTCGGTACGCCCGGACGTCACTGTGATCCACGCGCAAAAGGCCGATCGCAAGGGCAATGTGTTGCTCTGGGGCATTCTCGGTGTGCAAAAGGAAGCGGCGCTGGCCGCCAAGCGTTGCATCGTCACCGTCGAAGAAATCGTCGACGACCTGAATGCACCGATGAACAGCTGTGTGTTGCCGACCTGGGCCCTGACCGCGGTGTGTCATGTACCGGGTGGCGCGCATCCGTCCTACGCTCACGGTTACAACGAACGTGACAACCGCTTCTATCAGGCGTGGGACCCGATCGCCCGCGACCGTGGGACTTTTACCGCCTGGATCGACGAATACATCCACGGCACCGCCGACTTCCGTGAATTCCAGGCCAAGCTGGCCAACGCGCAGGAGGCCAAGTAATGGCTTACTCGACCAATGAAATGATGACCGTCGCCGCCGCGCGTCGCCTCAAGAACGGCTCGGTGTGCTTTGTCGGCATCGGCTTGCCCTCTAAAGCCGCCAACCTGGCGCGCCTGACCTCGTCGCCCGACGTGGTGCTGATCTACGAGTCCGGCCCGATTGGCGCCAAGCCTAGCGTGTTGCCACTGTCCATCGGCGACGGCGAGCTGGCCGAAACCGCCGACACCGTGGTGCCGACCGGTGAAATTTTTCGCTACTGGCTGCAAGGCGGACGCATCGACGTCGGTTTTCTCGGCGCCGCCCAGGTCGACCGCTTCGGCAATATCAACACCACCGTGGTCGGCGATTATCACCAGCCCAAAGTGCGCCTGCCGGGTGCCGGTGGTGCGCCGGAGATTGCCGGTTCGGCCAAGAGCGTGCTGATCATCCTCAAGCAGTCGGCGCGTTCGTTTGTCGACAAGCTCGACTTCATCACCTCGGTCGGCCACGGCGAAGGCGGCGATTCACGTAAACGCCTGGGCCTGCCGGGCGCCGGTCCCGTAGGGATTATTACCGACCTGTGCATCATGGAACCGGAAGCGGGCAGCCATGAGTTTGTGGTCACCGCGCTGCACCCTGGCGTAACCCGTGAGCAAGTGGTCGCGGCCACCGGCTGGGCGATTCGGTTTGCCGATCACGTGGAAACGACCGACGAACCGACTGAGGTCGAACTGACCGCCCTGCGTGACCTTGAAGCCCGCACCGCGGCCGCCCATGGCCAAGCGCCAGGAGAAGCCTGATGCGCGAGGTATTTATCTGTGATGCCATCCGCACGCCTATCGGCCGGTTTGGCGGGGGCCTGTCCACGGTGCGCGCCGATGACTTGGCGGCCTTGCCGATCAAGGCACTGATCGAGCGCAACCCGTCGGTGGACTGGTCGGCCGTCGACGAAGTGTTCCTCGGTTGCGCCAACCAGGCCGGCGAAGACAACCGCAACGTTGCGCGCATGGCGCTGTTGCTGGCGGGCCTGCCAGAGAGCATTCCCGGCGTGACCCTCAACCGCCTGTGCGCCTCGGGCATGGACGCCATCGGCACGGCCTTCCGCGCCATTGCCAGCGGCGAAATGGAGCTGGCGATTGCCGGTGGCGTTGAGTCGATGTCCCGCGCGCCATTCGTGATGGGCAAGGCCGATGCGGCGTTTTCACGCAACATGAAGCTGGAAGACACCACCATCGGCTGGCGTTTTATCAACCCGTTGATGAAGGCCCAGTACGGCGTGGACGCGATGCCGCAGACCGCCGATAACGTCGCCGATGATTACAACGTGTCTCGCGCCGACCAGGACGCCTTCGCCCTGCGCAGCCAGCAACGCACTGCCGCCGCGCAGGCTGCCGGATTCTTCGCTGAAGAAATCGTTGCGGTGCGGGTTGCGCACAAGAAGGGCGAGACCGTGGTGGAACACGATGAGCATCCACGGGACACCACCCTGGAAGCCCTGGCCAAACTCAAGCCAGTGAATGGCCCGGACAAGACCGTAACCGCCGGTAATGCTTCTGGCGTGAACGATGGCGCGGCGGCACTGATACTCGCCTCCGCCGACGCGGTGAAAAAACACGGCCTGACCGCCCGCGCGCGCGTACTGGGTATGGCCAGCGCCGGTGTCGCACCACGTGTGATGGGGATTGGCCCGGTGCCGGCGGTGCGCAAGCTGGTGGAGCGCCTCGGTTTGGCGGTCACTGACTTTGACGTCATTGAACTCAATGAAGCCTTCGCCAGCCAAGGCCTGGCGGTGCTGCGTGAGTTGGGCATTGCCGACGACGCCCCCCAGGTGAACCCGAACGGCGGCGCCATCGCCCTCGGCCATCCGTTGGGCATGAGCGGCGCGCGGTTGGTGTTGACCGCGCTGCACCAGTTGGAAAAAACCGGTGGCAGCAAAGGCCTGGCGACCATGTGTGTGGGCGTCGGCCAAGGCTTGGCCCTGGCGATTGAACGCATCTAAAAAGAGAGGATTGCTCCATGAGTGACAAGCCCGGATACCGGCGCCCGCAAGCGGGCACTCAACCTGATTACCTGCACCCGGCCTACCAGTCGACGAACCTGCGTTCGCCGTCCCAGCCGTTGGTGTTTCTGCCGCATTCGCTGTCGGAAATTACCGGCCCGACCATCGGCGCCGAGCGGGTCAATGAGAAGGACAATGACCTGACGGCCCAGCACGAGGGCGAGCCTCAAGGTGAGCGCATCATCATTCATGGCCGCGTGCTGGATGAAAATGGCTTGCCGGTGCCAGGCATTCTGGTGGAGATCTGGCAGGCGAACGCCGCTGGTCGCTACAACCACAAGCGCGACCTGCACGATGCGCCACTGGACCCGAACTTCACCGGCACCGGTCGCACCGTTACCGACGCCGATGGCTGGTATCAGTTCCAGACCATCAAGCCCGGTGCGTACCCGTGGGGCAACCACCACAATGCGTGGCGCCCGGCGCATATCCACTTTTCCCTGTTCGGCCCGAGCGTGCTGACGCGCCTGGTCACACAGATGTATTTCCCCGGCGACCCGCTGCTGGAATACGACCCGATCTACAACTGCGTGCCGGACACCTCGGCCAAACAGCGCCTGATCGCCCGTTTTGACCTGGAAAAAACCATTCCTTCCTATGCCCTCGGCTACCGCTGGGACATCGTCCTGCGCGGCCGCGACGCCACGCCGATGGAGAAATGAGATGACACTCAATGCGACCACGTCCCACACCGTCGGACCGTATTACCACATCGGCCTGACCTGGCTGAACCGCGAAGACCTGACCGTGCCGGCCACCCTTGGCGAACGCGTGGCCATCAGCGGGCAAGTGGTGGACGGCAACGGTGATGTCGTCAACGACGCCATGCTCGAAGTCTGGCAGGCCAATGCGGCGGGTAAATACGACCATCCCGAAGATGAGCAGGACAAAGCCGTCGACCCTCACTTCGAAGGTTTTGGCCGAGTGCCGGTGGATGCCGAAGGGCGCTTTCGCTTTACCACTATCAAGCCCGGCAGCGTGCCGGGGCTGAAAGGCACGACTCAGGCGCCGCACCTGGTGGTGCTGGTGTTTGCGCGTGGGTTGGTGAAGCACTTGCTGACGCGGATTTATTTTGACGGCGAGGCGTTGAATGGTGATGACCCGTTGCTCGCGTGCGTGCCTGCCGAGCGGCGCGGCACGTTGATTGCCGAGCAGGATGGGGTAGGTGTGTATCAGTGGAATGTGATATTGCAGGGCACAGATAAGGAAACGGTGTTTTTCGACTATTGAGACCCGATCGTTCCCACGCTCTGCGTGGGCATGCAGCCAGGGACGCTCTGCGTCCCAAAGCCTGACGCAGAGCGTCACAAAATGCATTCCCGCGCAGAGCGTGGGAACGATCACCAAAAGTCTGCTTGCGGAACATGGTTGTTGCAAAGTATGTCTAGGCTATAACCGTTCCCATTGAGTGAAAAAAACATGACAACAACAACGAGTCACTACACCGGAGAAGAACGCAGCAAACGGATTTTTGCGATTGTCGGTGCTTCCTCCGGCAACCTTGTCGAATGGTTCGACTTCTACGTTTATGCCTTCTGCGCCATCTATTTTGCCCCGGCGTTTTTTCCGTCGGACGACCCCACGGTCCAACTGCTGAACACCGCCGGCGTATTCGCTGCCGGGTTCCTGATGCGACCGATTGGCGGCTGGTTGTTTGGCCGCGTGGCCGACAAGCATGGCCGTAAAAACTCGATGATGATTTCGGTGCTGATGATGTGCGCCGGCTCCCTGGTCATCGCCTTCTTGCCCACTTACAAAGACATCGGCGCCTGGGCGCCGGCCTTGCTGCTGGTGGCGCGTCTGTTCCAGGGCTTGTCGGTGGGCGGCGAATACGGCACCACCGCGACCTACATGAGTGAAATTGCCCTCAAGGGCCAGCGTGGCTTTTTCGCCTCGTTCCAGTATGTAACCTTGATCGGCGGGCAACTGCTGGCGGTACTGGTCGTGGTGATCCTGCAACAGTTTCTCAGCGAAGACGAACTGCGTGCCTGGGGCTGGCGGATTCCGTTTGTGATCGGCGCCATTGCGGCGGTGATCTCTCTGCTGCTGCGTCGCACCTTGAAAGAAACCACCAGCAAGGAAATGCGCGAAGACAAGGACGCCGGCAGCATCGTTGCGCTGTTACGCGACCACGGCAAAGCGTTCGTTACCGTGCTGGGCTACACCGCCGGCGGCTCGCTGATTTTCTACACCTTCACCACTTACATGCAGAAGTACCTGGTGAACACCGTCGGCATGCACGCCAAGACGTCGAGCTACATCATGACGGGCGCACTGTTCCTCTACATGTGCATGCAGCCGCTGTTCGGCATGTTGGCGGACAAGATCGGCCGCCGCAATTCGATGCTGTGGTTTGCTGGTCTTGGCACGCTGTTCACCGTGCCGATTCTGCTGACCTTGAAAACCGTCAGCAGCCCGTTCCTGGCCTTTGTGTTGATCACCCTGGCGTTGGCGATTGTCAGCTTCTACACCTCGATCAGCGGCCTGGTTAAAGCGGAAATGTTTCCGCCCCAGGTGCGTGCCTTGGGTGTGGGCCTGGCCTATGCGGTGGCGAATGCGATTTTTGGTGGTTCGGCGGAAGTCGTCGCGTTGAGCCTTAAATCCATCGGTATGGAAAACGCCTTCTACTGGTATGTCACCGCGATGATGGCGATCGCCTTCCTGTTCAGCTTGCGCCTGCCGAAAGAGGCGGCGTACCTGCACCACGATCTATAAGGGACGCGTTATGACACTGCGCACGAGCAACCAATTGTTCGACGCTTACTTCACCGCTGACAGCATGGCCGAAGTGTTCTGCGATCAGGGGCGTTTGCAGGGCATGCTGGATTTTGAAGCGGCTCTGGCCCGGGCGCAGGCCCAGGTCGGGCTGATTCCGCAGGCCGCCGTTGCACCGATTGCCCAGGCTTGCCTGGCGTCTTTGTACGATGTGGATGCGCTCGGCGTGGCGATTGCCACGGCGGGCAATTCGGCGATTCCGTTGGTAAAGGCGCTGGGCAAGTTGATTGCCAGTGAAGATGCCGACGCCGAACGTTACGTGCATCTGGGCGCGACCAGCCAGGACGTGATGGACACCGGCCTGGTCCTGCAAATGCGCCGCGCGCTGGTGTTGATCGAAGCCGATTTGGCGCAATTGGGTGAAGTCCTTGCCCAGCAGGCCCAGCGTTATGCCAGCGTGCCGTTGGCCGGGCGCACGTGGTTGCAACACGCGACGCCGGTCACCCTGGGGATGAAAATCGCCGGTTGGCTGGGGGCGGTGACGCGCAGTCGCCAGCGCCTTGCCGAGCTGAAGCCGCGCCTGTTGGTGCTGCAATTCGGCGGCGCGTCCGGCACCCTGGCGGCGCTGGGTGAGCAGGCCATGCCCGTGGCCGAAGCCTTGGCGGCGGAATTGCAGCTGAGCTTGCCCGAGCAACCCTGGCACACCCAACGCGATCGGCTGGTGGAGTTCGCCAGCGTGCTCGGCCTGATTGCCGGCAGCCTGGGTAAGTTGGGCCGTGATATCAGCCTGTTGATGCAGACCGAAACGGCAGAGGTGTTTGAACCTTCGGCGCCCGGAAAAGGCGGTTCGTCGACCATGCCGCACAAACGCAACCCGGTGGGTGCCGCCGTGCTGATCAGCACGGCGACCCGTGTGCCGGGGTTGGTCGCGACAATGTTCAGCGCCATGCCCCAGGAACACGAGCGCAGCCTGGGGCTGTGGCACGCCGAATGGGAAACCTTGCCCGAGATTTGTCGGTTGGTATCCGGCGCCTTGAAGCAGGCGTTGCTGGTGAGCGAGGGGTTGGAAGTCGCCCGTGAGCGCATGGCGCACAACCTCGATTTGACTCAAGGCCTGGTGCTGGCAGAAGCCGTCAGCATCGTGCTGGCCCAGCGCTTGGGCCGCGACACCGCGCATCATCTGCTGGAGCAATGTTGCAAGCGCGCCGTCGCGCAAGGGCGCCATCTGCGCGCGGTGCTTGCGGACGAACCGCAGGTGACCGCCGAGTTATCAGCGGTTGAACTGGACCGCCTGCTCGACCCGGCTCACTACCTGGGCCAGGCCCGCACCTGGGTCACCCGCGCGGTGGCCGACCATTTTGCATTGACCGCGTAAGGAGACCGCTGTGGCCTTTGTACAACTCGCCGAGGGCGAACTGCATTACAAACTGGATGGGCCAGTGGAAGCGCCGGTGTTGGTTCTGTCCAACTCCCTGGGCACTGACCTGCATATGTGGGACATCCAGATCCCGGCTTTTACCGAGCATTTTCGTGTGCTGCGTTTCGACACCCGTGGCCACGGCAAGTCCTTGGTCACCGAGGGGCCGTATAGCATTGAGCAACTGGGCCGCGATGTGATCGCGCTGCTGGATGCATTGGATATCCAGCGTGCGCATTTCTGTGGTTTATCCATGGGCGGCCTGATTGGGCAATGGTTGGGCATCCATGCCGGTGAGCGTTTGCAGCGCCTGGTGGTGTGCAACACCGCCGCCAGGATCGGCACACCGGAGGTATGGAACCCGCGTATCGAAATGGTCTTGCGTGAGGGCCCGGCAGCCATGGTGGCATTACGCGATGCGTCGATTGCACGCTGGTTCACCGCCGATTTTGCCGCCGCCAACCCGCACCAGGCCAAGCAGATTACCGACATGCTCGCGGCGACTTCGCCCGAGGGTTATGCCGCCAACTGCGCAGCGGTGCGTGATGCGGATTTCCGTGGGCAGGTGGCCTCGATCAAAGCGCCGACCTTGGTGATTGCCGGTACTGAAGACGCGGTCACACCGCCTGCCGGTAGCCACTTTATCCAGAACCATGTGAAGGGCGCCGAATACGCCGAGTTCTATGCGGCCCACCTTTCCAACGTCCAGGCCGGGGCTGATTTCAGCAACCGAGTGCTGAAGTTCTTGCTGGCCGATTAAACCCTGTGGCTTGCGGGCTTGTTGTGGCAAGTGGGCTCGCCACGACAGGCCCGGTCACCACCCCAGGTGATTGAGCTGACACCTAATTGAAACAGGAGCTTTTTGTGGACGAGAAACAACGTTACGCCGACGGCCTGCAAGTGCGCCGCGAAGTGCTGGGCGACGCGCATGTCGACCGCAGCCTGAATGCCTTGACCGAGTTCAACAGCGAGTTCCAGGAAATGATCACCCGCCACGCCTGGGGTGATATCTGGACCCGCCCCGGCCTGCCGCGGCACACCCGCAGCCTGATCACCATCGCCATGCTGATCGGCATGAACCGCAGTGAAGAGTTGAAGTTGCACCTGCGTGCGGCCGCGAGCAATGGCGTGACCCGCGCCGAGATAAAGGAAGTGCTGATGCAGAGCGCGATTTATTGCGGGATTCCGGCGGCGAATGCGACCTTCCATCTCGCCGAGTCGGTCTGGGATGAGCTCGGCGTGGATTCGCGGCAGGACTGAATTGAAACACACGTACCTGTGGGAGCCAGCTCCCACAGGAGATCTGTGTTTGCTGGATCAGTGGGAATCGGCATCCCATATCCAGTTCCACACCCCCGGCAAATGCACCTCTTCATTCACATCCTTCACCGTACGTGCCAGCGCCGCGCGTTCCAGCGTGGCGTGGTCGGTGTAGAACGGCTCGGCGGCGGTCTTCATGCCGTTGATTCGGGCGCTGTCCATCAGGATCTGCAAGTACTCCTGCATGTGTCGCGCGGTGTAGCGATTGATGTCATGAAAGGTCACCACCACCGGTATCACGCCATCCACCGTCGGCAGTTCGCCCAAAGCGATGCGCTCGCGCACCACTGATAGTTGCCGATACAAATTCGCCCGCCGCCGTGGGCTGCCGTTGAAACCCCAGATCTTGCCGTCATTGGCACTCAGGTCCGTCAACAATACGTGCATGCCGTGGCGCTGGTAGGCGGCGAAAGTGCGCTTGTCGTAGTTCCAGAACGGGGGACGCACCAGCAGGGGCGATGCGCCGGTGATCGAGGCAATGTCCGCTGCGCCTTGGCTGAGGGTGCGTTCAAGCTCGGCGTCACTTAGCCAGCGGTGGTTGGTGTGAAACCCCGTTGCGGTGTGGAAGGCCAGGACGTGACCGGCTGCGTATTCACGCACCATGGTCTTGCGACCTCGAGGGCTGCCACCGGAGCGCGACGCCTCGGTCTGCAGGAAGAACACCGCCTTGATGCCCGGCAGTACCGGGTTGTGCGCCAGGTCGGCTATCACTGAACGGCTCGGGTTGTTGTAGCCTGAAGCGCTGGGGCCGTCATCGAAGGTCAGCAGGAAGCGGATCGGGGCCTGGGCCTGCAAACGCTGTTCGGTCTGCGGCGTCAGGGCGATGGGCGCGCCGATGCAGCCGCTGAGCAGGATCGACAGAATGACAATGAGATAGTTCATGGCGGCCTGGGTTAAGAGGGTGATCCGTGTCGATGACCTCCATGTGTCGACTCAAGGGCGCGTGCACGATACAGCATGATCGCGCCGGCTATAACGGGTAAATGCTGCCGCTGGTCTTAAGGATAGCGGGCTGTTGTCTCAGCCCGCTTTTCAGGTGTCAGCCGCGAACAGTTAACGCGCGCGGCTGGAGCATGGCCTGACCGGGGCGCTTACAAAAGGCTGATTGGATAGCTGACGATCAACCGATTCTCATCAAACTCATTGTTGCTGTAGTCCCTGCGCATGCTCGAATTACGCCACCGCACGTTGAGATCCCTGAAGGTGCCGCTCTGCACCGTGTAGCCCAGTTCGCTCTCGCGGCCCCACTCTTTGCCATCGGTGATGGTGCCGGTGTGCACATTGCTGCCGCTGAGGTAGCGGTTCATCAAGGTCAGGCCCGGGATGCCGAGGGCGGCGAAGTTGTAGTCGTGGCGCACTTGCCAGGATTTCTCTTCGGCGTTGTCGTAGCTGGAATTGTAACTGTCGTTGGCCAGGGTGCCGCCGCTGGTGCCGTTGACGCGCATCCACGCGCTGTTGCCGGTGAGTTTTTGCAGGCCGACATAGAATGTGTTGCCGCCGTATTTGGCCGAGAACAGGCCGGACCAGGTTTTGTTGTCCAGGCTGCCGGCGCGGGCGCTGCCGTCGTCCTTGCCGTAGAAGAACCCGAGGTTGGCGCCCAGGGTCCAGTCACCCACGGGCTGGCTGTGGATCAGGTTGACGTATTGCTGGCGGTAGATGTCCTTGAGTTGGGCATTCCACACGCCGACCTGCGTGCGCTTGTCGTTGAAAGCGTATTCGGCCCCCTGGAAATTGAAGCGGTCGGAGGTGAAGGCGGCTTTCCCGAACATCGACATGTCCGTCATGCTGCTGTCGTCGCGCGGGCTGTTGGCGCGGAACTGGCCGCCGTAAAGGGTCAGGCCGTCGATTTCCTTGGAAGTAATCTGCCCGCCGCGCAGGGTTTGCGGCAGCGAACGGCCATCGTCGGAGCGCAGGATCGGCAGCACCGGCATCCACTCGCCCACCTTCAGTTCGGTCTTGGAAATCCGCGCCTTGAACGCCACGCCCAGGCGTCCGAAGTTATCTGCCGGGCGGCCGTCGTGGTCCAGCGGCAACAGCTGGGTGCCGCCGGTGCCGCGCCCGCCATCGAGTTTTTGCGAGTACATGCCCAACACATCCACACCGAAACCTACCGTGCCCTGGGTGAAGCCGGACCGCGCGTCGAGAATGAAACTTTGCGTCCACTCCTGCGCGCCGCCCTGGGTTTTGGTCGGGTTGGTGAAGTTGCGGTTGAAGAAGAAATTGCGCAGGTTGAGGTTGGCGCTGGCGTCTTCAAGGAAGCCGTGTTCTTCAGCGAAGACAGGCAGGGCAAAACTGGCGACAGCGGTTGCCAGCCACAGCTGGCGCGGTTGGAAAATGCTCATGGTGTTGGACCTGTTGTTATTGGGGTTATGCAGGTGCCGGCCATGGTGCTTGGCGGGGTGGGCGGGATGAAAGTGGGGTAGGGCGGGTTGTGGGCGATGATCGAACGCAAGTTGGCGGGCCGGACTCAGGAGGTCCGGCCCGGTTCACGGGGCTTTTTTCGAAGGCCTTTTTCGAAGGGCTAGCGCAGCGAGTTCAAACTGGTCCACGGGATGGCCGGCAGATATTTCTGGCAAGCGAGGGTTACAGCCACCATTGCCACCAGAAACACCACTTGCAGCGGGCTCCAATAGGCCCAGTGCAACCCTTTGATCCAAGGGATCCTGGCATTGAAATTTTCGTTGACCTTGCCGATTCGCCGCGAGTGAAACAGGCTGATCAGGATCATGCCCAGGTGGGTCAGCATGCCCATGATCCCGAGGATGTAGCCAAACACCAGTAGCAACACCAATTGCGGAATACCATGGCGTAGCACCAGCCTGAACTGGTCGATGCTCAGCCGCTTGGGCAGCAGGCGTTCGCTGAGCCACAGGTCCTGGACGATCAGGCGAGAGGCGAAATCTGCCCATATTTGGGCACCGCGCAGGGCGAAGATTGCGGGAACGGCCGTCAGCAGGATAAACAAAAAGAATTTGGCCGGCAGCGAGGTGTCGAGGAGTGGATGAAAGGCCAGGCCGCTGGCCAGGGCCAATCCGGCCCAGACTCTGATCCAGCTATCAAGGGTCACCCCGCGCGGCAGGAATTTGCGCCAAAAAAAAACGTTCGGATCCGGCAGGCGTTCGAGCAAGGCCGGGTAGCGCCAGTTCAGCACTTCAGCCAGGTGTTGAGTGGCATTCCACGCAGGGTCATCAAAGCCTTCGACCAAGCGTTTCTGTTCCTTCACGCTCATCGCCGTAACCAGCAGGCGCGCCGCCAGGGCATCGGCGCAGGTGCGGCGGGTGTCGTGGGCCTTGTCTAGCAGGTTGTCGAAGAAGCTTTCCTGCTCGCAGCGTGAGACCAGCTGGCGCCACATCCACGTCGGTTCCGGGTGTACGCCTTTCTGGTCATCCCAGCCAAACGCCTGGCACACCCGCTCGAACAGCGGCACGCTCCATTGGGTGTCGTGCAGCAGTTGCAGGAGGATGCGCTGCCACTGTTGCTGCAGGTCAAACACCCGCAGCCAGGGTCGCTGGTTGTAGGCGTTGAGCTGGTTGACGAACTCGCGCTCGGCCTTTTGCTCCAGCTGTTCCTGCAGCGTCTGGCGATAGGCCTGCAGCAGCTCGCCGCTGAGCGCCTCGTGTTGCCAGGGGCTCATCGCCACACCTTGCCAGGGCGTCAGCCATTCCAGGTGCTGCACCGCCCAGGCGGCAATCGCTGCGCGCTCACCCGGGGCCTCGAAACAGTGACGCAGCAAGGCTGCCTGGAACGCGTCGGCGCAGCGTTGATGCTGGGCCTGTTCCCAGCGCTCGCCGAGGTTATGAGCGCCCAGCCCGTTGATCAGCGCTTGCGCGCGCGTCTGCTCGGGCGGCAGGTCGAACGGGGCAGGGCTGACGGGGCGTATGTCGGCGAATTCCGCGTACTCATGCGGGTTGCCTTCGGCCAGTTCGGCCACTGGCGCGTTGATGACCTGGACGTCTTCGTCCTCGTCCTCATGCTCGGCCCGCCAGCGCGCGATATTCAGCGCGTTTTCGTACGCTTCGCGCAGGCGCTGGAAACCCTCGGCATCATCGTCCGGGCGACAGCTTTTCAGCAGCCGCGCGTAGGTACGCTTGATGGTGCGCTCGTCGGCATCGTCCGCCAGTTGCAACACTGTCCAACAGTCCATGTCGATTTCTCTCAGCGCCAGAAGCCGTTGTCGAGTTGCTCAAGTTGACGGATCAGCTCGCTGCGGGCCTCACGGATGCGGCGTTCGTCCTGGGTGTCGAGCACTTGCTGGAACTGCGCGGCCCAGTGCCCGAGCTGCTCGCGCAACTCGCCGAGGTTTTCCTGGTAGAGCCGTTCGAGGCGGGCGGTCAACACGGTGTTGACCTGCTGGTCGCGCGGGTGAATCTTCAGCAGCGCCAGGGCTTGCAGGCGTTGTTGGATCTCCTGGGGGCTCAGCACGCCGGGGTTGTTCTCGATCACCAGTGAGTGCTGCTCGCCGGTCAGCGGGATGTTTACCTGGGCTTCGAGCAGGCCGTTGTTGTCGTAGGTGAAGCGCACGTCCAGCGAGACTTCGCCGGCCTTGCGCTTGGGCACGGGGATTTCCAGCTGGCCCAGTTCGATGTTGTCGCGCACCAGGCGGCTTTCGCCTTGATAGATTTTCAACAGCACGTAACTCTGGTTGTCGTGCAGGGTGACCACGCTCTTGACCCGGCTGACCGGCACGCTGCTGTTGCGCTCGATCAGCGGCAGGTAATGCCCGCTTTCGATATGGCCGCCGTACTGGTTCGAGGTTTCGATGCCCAGGGTGTAAGGGCAGACGTCGGTCAGCACGATCTCTTCCAGCGCCGCTGAACGGGCCTTGAGCGCGGCCTGGATCGCCGCGCCGTGGGCGACCACTTGGTCGGGGTCGAGGCTGATGGACGGGAAGCGCCCGAACAGACCAGCCGCCAGTTTGCGCACCAATGGCATGCGCGTGGTGCCGCCGACCAGCAGGATTTCATCGAGGTCGCCGACGCGAATCCGCGCGTCGCGCAGGGCCCGTTCAATCGGCGCGCGCAGGCGCTCCAGCAAGGGCGTGTAGAGCTTGGCGAGTTCGGCCTGAGTGATGGTGCTGACCCACTGCTGGCCGTCGACGCGCAGGGCGAATTCGGCGCTGTCGTCCTGGCCCAAGGCTTTGCGCACGCGCTCGGCTTCGCGGCGCAGGGCTTGCAGCACAGTGCTGGTGGGCGGGAAGCCCTGGGCATTGCGCTGGCTGTCGACGAAGTGTTCGAGCAACAGGGTGTCGAAGTCTTCGCCGCCGAGGAAGTTGTCGCCGGCGCTGGCACGCACTTCCATCACGCCGTCGAACAGCTCGATGATCGACACGTCGAAGGTGCCGCCGCCGAGGTCGAACACCAGGAACGAGGTTTCCTTGTCACGCTGGTGCAGGCCGTAGGCCAAAGCGGCGGCGGTGGGTTCGTTGATGAGTTTTTCAACGTTGAGCCCGGCCAACTCACCGGCGATGCGCGTGGCCTTGCGCTGGCCGTCACTGAAGTAGGCGGGCACGCTGATCACCGCTTCGGTGACGGTCTGGCCGTAAGTACGCTCGATGTCTTCCTTGAGGCTTTTGAGTACCAGCGCCGAAAGTTCTTCGGGGCGGAATGAGCGGTCGCCCAGGCGTACTTCTGTGGCACTGCCCATGAAGCGCTTGAACAGCGACGTGGTCATGTGCGGGTGGGTGTGCAGGCGTTCCTTGGCGGCTTGGCCCACCAGGATGCGGCCTTGATCATCCAGGCCGACCACACTCGGGGTCAGCAACTGGCCAAGGGCATTGGGCACCATTTCGGTAGCGTCACCGCGCCAGACGGCTGCCAGGCTGTTGGTCGTCCCCAGGTCGATTCCTACGATCATTACGACAAGCTCCCTCTGTGGTCTGTAAGAATCTGTAACCAATTTTACCCTGAAAGGTTTGGCAGAAAGCAAGGCGCAAGACGGAGTCGGGTTGCCCTGTGGGAGCTGGCTTGCCTGCGATAGCGGCCGGTCAGTCAGTACACGTGTGGCTGACACACCGCTATCGCGGGCAAGCCAGCTCCCACCTTTGATTCACGGTGCTTAATGAACCGGTAAAAAAAAACCGCTTCCGGTGAGGGAAGCGGTTTTATTTACAGCAGCACGATCAGAACAACTTCAGTGCCGGTGCTTCTTCTTTCAACGGCTCGTTCTTCGCGGTCTGCTCGTTCCAGCCGCCGCCGAGGGCCTTGTACAGGTTGACCTCGCTGTTGAGCTGCGCCAGGCGGTCGGTGATCAGCGATTGCTGGGCACTGAACAGCTGGCGTTGGGCGTCGAGGAACGTCAGGTTGCTGTCGACACCAATGCGGTAGCGACGCTCGGCCAGGCGGTAGTAATCCTGGTTGGCCGCGACGAAGCCACGTTGGGCATCCAGCTGCTGCTTGTAGGTTTCGCGGGCGGCGAGGCCGTCGGAAACTTCCTGGAAGCCGGTCTGAATCGCCTTCTCGTAGTTGGCCACGTTGATCTCTTTCTGGATCTTCGAGTAGTCCAGGCTTGCGCGCAGGCTACCGGCGTTGAAGATCGGGATGTTGATCTGCGGTGCAAACGACCAGGTGCCCGAGCCGCCTTTGAACAGGCCGCCCAGGGTTGGGCTGGCGGTGCCGGCGCTGGCCGTCAGGCTGATGCTCGGGAAGAACGCTGCACGCGCCGCGCCGATATTGGCGTTGGCGGCCTTGAGGTTGTACTCGGCCTGCACAATGTCGGGACGACGTTGCAGCAGGTCCGATGGCAACCCGGCGGGCACTTCGCTGAGCAGGTCATCCGACAGTGGCTTGCTGGCGATATTCGCCGGCAGGCCGGTGCCGAGCAGCAGGGTCAGGTTGTTTTCGTCCTGGGCCACCTGGCGGGTATAACGCGCCAGTTGTACGCGGGCGTTTTCCACCGAGGTGCGCGCCTGGCTGAGGTCGAGGGCCGAGGCCACGCCGACTTCATTGCTGCGCGAGGTCAGTTTGTAGCTCTGCTCGAACGCGCCGAGGGTGTCCTGGGTCAGCTTGAGCAGTTCCTTGTCGGCCTGCCAGGTCAGGTAGGCGTTGGCCACACTGGCCACCAGGCTGATCTGGGTGCTGCGCCGCGCTTCTTCAGTGGCGAAGTACTTTTGCAGTGCTTCTTCACTCAGGCTGCGCACGCGGCCGAACAGGTCCAGCTCATACGAGCTGATCCCCAGGCCAGCCGAGTACTGGCTGGTGATGCCCGCTTCGCCGGTTTGCGACAGCTTGGCCGGGGTTCGCGAGCGGCTGCCGCTGCCCGTGGCCGAAATAGCCGGGAACAGGTCGGCACGCTGGATCTGGTACTGCGCTGCATAGGCGTCGATGTTCAGGGCCGCGACACGCAGGTCACGGTTGTTGACCAACGCGGTCTGGATCAGCTGTTGCAGGGCAGGGTCATGGAAAAACTGCTTCCAGCCCTGCTCGGCAGCGGCCTGGCCCGGCGCCTGGGCCGACGAATACGCCGGCCCCTGCGGGTACTGGGCCGCCACCGGCGCTTCGGGGCGCTGATAGTCAGGTATCAGCGAGCAGCCACTGAGCACGAATGCCGTGACGGCTAGGGAAAGTAGCGACTTGCTCATTGGCCAGCCTCTTTAGGAGTTTCAGTAGTAACCTTCTTTTTACGCTCGCCAGCGGCCGATACGGTCGCGAAGAACAGTGGCACCCAGAAGATTGCCAGGACGGTGGCGGTGATCATACCGCCAATTACGCCGGTACCGATCGCGTGCTGGCTGCCTGAACCGGCACCGGTGGAGATCGCCAGCGGCAATACGCCGAGGACGAACGCCATGGAGGTCATGATGATCGGTCGCAGACGCATGCGGGACGCCTCAATGGCTGCCTCGACGATGCCTTTGCCTTGTTCGTGCAGCTCTTTAGCAAACTCCACGATCAGGATGGCGTTCTTCGCGGCCAGGCCCACCGTTACCAACAGGCCCACCTGGAAGAACACGTCGTTGGACAACCCACGCATGCTGGTTGCTATCAACGCACCGACAACCCCTAGCGGCACTACCAGGATAACTGCGATCGGGATCGACCAGCTTTCGTACAGTGCTGCGAGGCAGAGGAACACCACCAGCAGCGACAAGGCGTACAGCGCAGGAGCCTGGGAGCCGGACAGACGTTCTTCGTACGACAACCCCGTCCACGCATAGCCAACACCTGCAGGCAGTTGCTTGGCAATACGCTCGACTTCGGCCATTGCGTCACCGGTGCTGTAGCCCGGCGCCGGTGTACCGAGGACTTCCATCGCCGCTACACCGTTGTAGCGCGAAAGTTTCGGCGAACCGAAGATCCACTTGCCCGAAGCGATGGAGGACAACGGCACCATCTTCCCGGAGTCGCTGCGCACGTACCATTTGTCCAGGTCTTCAGGGGACATGCGGCTGGCGGCGTCACCTTGCACGTACACCTTCTTCACACGACCGCGGTCGATGAAGTCGTTGACGTAGCTGCCACCCAGGGCAATTGCCAGGGTCTGGTTGATATTCGACAGGGTTATGCCTTGGGCACTGGCTTTCTCGTCATCGACGGTGAGCTCGTACTGCGGCTCATCGTTCACGCCGTTGGGTCGCACGCCTGCCAGAATCTTGCTTTGTGCTGCCATACCGAGGAACTGGTTACGCGCCGCCATCAATTTGTCATGACCAACACCGCCCTGGTCTTGCAGGAACACGTCGAAGCCGGTGGCGTTACCCAGTTCCAGTACAGACGGGGGCACGATGGCAAATACCATGGCGTCCTTGAATGTCTGCATGAAGTAGCCCTGGGCGCGCTTGGCGATTTCGAACACCGAGTTGGAGGCGTCACGCTCGCCCCATGGCTTGAGCATCACAAATGCCAGGCCCGAGCTTTGGCCGCGACCGGCGAAGTTGAAGCCGTTTACGGTAAACACCGATTTCACGCCTTTGCCTTCGCCCGGCTCGCCTTCCTTATCGTTGAGCAGGTAGGCACGCATATCGTCGATGACTTTCTGCGTACGTTCAGCCGTAGAACCGACCGGTGTCTGTACCTGGGCAAAGATAACGCCCTGGTCTTCATCGGGCAGGAACGCCGCTGGGATGCGCATGAACAGCCAGATCATGCCGGCGAAGATCAGTAGGTAGACCAGGAACGCCGGAATCTTGTGCTTGATCATGTTGCCCACGCCGCGCTCGTAGCTCAGTACGCCACGGTCGAAGGTGCGGTTGAACCAGCCGAAGAAACCACGCTTGGGTTGGCCGTGTTTTTCCGGGTCGATCGGCTTGAGCATGGTGGCGCACAAGGCCGGGGTGAAGATCAGGGCAACCAGTACCGACAACGCCATGGCCGAAACGATGGTGATGGAGAACTGTTTGTAAATCACACCGGTGGAACCGCCGAAGAACGCCATCGGCAACAGTACCGCCGACAGTACCAGCGCAATACCCACCAGGGCGCCCTGGATCTGGCCCATGGACTTGACCGTCGCTTCTTTAGGCGACAAGTGTTCCTCGGCCATCACCCGCTCGACGTTTTCCACCACGACGATGGCATCGTCCACCAGCAAGCCGATGGCCAGGATCATGCCGAACATGGTCAGGGTGTTGATGGTGAAACCGAACGCGGCCAGGATCCCGAAGGTACCCAACAGCACCACCGGTACGGTCATGGTGGTGATGATGGTGGCGCGGAAGTTCTGCAGGAACAGGAACATCACCAGGAACACCAACACGATCGCTTCGACCAGGGTGTCAACTACACCGGAGATCGATTCGGTCACCACTGGGGTCGTGTCATACGGCACCACCGCCTTCATGCCTGGCGGGAAAAACGGTTCCAAGGATGCCACGGTGGCGCGGATGGCCTTGCCGGTGTCCAGGGCGTTGGCGCCCGAGGCCAGCTTGATCGCCATGCCGGAAGCCGGTTTGCCGTTGAACTGCGCAGCGATGCTGTAGTTCTGACCACCGAGCTCAATACGGGAGACATCCTTCAGGCGTACCTGTGAGCCGTCGGTATTGACCTTCATCAGGATATTGCCGAACTGCTCTGCAGTCTGCAGGCGAGTCTTACCGATAATGGTCGCGTTCAGCTGAGTGCCGGGCAGGGCTGGCAGGCCGCCCAGTTGGCCAGTAGCCACCTGCACGTTCTGAGCCGAGATCGCCGTACTGACATCTACCGGCGTGAGCTGGTAGTTGTTCAGCTTGGCCGGGTCGAGCCAAATACGCATGGCGTACTGCGAACCGAATACCTGGAAGTCACCCACACCGGCGGTCCGCGAAATCGGATCCTGGATGTTCGACACGATGTAGTTGGACAGATCGTCCTTGGTCATGCTGCCGTCTTCCGACACCAGACCGATCACCATCAGGAAGTTCTTCACCGACTTGGTCACGCGGATACCCTGCTGCTGCACTTCTTGCGGCAGCAGTGGGGTCGCCAGGTTCAGCTTGTTCTGCACCTGAACCTGGGCGATGTCCGGGTTGGTACCCTGGTTGAATGTCACGGTGATGGTCATGCTGCCGTCGGAGTTACTGTCCGAGGAAACGTAACGCAGGTTGTCGATACCGTTGAGCTGTTGCTCGATCACCTGCACCACGGTGTCCTGCACGGTTTGTGCGGACGCGCCTGGGTAGGTCACCTGGATGTCGATGGCGGTCGGCGCGATGGCCGGGTATTGGTTGATGGGCAACTTCAGGATCGAAAGTGCCCCGACCAGCATGATCACCAGGGCAATTACCCAGGCGAAAATGGGACGGTCGATAAAAAATTTCGACATGGGTTACTCCCCTTTGCCGGCAGCGGCAGCAGGAGCAGCAGCACTGCCAGCATCAGCAGGCTTGGCGTTGTCGGCCGGTTTGACCTTGACCTCGGCGCCCGGCTTGACGTACTGCAAGCCTTCTGTGATCACGCGGTCACCGGCGTTCAGGCCTTTTTCCACCAGCCAGTAGGCGCCGTAAGTGCGGTTGGCCACCAGTACACGCTGCTCGACCTTGTTGTCGGCGTTGACGATCAGCGCCGTTGGAGTGCCCTTCAGGTCACGGGTCACGCCTTGCTGCGGAGCCAGGATGGCCTTGCTGTTCACACCGGCTTGCAGTTGGGCGTGTACGAACATGCCCGGCAGCAGGGTGTGGTCAGGGTTCGGGAACACGGCGCGCAGGGTCACGGAACCGGTGGTCTGGTCGACCGACACTTCGGAGAATTCCAGCTTGCCGTCCAGGCTGTAAGGCGTACCGTCTTCCAGGGTCAGCTTGACCTTGGCAGCGTTTTCGCCGGCTTTTTCCAGCTGACCGCTAGCCAGGTCGCGGCGCAGTTTCAGCATTTCAGCCGAAGACTGTGTGACGTCGACGTAGATCGGGTCCAGTTGCTGGATCACGGCCATGGCGTCGGCCTGGCCATTGCTGACCAGCGCGCCTTCGGTCACCGAAGAACGGCCAATACGCCCGGAGATCGGCGCGAACACTTTGGTGTAGCGCACGTTGATCTGGGCGGTTTGAACGTTTGCTTCCGCGGTCATGCGGTTGGCGACGGCGGTGTCGTATTCCTGACGGCTCACGGCTTGCTCATCGACCAACTGCTTGTAGCGGTCGGTGATCGACTTGGTCTGGGTCAGGCTTGCTTGTGCGCTTTTCAGGGTGGCGTCATACACCGACGGGTCGATCTGGTAGAGCTGTTGCCCTTCCTTCACGTCGGCGCCTTCCTTGAACAGGCGCTTGAGAATAATGCCGTTGACCTGAGGCCGAACTTCCGCGATGCGATAGGCCGTGGTGCGGCCCGGCAACTCGGAGGTCAGGGTAAAGGCTTGCGGTTGAATGGTGACCACGCCGACCTGAGGGGTTTGAGCGGGCGGAGCCGCCTCTTCCTTTTTACATCCGCTGAGCAGCGATGCCAGGGCGACGGCAGTGACCAGAGCGGTAACAGCTGGCTTAAGTTGCATGAAGATCCTCGGGTCAGGCGCGCAGAATGCGCACAAGAAGTGTGGAAGGGTAAAAAACAAGCTGTGAGTAGATAAGTAGCTTGCTACGCAATATACTTACGTTCATGGTTGTTTGTAAACTCTTGACAGGCTTCGCGGATTGTTGACAAAGCAACTGCCAAAGCCTCGATTTTAGTACGTTCGGCACCCATGACGGTGTCGTCCCACAATTATTCAGATGATCGTTAGCGCCTATTAAAGCTGCGTTACCGATAGTCCCAAGTGTTCTGATTGAGGTTTTACTGCCATGGTTCGTCGCACCAAAGAGGAAGCTCAGGAAACGCGCAGCCAGATTCTCGACGCCGCCGAACAGGCGTTTTATGAGCGCGGCGTTGCGCGCACCACGCTGGCGGACATCGCTGCGTTGGCCGGCGTGACGCGCGGCGCTATCTATTGGCATTTCAGCAACAAGTCCGATTTGCTGCAGGCACTGCTCGACACGCTGCACGAGCCCTTGGACGAATTGGCCCGGGCGAGTGAAAGCGAGGATGAAGTCGACCCGCTGGGCTGTATGCGCAAGCTGTTGATCCGTCTTTATCATCAAGTGGCCCTGGACCCGAAAACTCGGCGCATCAACGAAATCCTGTTTCATAAGTGCGAGTTCACCGATGAAATGTGTGACATGCGGCGCCAACGCCAAACCCACAGTCTTGAGTGCAACCTGCGTATCGGCCTGACCTTGCGCAACGCGGTCCATCGCGGGCAACTTCCGGAAAACCTGGACACCACCCGTGGTGCGGTGTGCATCCATGCCTTCATCCACGGCCTGATAGGCCAGTGGCTACTGGTCCCCGACAGCTTTCAACTGCATCAGGAAGCCGAACGCTGGGTTGATGCAGGGCTGGACATGCTGCGCTTGAGCCCTAGCCTACGCAATTAAGACAAAATGCGTAATTGCATCCAGTTGTGTCAACAGCAAAGACCAGAGACAGTCAATCGTCCCTTCGGCTGATCGGTGGGGTGACTTTATATACGGGCTGGCGGGCGGTTGATAGGTAGCCGCCTAAGTATTTTGTAGCAATATTGTTGCAAGGCTGTGAAGGAATGTTTCCCAGCCTTTGTATGATCGTTCCCACGCTCCGCGTGGGAACGCCTCCTGTGACGCTCCGCGTCACGCTTAAGGAGCAGACGCAGAGCGTCCAGGGCGGCAATCCCACGCAGAGCGTGGGAACGATCAAACAGGCGATAAAAAGCCCCGGTTCCTGCGAACCGGGGCTTTTTCGTTTCAGCTGGTTACATCACAGGGCCAGGGTTGGATAGTCGATGTATCCGACCGGGCCTTTGGCATAGAACGTTTCCGGGTGCGCCTCGTTCAGCGGCGCATCGGCCTTCAACCGCGCCGGCAGGTCAGGGTTGGCAATGAACGGTACGCCGAAGGCTACCGCGTCTGCCTTGCCGGAGGCCAGCCAGGCGTTGGCGCTGTCCTTGGTAAAGCGTTCGTTGGCGATGTACGCGCCGCCGAAGGCTTTTTTCAGTTGTGGGCCGAGGCTGTCGCCGGCCTCTTTTTCACGCGAGCAGATGAACGCAATGCCACGCTTGCCCAGTTCGCTGGCGACGTAGGTGAAGGTTTCCGCCAGGTTGTCGTCGCCCATGTCATGGGAGTCGGCGCGCGGTGCCAGGTGCACACCGACACGGCCGGCGCCCCACACTTCAATGGCGGCGTCAGTCACTTCCAGCAGCAGGCGCGCACGGTTTTCCAGGGAACCACCGTAGTTGTCGGTGCGCTGGTTGGTGCTGCTCTGCAGGAACTGGTCGAGCAGGTAGCCGTTGGCGCCGTGGATTTCCACACCGTCAAAACCGGCAGCCTTGGCGTTTTCGGCACCCACGCGGTAAGCGTCGACGATGTCGGCGATTTCAGCGGTTTCCAGGGCGCGAGGCGTCGGGTAGTCGGCCAGTGGGCGCACCAGGCTGACGTGGCCTTTAGGCTGGATCGCGCTCGGTGCCACCGGGGTTTCACCGTTCAGGTAGGACTCGTGGGAAATACGGCCGACGTGCCACAGTTGCAGGACGATCTTGCCGCCCGCGCCGTGCACGGCCTTGGTCACGTTAGCCCAACCGCGTACCTGGTCGTTGGACCAGATGCCCGGCGTATCCGGGTAGCCCACGCCCAGTGGTGTTACGGACGTGGCTTCGCTGAGGATCAGCCCGGCAGAGGCGCGTTGTACGTAGTACTCGGCCATCAGCGCGTTCGGCACGCGACCTTCATCAGCGCGGCAGCGGGTCAGCGGCGCCATGATGATGCGGTTGGACAATTCCAGGTCGCCCAGTTTGATCGGATCGAAAATAGTCGTCATGGGATAACACCTTTCTCTTTAAGTGGATTGATCAGTTGGTCGCAGGGGCCAGGTCGGCATCGCCGCTCTGACGGAAAGTAATCAGGGTCACCAGCAGGGCCAGGATCGCCAGGGCGGCAGCCGCCAAGGGCACGCTGGTCAGGCCGAAGCCGTGGGCAATCACGCTGCCGCCGACCCAGGCGCCGAGGGCGTTGCCGATGTTGAAGGCGCCGATGTTCAGGGTCGACACCAGGTTTGGCGCGGCCTTGCCGAAGGTCACCACGTTGATCTGCAGCGCCGGGACGGCGGCGAACGAGGCGGTGGCCCACAGGAACAGGGTGATTTCGGTCGGGATCACCGCGACGCTGGTCCAGGTCAGTACCGTGGAGACCACCCCCATGCTGATGAACACGCCGATCAAGGTGGCCGCCAGGCGCTTGTCCGCCAGCTTGCCGCCGATGATGTTGCCCACGGTGAGGCCCAGGCCGATCAGCAACAGGGTCCAGGTCACGCCTTTGGGCGACACGCCGGTGACGTCGCCGAGCAGCGGCGCGACGTAGGTGAAGAGGGTGAACATGGAGGCGGAGAACAACGCGGTCATGGTCAGCGACAACCAGATACCCGCGCCTTTGAGGGCTTTGAGTTCGGCGCGCATGTCGAGTTTTTCTTCGTCACGCTTGGCGGGCAGAAAGCGGATCAGGCCGATCAGCGCAATCACGCCGATTACCGTGACGGCAAAGAACGTCGAGCGCCAGCCAGTGGCCTGGCCCAGCGCGGTGCCGAGCGGTACGCCCAGCACGTTGGCCAGGGTCAAACCGGTGAACATCAGCGCCACGGCCGAAGCGCGTTTGTTGGCCGGCACCAGGTTGGCGGCAACCACCGAACCAATCCCAAAGAACGCACCGTGGCACAGCGCGGTGACCACACGGGCAAACATCAGCACGTTGTAGTCACTGGCCAGGGCGCAGAGCAGGTTGCCAATAATGAAAATGCCCATCAACGCTACCAGGGCGGCCTTGCGTGGCAGCTTGGCGGTGGCCAGTGCCATGAAAGGGGCGCCGATGGCCACGCCCAGGGCGTAGCCGGTGACCAGCCAGCCGGCGCCGGGGATCGACACGCCCAAGTCCGCCGCCACATCGGGCAGCAAGCCCATGATGACGAACTCGGTGGTGCCGATGGCGAAGGCGCTCAGGGCCAGTATGAGTAGCGAGAGGGGCATTATCGTTTCCTTGGTTACAGCGGTTCGATGATTTCAGCGCTGAGTTCAGTCGTCAGCGCCGTGAGAAAGGCTTGAATCGTTTCCTCATTGCGTTTGAAAAAGTGCCACTGCCCGGCCTTCTGGCTGCTGATCAACCCGGCCCGTTGCAAGGTGGCCAGGTGGGCCGACACGGTCGACTGGGACAAGCCGCAGCGCTGGTCGATCTGCCCGGCGCAGATGCCGTATTCGTGGTGGTGCACTTGCTCGGGGAACTGCACTTTCGGGTCTTTCAGCCAGGTGAGAATGTCTCGTCGTACTGGGTGCGCCAGGGCTTTTATTATTTCGTCGAGGTCAATGGACATGGCAGGGGCTCGGTGTCGTAAAACGTTATATCGCGATGAGGCGAACTTTAAATCGTTATATCCCGATACACCAATATGATTTTGATCTTAGGTCAGGCTATTTCGGTATATCGGGTTATAACGATACGGATTTGGCAGTGGTAGACTGCGCGGCATGAATTATCTCGCACATCTGCACCTGGGCGGCCAACTTCCTGCGCAATTGCTTGGCAGCCTTTATGGCGACTTCGTCAAAGGCCGGCTGCAGGGCCAGTACAGCCCGCAAATCGAGTCGGCCATCCAGCTGCATCGCTCCATCGACCGTTTCACCGACAGCCACCCGTTGGTCGGCGAGGCGTTGTCACGCTTCAGCCTGACCCGCAAGCGCTACGCCGGGATTGTCCTTGATGTGTTTTTCGATCACTGCCTGGCGCGGGATTGGGCGCTGTATGCCGACCAGCCGCTGGAGCGTTTCACCGCCCAGGTATACCGCGTGCTGGCGGCCGAACCGCAGTTGCCGGGGCGGCTGGCGCAGATCGCGCCGTACATGGCGGCGGATGATTGGCTGGGGTCGTACCGTGAGTTCGCGGTGATGGAGCAGGTGTTGCGCGGGATTTCGCGGCGGCTGACGCAGCCTGAGGAATTAAGGCATGCGATGCAGGAGTTGCGGGTGTTGTATGAACCGCTGAGTGAAGATTTCCGGGTGTTCTATCCAGAGTTGCAGAAATTTGCACAGCTCCAACTGACAACTGAGACCTAACTGTGGGAGCTGGTGTTCAGTTCATCTTAGGCCGCAAACGCCGGCCGAGCATCCACCTGCTCCGCCTCCGGCAACGGCCCAAACAACGCCTTCTGCACCGCCTGTTGCGCCTGGAATGCCAGCGCCGCGCGTTCCTGCCCGGCGCAGGCAATCGGCTTGAGCACATGGATTTCCACATCGCCCTGGTCGTTGGCAAACAGACGCATCAGGTGTGAGAGCAAATCGTCATCGCCAATAAACGGCGCCAGCGCATCCACTTGCCCGTCGCGCAGGTAACGAATCGCCACCGGTTGCAGCGACACATCGGCATCAATCGCACTGGCCAGCAAACGCCCGTGGAAGGTGCGCAGGCTGCGCCCGTCGGTGGTGGTGCCTTCCGGGAACATCAGCAGCGGGTGCTGTTGCTCCAGGTGACGAGTCATCTGCTTGCGGATCAACTGGCTGTCGCCCGAACCACGGCGGATAAACAAACTGCCGGCCTTGGCTGCCAACCAACCGGCCACCGGCCAGGTGCGCACTTCGGCCTTGGACAAAAACGACAGCGGCGTGACCATGCCCAGCAGCGGGATGTCGGTCCACGACACGTGATTGCTCACCCACAGCATCGGCGTTTGCGGCAGCTCACCGTGCACCGTCACGCGAAAGGGCAGGGCGTTGGTCAGCCGCGCCATAAAAAACCGCGACCAACGCTGGCGCCGCACCATCGAATTCGCCACACCCAAACGCTCGAACACACCAAACACACTGGCCATGCTCAAGCCCAGCGCCACCACCAGCAGCACTCGGGCAATGCGCCCGTACACCCGAAGGCGAGCCATTACATGGCCGCCTTGAAGTGGCGGGCGTAACGCGGGCACAGCTCGTCGCGCTTGAGCAGGATAAACACGTCGGCCACCTGGAAATCTTCATCCCAGCACGGCTCGCCGCAGATCTTCGCGCCCAGGCGCATATAGGCCTTGAGCAGAGGCGGCATTTCGGCGATCACGTTGGTCGGCAGGTCCAGCGCCGGCAGCGGCTTTTTCGGCTCGGCGCGCAGGTGTTCGTTGCACAGGTAGCGTTCGCGCAGGCGCTGCATGATCGCGTGGGCCTGGATGCCGCCGTCGTGCATCGGGATGCTCGCGCAACCCATCAAGTAGCTGTAGCCGCCCTGGTTCAAGACTTCCGCCAACTCGCCCCACAACACCGCGATGGTGCCGCCGTTGCGATAAGCCGGGTCGACGCAGGTACGGCCGATCTCCAGGATCGGGCCTTGCAGGTGCAGCAAACCATGCAGGCTGAATTCTTCTTCGCTGTAGAACCGGCCCAAGGTGCTCGCGGCCTGGTGGTCGAGCAGACGGGTGGTGGCCACCAGTCGACCGCTGTTCAAATCGCGCACGCCGATGTGGCTGCAGTGAACATCATAGTCATCCATGTCCAGACCCAGTTCCGCGCCTTTCAGCTTGGCGTTGAACTCGCCGCTGAACACGTTGAACCGCAGGGCCTGGGCTTCCTGCAGCGCCTGTGCGCCAACCAGGCGTTCGGCTTGCAGACGGCGTTCATTGCCGGTGTCGCTGATGCGGGCGATCTGAGTCATGGCGAATCTCCGAGTGCCGGCCACTTACCGGCCGGTCGACTTGTTTGTCCAAACTCAGGCTAGGTAGGCTCGGTGTCAGCACCATGAAGTTACGGTGACGGTTGGATGACAGGCCTCGGGGTTAGGCACCAGGCTTGGGTGGAACTCGATTGCGCCCGTCCACCAATTAGACGGTGGGATGCTGATGCATATATGACGAAAAACCTTTGTTCAATAGGGAAAAAGACATGCCGAATTCAATCGAGTGGACCCTCCCTCCCGCGCAATGGGACGTTCAAGGCGCCGGGCATTTGCAGGGTTCACCCCTTGACGGCAAGACCGGAGTGAACCCTCAGGACGGCCGCAGCTATGGCACAAAAATGAGCAATCGCCCGGTCATTCTTGGTTCGCAGCTGTATGACTACCGGTGGATACATGATTACCCAAGGGGCAAA
The DNA here is from genome assembly GCF_022662395.1 of Pseudomonas sp. MONT-RG-20F-20-E-7-02. Taxonomy (NCBI): domain Bacteria; kingdom Pseudomonadati; phylum Pseudomonadota; class Gammaproteobacteria; order Pseudomonadales; family Pseudomonadaceae; genus Pseudomonas; species Pseudomonas sp. MONT-RG-20F-20-E-7-02. The sequence goes on from NZ_JAKNQN010000003.1 coordinate 240,161, forward strand.
CCTGAGAATATTTGGGGGGACTTCAGCCAGTGGGGGGCCGATAACTGCCTGGCCATCGCGGTGATCAAGCTGGCGATGATGCAATTCGGTAAAAGCCCGCTGGATGTATTCAAGTCTGTAAAAGAAACAGCCGATGGCTTTCAGATTGTCCTGAGAAACGGCGAGTCGACGTACCTGAGCAGAGAAGAACTCAAACAGGCCGCCGCCGCAGCGGGTTTCAAAGGCGAGGACCCTACGACGTTGCTGTACGCCAATTTCCTGTTTGCGGTCAGCGCCAAGCGTTACCTGGAGGCCGGGTATGGAACGTACAGCCAGGCCCTGAAGGTGCTGTGCAGTGGCGGCAGTAGCGCTGAATATGCCTTCAGGCGGCTGGGGTTATGGGAGCAGGTGGAACCCGTGTCGATCCACGAACTGGTTAACGGCAGGATGGGGATGTTCCAGTCTGGCAGCCATATTGAGTTTGCCGCTGATGGGCATGAGGAGCGCTGGGGGAAAAAGGGCGGTACGCCGCCCACCACTTCGATCTATCAAGCGTACGCGTTTAAGCCATGACCGGTTTTTTCAGCACAACCCTGGCCGCTGAGGAGGATCGCTGTCGCTAACTTGTCACTTTTCCGGGCTAGGCTCGCGGGCTTGAATGCCCCCTTGAGTTTGCGTCCATGGTCCGAGGCTTGTTGTGCGTTGCCCTGCTGTTTGTCACCGTCGCCGCCCATGCCGAAACCTGGCCTGACAAGGACTGGGCCAGGGGTGCGACGCTCTCGGGACCCGCTGTCGATGCTCTGGATAGCTACGCTTTTCCACCCCGTGACGACGCCACCCGCCAAGGCATTCGCACCGACGCGCTGCTGGTAATCCGCGATGGCGAGATCATCTACGAACGCTACGCCGCACCCACCACCGCCAGCACGCCGCACCTGACCTGGTCCGTCAGCAAAAGCCTGATGGCCACCGTGCTCGGCGTGGCCTACGGCGAAAACCGCTTCAAACTCACCGACCCCGCCGCACGCTTCTACCCGCCGATGAAACAGCACCCCAAGGTGACCCTGGCCGACCTGCTGCACTGGGCCTCGGGCCTGGATTGGCAGGAAGACTACGAATACGCGCCGCTGAAATCCTCGGTGGTGGCGATGCTCTACACCCGAGGCCGCGCCGACATGGCCGAGTTTGCCGCCGACACCGAAGCCGCCGCCGCACCGGGCCAGGCCTTCCGTTATTCCAGCGGCGACAGCAACATCCTCTCCGCCGCGCTCAAAGGCATGCTCGGCCACAAGGCCTATATGAGTTACCCGTGGGATGCGCTGTTCAAGCCGCTGGGCATTCACGACGCCACCTGGGAAACCGACGCCGACGAAACTTTCGTCGCCTCGTCCTATGCCTACCTCACCGCTCGCGACTTGGCGCGGGTCGGCCTGCTGATGGCGCGCGACGGTCGCTGGGGTGAGCAGCAGTTGCTGCCCAGAGAATGGGTCGCCTTCAACCGCAAACCCTTCGACAAGTACAAACCCGGCCAGGACGAAGCCGTGCCCGGTGGGCAATGGTGGCTCAACCAGGGCGCCCCAAAACCATGGCCCGACGCACCCGCCGACACCTTCGCCGCCCTCGGCCACTGGGGCCAGGCGCTGTACGTGCTGCCCGATGAACACCTGGTGATCGTGCGTTATGGCGATGACCGCGACGGCACGTACCGCCACAACGAACTGCTCAAACGCGTGCTTGCGGCGGTGCAACCATGATTCGTCGTCATCCGTTTATCAGCGTTTTTCTGCTGCTGTTACTGGCCCTGCTGGGCTGGGTGTGGCACGAACGCGTCAACCTGCAAGCCTTCCCCGACATCATCGCGGCGTACACGGCCAAGGAGTACTGCTCGTGCCGGTATGTGCAGAACAATCCCGCCGAGTATTGCCTCGGGTATGTGAAGCAATACGTGCCGACCAGCGCATTCAGCGACAACCCGGAGCGCAGTGAAGTGACGGCGAGCGGGTTGGGGCGCACGCACACGGCGCGGTGGCTAGGCGACCGTCAAGGCTGCCGCCTCAACCCCTGACACACCCAGGATTTTCTGTGGGAGCAGGCAAGCCGGCGCCCGATGCACTGCACCGGGCGCGAACGACTTACTGCGGGGTTTGATTACCAGGCTGCATAGCCAGCAGCAAGTCATCAATGATGGCCTTACCCATTTCCCCCAGGTAATGCGAGGCGAATGCAAACTTCTCCGCCTTGGGATCCATGGCGGCTTCAAGGGAGAGCATTTTCGCGTAATAGAGCACGTGGGATGCGTGTTCGAGGGCTTCTACGAGCGGAACCCCGGCGTTGACGCGGAACACTTTCAGATGGCTTTTGTTCTCTCCGCAGTCTGCGAAGGTGGCGGCGCCGATGGTTTCGGCTGAGGGTATTTCGTACGGCATAAGCTTGCTCCTTTGGTACAACCAAAAAGAGCTGCCAGTCACGATTCCAAGCGTGGGGGTGGCAGCTGTACGCAGGTTGGAATCCGAGAAGAAGCGACTCGGCAGGCACAAGGCCTCCCACGCACAGCCGCCATAAAGCACAAACAGCGGGCACAAAAAAGCGCCGACTGATTGTATGACGACGCTGTAGCGTCTTCTTTCTCGGGATTCCACGCCCGGTCACTGATGAGCAGCGACGGAGGCGAGGTTAACTCTATGCACGCGCCGTCGCAACCGGTGGCCAATAGCTGTCCGCAATCTGCGCTGTGCTTCCAGTGCGCGCCCCTGTAGTAACCTTGCCCGCGGCCGACCCCACTCACGTCGGCCGTTAACAGGCATAGAAAGGAGACTTATGACGCTGGGGCGCAAGGCCGAAAACTACTTCAGGATGATGAGAACGCGAATGGGCCTGGAGAAAAACTATTATTTAAAAAGCTTCGTTATTGCGCTGTTTATTTTTTGCATGAGCGTCTCCGTTTTTAAATCAAGCGATAAGGCCACCATCTATATCTTGATCTGCGGGGTTAATGCGCTGTTGTTCCCGCTGGCCAGGCGTGCAGTTGAAAACGTTGTCTTTCGTTTTACTGGAAAAGATTTTTGGGCGACACATCCCCTACGGGCCGCCGCATCTCATGGTGGTCACGTACTGCTATGGATGTTTTATTTCGTTTTTGCCATTCCGCTTGGCGCCTTTTATGGGCTGTGGTTGTGGCTGAAAAAATAGTGCCCGTTCGCGTGGCCTCTGCTTTCTGAGAGCGGAACCTCTATTTGTTGGCCCCCTCGTTTTGGGGGCGCTTCGCCCCCCGGCGCAAGCAAGCTTGCTCGCCACAGGAGCAGGTTCCACCCAGTGGAACCACCTTTGATTGTCCTCCCGCCCACATCGCGGTTAGCTGGCGATGTGTCGCAAACAAGAACGGGAACACCCGCCTGTGAGGAGAATCACCATGCGCCCACACCAGCACATTCTGGATTGGCTCAGCGACGTCGCCAGCGACTTGCACGCCGTGCGTCAAGACATCCACGCCCATCCCGAACTCGGTTTTGAAGAAAACCGCACCTCGGCGCTCGTCGCGCAATCCTTGAGAAATTGGGGTTATGACGTGCACACCGGCATCGGCAAAACCGGTGTGGTCGGCGTGCTGCGCAATGGCAGCAGCTCGCGTACGTTGGGCATTCGCGCCGACATGGACGCCTTGCCCATCATCGAAAACACCGGTGCGGCCTACACCAGCCAGCACGCCGGGTGCATGCACGCCTGTGGGCATGACGGCCACACCACCATGCTGCTCGGCGCCGCGCGTTACCTGGCGGCGACGCGGCAATTCGACGGTACGTTGAACCTGATTTTCCAGCCCGCCGAAGAAGGCCAGGGCGGCGCCGAGGCGATGTTGGCGGACGGTTTGCTCGAGCGTTTCCCCTGTGACGGCTTGTTCGGGATGCACAATATGCCAGGCTTGCCCGCTGGGCATTTGGGCTTGCGGGTCGGCCCGATGATGGCGTCCCAGGACTTGCTGACTGTGACGCTGGAAGGCGTCGGCGGGCATGGTTCCATGCCGCATTTGACGGTGGACCCGTTGGTTGCGGCGGCGAGTATGGTCATGGCGTTACAGACGGTGGTGTCGCGCAACATCGACACCCAGGAAGCCGCCGTGGTCACGGTCGGCGCGCTGCAAGCAGGGCAGGCCGCCAATGTGATTCCTCAGCAAGCCCTGTTGCGCCTGAGCCTGCGCGCACTGAACCCCAAAGTGCGCGAGCAGATGCTGGAGCGCGTCAATGCCATCATCCAAACCCAGGCCGCCAGCTTCGGCTGCACGGTGCAGATCGAACACCGCCCGGCCTACCCGGTGCTGGTCAACCACGCCGAAGAAACCGAGTTCGCCCGCCAGGTCGGCGTGGCCTTGCTCGGCGCCGAGGCGGTGGACGGCAACACCCGCACGCTGATGGGCAGCGAAGACTTCGCCTGGATGCTGCAACGCTGCCCCGGCAGTTACCTGTTTATCGGCAACGGCGTGTCGCGGCCGATGGTGCATAACCCCGCCTATGACTTTAACGACGACATCCTGCTGACCGGCGCCGCCTATTGGGGCGCGCTGGCCGAGAGCTGGCTCAAGCCTGCCTGACGACCACCTTTTTTCTGCCGCTGGACCCTTGCCCTTATCGGTTGAATGGAGTGTTCCTCATGCAGATTTCAAAACCCGGTGTTTCGCGCACCCGCCAGGTGGTGGCGGCGGTGATCGGCAACGCGCTGGAATGGTATGACTTTATCGTTTACGGCTTTCTGGCCAGCATCATCGCCCGGCAGTTTTTCCCCTCGCAGGACGAATACGCCTCGCTGTTAATGGCCCTGGCCACCTTCGGCGTGGGCTTTTTCATGCGCCCGGTGGGCGGCATCCTGCTGGGCATCTACTCCGACCGCAAAGGCCGCAAGGCGGCGATGCAGTTGATTATCCGGCTGATGACGGTGTCCATCGCGCTGATCGCCTTTGCGCCCAATTACGCCGCCATCGGCATGGGCGCGCCGTTGCTGATCGTGGTGGCGCGCATGCTTCAAGGCTTTGCCACCGGCGGTGAATACGCGAGTGCCACGGCGTTTCTGGTGGAGAGTGCACCGGCCCATCGCAAGGGCTTGTATGGCTCCTGGCAATTGGTGGGGCAATGCCTGGCGGTGTTTGGTGGTGCGGCGATGGTGGCGCTGGCCACGCATTTCTTTTCGCCGCACACCCTCGACCTGTGGGGCTGGCGTGTGCCGTTCGTATTGGGTTTGCTGATCGGCCCGGTGGGGCTGTGGATTCGCCGGCACATGGAAGACCCGGAAGAGTTCATCCAGGCGCGCAAACAGGCCACCGGCCCGGCGCCGAGTTTGATGGACGTGCTGCGTGAGCATCGACGCAGCATCCTGGTGTCGATGGGCCTGGCTTGCGGCGCGACGGTGTCGTTCTACGTGGTGCTGGTGAACATGCCGACCTTCGCCCACAAAAGCCTCGGCCTGCCGCTGGACCAAGTGCTGATGGTGCAGATGTTTGCGGTGGCGCTGATGACCGTGGTGATTCCGCTGTCCGGCCTGCTCTCGGATCGCCTCGGGCGGCGCCCGGTGTTGATGGCTTTCACCCTGGCCTTCTTCGTGATGGTCTATCCGTTGTATGTGTGGGTGGCCGCTGCGCCGTCCATCGAGCGTTTGCTGGTGATGCAAGTGCTGCTCTGCACGGCCATCGGCGGTTTCTTTGGCCCGGCGCCGACGGCCTTGGCCGAGCAGTTTCCTATCGAGGTGCGCTCGACCGGCGTGTCGGTGGCCTATAACGTGGCGGTGATGGTGTTCGGCGGCTTTGCGCCGTTGATCGTCACCTGGCTGACCAAAGTGCTGGGTACGCCAGTGGCGCCATCGTTTTACGTGCTGTTCGCTTGCGTGCTGACGCTGCTGGGCACTTACTGCATGCAGGAGGCACCGCGGGCGAATAGGCCGCTGCCGTTTTCAAGTGAGGTGAAGCCTTGAGCATTGTTGAGTGGGACGCGACTGAGCTGTCGCGGGCGATTCATGCGCGGCACGTGTCGTGTGAAGAGGTGATGCACGCGTACCTGGCGCAGATCCAGCGCTTCAACCCGCGCGTGAATGCGCTGGTGTCGTTGCGCGACGCCGATGATGTATTGGCCGAGGCGCGGGCCTGTGATCGCGAACTGGCCCTGGGCCAATCGCGCGGCTGGATGCACGGCATGCCCCAGGCGATCAAGGACCTGGCCGCCACCCAGGGCTTGCGCACCACCTTGGGCTCGCCGTTGTTTGCCGAGCATGTGCCCAGCGAAGATGCAATCAGCGTGGCACGGGTGCGGGCCAGCGGCGCGATCATTATCGGCAAGACCAACGTGCCGGAATTCGGCCTCGGCTCGCAGACCTACAACACCCTGTTCGGCACCACCAGCAATGCCTATGACCCACGCCGGGTGGCGGGCGGCAGCAGTGGCGGGGCGGCGGTGGCCCTGGCGCTGCGCATGCTGCCGGTGGCCGATGGCAGCGACATGATGGGTTCGCTGCGCAACCCGGCCGCGTTCAACAATGTGTTTGGCCTGCGCCCGTCGCAAGGGCGCGTGCCGCACGGGCCGATGCCGGAAGTGTTCGTGCAGCAACTGGGCACCGAAGGCCCCATGGGCCGCAGTGTGACCGATGTGGCGCGGTTGCTGAGCATCCAGGCCGGTTACGACCCGCGGGTGCCGTTGTCATCCAAAGACGACCCGACGGTGTTCGGCGAACCCTTGCAGCGCGACTTTAAAGGCGCGCGCCTGGGTTGGCTGGGGGATTACAACGGTTACCTGCCGATGGACGACGGCGTGCTGAGCCTGTGCGAATCGGCCCTTGGCGATTTCGTCACGCTGGGGTGTGAGGTAGAAAGCTGCCAGCCGGCGTTTTCCCTGGCGCGGCTATGGCGCAGTTGGTTGGTGCACCGCCATTGGCTGGTGCACGGCAATCTCGGCGCGGCCTACGCCAACCCGCAAAAACGTGCGTTGCTCAAACCCGAGGCGCAATGGGAAGTGGAGGGCGGCCTGGGCTTGAGTGCCCAGCAGGTGTACCAGGCGTCGGTGGATCGCAGCGAGTGGTATCGCGCCCTGGCCACGTTGTTCGAACGTTACGATTTCCTGTTGCTGCCCACCGCCCAGGTGTTCCCTTTCGATGCACAACAGGCGTGGCCGCGCCTCGTTGGCGGGCGCGAAATGGACACCTACCACCGCTGGATGGAGGTGGTGATCGGGCCGACACTCGCCGGTCTGCCGAGCATGAGTATCCCGGTGGGGTTCAACCCTGGCGGCATGCCCATGGGCCTGCAGATCATCGGCCCGGCCCAGGCCGACCGCGCGGTGCTGCAATTGGCGTACGCCCATGAACAGTTGACCCAATGGGTGCAGCGCCGGCCACCGGCGTGCCTTGCATCGGGCAGTTGACGCGCAACCGGGCCTGTATCTTGCTGTGAACAATGATCATCCACCGGCAACAAGGAGATCGAACATGGGCAGCCACGCCGAGACAGGCACCGTACGGTCGGTTGAGCGCGCACTGGCAATTGTCGAATTGCTCGGTGAACACCAGGCGTTGGGGTTGGAGGAGCTGCATTATCTGACGCGCCTGCCCAAGGCCACCGTGTCGCGCATGTTGCTGACCCTGCAAGAGCAGGGTTGGGTCTATCGCGGCCTGAGCGATCGCCGTTATCGCCTGCGCGCCCAGCGCTTGTTCGGCGACACCCAGCAACGCTTCAAGCGCCAGGTGGTGGAAAGCGCCGCGCCGTGGCTGCTGGAATTGAGCGAACGCACTGGGCTGGTGGTGGATTTATCCTGTTTTGATGGCGAGCGCCTGGAGGTCATGGAAAGCGCGATCCCCAGCGTGCTGCGCAAGTTGTATCCGAACAATTGCCAGATCGTCGGCCAGCACGCCAGCCTGTTTCACTCGGCGATGGGCAAGGCGTGCCTGACGCAGCTGCCCGCCGAAGAGGTGCAACGCCTGGCGGGCCGCGATCATGTGGCGGCCGATGAGCAGTTGCACACCTGCGAGCAAACCCAGCACCAAGGGTTTGGCCAGCGCACCGAAGGTTATTGGGAATACACGGTGCGCCTGCCATTCCTGATACGCGCGGTGGCGTTGCCGGTGCAGGCCAATGGGCGGCTGGTCGGCAGCATGGCATTGCACTGGCCGATGCATCAGGCGCCGGTGGAGCGTGTGTTGAACCTGCATATGGCCAGCCTTGAAGCGACGGTGCGCGATGTGCAGCGGGCGCTGGCCTGACAGTCACCGCTGAACAAAAATGTGGGAGCTGGCTTGCCTGCGATTGCGGTCAGTCAGTGAATGAACCCGCTGACTGACACACCGCTTTCGCAGGCAAGCCAGCTCCCACCTTGTTCGGCTTTGTCAGTTACATTGCGCCCGGCACCCGGCACAGTTAAGGTTCGTCCAGGTTTTTTGCCTCACGAGTCTTTATGTTCAACGTCAAACCCCTCGCCTTCACGCTGCTGACGGCTGCCGCTCTGCCTGCCCACGCCGACTGGTATTTGGATAACGAATCCTCACGCCTGTCGTTCGTCACCACCAAAAATACCGAGATCGCCGAAGTGCAGCGTTTCCTGGTGTTGCACGGCAAGGTCGACAGTCAGGGCGCGGCGCAGCTGGAAGTGGAGCTTGAGTCAATCAACAGCGGCATTCCGCTGCGCGATGAGCGCATGCGCAATGACCTGTTCCAGATCAAGGCCTTTCCCGAAGCGCTGATCAGTGCACGGATCAACCTGCAACCCATCAATGATCTGGCCCCCGGCGCACAAGTGGAATTGCGCCTGCCCCTGAACGTCACCCTGCACGGCAAGACCCAAACCTACAGCGCCGAGTTGCTGGCCACGCGCCTGGATGACCGGCGCTTCCAGGTAGTGACCCTGGAACCGGTGGTGTTGCATGCCGAGGATTTCGATCTGGCGCCGGGTGTGGCGGCGTTGCGTAAGGCGGCTGGGTTGAAGTCGATCAGTTTGTCGGTGCCGGTGGGTGCGGTACTGATCTTTACGGCGCGTTGAGATGAGCGGCGCGGTGTTCCCGTGGCGCAGCGCCAACCGTTTCGAGTTGCTGATCGACGGGCCACGCTTTTTCCCGCAGATGCTGGTGGCGATTGCCCGCGCTGAGCAGCACGTCGATGTGGAGTTGTACCTGGTGGAAGCCGGGGCCTGCGCCGAGGCCATGGTGCAAGCGCTGGTGCTGGCCGCCGAACGTGGCGTGCGAGTGCGTTGCCTGTTTGATGATTACGGCAGCCTGGCGTTTACCTTGGGGTTGCGTAAACGCCTGACCGACGCCGGTGTGGAGTTGCGTTTCTATAATCGCCTGAGCTGGCGGCGCTGGATGCGCAACCTGTACCGCGACCACCGCAAGCTGTTGCTGGTCGACCAGCGTATCGCCGTGGTTGGCGGAACCGGGGTGACGGATGAGTTCTGGACGCCGGGGCAGGACACGGCCGATTGGCATGAAGTAATGGTGCAAATCAGCGGCCCCTTGGTGCTGGATTGGCAAGCGTTGTTCGACCGTCAGTGGCATGCGAATGCGGCGCGCCGCGAGTGGAAGCCCGCCACCCATTTCGGTTTGGCGCGCCTGCCCAAGGTGCCGGCGACCGGGCCGGGCCTGGGGCGCGTCGCGTATGCCGACGCCCGCCAGCACCGCGATATTTTGCAGTCGTTGATTCGCGCCTTGAACAGCAGCCAGCAACGTATTTGGCTGGCCACGCCGTATTTTCTGCCGACCTGGAGCGTGCGCCGTGCGTTGCGCCGCGCGGCCGGGCGCGGCGTGGATGTGCGTTTGTTGCTCACCGGGCCGCGCACCGATCACCCTTCGGTGCGTTACGCCGGGCACCGTTACTACCCGCGTTTGCTGCGTGCGGGTGTACAGATTTTTGAATACCAGCCGTGCTTTCTGCACCTCAAAATGGTGCTGGTGGATGATTGGGTCAGCATTGGCTCGTGCAATTTCGATCACTGGAATTTGCGCTTCAACCTGGAAGCCAATCTGGAAGCCTTGGACCCTGAGTTAACGCTGGCCGTGGCGGGCAGTTTCGAGCGTGATTTTGCAAAGAGTCAGGCGGTGAGCCTGGCGGCGTGGAAGGCCCGGCCGTTGTGGCGGCGGGTCAAGCAGCGGGTGTGGGGCTGGATTGATCGGTTGGTGGTGAACCTGTTGGATCGGCGGGGGTAGGGCGCCCCCGCCTTGGCTGACTAAAACTGCAACGTGTATTGCGCCGTGAGGCTTTGGTCGCGCGTGCGCTCACCGCGCTGTTGGCTGAAGCCGAAGTCCAAACTGCTGTCGCGGCTCAGGCGCGCGGTGGCGCCCAATTCCAGGCGGGTGCTGAGGCGATCCAACGGCGCACCGCTGACACTCATCACGCGGCCACCGTCCCAGGCTGCTTGCGTGGTCGGTTGCAGGTCGCCGCTGGCATGGGTGTAGGCCAGGCCGCCACGCAGGCTCAGCCATGACGGGCCGATTTGCGCCTTGCCCAGGTCGAGGTTGACCCGCACGCCACCGGTGGTCAGGTTGACGTTTTCCTTTGAGCCTTTGCCCTTCAGTGCAGCCATGCCGCCGCGTTCTTTGAAGCCTTCGCTGCGCTGTTGCACATTGGCCAGTTGCAGGTACGGCTGCCAGTCCCAGGCGTCATGACTGAACGTATAGTTGGCCTCGGCAAACGTCTGCACGGTGCGGCTGGCGTATTTGGCGCTCAGGCGGTTCTCGACGCCGGGGAAGCTGACGCGGCGTTTTGTCTCGATCTCATGTTGCGCATAGGCGATGCCGCCATACAGGCCGAACGCGTCCCACGTGTGGCCGGCGTGCAGGGCCAATTGATAAGTGTCGACGCTGGCTTTGCCACGCGAACCGGCCCGCACATCCGTACGGCCACTGCCCGCCACTACGCCCACGCGAGTGCCCTGTTCGAGTGTGTGGTCAAACCCAAGCAGCAGGCCTGTGGTGTTGTGGGCCGTGCGTGTGGTGTTGCTGTCGCCTGCAAGTTGGCCGGATTGACGCGGCAGTTGCACCCAGACGCCTTGGTGCCTGGCGTCGAGTGCGGCGACGCGGCTGTCTTGCGCCAGGCGCTGACGGTCGAGTGCGGCCTGGCGCACGACACGGCTGTTTTCAATCAGCACCGCTTGGGTGCTGGCATGCAGTTCGCCGCTCAACTGGTCGAGGGCTGAAGGCGCCTGCTCGGGAAACAGCGCGGTCAGGCGTTGCAGCAGTGGTGACGGCGAGGTTTCAGCATCCGCAGCATTGGCGACGGCGCGTTGGTTGGTCGTCTGCGCCGTTGAAGCCAGTGACTGGCCGCGGCCAAACTCCACCAGTAAGTTATTGCCTTGCTTGACCTGGGAAACGCTGAGGAAAGGCGAGAACTCGCGGCGGTCAATCGAGGTGAATTCGCCAGTCAATGCACCTTGGGCCTGCAGGATGCTGTAGCGCTGGCCCAGGTAATAGTGATTGGGTTGCGCGCTCAGGTACAGCGAGCCACCGTTGATGGAGGCCTGGTTTTGGACTTGCAGTTTGGCTGGAGCTGCCTGGTCCGCAAGCCCGGTCATCAGGGTTGAGCCGGCGGCTTGTGTGTAATCGCCCGCCACGTCCAGGGAGCCGTTCAGGCGCAGCACGCCGCCGTCGACGTTGACGTCGCCCTTGAGCGCGTTGGTGCCGTCCAGCTCCAGGATGCCTTGCTTGAGCGTGGCCCCGGCGAAGCTGTTATTGCCGCTGAGGCGCAGCCAGCCGATGCCGGTTTTTTCCAGGCGACCGGGGCCGCCGATATCGTTGCGCCAATCATCCCAGGCACCGCCTTGCCAGACGATTGCGCCACCGGCAGGGCGGTCCATGTTCACCGAGGTGTCGACGCGCAACTGGCCGGGGCCGTCGATGGCTTTTTTCAGGTTCATCAAGCCCCAGCCGTAAACGTCGTCCACACCCGGCGCGCCGAGGTCGGTGGCGGTGGTGAGCAATATGTCGCGGATTTGCGGGTTGTCGAGGTAGGGGAAGCGTTCCATCAGCAGGGCCAGGCCGCCGGTGACGTGGGGGGCAGCCATGGAGGTGCCGGAACTTAACGCATAACCAAGCTCGGGTTTATCACCGGTGACTGCGAAGCCGTTGACGCCACCGTCTTGGTCATAATGGCTTTCGGTTTGTATTGAGCCGGTGACCCAAGAGGAGTTGATATCCGTTCCAGGTGCGGCCAGACACCAGTCTTTGCTGAAACCGCAGCGCTGGGAATGATCGCTCAACGTCAGCTCTTTAGTTAAGTTGACAACAGTCAACCAATACGGCTCCAGCTCTGCAATGGCACGTGGAAGGTTCGGGTGAAGCCCGGAATTTGGCGCATTTTGAGGGGAGTCGTTTGCTGCGGTTACGTTGCCTGCTGACCATACTTGCAGCATCCCATACTTGATAGTGTTGTCTGCTATGGCCTTAAGTTCCGAGTAAACAAGGCCTTCGGTTTGGCTTAATGCAATGTCCAGCTCTGCTTCATCCGCAGGCGAAAATGCACTCCCCCAACTATTATTGACGACACGCACATTCTGGCTGTGCAATTGGGCATAGGCGGCGTGTACCGACGCCGCTGTTGGGAGGGGCGCGCGCATAATATCTGTTATGGCAATGGGGCCTCCCAGGTAGGTATTACCGAATTTGCGCACGCTGCTCAAGTTGGCCGCGTAAGCCACACCATGGACTCCGGAGCCGTCACGATTGGCGAGTGCTGTGCCTGCAACGTGAGTACCATGCGCTTCGTACGTAGCACCTACAACTGCGAGATATTCATCAAGTTGTTTGCGTGTGAGGATGCCGTCGGCAATAGCTTCTTCAAGTTCGGCTAGTGCTTCGGGTGGCAATGAGTCGACAACGATCACTGCCGCCCGATCACCTTCGGTGTAGAAGCAGCCTCCCTCCAGCACGGTCCCACTCTTGCAACCGGTGTCAGCCATAAGCACGCCGATCGTTGGCTTCCCGGCAAACTCGCCGTGGCGCAGGTCGACTCCTGAGTCGTAAACCCCCATTTGCACCCCGGCGCCACTCAACCCTCGTGCATAAGCGAAGTCAGCGCCGATTGCCGCCAGCCCCCAGTTACTCTTGAACTCTTAACTGCGCCAGCTGGCCGCATCGTTCAGTCGGCCTTGTTCAACATAGCTCGCGGCTTCAACCGGCATGCCCGACAAGCAGCCGAATACACAGAGGATCAGAGCATTTCGCTTGAGTGATGATTGAACGGGTGCCTTTGCGGATGCCGTTCGGGCGTTTTCCGTGGGTGACATGGTCCACACACCTGCAAAAAAATGAGGCTGACAGGGTGTGCGAGGGGGGCGGGAGCGTGATGTAGGACTTGGCTTGTAGCGAGGAGGGAAAGTTAACTTTTTGCGGGGTTTGCTGATTCGGTGCGTAAGCCCCCTCTTCTAAAAAGAGGGGGCTACGCGTCTTACAACAACTCGAACGTCTGCTGCTGCACATCCTGGGAGTCGAGCCCGATCTGCACATTAAATTCGCCCGGTTCTGCGGCGAATTTGAGCTGGGTGTTGTAGAACTTCAAGTCCTCCTCGGTGATGGTGAAGTGCAACGTGCGCTCTTCACCGGCCTTGAGCATGACCTTCTGGAAGTTTTTCAGCTCCTTGATCGGGCGGATCATCGAGCCGGCCACGTCCTGGATATACAGCTGCACCACGGTTTCGCCGTCGACCTTGCCGGTGTTTTTCAGCGTGACGCTGGCGTCGAGCTTGCCGGTCTTGTTCAGGGTGGTGGACGACAGCGCCATGTCCGACAGGCTGAACGTGGTGTAGCTCAGGCCATAACCGAACGGAAACAACGGCCCGGTGGTGTCATCGAAGTATTGCGAGGTGTAGTTGCCCGGCTTGCCAGGGGTGAATGGCCGGCCGATGGTCAGGTGGTTGTAGTAGGTGGGAATCTGCCCAACCGAACGTGGGAAGGTGATCGGCAGCTTGCCCGATGGGTTGTAGTCACCGAACAGCACATCGGCGATGGCGTTGCCGCCCTCGGTGCCGGCGAACCAGGTTTCGAGGATCGCGTCGGCTTCTTTGTTCTCATCCACAATCGACAGCGGGCGGCCGTTCATCAACACCAGCACCAGTGGTTTGCCGGTGGCCTTCAACGCCTTGATCAGGTCGCGCTGGCTTTGCGGGATGTTCAGGTCGGTGCGGCTCGAGGATTCATGGGACATGCCCCGGGACTCGCCCACGGCAGCCACCACCACATCGGCATTCTTCGCGGCTTTTACCGCCTCATCAATCAGCACCTGCGGCGCGCGTGTGTCATCCACCACTTCCGGGGCATCGAAGTTGAGGAAGTTGAGGTAGTCGACCACGGCCTTGTCGTTGGTGATGTTGGCGCCACGCGCGTAGATCACTTTGCCTTTTTCGCCGATCACCGCGTTGAGGCCGTCAAGCAGTGTCACCGATTGCGCCGGTTTGCCGGCGGCGGCCCAGCTGCCCATCATGTCGATCGGCGCCTTGGCCAGCGGGCCGATCAGGGCGATGGTCGCGGATTTTTTCAGCGGCAGGGTGTTGTTCCGGTTTTTCAGCAACACCAGGCTGCGGCGCGCGATATCGCGGGCGTCGCTGCGGTGCAGGCGGCTTTCGGCGTCGGTGTCGGCCGGGTCATCCTCGGCTTTGCCGATGCGCAGGTACGGGTCCTTGAACAGGCCCATGTCGTACTTGGCGCCGAGCACTTCGCGCACGGCGTTGTCGATGTCGCTTTGTTCGATTTCGCCGGACTTGAGCAGGCCGGGCAGTTCCTTGCCGTACAGCGAGTCGTTCATGCTCATGTCGATGCCGGCCTTGATCGCCAGCTTGGCGGCTTCACGCCCGTCCTTGGCCACGCCGTGTTTGATCAGCTCGACAATTGCGCCATGGTCGCTGACGGCCAGGCCTTTGAAGCCCCAGTCTCTGCGCAGCAGGTCGTTCATCAGCCAGGTGTTGGCGGTGGCGGGTACGCCGTTGATCGAGTTCAACGCCACCATCACGCCACCGGAACCGGCCTTGATCGCCGCGTGGTAGGGCGGCAGGTAGTCCTGGTACATCTTGACCGGGCTCATGTCGACCACGTTGTAGTCGCGACCGCCTTCCACCGCGCCGTACAGGGCGAAGTGCTTGACGCTGGCCATGAGGCTGTCGGCATTGGCCGGGCTGGTGCCCTGGAAAGCCTTGACCATCACTTCGGCGATGCGCGAGACCAAATAGGTGTCTTCGCCGAAGCCTTCGGACGTACGGCCCCAACGCGGGTCGCGGGAGATATCGACCATCGGCGCAAAGGTGATGTCGAGGCTGTCGGCGGCGGCTTCCTGGGCGGCGATGCGCCCGGAGCGGCCGATGGCGTCCATGTCCCAGCTGGAGGCCAGGGCCAGGCTGATCGGGAAAATTGTGCGGTGGCCGTGGATCACGTCATAGGCGAAGAACATCGGGATCTTCAACCGGCTGCGCATGGCCGCGTCCTGCATCGGACGGTTTTCCGGGCGGGTGATCGAGTTGAACGTGCCGCCGATGCGGCCGGCGGCGATTTCCTTGCGGATCAGCTCGCGGGGCATTTCGGGGCCGATGCTGATCAGGCGCAACTGGCCGATCTTCTCATCCAGGGTCATCTGCTTGAGCAGGTCGCTGACAAAGGCGTCCTTGTCTTTAAGCGCAGCAGGCTTTGTTTCTGCCCACACGGGGTGACTGGCCAGAGTGGCAACAAGGCCGAGCAAACACAGCTTCTTCATGAATATCCTTTTTCGGCTCACTGCACAGCGAAAATGCGCTGTTCTGCCAAAATGTGGGGAACATATGTTGTTGTTCGAGTGTTATTGCAGTAAATGCACGACACTTGTGAACTCTTATTCGCGCTGGGCATCTTTTTAGCTGATTGGCTCGACGCAATCCAGTGGTGGCGGATTATGCCCCAAGCGCGCGGTTTATAGGGTTAGTCGTCACATTCCATCCAGTTTGGGCAGGAGAAATACCATGCAAGCAGCACAAGGTTACCGCTGGGGCTTGAAAGCCGCGGCTTTGCTACTGATCAGCAGCGTGCTGAGCGGTTGCGGCATCAACACGATTCCGACTCTGGATGAACAGGCCAAGGCGGCCTGGGGCCAGGTGCAGAACCAGTACCAACGGCGCGCCGACCTGATCCCCAACCTGGTGGAAGTGGTCAAGGGCTACGCCGCCCATGAACAAGACACCCTCACCGCCGTGATTGAAGCGCGGGCCAAGGCCACTTCGATCCAGGTCGACGCCAGCACCCTCGACAACCCGGAAAAACTCAAGCAGTTCCAGCAAGCCCAGGATGGCTTGAGCGGCGCCCTCAGCCGCTTGATGGTGGTGTCCGAACGCTACCCGGACCTCAAAGCCAACCAGAACTTCCTGGCCCTGCAGTCCCAACTTGAAGGCACGGAAAACCGCATTGCCGTGGCCCGCCGCGACTTTATCCAGGCCGTGCAGGCGTACAACACTGAAATCCGTACCTTTCCAGGCCGCCTGTGGCACAGCGTGATGTACAGCGACTTGCCGATCCGCGCCACATTTGAGGCCACCAGTGCCGACGCCGATAAAGCGCCGCAAGTGAAGTTCAAATAAGGCTTCTCTGAGGTGTCGATGCGTTTATTACGGATAGGCTTGGCGCTGTGGTTGCTGGCCTGCGTCGGTGCGGCCCAGGCGGCGCTGACGTTCCCGCCATTGACCGGACGGGTGGTGGACACTGCCCAGATGATCGACCCGGCGGTACGTGCGCAGATTACCCAGCAATTGCAGGCGCTGGAGCAAACCTCCGGCGACCAGATCGTGGTGGTCACCGTGCCCGACCTGCAAGGTGTGCCCATTGAGGACTACGGTTATCAATTGGGCCGCCAGTGGGGCATCGGCCAGAAGGGCAAGGACAACGGCGCGCTGTTGATCGTCGCCCGCGATGAGCACAAGTTGCGCATCGAAGTCGGCTATGGCCTCGAAGGCGTGCTGACCGATGCGCAGTCGTGGGTGATCATCAACCAGGTGATCGCGCCCAAGTTCAAGGCCGGCAATTACAGCCAGGGCATCAGCGACGGCGTCTCGGCAATGGTGCAGGTGGTGGGCGGCGAGCCGCTGGCGGTGCCTGCCCATGTGGCGGATGCGAATTTTGCCAAGGATAATCCCGGGTTCTCGATCGGCTTGTTCATTCTGCTGATCGGCGTGTTGTGGCTGTGCAATCGCCTGGGCCTGCCGGTTGGCGCTATTTTGCTGGCTATTCTCAGCAGCAGTGGGCGCGGCGGCGGCGGTGGGGGCGGCGGCGGTGGTGGCTTCAGAGGCGGCGGTGGTGGTTTCGGCGGCGGTGGTGCCTCAGGTGGCTGGTAATGACAATAACTAGAAAGGGGCATCTACAACCATGGCATTACTGAGTGAGCACGAGCAACGGCAAGTCGCCGAGGCGATCGCCCGCGTCGAAAAAAACACCGATGCCGAACTGGTGACGGTGCTGGCGGCGCGTGCCGACGATTACGCCTATATCCCGCTGTTGTGGGCCAGCCTGATCGCCCTGGTGGTGCCCGGCGTGGTGCATTACTTGTCGGGTTACCTGACCATGTACACCTTGTTGTTGGCGCAGTGGGCGACATTCATCGTGTTGTGCCTGATATTTCGCCTGCCCAAGGTCACCACCCGCTTGATCCCGCGTTCGGTACGGCACTGGCGCGCGTCCAACCTGGCGCGCCGGCAGTTCCTGGAGCAGAACCTGCACCACACAGTGGGCGGCACCGGCGTGCTGATTTTTGTCAGCGAGGCGGAGCGCTATGTGGAGATTCTGGTGGACGAGGGTATTTCCAAGCGGCTGGATGACAGCAGTTGGGATGGCATCGTCAAGGCGTTTACCCAGCAGGTGAAACAGGGGCACACGTTGGCCGGGTTTGTTGCGTGTATTGAGGCGTGTGGGGAATTGCTGAAGGTGCATGTGCCGGTGACGCAGACGCGTAATGAGCTGCCGAACCGCCTGATCGTGCTGGAATAACCCACACCACTCAGAACTCATAGGGGAGCTGCTTTTCTGTGGGAGCCGGGCTTGCCCGCGATGGCATCGGCTCGGTTTGCCTGATGGACCGAGTTGGCTGCATCGCAGCGGCGCGACGACTCGACAAGCCAGCTCCCACAGAAAAGCAGTTCCACATTTGGTTTGCGGCGGCTGAGCGACCGTTGATCAAATAACCCCGTGCCCTAAACCCTTATCCCCCCTAAAATGCCCGGCATTCCCAGCCCGAGGCGTTTTTGTTCATGTCCGTCACCGCTCAACCTGCCCGCCCTGCGCCGGATCATCACGCCCAGTTCATCGAACTGCTGAGCGCAAGCCTGGCGCAGAACGCGTTTATCAAGCTGGTGCTGGCCAAGTACGTCGGTGAGGAAGCCGAGCTGCAACGGCTGATCATCAAGCCTGTGATGGTCAAGGAACAGGCGTGCCTGTCCTTCGTCTACCGCTATAAGACCCGCGACATCACCAAGAACTTGCCCCTGGCCGATGGCGTGGCGGCGATTGCCGAGCTGCTGCCGGCGTCGTTCAAGAATGCGCACTTGCTGTCGCTGACCGACGAAGCCCAGCTGGAATACAGCAAGAAGAACAAAAGCTCGCTGTTCAAAAGCAAGCCGCAGCAATTGCGTGAGGCGCCGTCCGCCGAGCACAACCGCGAGAAGAATCGCTTCCTCGACCTGAGCCGGCCGTTCCTCGCCGACCTTGGCGTGACCGATGCCAAGCAGGCGCTGATCCCGTCGATGTCGCGCAAGTGGAAGCAGATCAACAAGTTCATCGAAGTGTTCAGCCATGCGCTGACCTCGTCACCGTTGAAGCTCGACCAACCGGTGCGCGTCGCCGACTTTGGTTCGGGCAAGGGCTACCTGACGTTCGCCATTCACGATTACCTGCGCAACACCCTCAAGGCCGAGGGCGAAGTGACCGGCGTGGAATTGCGCGAAGACATGGTGACCCTGTGCAACACCGCCGCCGCGCGCCTGGAACATCCGGGGCTGGTATTCAAGTGCGGTGACGTGCGCAGCGTGGCGCCGAGCGAGCTGGACGTGATGATCGCGCTGCATGCCTGTGACATTGCCACCGACTATGCGATCCACACCGGCATCCGTTCCGGCGCGTCGATCATCATGTGCTCGCCGTGCTGCCACAAACAGATTCGCCTGCAGATCCAGAGCCCGGTGCTGCTCAAGCCGATGCTGCAATACGGCCTGCACCTGGGCCAGCAGGCGGAAATGGTCACCGACAGCCTGCGCGCGTTGTACCTTGAAGCCTGCGGTTACGAGACCAAGGTGTTCGAGTTCATCTCGTTGGAGCACACCAACAAGAACAAGATGATCCTGGCGGTGAAGCGCAACGAGCCGGTGGACAATGCGCAGTTGCTGGAGAAAATCCAGGAATTGAAGGCGTTCTACCACATCAGCGAGCACTGCCTGGAAACCCTGTTGCGCGCGGATGGCTATTTAGGCTGAACACAGAACCAAAATGTGGGAGCTGGGCTTGTGTGGGAGCTCCCATATTAGATTGAGTCAGCCTTTACTATCGGCGCAGGCTGCACCGCCGTCTTGCGCCCCAGCATTACCGTCACGATGACCCCACAGGCAAACAGCCACGTAATCGGCTCGATATGTTCACCAAAGAACAACGCCGAAAAGGCGATGGTGAAGAAGATCTGCAACAGCTGAATCTGGCTGACCCGCGCAATCCCGCCCATCGCCAGCCCGGCGTACCAGGCGAAGAAGCCCAGGAATTGCGAAAACAGCGACACATACCCGAACGCCCACCAGGTGCGCATGGAAATCGCGCCCTGGTGCTGCGCCGCCAAGTACCACACCGGGCCGATCAACACGGGTGTGGACAGCACCAACGCCCAGCAGATCACCTGCCAGCCGCCCATCTCCTTGGCCAATCGGCCGCCTTCGGCATAGCCCAGGCCACCCACGGCAATTGCGCCGAGCATCAACAAATCTCCCGCCTGGATACTGCCCGCACCGGTGATCAGCGCATAACTCAGCACCAATGCACTGCCCAGCGCCGCGCAGGCCCAGAAGGCTTTCGACGGCCGCTCGTGGGACAGCCACGCCGCGTACAGCGCCACGCACAGTGGCTGCAGGCCGTTGACCAGCGCGCCATGGGAAGCCGGCAAGGTTTGCATGGCCCAGGCCGACAGCACCGGGAAGCCGAGGATCACGCCGGCGATCACCAGGCACAAGCCGCGCACCTGGCGCCAGGTCGGCCAGCGCTCGCGGCGCCACAGCAACAGCGCCGCCGCCGGAACTGCCGCGAACAAGGCGCGGCCCAGGCCGTTGAGCAATGGGTGGATTTCCTGCACGACGATGCGGGTGAAGGGCAACGTGAGGCTGAAGATGATGACGCCCAGCAGGCCGAGGGCCATGCCGGTGTTTTCGCGCGAGCTCATGATGGGGACCGAAATCTGGAGGGCTTCAAGGGAAACCCATCTAGCCACAGCCCCCGGCGTTTGGGGGCCTACAGCTGGGTGCGGATTTATCCGTACAGTTGAGGTCCTGTGGGAGCTGGCTTGCCTGCGATAGCGTCACCGCGGTCTATGCGTAAGACCGAGATGCTTGCATCGCAGGCAAGCCAGCTCCCACATTGACCGTGCCAGCCTTAGAAAAACCGCGTGATGCTGATCTTCGCATCGCGGCCCTTGGTGTAGGCGCGGTCGCCGCTCAGGGCCGGGCGGAAGTTGTTGTTGAGCAGGTTGTCCACGGTGAAATTCACCTCGGTGCCTTTCAGGTAAGCCTGTTGCGGTTTCCATTTGGCGAACAGGCCTTGGGTGTTGTAGGCCTTGTTGCCGTATTGGTCGTAGAACAGGTCGCCCACACTGCTGCCCGGGCCGCCGGAATATTTGTCACTGGGCAAGCGATCGGTCGCGCCGATGAACTGGCCCATCCAGCCCACCTGGGCATCCCAGGCCGGGATATTGGTGCCCAGTACCAGCACCCATTTGGTCGGTGGAATATCGCGGGCCGGCACGTCCGGGCCCCATGGGTTGGTGTAGGCGCCTTCGTGTTCGCCCTTGGCGTAGGCGAACGACACCGAGCCGAACAGGTAGGTGGAGTTGTAGAACGATTCCAGCTCAACGCCCTTGATGGTCAGGCCACCGATGTTGCGGTAGTTGGACATCGCTCCCGGCGGGCAGGCGTTGGAAATCGTGCCGCCATTGATGGCCTGGTTCTGGCAGCCGACGCCGGTGGCCTTGAAGATTTCGTCTTCGACCTTGTTGTGGAACAAGGTGGTGCGCACTTGCAGGTTGTCGTCCTGGGCGATCAGGTGATCGAAGCTGAAGACGCTGCCCACGGTGATCGAGGTGATGCGCTCCGGGTCCAGGTCGACGCTGGTGGCCGTGCGGCTGCCCAGGCCTTGCACCTCGTATTGTTCGTCGATGACCGGCGCGCGCCAGGTCTTGCTCCAGTTGGCGAACAGCCCCAGGTGCGGGGTGACGTTCCAGAACAGCGCCAGGCGCGGCGACCAGCCGGTGTAGGTGCGGTCGCTGTAATCGTGGCCAACGGCCGGGTCGGGATTGTTGTAGTACGGCGCGTCGTTGCCTTCGCCGCGATTGCGCACATGGTCGTAGCGCAGCGACGGCGTAATCGTCACATCGCCCACCGTGACCGCATCCTGGACAAAGAAACTGTTGGTATCGACCTTGCCGTGGGGCATGAAACCCGGCTGGAAATGCCCGTAGTTGTAGCGCGCGGTGTTGTAGGTGGAACCGGGCATCCACATTTCGGTTTCGCGGATGTGCTTGCGAATTTGCCCGCCGACGGTCACCGCGTGTTGCAGCGGCCCGGTGTCAAACAGGCTGACGTTGCGGATGTCGAGGTTCTTGTCGGTGTAGCCGGTGTCCATCTGGCGCCCGCCGGTAGCCAGCTGGAAAAACGCGGTGGCGTCACGGGCGTCGGTCTGGTCGGTGTTGGACTGCGAATACTTGACGGTCAGGTCCACCCACGGGTTGTCCAGCGGCGTGTATTCATACTTGCCCGACCACGTGGTGTCGGTGGTGTCGCGGTGCGCTAAAAAACGTTTCAACGCGTTTTCGTAGCCGTAGCGGTTGATGTTGGCCTGGGTCGGCGGTGTCGGGTAGCTGGCGGCGGAGAAGGGTGTCCAGCGATTGCTGTGGGAGCGCGAGTAGGACAAGCCAACGCTGTGCTCTTCGGTGAAGTGCGCGTTGACCTTGAACAGTTTGCCGTCCACGTCCTGGGCGCTGTTGGGCAGGCGCTGAGGGTTGATGGGGTATTCGTTGTTCTCGTTCGGCAACTTGGCGGCGACCTTCATATCGCCGCCGTCGCGTTGGGTCAGGTAGGCCAGCGCGTCGAAGCGGCCGTCGTCGGTACGGCCATAGACGGCGCTGCTGTAGACCTGTTCGTGGTCGTTGCTGGAGTAACCATATTTGAGCATCGCGCCGCTGTTGCGGCCGTCCTGCAGCAGGTCCGGCGCATCTTTGGTGGTCATGTTGACCGTGCCGCCAAACCCGCCGTTGCCGGTGAACGGCGAGTTGGGGCCTTTCTCCACCTCGATGCTTTTGATCAACTCGGGCTCGATAAAGACCGTGCCTTGCTGGTAGCGCTCGAAGCCGGTCTTGGTGGCGCCGTCGACGGTCATCGGCACGTCTTCGGCATCGCCGAAACCACGGATGTTGATGGTCTGGCCGCCGGGTTTCAGCGAGCCGCCCTGGCTCACGCCGGGCAAGGTCTGCAGCAGGCTGGGGATGTTATTGGACTGGTAACGGTCGATGTCGGCCTGGGTCATGGTCGAGCGGTTGACGGTGCTGGAGTCGACTTCGTTACCGGTGCCGATCACGCTGAGCGCGTCGAGTTGGATGGCGCCGCTGTGGCTGGTCTTGCCCTCGTCGGGGCGGACCACGTAGGTGCTGCCGACTTTGATCAGGGTGAACTCGCCGTTTTTCAGCAAGGTGCGAATCGCCACTTCCGGGGTGAAGTCGCCATTGAGTGCCGGCGCTTGCACGTTCTTGAGCAGGGTTTCATCGAACAGCAGCTGGATTTTTGCCTGCTGCGCCACTTGGCTCAGGGACGTGGCCAGCGACTGGGCCGGCAGTTGCAACGTGAACGACTCGGCCTGGGCACTGAGGCTGAACGCCAGGCAGGTGGCGATCAGGGTCGGTCGAAGAAACAGGTGCGAAGCGTGGCAAGGCGCGCGAAACATGAAATCCCCCGGGGTGGCCAAGTGGCCGAAAAGGTGTGCGTATCAAACACAGTCGGGAGGAAGACGGGGCAGGCCAAAAAATCCACACATGCGAATGCAAAATATTCTCAAGTGAGCGCCTGACGCTATTATTTGCTCGGTTCGATTCTGACAACGCCATCGGCTGAGGCCACGGTTTTCACCGGTAGCAGGGCAGGCAGGGCGTTGAGCAGGGCGTCCGGATCATTCACATCGAGGTTGCCCGAGACCTTCAATTGCGCCACGGACTTGCTGACTTGCAGCGGTGCCTGGGGCCGGTAGAGGCTCAGCTCATCGATCAGGCTGGCCAGGTCGCGGTTGCGAAAGGACAGGTGCCCGCTGCGCCAATCCGCCACTTCTTCAGCCGTGAGTGTCTGGTGTTGCACGGTGCCCTTGGCGTAGCTGTAGGTGGCGCGTTGTTGGGCGCCGAGCAAGGTCACCGGGCTTTTGGCGTCCGGCTCGAAGGCGACCTGGCCATGGGCCACGCTGACCACCAGTTGCTGCTGGCTGCGGCGCACATCGAAACCGGTGCCGACCACGCGCACGTTGGCCTCGCCGGCTTGCACATACAGCGGGCGCTCCTTGTCGGCGGCGACTTCGATGTACAGCTGGCCCTTGTCCAGATGAAGGATGCGTTGATGGGCGCTGAATTCCACCCGCACGCGCGTATTGGCATTCACGTACAACGTGCTGCCATCGGGCAGGTTTAACGTACGCATGCCTTTGGCATGCGCGGCGATCTGGCTGTGGTAGAGCTCGCGAGGCGCACCGATGTGCGTGGCCAACAGCGCACAGACCAGCGCAGCAGCCACAGCCAGGGCAGGGCGCCAGGCCGAGGGTTTGCGCTTGGGCAGCGGCAGCGGTTTGTTCAATTGCTGCAACTGGCCAAGGTCGGCCCATAGTTGTTCGAACTCGGCATAGGCGCGGGCATGTGCAGGCTCGGCCTGCCAGGCGGCAAAGGCCTTGCGGTCGGCTCGCCCCGCTTCGCTACGGTTGCGGGCAAACCAGCTGGCGGCTTGGGCATCGATGGAGTCGCTCGCTTCGATGTCCAGGGCGTCGATGTCGCTCAGGCGGTTCATTCTGGCTGCTCCGTGCCGGGTTCTTGTTGAAGGCGTCGCTTGCAATGCAGCAGGGCAAAAGCGATGTGCTTTTCCACCATGCTGGTCGAAATGCCCATGCGCTCGGCGATCTGCGCCTGGCTCAGGCCTTCGAAGCGGTGCAGCATAAGGGCTTCTCGCCTGCGGGGCGAGAGTTCGGCGAGGACTTCTTTCAACTGTTCCAGGCGTTGCAAGCGCTGCGCGGCGGCCATGGGCTCGTTTTGCTCATCGGTGACCGGCTCGGCGTCCCTTTCGGCCGGGTCAAGGTGGACGGTCTGCCGTACCTTCTGTTTACGCCAGTGATCGCGCAACAGGTTGCGCGCCATCTGGAACAGAAACGCCCGTGGCTGCTCGACCTTGGCCCGGTCGCGGTAATCCAGCCATTGGGCAAAGACATCCTGGGTCATGTCCGCCGCGTCGCTGGCGTTGTCCGTGCGTTTGCGCAGGAAATACAGAATATCTGCATAAAACCCGCGAAAGGCATCGGCCGACAACGGGTCGGGCTTGGGACGAGACATGGATATCCTTCTTGACGAAGCACGACGTAGAAAAGTCGCGAATGATATCGAGAACTATTGTCATTTGTCTCTATGTAAAGCGTGCACCCAATCAAATGTGGGAGCTGGCTTGCCTGCGATGGCGATGGTGACTGCACCACCGCTATCGCAGGCAAGCCAGCTCCCACAGGAGGCCACGCCTCTAGCGCAGCAATGTCCTTAGTTGCTCAATCCCCGCTTCACCCAACGGGAACACCGGCAAGCGTGGATCACCCGCTTCCAACCCGGTCAAACGCAACCCAGCCTTGATCGTCGCCGGCAAACCACCCTTGAGGATGAATTCCAGCAGCGGCAATTGGCGATAGAACAGTTCCCGCGCCAGCGTCAGGTCATTGGCCAGCACCGCGTCATACAGCGCCAGGTTGAGCTGCGCGATCAAGTTCGGCGCCGCCGTGCACCAACCCTTGGCGCCGGCCGCGAAGGCTTCCAGGGCCAGCGGGTTGCAGCCGTTGTAGAACGGCACGTCGCTGTGGCGATGCAACTGGTGCATGCGCTGAATATCCCCGGTGCTCTCCTTGACCATGGTCACGTTCGCCACCTGCTTGACGATGCGCAGGATCAAGTCCACCGACATGTCGGTGCCGCTGGTGGCCGGGTTGTTGTAAAGCATGATTGGCACGCCAATGCTGTCGCCAATCGCGGCATAGTGGGCGAGGATTTCCGCCTCGCTGAGTTTCCAATAGGACGCGGGCAACACCATCACCACATCGGCGCCATTGGCCTCGGCGTAACGCGCACGGCGCACGGCCTTGGCGGTGGTCAGGTCGGACACGCTGACAATCGTCGGCACGCGCCTGGCGATTTTTGCCAGGCTGTAGGCGCTGACTTCATCCCACTCGGCATCGCTCAAATACGCACCTTCGCCCGTGCTGCCCAAGGGCGCGATGGCGTGCACGCCGCTGTCGATCAAGCGGTCGATGGAGCGGCCGAGGGCGTCGAGGTTGATGCGCTGGCCGTCGGCGCTGAATGGGGTGATGGTGTAGCCGATGATGCCGTGAATAGTTGGGTTGGACATAAAGGAGTCTCCGCTCGGAATAGGGCAATCAGTTCAGGCAATCGGCGTGGTGTCTCAGGTTCTGCCGGGCGTAGTAGTTGAACGCGGCGCCGTGGCGCTTGGGCTTGGAGATCCAGTCATGCGCCTCGCGGCCCAGTTCCGGCAGGATCGGCTTGATCGTCCCGGCTGCCATCGCCAGCAACTGCAACTTGGCCGCGCGCTCGATCAACTGCGCGATCACGCAGGCTTCTTCGATGCTCGCCCCGGTGGACAGCTGGCCGTGGTGCGAGAGCAGGATCGCGCGTTTGTCGCCCAGCGCCGTGGTGATGATTTCACCTTCTTCGTTGCCCACCGGAACCCCCGGCCAGGCCTCCAGAAATGAACAGTCTTCATACAGCGGGCAGAGGTCCATGTGCGACACCTGCAGCGGCACTTCGAGCATCGACAGCGCGGCTATATGCGTGGGATGCGTATGGATGATGCAGTTCACATCCGGCCGCCCACGGTACACCCAGGTGTGAAACCGGTTGGCCGGGTTGGGAATGCCGTGGCCTTCCAGCACTTCAAGATCCTCGTTGACCAGCAGCAGGTTGCTGGCGGTGATCTCATCAAAACCCAGGCCCAGTTGCTGAGTGTAATAGGTGCCGGGCATGGGCCCGCGCGCGGTGATTTGCCCGGCCAGGCCGGAGTCGTGGCCGTGTTCGAACAGTATGCGACACGTGAGCGCCAGCTTTTGCCGGTCGGTCCACGTATTATCCGCCAGGGTGTTTTGCATCTGCATCAGTGCTTGCTTGACCAGTTGGTCTTTGGGGAGTGCTAATGTCTTGGCCATATCGGTGTCCTTTGGGTGATGCATGGACGTCGGGTTTGCTGCTCTCCCGCTGCTCGCAAGGTTGTTGGGTGAACGCAAATGACACTAAAGATGCTATATGACACTTTGTGTCATTGGCAAGTGAAGCGCTGGCTTTTCTGCATGGATTAATCGCAGCACATGTCTATCCGTTTGAAATTACTGAGAAAAAAACTTGGCGTAACCCTGGAGTCCCTGGCTGAAAAATCCGGGATGACCAAGAGTTATCTGTCCAAGGTCGAACGCGGGCTCAACACGCCGTCAATTGCCGCCGCGTTGAAACTGGCCAAGGCGTTGAACGTGAAGGTTGAAGAACTGTTCAGCGAAGACAACGTCAGCCTCGACAGCTACAGCCTGGTGCGCAGCCACGAGCGGCCCGACACCGCGCCGGGTTATGCGGTGCTGGCCCATCAGGTCAGTGAGCGCAGCCTGCTGCCGTTCATCATCTACCCGCCGGCGGAGTTCACCGACAAGACGTTCAAGGAGCACGTGGGAGAGGAGTTTCTGTTCGTGCATGAAGGCCAGGTGGAGGTGGATTTCATGAGCGAACGGGTAATCCTGAATCGGGGTGATGCGCTGCACTTCAATGCGCAAAAGCCCCACCGAATTCGCTCGGTGGGCGAGGTGCAGGCGCAGTTGTTGGTGGTGGTGCACAGCTCAGAAGAGTGAGTGCAATTGCTATTTGAAATGCAATCAATATGGGAGCTGGCAAGCCAGCTCCCATATTTTGATCTTCTTTGTTCGGGGGATCAGCGCTCGACCGGCACCGAGAGCGCCGAATTACCCAACGGATGCGTGCGCGCCGCAAAGAACTTCAACGTCACGCCGCTGCCCTCGAACAGCTCCGAATACCGGCGCTTCTGCTGGCGAATAAACCCATCGCTGCGCCCCGACACCGAGATCGCCAGCGTCGTCAGTTTGGCCTGGCGCAACGCATCCACCAGGTGCTTATCCTGCGGCCCAAGGTCATGGCCGAAGATGCACAGCGCACCCTCATGGCTGAGCAACTGCTCATAACAGAACGACAAATAGTCCGAGCTGCGGATGGTCTTGAGCTTCTCTTCCACCTTGCCTTCGCTGACAAACAGCGGCACGTCGTCCAACGTCTTGATCGTGTTATTGATCGCAAAACTGCTGAGCAAGGTGCTGTCGGTGGACGGCAATTTACGCGCGGTGCCGTCGAGGTTGCGCACCAAGTGCAGGCCGCCGTGCAGGTAGAGGATGCGCGTGGCGTCGGTGTGCGTGTTGCGCAGGTCGAAGCTGGCGTCGGCGCTGCCAAACAGGTCGTCGATGCCTGGCGTGTGCAGGATCGCCCAATAGTTGAGCAGGTCGTAATTGCTGGTGAAAACGGTGGGGTAGCGGACCAGCTCGGCGTTGATCGTCGCCAGCGTCGAGGGTTGCACCAGCCGCCACGGAATGTGCACGGCGTGGATGGTGTTGATCAACGCTTCCTTGATCGCGTAATAGCGGTTGCGCGGTGCCGCCGAGCTGACCGCCAGGGCCTTGTTGACCCGGCTGGTGGTTTTCAAGGCGCCCAACGCCTGCTCGAAGCTGCGGGTTTGCAGGGCGTCGAACACACTCAGCTCGGACGGGCTGAGGGGTTTTTCTTCGACGGTGCGCGCGTTTTCGAACAGCGAATCGTAGGCAAAGTCTTCCCAAATCGTGCGGCTTGCGCCGTTGCCGATCAGAATCCCACTGAAGTCGATGGCGCTGCGCAGCGCGCTCCAGTCTTCAAGGTGGGCGTCAATATCCTGGAAATCCTTCATTGCGGCGGGTCTACTCGAATTCGGCTGGGTGGTGACTTTATCACGAGCGGGCGTTGATCCTGATCAACATGCCGCAGGCAAGTCAGGTTGATCCTGTAGGCATAACGCCTCTGAGGATTGACCATGAGCAGCACCTTTTTCATTCCCGCCGTCAACATCATGGGCACCGACTGCCTCGACGAAGCCATGATCGCCATCCGCAACTACGGCTTTCGCAAGGCGCTGATCGTCACCGACGTGGGCCTGGCCAAGGCGGGCGTGGCCAGCATGATCGCCGAGAAACTGGCGATGCAGGACATCGACTCGGTGATCTACGACGGCGCCAAGCCCAACCCCAATGTCGAAAACGTCGAGAACGGCCTGGCGCTGTTGCAGCGCAGTGCCTGCGATTTCGTGGTGTCTTTGGGCGGCGGCTCGCCCCATGACTGCGCCAAGGGCATCGCGTTGTGCGCCACCAATGGCGGGCATATCGGCGACTACGAAGGCGTCGATCAGTCGAGCAAGCCGCAGCTGCCACTGGTGGCCATCAACACCACCGCCGGCACGGCCAGCGAGATGACGCGCTTTTGCATCATCACTGACGAAACCCGCCACGTGAAAATGGCCATCGTCGACCGCAACGTCACGCCGCTGCTGTCGGTCAACGACCCGGCGCTGATGGTCGGCATGCCCAAGGGCCTCACCGCCGCCACCGGCATGGACGCGCTGACTCACGCCATCGAAGCCTACGTGTCCACCGCCGCCAACCCGATTACCGACGCCTGCGCCATCAAGGCCATCGAGCTGATCAGCGCCAACCTGCGCCTGGCGGTACGCGATGGCAGCGACAAGGCCGCGCGGGAAAACATGGCGTATGCGCAATTCCTCGCCGGCATGGCCTTCAATAACGCGTCCCTGGGCTTTGTGCACGCCATGGCCCACCAACTCGGCGGCCTTTACGACCTGCCACACGGCGTGTGCAACGCAGTGTTGCTACCCCATGTGCAAAGTTTCAACGCCAGTGTGTGCGCCAAGCGCTTGAGTGACGTGGCGCGCGCATTGGGAGCCGACATCAAGGGTATTACCCCGGAAGAGGGCGCCCAGGCCGCCATCGCCGCGATTCGCACCTTGGCCCTCGACGTTGAGATCCCGGCCGGCTTGCGCGAATTGGGCGCCAAGTTGCAGGACATTCCGCTGCTGGCCACCAATGCGTTGAAGGATGCGTGCGGCCTGACCAACCCACGGCGGGCGGATCAACGCCAGATCGAGGAGATCTTTCGCAACGCTTTCTAAAGGGGGCAGTCGCACGCTGCAAGCGGTAAGCTACAAGCTGAACGGCATTTAACTAGAGCATGAAGCTTGCGGCTTGCCGCTGAGGTCCCCCCATGAGAGTTCTGTTATTCGGCGCCACCGGCATGGTCGGCCAGGGCGTGCTGCGCGAGTGCCTGTTGGCCGCTGACGTGCAGGAAGTCGTGGCGGTCGGCCGTACGGCCTTGACCCAGGAACACGGCAAGCTGCACCAGGTGCTGCACAGCGACATGCTGGATTTCCAGCCGCTGGAAAACCTGCTGCAAGGCTTTGATGCGTGCTTCTTCTGCCTCGGCGTTTCGTCGGCGGGCATGAATGAAACCAAGTACACCCACCTCACCTATGACCTGACCTTGGTCGCGGCCAGCACGTTGGCGCGGCTCAACCCACAGATGACGTTCATCTACGTATCCGGCGCCGGCACCGACAGCTCCGAGGCGGGCAGGTCGATGTGGGCGCGGGTCAAGGGCAAGACCGAAAACGCTTTGCTGCGCCTGCCGTTCAAGGCGGTGTATCTGTTCCGGCCCGGGGTGATTCAGCCGTTGCATGGCGTGCGCTCGAAAACGCCGTTGTACCAATCCTTCTATTCCGTACTCGGGCCGCTGCTCACGTTTGTGCGTCGGCTCAAACCCGGCTGGGTGGTGAGCACCGAGACCGTCGGCCAGGCAATGCTGGCAGCCGTGCGCCATGGCGCGCCGCAGGCGGTGGTGGAGCAGGCCGAGATCAATCGACTGGCCGCCGAGCGCAGCTGATGTTGCACAAAAGCCTGGTGCGTCGCCTCGACCTGATCACGCTGCAGCTGTTCGTGGCAGTGTTCGAGGAAGGCACGCTGACCCGCGCCGCCGCCCGCGAAGCGATTGCGGTGTCGGCGGCGAGCAAGCGCCTGATGGAGCTGGAACAGGTGCTGGGCGTGAGCCTGTTCGTGCGCCGGGCCAAGGGCATGGACCTCACCGCTGCGGGTGAAACCCTGTTGCACCATGCGCGGCAGATGCTGTTCAACGTCGAGAAAATGGGCCTGGAGCTGGGTGAGCACAGCCATGGCGTGCGCGGTTATGTGCGCATGCTGGCCAACCTGTCGGCGATCATTCAATTCCTTCCGGAAGACCTGCGGGATTTTTCCGCGCTGCATCCCGAAGTCAAAACCGATCTGGAAGAGCGCCCCAGCAACGGCGTGGTGCAGGGCGTGCTGGATGGCGTGGCCGACCTGGGTATCTGCTCCAGCGACACCGACACCAAAGGCCTGCCCAGCGTGACCTATCGCCACGACAAGCTGGTGGTGCTGATGCCGGCGGATCACCCGTTGGCCAGCCGCCACACCCTGGCCTTCGCCGAAACCCTCGACAGCGACTACGTCGGCCTGCATGCCGCCAGCTCGATCAACATGCGCACCCACGCCGCCGCGCGCGAGGCGGGCAAGATGCTGCGCCTGCGCATCCATGTGCCGGGGTTTGATGCGATGTGCCGCATGGTCCAGGCGAATATGGGCATCGGTATCCTGCCGCAAAAAGCCTATGAACTGTTCGGCCACGCGCTGGGGTTACACGCGGTGCCGCTGACAGATGCGTGGTCAGATCGCCGTTTGATTCTGGTGGTGCGTGATGAAGCGCAATTGTCGCCGGTCAGCCGGCTACTGTTCGATTACCTGAGTGTTCGCGTTTCGCGAACGCTCCTTGCCAACTGACGGTTGGATTTCTGCTCTTTCAGTCCTCTAGTCTTGGCCACACATTCCAAGGATAAGAGGCACACCCCATGACGGCTCCATTGAGCGGTATCAAGGTGGTTGAGATCGGCACCCTGATTGCCGCGCCGTTCGCCGCCCGGATGATGGCCGAGTTTGGCGCCGAGGTGATCAAGATCGAAGCCATGGGCCAGGGCGATCCACTTCGCAAATGGCGAAAGCTGCACGAAGGCACTTCACTGTGGTGGTACCTGCAATCGCGCAACAAAAAGTCGCTGGCCCTGGACCTGAAGTCGTCGCAAGGCCTGGGCTTGATCAAGCAACTGCTGGGCGACGCCGACGTGCTGATCGAAAACCTGCGCCCCGGCGGCCTGGAAAAACTCGGCCTGGGCTGGGATGTGCTGCACGCACTCAACCCCAAGCTGACCCTGGTGCGTATCTCCGGCTACGGCCAGACCGGCCCTTACCGTGATCGCCCAGGCTTCGGTGCCATCGGCGAGGCCATGGGCGGCATTCGCTACACCACCGGCAACCCGGATTCGCCACCGGCGCGGGTCGGCGTAAGCCTGGGCGATTCCCTGGCGTCACTGCACGGCGTGATCGGTGCGCTGATGTCGCTGCTGCGGGTCAAGACCGGGCAGGGCGACGGGCAGATAGTCGATGTGTCCCTGGCCGAAAGCGTGTTCAACCTGATGGAAAGCCTGGTGCCCGAATACGACATGCTCGGCCATGTGCGTGAGCGCAGCGGTGGCGCCTTGCCCGGCATCGCACCGTCCAACACTTACCTGACCGCCGATGGCGCCTACGTGGTCATTGCCGGTAACAGCGACCCGATCTACAAGCGTCTGATGATGACCATCGGCCGCGCCGACCTGGCCGAAGCGCCGGAGTTTGCCCACAACGATGGCCGCGCGGCGAAAAGTGGCTTGCTGGATGCGGCGATCACCCACTGGACCAGCAGCCTGCCCATCGACCAGGTGCTCGCCGCCCTGGAAGCCGCCGAAGTGCCTGCCGGGCGCATCTACTCGGTGGCCGATATCGTCAGCGACCCGCACTACCAGGCGCGTGACATGCTGCTCAATGCCGAGCTGCCCGGTGGTGTGTCGGTGAAAATGCCCGGCATCGTGCCCAAGCTCTCCGAAACCCCTGGCGCAGTGAACTGGCAAGGCCCGGCACTGGGCCAACACACCGACGACATCCTCACTGGCCTTGGGTTGACCGAGGCTGATATCCAACGCCTGAAAACCTCGGGAGTGGTGCAATGATCACTGACTATTGCGACCCGCTGATCGTGCAGGAAGTGTCCCCGCGCGATGGCCTGCAAATCGAACCGACCTGGGTAGAAACCGCCGACAAGATCACGCTGATCAACGAACTGTCCCTGGCGGGTTTTTCGCGAATCGAGGCGGGTTCGTTCGTCTCGCCTAAGGCGATTCCGGCGTTGCGCGATGGCGAACACGTGTTCCAGGGCATCGCGCGCAAGCCCGGTGTGATCTATGTGGCGTTGATCCCCAACCTCAAGGGCGCCCAGCGCGCCGTCGAGTCCCGCGCCGATGAGCTGAACCTGGTGATGTCCGCCAGCCAGACCCACAACCTGGCGAATATGCGCATGCGTTGCGAGGCGTCATTGGCGGCGTTTGAAGACATCGTCAGCTTCGCCAGCGACTACCCGGTGCGCCTCAACGGCAGCATCGCCACCACCTTCGGCTGCCCGTTCGAAGGCAAGATTGATGAAGACCGCGTGCTGCAAATCGTCGATGCCTACCGCCAGTTGGGCATTCAGGGCATCACCCTGGCCGACACCACCGGCATGGCCAACCCGCGCCAGGTTGAACGCCTGGTCACGCGTGTATTGCAGCATGTGCCTGCCAGCGATCTGACCCTGCATTTTCACAACACCCGCGGCCTGGGCTTGTGCAATGTGCTGGCGGCCTACGAGGCCGGCGCCCGGCGTTTTGATGCGGCCTTAGGCGGCCTCGGTGGTTGCCCGTTTGCGCCGGGAGCCTCGGGCAATATCTGCACTGAAGATCTGGTCAACCTGTGCGACGAGGTCGGGATTCACACCGGCATCGATCTGCCGCACCTGTTGCATATGTCTCGCCGACTGCCGGCGCTGCTTGGCCATGACCTGCCTGGCCAGGTCGCCAAGGCCGGGCGCAATAGCGACCTGCATCCGCCGCCCGGCTACATCGCCACGCTGTAACGCCACACCAGACAACAAAAACAATCGGGCGCCGTTGAGCAGCCCGCTGGAGAGAAAGCATGAGCACTAATACGTTGGAGGCGGGCCTGCGCCCGGCCGCTGAGATCGATGCCGAAAAAGCCCTGGTCAGCAAGGTCGCCTGGCGCCTGATGCCACTGATCATGGTGTGCTACCTGTTCGCGTTTTTTGACCGCATCAACATCAGCTTCGCCAAGTTCCAGCTGCAAACCGATTTGAGCCTGAGCGACACCGCTTACGGCCTGGGCGCAGGTTTGTTCGTGGTGGGTTATGTGATTTTCGAGGTGCCGAGCAACATGATGCTGTACAAGGTCGGCGCGCGCCGCTGGATCGCGCGGATCATGATGTCGTGGGGCCTGGCCACGGCGGCGATGGTATTTGTCACCGCCGAATGGCAGTTCTACGGCCTGCGTTTCATCATTGGTGCGATGGAGGCGGGGTTTGCGCCGGGCGTGCTGTATTACCTGACGTTGTGGTTCCCGCAGCACTTCCGTGGGCGCATCACCTCGCTGCTGTTCCTGGCGTCCGCTTTCGCGGGGTTGGTCGGCGCGCCGTTCTCCGGCCTGGTGTTGGAGCATCTCGACGGCGTGCTGCAAATGCGCGGCTGGCATTGGTTGTTTCTGCTCGGCGGCTTGCCGTGCATCGGCCTGGGCTTTCTGGTGCTGACGTTGCTCAAGGACCGAATTGAAGACGCACAGTGGCTGACACCGGCGGAAAAGACCTTGCTGTCGAGCCGAATCGCCAAGCATGAGCCGAACTCACACGGTGGTTCGCTGCTGTCGGCGATCCGCATTCCTGGCTTCTTGATGCTCGGGTTTATCTACTTCCTGATCCAGGTCGCGTCTTACGGCCTCAACTTCTGGGCGCCACAATTGATCCGCAGCGCCGGCACCCAAAGCCCGGTGATGATCGGCTTGCTCACTGCGATCCCCTATGTGTGCGGCGCAATCAGCATGGTGGTGATCGGGCGGCTGTCGGACGCCACCGGCGAACGGCGCAAGTTTGTCTGCGGCCTGGTGGTGTTGGGTGCGGTGGGCTTCTTCTGCGCCGGGATTTTTGCCGACCACACCACTTTCCTGATCATCGCCCTGGGCATGTTGGGCGCGGGCATCATCGCCTCGATCCCGACCTTCTGGACCTTGCCGCCCAAACTGCTGGCAGGCGCTGGTGCCGGTGCCGCCGGTGGCATCGCGGTGATCAACACATTGGGGCAGTTCGGCGGCATTGTCAGCCCGGTGATGGTGGGGCGCATCAAAGACCTCACTGGCAGCACCACCCCGGCGCTGTACGTGATTGGCGTGTGCGCGCTGTTGGCGGCGGCGCTGCTGTTGTGGGGCTTGCCGCAAAAATTGCGCACGCTGGACAAGGGCTGATCAGCCCGCCGTCGCCCACGCTCGGGCAGGCGCGCTGCTGAACTGAATCAACACCACGCCGCCCATCAATAACAACGCCCCAGTACGCGGGGCGTTGTCAGTTGGCGCTCCACCGGCCCACATCCACAGTGGCGCTTTAGTGATAAACGCCAGGCTCGGCAGCGGTAGACGCATCGCCAGAATCACCGGCAGCAGCACGATAATGTTCACCAGCAGTGAGGCCAGGGTGGCCCACAACGGATGGCCGAGCCCGCGCCCGAGGTTGGCGTTGATCGCGCTTTGAAACGGCACCACGGCGCCGGCGATAACCGCCAGCGCCAATAAACCCACCCAGTGCAGCGTCGTCATGGCAACTCTCCCAGAGGTTTTGCTGGACTCTGGGCTATTCGTCGCGAAAATTTAAATTCCAGACTCTTATACTGAGCATGCAGATGATGAATGATCTGCGTCGCATCGACCTCAACCTGCCGGTGATTCTGGATGCCTTGCTCAGCGAGCAGCATGTCACCCGTGCGGCTGAGCGTCTGCACTTGAGCCAGCCGGCCGTCAGCCATGCGTTGACGCGCTTGCGGGACTTACTGAATGACCCTTTGCTGGTGCGCCAGGGCGGCGCCTTGGTGCCTACTGTGCGCGCGTTGGAATTGGCGGCGCCACTGACGGAAGCCCTGGCCCAGGTGCAGGCTGTAGTGTCCGACGATCATTGATAACAGGGAAAACAAAAAATGCTCTCAGGCTTCAACCACCTGACCCTTGCCGTCACCGATTTGAACCGCAGCGTCAGCTTCTATCATGACCTGCTGCAACTTCAGCTCGACGCCACGTGGGACAACGGCGCCTACCTCTCGTTGCCCGGTTTGTGGCTGTGTTTGTCGCTCGACCCTTTGCGCCCGACGGCACCGGCGGCGGAATACACTCACTATGCGTTTACGGCCGATGCTCGTGATTTCACTGCGTTAGTGGAGCGCCTGCGCGCCGCGCAGGTGCAAGAGTGGCGCGACAACCGCAGTGAAGGCGCCTCGTTCTATTTTCTCGACCCCGATGGGCACAAGCTCGAAGCCCATGTGGGCGATTTGGCATCGCGTCTGCAAGCCTGTCGTGCCAAGCCTTATGCTGGCATGAAGTTTTACCCTTAACGCCAGAACGTGCAGAATCCCTGCACCTCTCAACCGTCCGTCAGAGTCGCGACCATGACCCCATCCTTGCTGTTCGCCGTCCTCGCTTCAGGTTTTATCTACGGGATTACGCCGGGTCCTGGCGTGCTGGCCGTGTTCGGCATCGGTGCTGCGCGCGGCCGTCGCGCCGGGGCAGGTTTTTTGTGCGGGCATCTGCTCGGTGACGTGGTGTGGTGCAGTACCGCGCTGATCGCCATTGTGGGCGCGCGTGAAGTGGGCAGCAGTGCGTTTGATGTACTCGGCGTACTCAGCGGTTTGTACCTGTTCTGGCTCGGCTGGCGCGCCATTCGCACCCAGCGTCGCAGCAGCGATGCGCCACAGGGCGCGGCGCGGCATCCGTTCTGGCACGGTATCTTGTTCGGCCTGACCAACCCCAAGGCTTACCCGGTGGCCGTAGCGACATTTACGGCGCTTTTGTCCAGCCGTGCCGAGCTGCTGACGTGGGCGATGCTGCCGTCGCTGATCTTCCTGAGCTTTATTGGCGGCCTGCTGGCCTACGCGATTCTGATCGGCGTGGTGGGCGCCCAGCGCGTGCGCACGGTGTATCAGCGCCATGAAATCCTGATCACCAGGCTCTGCGGCGTGATGTTTATCGGCTTCGCCATTAATGCCCTGGCACACGCGTTGCCGGGTCTTTTTGGCAGCAAACCGGCCTGAAGTGATCACGACCGTTCGTCGCACTGGGAAGTTTTTTCTAAACCTTTGCCGCCCTGAAAATTCGAATTCAGGGCGGGGTGTATGTCCTCGCACTTATTTTTGCCCTGGAGGAACCCATCATGAGCCGCATGGCTATCCGGTTACGCACCGCCAGTTTCGCGATGCTGCTGGGCCTCGGCGCCAGCAATGCTTTCGCCCAGTCGCCTGCTGAATTCATCGAGCAGGCTTCGGCCAAAGGCATGGCCGATATCGAAACCAGTCGCATGGCCCACGCCAAGACCTCGTCCCAGGAAATCAAGGATTACACCATTGAGGTGATCAACGAACGCACTCTGGCTAATCAGCACTTGGCAGCGATTGCCAAGAAGCTCGACCTGCCGGTGGCGCCGCGCGAGAAGATCGTCGACAAGGCTGAAACCCTGATGCCTGAACTCAAGGACGGCGACTCCTTTGACGCCGCCTATACCGCGCAGCAGGTCAAGGAAAACGAAGACGCTATCGCCCTGTTCAAGAAAGAAGGCGCGGCTTCGGATGTGCCAGAGATAAAAGCCCTGGTGGACGAGACACTGCCTAAGCTGGAAGAGCGTTTGCAAAAAGCCCGCGCCCT
Organism: Pseudomonas sp. MONT-RG-20F-20-E-7-02; assembly: GCF_022662395.1. Lineage (NCBI taxonomy): Bacteria > Pseudomonadati > Pseudomonadota > Gammaproteobacteria > Pseudomonadales > Pseudomonadaceae > Pseudomonas > Pseudomonas sp. MONT-RG-20F-20-E-7-02. The sequence continues at coordinate 277,550 of NZ_JAKNQN010000003.1, forward strand.
GGCGTCGACCTACGGTAAAGGTCATCAAGGCGACGGTTGAGTCCGGCACTCGAAACAAGAACGGCGATTGGATGATTTCCAACCGCCGTTTTTTTATGCCTGGTTCAGATCGGTTTTGTTCTGCACGGCATCGTCCACTGTTTCACCGCAACTGCTGTTGAGGCTGACGCTGCCGGTGGCACCAATACTGCGGTATTCATTACGCAGTTTTTCCAGCTCTTTGCGGTCCAGGCCATCCAGGCTCAGTACGGCGTTCTGCGCATCCTTGGAGACGCGCAGCAATTCGTCGATCTTGATGTGCAGGATGTCATTGTCGCGGTTTTGCGTGTTCTGGATCAGGAACACCATCAGGAAGGTAATGATGGTGGTCGAGGTGTTGATGATCAGCTGCCAGGTGTCGTTATAGTGGAAGTACGGCCCGCTCAGGCTCCACAGGAAAATCAATGCAACGGCCGCATAGAACGTCCGGGCACTGCCTGCCCAGCGGGACAGAGATTGGGAGACTGCGGAGAATTTCATGACCGTTTTTTCCTTTACAGGTGGGTGATGAAATTATGGACCGCAGCCGTGCTTTGAAATTTCTTTTTACAATTTAGCGTGTGAACAAAGTTGTACGTTTTTGTCGCGCACGCCTTAGAACCCCAGTTCCGCTTGGCCCTTGCCTTCCAGCGCAAGCAAATACTGCTTGGCTTGCAGACCGCCGGCAAACCCGGTTAGCCCGCCTGACGCACCTATCACCCGGTGGCAGGGCGCAATGATCGAAATCGGATTGCGCCCGTTGGCAGCGCCCACCGCCCGCACGGCCTTGGGGTTGCCGATCTGCTGGGCGATCTGGCTGTAGCTGCGGGTTTCGCCAAAGGGGATGGTCAGCAGCGCCTGCCAGACCTGTTTTTGAAAGGCGGTGCCGGTGAAGTCCAGCTCCAGCTCGAATTGGTTGCGGGTGCCGGCGAAGTATTCACGCAACTGACGCTCGGCTTCCACTAGCACCGGGCTGTCGTTGGCTTCATGCAACTCACCCAAAGGCACGCGGTTGGCGCGTTCTTTTTCCCACAGGATGGCGTTGAGCTTGCCGTTGCGCGCCACCAGGGTGAGCTGGCCGACGGGGGAGGGCATGAACGTGTATTGATAGGGCATGATCGGGCTCCTTGGCGTGGGATGGTATTGGAATTTAGAGCACCTTGTTCAATTGGAAACTACGTTTCTTGCGATTGAATTCGGTTAGATCATCGGTCCTGTTGCAATACCTTCAGCGCGGCTGACGCCAGAAACCCCGAACGACTTTTTTCCTCCGGGTGGTTCAGCACATATTCATCAATGCGGTTCAACAGATAACCCGGCAAGGTAATGTTGAGCTTCTGCGCTTTGCCCAGGTATTTGGTGACATCTATGTCGACCACAGCCCAGGTGCAGCCAGCGTATTGGGGGTTGGCCGCGTGCAAGGTGACTTTTTGCGCCGTGGGAATCGGCGCGCCATCTTCCGCGAGGATCTCGAAATGCCCCTCGATGGCCTCCCGGGCCATGGCCATGGCCTCGTCCAGGTCATCGCCAGCTGAGTAGCAGCCAGGAATATCCGGGACTTCCACGCCCCAGGCGTGGTCCTCGTCACCGGTTGAAATTGCGATGGGGTAAAGCATGTTTATTGCCCTCCAGGGGACGGTCAGCTCAACAGGGCCTGTTTCAAAATGCTCTTGGCAGTCTTGTCCAACAGGTCCTTCTTTGGATGAGGAATCGTCACCAGGCCCGGTTTTGTCGGGTGCTTGAAGTGATGATGACTGCCTCGGGTGCGCACCAGATACCAGCCGTCCGCAACGATGTGACCTATCAAATATCGGCTATCCACAACACCTCCTTGTGGTGTGTGTTGGTGGTGACTATAACCACTGAATAAAAATTATCAACACTCTACCTACCGACGGTCGATGACCGGCGTTTCGGTAAGCGTTGAATGAAGTGTATGAGCGCCTGGGAATGGCGCCGGAGAGACGTATTGCGGGGTTTTTCGAGGTGTTACGCGGTATGTAAAACCTGCTCGAGAACGGCCAGAAATGCTTCAGCCAATACACTTTTCCGGGTTGCCGGCGTCAGTGCCAGCAATTGCGCACAGGCATCTGCTTCGATCATCGGTTTATAGGTCACGCCCTTGTTCATCAAACTTTGCGTACATTCAGGCACCAGTGCCACGCCTTGCCCGGCGGCAACCAGTGCAATGATCGAGGTGATCTGCCGCCCGGTCGGCCCGGCTCGCAGGGGCACGCCATGGTGTCGGTACAGCTGCTCAATGGACTGGTTCAGCCCCGACCCATAATCTGGCGGGAACAGGATCAATGGATAGGCATTGAGCTGGGCCAGGCTGACGTCGGCCAGTGCGGCCAACGGGCTGTCACTGGACACCGCCGCCACTAACCGCTCTTCACCCAGCGACAATGCGTGGACGTCTGCGGTTTGTGGCAACAGCCGGCTCAGCCCGATATCCAGCCGTCCATCCGCCAGCTGCGCGCCCAGGCTGCCCGAGGCGCACTCCACCAAGGTCAGCTGCACATCGGGAAAGCGCTGGGCGAAGGCCTGGATCGCCTGGCTGAACAGATCCGATAAAGCGATTGAGCTGACATACCCGAGTGCCAATTGGCCTGCGGTGCCCGCCGCCAATTTGCCAGCGATCACCTGCGCCAGTTCAACCTGCTCCAACACGCCGCGCGCGTAGGGCAAGAACGCACGGCCCTGGGCGGTGAGGGACACCGTCCGGCTGGTGCGATCAAACAGCTTGAAGCCCAGCTCCGTCTCCAACGCAGAAATCTGTCGGGTCAGCGGCGGCTGGGCCAGGTGCAGGCGAAGTGCAGCACGGCCGAAGTGCAATTCTTCGGCGACCGTCAGAAAGTAACGCAGCTTGCGTAGGTCGAGCATCCTGATCCTTGGGTATTGATCGGTTCGAAATCGGTATTGGTTTCAGACCCGTCGGCCATTCTATAAAGACCGTACAAAATAAAACGAGAGGTTTCATGAGAGCGCGCCTGCATTGTGCCCGCCTGGCCCTGTTTCTGTGTGGCTGCGCGGCGTTTCTGAATCTCTATGCGACCCAGAGCATCCTGCAAACCTTCGCCACGCAGTTTCATATCAGCGCCAAGGAAGCGGGGTGGAGCATCACGGTCACCACCTTGGCCGTGGCGATCACTGCGCCCTTTGTCAGCCGACTGACGGGGCGCTTTGAGCAGCGCACAGTGATCGCCGTGGCCGCGCTGTTGTTGGCGCTGCCGGCACTGATGACCGCCTATGCCGACAGCTTTGCCCAAGTGCTGGTGTGGCGGTTTGTGCAAGGCATGTTGATACCCGTGGTGTTTGCCACCAGCGTGGCCTACATCGGCGACCGTTGGCGTGGCGCAACGGTGACCGAGGTCACCAGCCTTTATGTGGCGGGCACTGTGCTGGGTGGGTTCGCCGGACGTTTCGTCACCGGCGTGATGACTGAATATGTCGGCTGGCGGGAAGCCTTTGAGTTGCTGGCGGCACTCAGCCTGATGGTCGGTGGGTTTATTCAGTTTCTGTTGCCCGCTAACCAGCCGCGAAGCGAGCGGCGCAAAGTCTCTTCCTCAGGCGTGTTTCGCCAACCTTTGCTGGCAGCGTACGCCGTAGGATTTTGCGTGTTGTTCTCCCAGGTCGCGGCGTTTACCTATGCCGGTTTGTACCTTGGCCTACCACCGTTCAACCTGGGGCCTGCGGCGCTGGGCACGCTTTACATGGTGTTCCTGCTGGCCTTGATCGTAATTCCTGTCGCAGGTCGCCTCAGCAAAGCTCGGCCCCACGCCGAACTGCTGGCGGTTGCCGCCGTGCTTGGCGTCAGTGGTTCGGCGCTGACCCTGGCACCGTCGCTGTGGTGCATCGTGGTGGGTTTGGCGCTCAGTTCCACTGGCGTGTTTCTCGCCCAGGCCGCCGCCAATGCCTTCATCAGCGCCACCGCCGGCGACAATAAATCTGGCGCGGTAGGGGTTTACCTTACGTGTTATTACCTGGGCGGCAGTTGCGGTGCCATCGCCCCTGCGTTGATCTGGGAGCATTGGGGCTGGGCGGGCTGCGTGGCGCTGATTATCGGTTTTCAAGTGTTGACCCTGCTGATCGCCCTGACCGGCTGGAAGCCCCTTAAACCTGAGCTGATCCAAACCCCATGAACGACACCGTTGCCTTGCCTGCCAACGAAACGTCCAGCCGCCGCCGTGCGCTGATCGCCGGCTGCAGCGCCCATGCGGTACACGATGGCCTGACTGACGTGATCTACGTGCAGCTGCCGATCTGGCAAGCGCAGTTCGCTCTTTCCTATGCCCAGATCGGCCTTTTGCGCGGTGCTTATTCCGGGATGATGGCCGTGTTCCAACTCATGGCCAGCCGCGCCGCCAAACGCTGGGGCCGCGTAACGTTGCTGGTCGGCGGCACTGCGCTGGCGGGTGTGGCGTACTTACTGGTCGGGCAAGCCACAGGGCTGATGATGTTGCTGTTGGCGTTGTTGCTCGGTGGGTTGGGCGCCAGCACCCAACACCCGCTGGCTTCCTCAATGATCACCGACGCTTATGAGGACGGCGGCGGAGTCAAGCAGGCCTTGTCCCAGTACAACTTCTGCGGCGATATCGGCAAAACCCTGATTCCAGGGTTGGTCGGCTTGCTACTCACCGTCATCAGCTGGCGCGCCAGTGCGACGTTGCTGGGGCTGCTTGGCTTGGTGGCAGCGGGGTTGTTGTGGTGGTTGGTGCCTGCGCCGGTTGCCGAATCCGGGGTCACAAAAAAAGCCAGGGCGCGCAGTGGGACGGGGTCAGTTACAGGGTTACGCGCCCTGATCCTCACCGGCACCCTCGACAGCGCTGTGCGCATGGGCTTTCTGACCTTTCTGCCATTTTTGCTGCAAGCCAAAGGCGCAGGAACAGCCGGCATCGGCCTGGCGCTGACGATGCTGTTCATTGGCGGCGCGTTCGGCAAATTGCTCTGCGGCTACCTCGGTGCCCGCATCGGCATGATGAAAACCGTCTGGCTGACGGAAACCAGCACGGCGCTGCTGATCGTCGCCGCCGTGTACCTGCCGTTGAGTGGCTTGATGGTGATGTTGCCGCTGCTGGGCTTGGCGCTGAACGGCACGTCTTCGGTGCTGTACGGCGCAGTGCCCGACTTGGCAGGCGCAGGCAAGCGCGAACAAGCCTTCGCGGTGTTCTACACCGGCACGATTGGCGGCGGCGCGCTGGCACCGGTGGTGTTTGGCGGCGTGGGGGATGCGCTGGGTGTGCCGGTGGCGGTAATGGTGCTGGCGGGGATGTTGTTGGTGACGTTGCCGTTGGCGTGGGTGGTGCGGCGGGGGACGAATGAGTCGAGTTGACCCTGGCAATTACATGATGCGCAATCTATCCATTCGATTGTGCAGGACACGCACGACCTTTATTCCATACGTGCTGATCTGAAAATAAATTGTGTGCCTCTCAATGATTTGGTGGCGGTAGCCTGGGCTGATGTCGTCGCAGGCTGGGGCAGCTTTTGGCTGTTGCGTCAGTTGCTCGAACGCCTTCGTCATGATGTCTATGTAACGGTCGGCCTGTTCGACTCCCCACGTCTGAGCGCTGTAAAACCAGATGCCTTCAAGGTCTCGCTCTGCTGCGGGTGTAAGTCGGTATTCAGCCATGGGTTTTTAACATTCTTCTCTTGAACTCATCGGGGTTGAATGGGCGAGGTTCGCCGCTGGACTCGCCTTCCCTCAACGCAGCTCGGATGGATTCAATTTCAGCGCTACGTTCTTGTTCACGCCTGATCAAATCACGGATGTATTCGCTGTCGTTGGTGTAATGGCCTGCTTCAATCTGCGCCTTGATCCAGCCGTCTTGCTGGTCGGTAACGGTGATGGTTTTACGTACGGTTCCCATTGGGAAATCTTCCTGCCATTAATTGATAGCGTAAAATCTATCATACTATTGGTGCAAAATCGTACGCTTGGGATGATTGGTCGTGTCAGCAGGCCGATATCAAAATGCTCTTTCTTAAAGCATCGTTACGATTAAGTTCGGGAGAATGACGCGAATGAAGAATTGATTTCAAACGATCTTTATGGGGTTTTATTACTTGGAATTGCCGGTGTCTCTTTGCGGCCCCTTCAGAACGATGTGCTCAACGTAAACGGAACACGCAACGCACCAATCGGCCCTTCCCGAACACCGCACATTTCATCGTGCACACAGTGCTGCACCAGCACGCACGGAAACGGCGGAACCCGTTGCAACAGGTTGCGCAAATGCGTGGTGGAGCCTATGCGCATTGGCTCGCCAACATCGTCCAAAAGCGTCATCTCGGCATGATCCAGCCTGACACGCGCGATGTAGAAGCCACCCTCCAGCGACAGCAACTCCAGCTCGCGTACCTCGCCGTTAACGGCCAATTCGGTCAGCATTTTCAAGTTCATGATTCAGCCTCACTGTGAGCCATTCATTGGCGCCGGAAGAACAACGTGACCTGGCCAAATTCGACGCCGAACTTGGTCATGCTGGAACGGTTGATCAAGGTGTCGTCGTCCATCAAGTACATCCAGTCATCAAAGCTGACCTCGTAGACCGAGCCGTCCACGGGTAGGTTGAGTCGATAGCGCCAACGCAGTGCGTTGCCTGCCACCTCTCCGATCGCCTCGCCGACCACATCGCCCGCCCGACCGCGCCAGCGTCCCGGGCCATCCGGTGTCAGCGTCCATACTCGCTGTTGGCGCGTGCCATCGCTGTAGAGGAAGCGCTCGTCGAGAATCAAGGCGTTGCCCTCGCGTCGGCTGGCGATATTGACCTCAAAGCGCTTGGCCACTTCCCCCGAGCGCTTCTGGAAAATCCCCCAGGCCTTGACGGGCTTGCTGAAGAAGCGCTCCAGGTCCAGTTGCGGCTTCTGGTCGGCGTAATGATCGACGCCTACGTTGCCGCAACTGCTCACACTCAACACCAGCAACAATGAAACCAATAGACGTGTCATGGCCAGATTCCGTGAACGTGATGGTGCGCGGCGAAGCGCCAACGCTTGTCACTGATACTTGTACATTAATATTGATTTGTACAGGTTTGCGCGAGACGAATGGCGAATTCTTCAAATCGCGCCCATAAAAAAACCGGCCACCAAGGGCCGGTTTTTTTATGCATCCTGCGCCAGAACTTTCCTGACGCAAGCGCTGAATCTGAGTGGAGCGGGTAGAGGGAATCGAACCCTCGTCGGAAGCTTGGGAAGCTACTGTTCTACCATTAAACTATACCCGCTCAGAGCGGCTGACTTTGTACCAGATGTTCGTCGAGATTTGAAGTTTTTCTTCGAAAAATGTGCGAGTTGCATCCACCAGGCGCCTGCGGGAGCTGGCTTGCCTGCGATAGCATCGCCGGGCCGTGACTGACCGACCACGGCACCTGCATCGCGGGCAAGCCCGGCTCCCACATGAGTGGTTAGTTCAGATTGCAAAGGCATGCTGACTCTGGCCCTGGTGATAACGCAACCGACTCACCTGCCGCTGGGGTTGCAAAAAGCCCACCACTGCATCACGGCTGTCGCGGCAGGCCGCCTTGTGCTCCATGTCCAGAAAGTGCCCGGTGGCCTGGACAGTGCTGAAGCTGCTGTTCGCCACGTGCTGGCCAAACAGCTTGGCATCCTCGGCGCTGGTGTATTCGTCCCATTCGCCATTTAAAAACAGCACTGGAATATTGATCTGCCGGGCGGCCTTGAGGTAGCACAAGCGGTCGCTGTTAAGCACATGGCTGATGTGAAAGTGCATCTGCCCATATTCGTGTTCGGCCAGGCTGCTCACGTGTTTGTAGTTGAAACGTTTGAACAGCGACGGCAGGTGCTTGCCGATGGTGCTGTTGACCAGGTGGCCGACGCGGTCGCGGTCGAGGTTGCCGAGGTAGTCGACGCCGCGCTCAAGGTAGTCGCGCATCGGTGCGTTGATCACCGGCGAGAACGAGCTGATCACCGCCTTTTCCACGCGGCGGGGCCGATGGGCCAGGGCAACCAGCGTGGCGGCACCGCCCCAGGAAAACGACAGCACGTGTTCGGCGGCGAAGTGGTCGATAAGCTCCAGCAGAATCTGGCCTTCGACTTCTTTCGTCAGCATCTGCTCATGGCGGTTATGGATTTTGGAGCGGCCAGCGTAGGGCTGGTCGTACAAAACCACGTTGAATTGCGGGTACAGGCTTTTCACGGTTTGGGCGAAAGAGGCCGTGGTGGCCATGGAGCCGTTGACCAGGATGATGGTCTTTTCAGCAGCATCCGCGCGATAGAACTCCGTGTAAACCCGATACTGACCCTGTATATCCAACACAGCGATTTCTGGCCTCATGTCGTAAGACTCCTGGCAAGCGGGTAGGGCGCGCAGATCACTCTGCACGAGCTTTATGACAGGTAGGCATACGCCTGGAAGATGAGCGCCCATGCCGGTCCGATGACGGTTGGCCGACGGCTGTTGTTATGGCGGGCTGTTTGCCTGAGAGGCCCGTGGATCAAGCGCGGGCGCGGCAAGGTGTTTCTTGGAGGTTATAGGCGACTCGCCAGTCATAATTTGGCTGACGTCTTGATTCAAGCAGTAGAGGTGCTACCTCGCAAGGCGCCGAACTGGTTTTTTGCCATCACCGGCCGAACGGTCGTCAGACTTGCGCGATTTCGTCGTCGGTCAACGCCCGATATTCGCCCGGCGCCAGCCAATCATCCAGTACCAAAGCCCCCATGCGCTCGCGGTGCAAGCCGATCACCTTGTTATCGAAATGCCCGAACATGCGCTTCACCTGGTGGTAACGGCCTTCGACGATGCTCAGCCGCGCCGTCTTCGGGCCCAACAGTTCCAGCTCGGCGGGTTGGGTGGTGAGGTCTTCGAACGCGAAATACACACCGGCTGCAAACGTCACCGCGTACTCCGGGGTGATGGCCTGCTCGGTTTCCACGCGGTAAACCTTGGGCAGCTTGGTTTGCGGCTGGGTCAGGCGTCGCGACCATTGGCCGTCGTTGGTGATCAGCATCAGCCCGGTGGTATTGAAATCCAGACGACCGGCGATATGCAGCTCGCCCTTGTCCGGTTCATCCAGCAAGTCGAGCACCGTCGGGTGCTGCGGGTCGGTGGTGGCGCTCACACAGCCTTGAGGTTTGTGCAGCATGAAATAGCGCGCCGGTTTGCCGACTTGCAGCACCTCATCGTCCACACACACGCGGCTGAACTCGCGCACTTCATGGTGCGGATCGCTGACGGCCACGCCATCGACCGTCACGCGTCGCTCAACCAGCAGCAGGCGTACTTGCTGACGGTTGAAACGCGGCAGGTTGCTGAGGAAACGATCAACGCGCATTACTTAGGCGTAGCCCCACGCAATTGCGCCTCCACCTGGGCACACCGTGGGCACAGGCAAGCGGTGTTGCGCAGTTCATCCGGCAGGGCTGCAAGCACCGCCGGGTCGATGGTGACGCTGTAGCACCAGCAGGCTTGATCGGCGGTGCGCGGATCGGCCAGGGTGCAGTCGTTGCGGGCACCGCAGGCGGGGCAGAGGGTTGGTGTGGTCATGTCGGTTCGTGCTGTATCGCGCAGTTCCCCGCACGATACAGCGCCGCCGCGCTATTGCAAGCTGCGCAGGTAGCCGCGCCAGCCGCCGAAGTGGCTGATGTCCACGGCGCCCGCCAGGCCGTAGGGTTCGCAGATGAAGCCGGTTTCCCAGCGCCCGTCCGCCAGTTGCACCTTGCCAAGCCCCAATGGCGCGGGGATGCCGGTGAGGAATGAGCCGAGTTCGCCGCTCGGCAGCTCCCACACTTCCACCTCGATGGCCACGCCGCCTTCGCTGACGCGCAGCATGCCAGGCCGATAGGGCGGCCCTCCGGCCAGGGCGAACAGTTGATAGTCCGACGAACTATGGGTGCACTCGAGCAAGCACGCCCCACGGCGCAGCAATTGCCCGTTAAGCGCCAGCCCTTGCAGGTGCGCGCCGCACACCACCAACCGCGTGCGGTCATGGCTGGCAGGGCATGGCGGCGCGCTGAGCGAAGCATCCTGCAGGCGCTGCAACGCGTCGGCCACGCCCAGCAGGTATTGATCGGTAAACGCCCGGCCAAACAACGTCACACCCCATGGCAACCCGTTTTCCATGAAACCGCTGGGCACGGCGACGGCGGCGTAGTCCAGCAGGTTCATGAAGTTGGTGTAGTAGCCCAGTTCGGCATTGCGCAGCACCGGTTCGGCACGCAGTTCTTCAAGCGTCACTGGGCGACCGATGGTTGGTGTCAGCACGCAATCGAGCCCGTCCAGCAAGCGGTCGCAGTGCGCTTTTAACGTTTGCAGACGGTATTGCGCGCGGAAGGTATCAACGCCGCTCACCGCAGGCGCCTTGGCCAGCACGGCACGAATCACCGGCAGCACCGCCTCGGGCTCACGTGCCATCAGTTCACCGGCGACGCTGTAGCGCTCGGCCACCCACGGCCCTTCATAGAGCAGGCGCGCGGCTTCGAGGAAGGGCGACAGGTCCAGCGTGACGGGTTCGCCGCCCAGCGCAATCAGGCGCTCGATGGCCTGCTGGAACAGCTGTGGGCCTTGCTCGCAGCCAAAGAACTCCAGGTCCTGAGTGCGTGGCACACCAAAGCGAAACGGCCGCGGCGCACCAAACGCCGAGGCGTCATTCCACGCCGGGTTCTGGCGGCTGTAGGCGTCCAGCGGGTCGAGCGTGGCGGTCAACGCCAGCAATTGGCTGGCCTCGCGCGCGGTGCGGGTAAAGGTGGTGACGCAATCCAGCGTGCGGCACGCCGGCACCACACCCGCCGTGGAGATCAGCCCTTTGCTCGCCTTGAGCCCCACCAGGTTATTCAGCGCGGCGGGCACACGCCCGGAACCGGCGGTGTCGGTGCCCAGGGCGAAACTCGCGACGCCCAGGGCGACGGCCAGCGACGACCCGGCACTGGAGCCGCCCGACGGGTACTCGGGCAGCACGCTGTTAGGGCAAGCGCCATACGGCGAACGGCTGCCATTGAGCCCGGTGGCGAACTGATCGAGGTTGGTCTTGCCCAACGGCACCGCGCCCAAGGCGATCAACTGCTCGACAATCGTCGCGCTGCGCGGCGGCACATAGGCAAACGCCGGGCACGCCGCCGTGGTGGGAATGCCCGCCAGGTCGATGTTGTCCTTGATCGCAAACGGCACGCCGAACAGCGGCAGTTCAGACGGCTCACGGGCGTCAAGTGCGGCCAGGTACGGCTCCAGTTCCGCCACGCTGAGCAGGTGAATAAACAGGTGATAATCGGGGTTCAACTGCGCGGCTTTTTCGCGCAGCTGCAGCAGTAATTCGCGCGGCGTGGTGTCGCCGCTGAGGTAGGCATTGCGCAGGTTGTCCAGTTGCAGATTCATGGCTTGTCCGCCTGTGTAAAAAGAAAAGTCAGTCACGTTCCAGCACCACCACCCGTTGCCCGGCGCCAATGCCGCTGCCGGGTTGCACCGGGATCTCGCGCACGGTGCCGGCGAAGGGCGCCACTACCGGAATTTCCATCTTCATGGACTCAAGAATCACCAGCACATCGCCCGCCGCAACCCGGTCCCCGGTCGTCACCTGAACCTGCCAGAGGTTGCCGGCGATCGGGCTGTCGACGCTGACCTCGTTGGCCAGCAGCGGCGTGGCTTCCCCCTGCGGCGCGGCCAGTTCTTCACTGTCGTAATGCGCCTGGCCACTGGCGATCCAGCGCTCGCGCTCGGCATTGAACGCGTGCTGTTGATGCTCACGAAACGCGCCGATGCTCGACGCTTCCCGCGCCAGAAACGCCTGGTAATCGGCCAGGTTCAATTGGCTGTGTTCGATGCTCAACGCGAAGCGTCCCAACGGGAAATCACGGCGGATCTGCACCAGTTCATCCGCACTCACCGGATAGAAGCGAATCTGGTCAAAGAACCGCAGCAACCACGGCTTGCCGTCAAACGCCGCGACTTCGCGATAGCGGTTCCACATCTGCAACGTGCGCCCCACAAACTGATAACCGCCCGGGCCTTCCATGCCGTAGACACACAGGTAGGCGCCGCCGATGCCCACCGAGTTTTCAGCGGTCCAGGTGCGCGCCGGGTTGTATTTGGTGGTGACCAGGCGGTGACGCGGGTCCAGCGGCGTGGCCACCGGCGCGCCGAGGTAGACGTCGCCCAGGCCCATCACCAGGTAGCTGGCGTCGAACACGGTGTGGCGCACTTCATCGAGGTTGGCCAGGTCGTTGATACGCCGGATGAACTCCAGGTTGCTCGGGCACCACGGCGCGTCCTTGCGCACGGTGGTCATGTATTTGTCGATCGCCAACTGGCACGCCGGGTCGTCCCACGACAACGGCAAGTGCACGACGCGCGAGGGCACTTGCAGGTTTTGCGTGGCGCACACGGCGGCCCACTCCTTGGTGATCAGCGGCAGCAAATCGGCCAGGGGCAGTTGTTCGGGCAGGTAGTGGATTTGCAGCGAGCGGATGCCGGGGGTCAGGTCGATCACGCCCTGCAAGGCACGGGTTTGCAGGGCTTGCATTAGCGCGTGGGCACGAAAGCGCAGCACCAGGTCGAGTTCGGGGGCGCCGATTTCCAATAGCAAATGGGTGTCGCCGGCGAGGCGCGCGACGAGGCGGATGTCGTCTTGCCCAATGTCCAACACCACCGGCGACTCAATCTTGTGTGGGCCTCGGTCAGTGTGGGAGCCGGGCTTGCCCGCGATGGCATCCATGCGGTCTGCCTGCAGTACCGAGTTGTCTGCATCGCCGGCAAACCAGCTCCCACATTGATCCCATTGCAAGGCGAGGTCGCGGGCGGTTTTGAGGTCCACGGGCTGGAAACGAATCTTGTCACCTGCCTTGAGTTGCCCGAGCTGCCACAAGTCCGCCTCAATCACCGTCACCGGGCACACAAACCCACCCAGGCTCGGCCCGTCCGGCCCCAGGATCACCGGCATGTCCCCGGTAAAATCCACTGCCCCAATTGCATAGGGATTGTCATGAATGTTCGACGGATGCAGCCCCGCTTCGCCGCCGTCCGTGCGTGCCCACGCTGGTTTGGGGCCGATCAGCCGCACGCCGGTGCGGCTGGAGTTGAAATGCACTTCCCACTGGGTGGCGAAGAAGGTGTCGATGTACTCCGGCAGGAAATATTCCGGCGCGCCGTGCGGGCCGTAAATGACCCGCAGCGTGCGCACGTCCGTCAGCGGTTCGGCGATCAACTGCTGCCCGGCGCTGGCGTCTGCCAATGGCAAAACATGCAACACATCACCCGCGCGTAAAGCCCGCCCGCCGTGCCCGCCAAACTGGCCGAGGGTGAAGGTGCTTTTGCTGCCCAGGTAGTCCGGCACTTGCAGCCCGCCACGCAGGCACAGGTAACTGCGCGCACCCGAACCTGCGAGTGTGCCAAGGCTCAATACCGCGCCCGGTTCTATCAGCAGCGCGGTGTTCATTGGCACCGCTTGGTCATTCAATAACAGCGGGATTTCTGCCCCGGTAACGGCGATCACCGCTGCACAATTGAAGCGCAACAATGGCCCGTTCATGGTGATTTCCAGCGCCGCCGCGCCGTCGCTGTTGCCCAGCAGGCGATTGCCCAGGCGCAGCGCGCGGCTGTCCATCGGCCCTGAGGGCGGCACGCCGACGGCCCAGTAGCCGAGGCGCCCAGGATAATCCTGCACACTGGTTTGCGTGCCGGCACTGAGCACTTCAAAGGTGTTTGCGCGGTAGACCAGGTCTTCCAGGCAGCGCGTCCATGGGCGGCCGCTGGCGAAGGGCGGGGCGAGCAGGATCTGGCGCAGGTAATCGCGGTTGGTTTCCACGCCGTAGAGCTGGCTGTCGCTCAATGCCTGATGCAAACCCAGGCGCGCCTGTTCGCGGGTCGGCGCCCAACGGATGAGCTTGGCGATCATCGGGTCGAAGTACGGCGCAATCTCGCAGCCGGCTTCGACCCACGTGTCGATGCGCAGCCCATCGGCAATCGGGAAGTCCACGCGGGTCAACAGGCCTGGGCTCGGTTGGAAATCCTTGCCCGGGTCTTCCGCATACAGCCGCGCCTGAATCGCATGGCCGTGGGGGTTCAATTCCAGGGTGTGCAACGGCGGCATTTCACCCGCCGCCAGCAGCACCATCCAGCGCACCAGGTCGACGCCCCAGACTTGCTCGGTCACGCCGTGTTCCACCTGCAGCCGCGTGTTCACTTCGAGGAAGTAGAAGCGGCCGTCGGCGCTGTCAAAGATGAATTCCACGGTGCCGGCGCTGCGGTAATTCACCGCCTTGGCCAGGGTGATGGCGGCCGCGCACAAGGCCTCGGCCATGCCGTCGGGCAGGTTCGGCGCGGGGGTTTCCTCGAGGACTTTCTGGTTACGCCGCTGCACGGAACAGTCGCGCACACCGAGGGCGACGACTTCACCCGCGCCGTCGCCGAACACCTGCACTTCGAGGTGGCGAGCGTGCTCGATGTACTTCTCGATAAACACACCGGCGTCGCTGAAATTGTTCTGCCCCAGGCGTTTGACCGCCTCGAACGACTCGCTCAATTCGGCCGCGCTGCGGCACACGCGCATGCCGATGCCGCCACCGCCGGCAGTGCTTTTGAGCATCACCGGGTAGCCCAGCGTGTCGGCGGCCAACAGCGCAGTGTCGAGGCTGTCGAGCAGTTCGGTGCCTTCCAGTAATGGAATGTGGTGGTGCTTGGCCAAGGCGCGCGCGGTGTGTTTGAGGCCGAACACCCGCAGCTGTTCGGGCGTGGGCCCGACGAAGGCGATACCGGCGCTTTCACAGGCTTGCGCGAAGGCGGCGTTTTCCGAGAGAAAGCCATAGCCGGGGTGTATGGCCGTGGCGCCACAGGCCTTGGCGGTGGCGAGGATCTTTTCCACCGCCAGGTAGGTGCCGGCTGCCGCGCCTTCACCGAGGCTGTAGGCTTCGTCGGCTTGCTGGATATGCAGGCTGGCCGCGTCGGCTTCGGCGTACACGGCGACGCCCTTGACGTGCAGCTCACGCAACGTGCGCAGGATGCGGCAGGCGATGGCGCCACGGTTGGCGATCAACAGTTTTTCGAACATGGCAAAACCCTGCGGGCCGTCCCGCAAAAGGATAAACACTGCGGTCGTCCGGAGTGCATGCGGTCAGTGTGGGAGCCGGGCTTGCCCGCGATGGCGGTGAGTCAGTTAACCCACTTTTAGCTGCTAGGCCGCAATCGCAGGCAAGCCAGCTCCCACAATTGATCTCTATTGTTTGTGCAGGCACTGCCCGGCTCGGGCTTGGCACAGGGCGAACAACCACTTACGCAACCGTTTCATTTTCAGTTCCATACCAGTAACTCCGCAGGGGTCGGGTTGTAGGCGTTGCACGGGTTGTTCAGTTGCGGGCAGTTGGAAATCAGCACGATCACGTCCATCTCGGCGCGTAAATCGACGTATTTGCCAGGGGCGGAAATGCCGTCTTCAAAGGTCAGCCCGCCATCGGCGGTGACCGGCACGTTCATGAAGAAATTGATGTTCGGCCCGATGTCGCCTTTGCCCAGGCGCCCATCGTGGGCGCAGGCGCGCAGGTAGTTGTCGCGGCAGCTGTGCATGTAGCGTTTTTCCAGGGCGTAGCGCACGGTGTTGCTCTCTTGGGCGCAGGCGCCGCCGAGGGTGTCGTGGCGCCCGCAGGTGTCTTCCACGATGGTCAGCATCGGTTGGCCGAGGTTGGAATACAGCACGCTGCCGGTGCTCAGGTACACGCGGTTTTGCCGACGCAAGGTGCGCTGCACGTCGTAGCGTTCCTTGGGGTTTTGGCGGCTGTAGAACAAGGTGTCGACGGCCTGGTTGCCCTCCAGGTCGAGGATGCGCAGGGTCTGGCCGGCCTTGACCTCCATCAGCCACGGCTCGCCCGCGGGAATGGTCGCGCGGTACACCGCGGCGTCGGGTTGTTTCAGTGCGATAGACATGGCAGCTCCTCAGGCGAACAGGCGGTCGGTGTTGATAAAGCCGCGCTCGTTTTCCGGGCGCGACGTGCGGCAGTGTTCGGCGACGCTGGGGTCGGCGTTCATCCAGCTCAGTTTCAGCGGTTGCGGGGCGTAGTTCGGGTTGGGGTCCATCGGGTGTTGCAGGGCGGTGAGCACCACCAACGTGTCCATCGGCGCGTAGAGTTCGATGTAGTCACCGGCCTTGGAATTGCCTGGTTCAAAGTGCAAACCACCGTCGCCATCAACGCTGACCCGGCTGAACAGGTTGAGGGGCATCAGCAGGTCGGAGAGCCCCAGGCCCCACTTGCCGAGTTCCACCAGCAGGTTGTCGGTGCCGTTGCGGAAAAAGCCGTTGCGCAGTTCCTGATAGCGCCCCTGGCCGTACTTCTCGGCCACCTCGGCGGCACACAACACGCCGCCGATGCTGTCGCTCCAGCCGCAGGTGTCGGCGGTGATGGCGGCCAGCACGCGGCCCATGTCCGAGTACAGGCAATGGCCGCGGGTGAGCTTGGCGGTGTGTTGGCATTTGAGGCTGTCGGGCAGGTTCAGGCGCTCGGTTTTTTCATTGGCATTGAGCAAGGTCAGGCTGACATTGGCGCCGCCGCGAATGTCGGTGAGGCGCAGCAGTTGGCCGCGCTTGAGCACGAAGGAACGGTGGCCGCCGCCGGGCAGCATTTCTTCGGCGAATGGCGGGAACAGTTGAGTCGAATCGTTCATTGGGCAGTGGCTCCAAGTTCGGCGGCGAGCGCTTTGCGGCGCGCGCTGTTCAAAGGGATGTCGTAGGTGATACGGGCGCCATAGGCGCCGGGGGCGTGGGGATCGACGCGGACTTTGTCGAAGACCAGCAAGCGCGTGCCGAGGCTGAAACCTTCGCTGAGGTCGTGGGTGACCATGAACACCGTCAGCCGGGTTTCGCGCCATAGCTCGAGCAACAGCTGGTGCATGTCTTTGCGAATGCCCGGGTCGAGGGCGCCGAAGGGTTCGTCCAGCAGCAATACGCGCGGTTTCATGATCAGCGCCTGGGCGATGGCCAGGCGTTGTTGCATGCCGCCCGAAAGCTGCGCCGGGTATTTGTCCAGGGCGTGGCCGAGGCCGACCTTGAGCAGCAACGCCGCCGCCTGTTCCCGGGCCTGCTGTTTGGCCTTGCCGAACAGCCGGCCGAGCAAGGGCGCGCGTGGCAACTCCAGCCCCAGGGCGACGTTGTCGAGCACGGTCAAATGCGGGAACACTGAGTAGCGCTGGAACACCACGCCACGGCTGGCATCCGGCTCGGCGGCGAGCGCTTGGCCGTCCAGCAGGATTTGGCCTTTGCTCGCGGTTTCCTGGCCCAGCAGCAGGCGCAGGAAGGTGGATTTACCGCAACCGGAGGTGCCGACCAGCGTGCAAAACTCGCCCTCGTCGACGCGCAGGTTAAGGCCTTCCAACACCACTTGGTCGCCGTAGCGCTGCCACACATTGTTGACGCTGATAAAGCTCATGCGCGCGCTCCTTCGTACCAGGGGAACGCACGGCGGGTGAGGGATTTCAGGCCCCAATCCATCAGCCAGGCGAGCAGGGTGATCCACACCACGTAGGGCAAGATCACATCCATCGCCAGGTAGCGGCGCACCAGGAAAATCCGGTAGCCCAAGCCGTCGGTGGAGGCGATTGCTTCGGCGGCGATCAGGAACAACCACGCCGAGCCGAGCATCAGCCGCAGCGAGATCAGCAGGCGTGGCAGCAATTGCGGCAGCACCACACGCAGCATCAGCGTCCAGGTGGAGGCGCCGAGGGTCTGTGCCTTGACCAGCAGCTCGACGGGAATTTCCCGCGCGCGCTGCTCCAGATCGCGGGCCAGGGCCGGGGTTATGCCGATGACGATGAGCATCACCTTGGACAATTCTCCCAGCCCGAACACGATGAACAGAATCGGCAGGACCGCCAGCGGCGGCACCATCGACAGCACGGTCAGCAGCGGCGACAGCGGCGCGCCAAACAGCGGCAGCGTGCCGGCGGCAATCCCCAGGCACAGGCCGGCGAGGGCGCTGATGCTTAAGCCCATGGCCAGGCGGCGCAGGCTGGAAGCGCTGTCTTGCCAGAGCACGTATTCGCCGGTGCGGGTGTCGGCGCTGAACGCCAGGCGCTTTATGGCGTCGCCCATTTGCATGGCGCTGGGCAGCAGCTTGTCGTTGGGGTTTTCCGCCAGGCGCTCCGCCGAGCCTACAAAGTAGGCGAACAGCAGCAACGCGAACGGCAGGATCACCAATAACAGGCGGCTGGAGCGTTCCGGGTGACGGTTGATCAGGCGCATGGCCGGGTCCTCTTACAGCGTGCCGTCGGCGGCCATCTGCACGTAGCGGGGGTCGAAGTGCAGCTTGAGGTTGGCGGTGTCGCCGCTGGTCACGCCATTGGCGAAGCTCATGCCGACGGCGCTGGTGTCCTTGGCGCCTTCGCCGAGCAGGCCGTGTTCAAACGAGAACTCGGCGACTTTGCGCATGGTCGCCGGCAACTGCGCACTGGTGGCGAAGGCCAGGGCTTCCTTGGGCGTGGCGAACAGCTTGGTGGTGTCCAGTTGCGCCTGGAAACCCTTGAGGTCGGTGCCGGAAGCCTTGGCCATGTGTTCCAGGGCGTCGGTGCTGGCGGCGTTTTTTGCGTTCATCAGCGCCACCACTTCAAACCAGGCGCCGGTGAGGGCTTTGCCCAGCGCCGGGTTGTCTTTGAGGACCTGGGTGTTGACCACCATCATGTCCATGATTTCGCCGGGCACTTTGCTCGAGTCGAAGACTTGCGTGACGCCAGGCTTGGCCTTGATCTCCGAGAGCATCGGGTTCCAGGTGGTGACGGCCTGCACTTGATTGGTGTTGAAGGCGGCGGCGATATCGGCGTCGGAGGTGTTGACCACTTTCAGGTCTTTTTCAGTCAGGTCGGCGGACTCCAGCGCGCGGGCCAGCAGGTAGTGGGAGACGGAGAGCTCCACCAGGTTGACGTTCATGCCCTTGAGGTCGGCCACGGTCTTGCCGGTGCCCTTGATCACCACACCGTCGTTGCCGTTGGAAAAGTCGCTGACCACCAGCGCGGTGCTGTCCACGCCACCGGCGGCCGGGATGGTCAGGGCGTCCATGTTGGTCATGGTGCAGCCGTCGAACTGGCCGGCGGTGTATTGGTTGATCGATTCGACATAGTCATTGAGCTGTACCATGTCGATCTTGATGCCGTACTTCTTCGCCCATTTGTCGAGGATGCCTTGGCTGCCGGCATACTCCCACGGCATCCAGCCGGCGTAGATGGTCCAGCACACACTGAAGTGGTCTTTGACGGCGGCGGCTTGGGTCTGGACGCTCAACACGGCGGCGAAGGCGGCGGCGAGCAAGGCGGGTAAACGCGGTAGTTGCATGGGGTTTCTCCAGTTGATCGTGGGCGGGCAGGGAGCAACGCGGCACCGTGAACGGTGGCTTGTCTCCCGGGCTTTTATCCCGCCGTGTAACCTCAACTGGAGGTCGCCAACTCTCGGACCAGCCACTCGCGTCAAGCGAGCCGGAACCCTAGTCAGCCATTGCAAATTGTGGTGCCGCGAACCTGTGATGAATCCTGCACGGGTTAGGCAAAGCGAGAGTCGTGCCAAGTGCGCACAGGCCCGGTTTTCAGCCGGGCAGGCGGGTGGTGAGGGCGGATATCGAGGGGCGAGTGCGCCAAGCGGGTGCGCTGGCGCACTGCGATGAGGCGGTTACAGCTTGAACTTGCTGACCAGCACGTTGAACGAGGTCGCCAGGCGTGACAGGTCCTGGCTTGAGGCATTGGTCTGGTGGGCGCCGGCGGCGGTCTGGGTCGACAGGTCCTGGATGTTGAGCAGGTTTCTGTCCACTTCGCGGGCAACCTGAGCTTGTTCTTCGGACGCGGAGGCGATCACCAGGTTGCGCTCGTTGATCTTCGTCACGCTGGCGGTGATGCGCTGCAACGCTTGCCCGGCGTTTTGCGCCAAGGCCTGTGTGTCGTTAGCCCAACTCAAGCTTTTGTTCATGGCGGCAACGGCGTCATCGGCGCCGACTTGAACATCACCAATCATTTTTTCAATGTCGACTGTGGAGGTTTGGGTACGATGGGCCAAGGCCCGGACCTCGTCGGCGACCACAGCGAAACCTCGACCTTGCTCGCCCGCGCGGGCAGCTTCGATAGCCGCATTGAGTGCCAACAGGTTGGTCTGGTCGGCGATGCTGCGGATGACATCAATCACCTTGCCGATTTCGCGCACCTGGTTGGCGAGGTCCGCGACCGATTGCGTCGAATCGTTGATCTCGACCACCATCGACTCCATGCCCGACACGGCTTGCTCCACTTGCTGGCGGCCTTCCTCGGCTTCGGTGGTGGCCTGACGGGACGCTTCGGAGGTCGACACGGCGTTGCTCGCCACTTCGTCGACGGCCGTGGTCATCTGGTTCACGGCGGTGGCGGCCTGCTGGATTTCGTCATTCTGGCGGGTCAGACCACGGGTGCTTTCATCGGTCACCGCGCTCAGCTCTTCGGCGGCTGACGCGAGCTGGTCAGCGGCGTTGGCGATTTCCATCAGGGTGCTTTTCAAGCTGCCTTGCATATCCGCCAGAGCCATCAGCAATTGCCCGGCTTCGTCGGTGCGTTCCGTGACGATGGCGTGGGTCAGATCACCATCGGCGATGCGCTGGGCGCTCTGGACTGCTTGGGCGATAGGGCGGGTGATCAAGCGAGTGATCAACAGGCCAATGATGATCGCAATGATGAAGGCCAGCACAATGCCGCTGATCATCCAGGTCAATGCGCTGTCACGCAGTTCCTCGGCTCCGGCTGCGCCTTCCTTGATCTGGCGGTTATTGGATTCGATTATCACGCGGATCAGCTCGCGGGCCTGACGGAACAGTTCATTGTTGCTGGTGTTGAGCTGGGTGCGGGCCTGTTCTGTTTGGCCGCTGTCGAGCATCGCGATGATGCGTTCGGAGTTGCTGACGTAGCTTGGCCAGAGCAGGTCGAGCTTGTCGCCTGCAGCGCGTTCGTCATCCTCCAGAGGTGTTGTGCGGTAGGTGGCGTAAGCCGTTTGGCTGCGCTTGAGTTCGTTGGTGATGTCCTGACGCACGCGGTCACGGTCTTGCTGGCTGACGTCGCCCTTGCTGGCGTCCAGCAGTCGGTACAGGCCACGGTTGTGGGCGACCAAGCCATTGAGCGTGGCTGATGTGGTGCTCACGGAGACCAGGTTATTGGAGAAGGTCAGCTCCAAGGCGTTAGCCAGCCTGACGACACCTTTGATCCCCAATAAGCCAACGCCGAGGGTGACAAATGCACACAGGACGAACGAGAGGAGCAGTTTGGTAGAGATTTTCATGACGTGGATCCGACGAAGGTAAGTGGGGGCTCGTGCTAGAGCCTCCATGCTCACGATCGATATCACAATGACATCATCGCAATTGCAGAAGTTTCAGGGCAACTGAAATTACTTAATCGATTAAGCCAGTGTTTCGGCGGCGTTCAATGCCTGCGTGGTTGACACGGGCGCACCTGCCGTCGGTACAGGTGTATCAAGCTGTTACAAATACGCACCAGATTCGGTTTTTGATGTCAGATATTTCGTCATTCAATGAAAGATGAATGCCGCCCTTCAGCGTCGCTGAAGGTGCTCTCCAGCGGTCCAGGAGGCCGCCATGTATCGACGATTGCTTCTTAGCGCTTTGCTCGGCCTGACGCTCTCAGCCTGTGTGCCCTATTACGACGGAGGCGGCGCCACTTACTATCGCTCCGAGGTCTACACCGCTCCCGCGCCGGCCTATTACTACGGCGGCCCGGCTTATTATCAGTACGGGCGCAGCTACTATGCGCCGCCACCGCGTTACTACCCGGCGCCGCGGTATTACCGGCCAGCGCCCGGTTATTACCCACGGCCCGGTTACCGGCCCTATCCGAACCAGGGCTGGGGCGGCAACCGTTGGGGCAATGGTGGCGGTGGGCATAACCAGGGCGGCAACCGGGGCGGTGGCCATGGTGGCGGGCACCGTTAGACGTCGGACAAATCCGCCAGCGGATGACGGCCTTCCCAGGCTTTGTGGAAGTGCGCCTCTACCACAGCGTCCGGAATCGCATTGATGTCCGGCCAGTGCCAATGCGGCGTCTGGTCCTTGTCAATCAACCGCGCGCGCACGCCTTCGGCAAATTCCGGGTGACGGCAGCAGTTCAGGCTCAAGGTGTATTCCATCTGGAACACCTGGGCCAGGGACAGGTGCCGCGCTCGCTGGATCTGCTCCCACACCAGGTGCGCGGTGAGCGGGCAACCTTCGCTGAGGGTCTTGCCGGCGCGATTGAAGAGCGGGTCGGCGTGGTCGCGCAAGGGGCTCAAGGCCCGCCAGGCGCAACGCACATCGCCCACATCCAACCATTCATCG
Organism: Pseudomonas sp. MONT-RG-20F-20-E-7-02; assembly: GCF_022662395.1. Taxonomy (NCBI): domain Bacteria; kingdom Pseudomonadati; phylum Pseudomonadota; class Gammaproteobacteria; order Pseudomonadales; family Pseudomonadaceae; genus Pseudomonas; species Pseudomonas sp. MONT-RG-20F-20-E-7-02. Next base: position 299,831 of record NZ_JAKNQN010000003.1, read on the forward strand.
ATCTGCGCACGGCGCGGTAGCCATTGCGCCTCGGGTTGCTGGCCGACGGCTTCCTGGGCCAGCGCCTTGAGCAGGCTGTTGAGCTGCATCGCGGTTTGTTCCTGCCAGTTCAGTTGCAGCAGGCCTTCAATCAGTTCGTCCTGTTGGTCATCGCGCAAGAAACGGTCGGCCAGGCCAAGGTCCAGGGCATCGCGGCCGTTGATATGCGCGCCGGTGAGGCCGAGGAACAACCCCAGCTTGCCCGGCAGACGCGATAGGAACCAACTGGCGCCCACATCCGGGTACAAGCCGATGCTGATCTCGGGCATGGCCAAGCGGCTGCTGGGTGTGACGATGCGCACCGCTGCGCTTTGCAGCAGGCCCATGCCACCGCCCAGCACGTAGCCGTGGCCCCAGCAGATCAGCGGTTTGGGATAGGTGTGCAGGCGATAGTCGAGGCGGTATTCAGCGGCAAAGAACTGCGCGGCCAGTGCGGGCACCTCGCCGGGGAGTTCACGGCAGGCCTGGGCCAGGCTGCGCACTTCGCCGCCGGCGCAAAAGGCTTTTGCGCCGTTGCCGCGCAGCAGCACGCAAGCGATGTTCGGGTCTTTGGCCCAGCTATCCAGGCGTTCGCTCAAGGCCAGGATCATCGGCAAGGACAGTGCGTTGAGGGACTTTTCAGCGTCCAGGCTGGCGATGCCAAGGCGGGCACCGTCGCTGCCGGTCAGCTCTTCGAAGTGCAGGTTCATCGTGACCTCAATCGAGAAAGTGAACGATCAGTATGATCGCTGCGTGGGAAAGTGCCGGTTGTGTGTCAGATCAATTGACAAGCGGGGTCGGCTTTCCTAGGGTTCGCCCATTCTTTTTTTACACGACGAACACACCATGACCGAAGGCGACCGTATCAAACTCGAACCCAGCTGGAAACACGCCCTGCGGGATGAGTTCGACAAGCCCTACATGGCTGAGCTGCGCGAGTTCCTGCGCCAGGAACACGCCGCCGGCAAAGAGATTTACCCGCCTGGCCCGCTGATTTTCAATGCACTCAACTCAACGCCGTTGGACAAGGTCAAGGTGGTGATCCTTGGCCAAGACCCGTACCACGGCCCGGGCCAGGCCCACGGTTTGTGCTTCTCGGTGCAACCGGGCGTGCCGACGCCACCCTCCTTGGTGAATATTTACAAAGAGCTCAAGCGCGACTTGAACATCGACATCCCCAACCACGGTTGCCTGCAAAGCTGGGCCGACCAGGGCGTGCTGATGCTCAACACCACCATGACCGTGGAACGCGCGAATGCCAACGCGCACGCGGGCAAGGGCTGGCAGTTCTTTACTGATCGGATCATCGAAGTGGTCAGCGAGCATCAGCCGCACTTGGTGTTTTTGCTGTGGGGTGCCCATGCGCAAGGCAAGCAAAAGCTGGTGGATGCGACCAAGCACCTGGTGCTGACGTCGGTGCACCCCTCGCCACTGTCGGCGTATCGCGGGTTCCTGGGCTGCGGGCATTTCAGCCGCACCAACAAGTTTCTTGAGCAGAATGGCGAGACGCCGATTGAGTGGCGGTTGCCGCCACTCTAAAGGTTAACCGCGACCCAATGCGGGAGCTGGCTTGCCTGCGATGACGATCTGTCAGCCGATATATTTATTGACTGAAGCACCGCTATCGCAGGCAAGCCAGCTCCCACATTGAAGTTTTGTGAAGGCTTAGATTTTTTCCGGCTGACGGTTCCAATGCCGGAACAACGGCTCCGCCAGAAACAGCACAAACAACAAGCGCATCACCTGCATCGCCGTCACCAACGGCACCGACAGTTGCAGGGTTTCGGCCGTCAGGCTCATTTCAGCAATACCGCCCGGCATCATGCCCAGGGTGAGTGAGCGCAAGTCCAGGTGTGTCAATGCACTCAAGCCCACCGCCGCCAACGTCGCCAGCGCCATGGTCAACGCCGTGCCTAGCAGCGTACGCGCCATGAACGACGGTGCCCGGCGAAAGAACTGACGGTTGAAGTGGCAGCCCAAACCGCTGCCGATCAGCCATTGGCCGATCTGACTGCCACCATCGGGCAGGCCGATGTGCAAATCCCACACAACACTGGCGGTCGCACTGACCAACAGCGGGCCGAACAGCCACGGGTTGGGCTGACGCAAACGCTGCCAGCCCCAGGCCACCAGCGCCCCAAGCGGAAACAGCAGCGCCAGCCACGCCAAGCTCACCGGTGCCGGATGAAACTGCGGCGCGCCGCCTTCCAGCACATACTTGAAGATCGCCGGCACACACAACACCACCACCAGCACACGCAGACTCTGCCCGGCCGCTACACGGCTGAGCACCGCGCCATTGCGCGCGCCGAGGTTGACCATCTCACCGGAACCGCCCGGCATGCTCGAGAAGAATGCGGTGGCGCGGTCTTCCCCACTGCGGCGCATCAACCACACGCCGACAATGCTCGACAGGCTGGTGACCAGCGCGCCGAAAAAGATCAGGCCAAAGTGGCTCATCACCTGCTCGATCACCACCGGGGTGAAGTGCAACCCGATGCCGATGCCCACCACCCATTGGCCGCATTTGCGCCCGCCGGGAATCTCGGCCAACTGCCACGGTGTGAGGCAACGCACCAGAATGATCGCCAGCAATGAGCCGACCATGTACGGCAAAGGCCAGCCGACTAGGCTGGCCAGGTAACCGCCGGCCAGGCCGACCAGCGGTGTTGCCCACCATTGTTTAAAGGTGACCTCAGACATCGGCCAGGGCACGACGCTGCAGGGCACGTTTGCGGTAGATGCGGATCAGCGGGAAAGCCAGCATCAGCGCGGTCAGTACCCAAACCCCAAAGGTGATCGGGCTGGACCAGAGAATCTGCAGGTCACCGTTGGAAATCGACAGCGCGCGGCGCAGGTTCTGTTCCATCAGGCCACCGAGGATAAAGCCCAGCAGCACGGGCGACAGCGGGAAGTCCAGCTTGCGCAGGATGTAGCCGAAGATGCCGATGCCGACCATCAGGAACAGGTCGAAGGTGGTGGCGTGAACCGCGTACACACCAATCGCGGTGATGATCGCGATCACCGGCACCAGCGCCCAGTTCGGCACGGCGAGGATGCGCGTGAAGATGCGGATCATCGGGATGTTGAGGATCACCAGCATGATGTTGGCGATAAACAACGAGGCGATCAGGCCCCAGACGATGTCCGGTTGCTGTTGGAACAGCAACGGGCCAGGCGTGATGTTGTACAGCGACAGGGCGCCGATCATCACCGCTGTGGTGCCCGAACCGGGTACGCCGAGGGTCAGCATCGGCACCAGGGCGCCGCAGGCGGAAGCGCCGATGGCGGTTTCCGGCGCGGCCAGGCCACGCATGTCGCCCTGGCCGAATTTACCGCTGGCACCGGCCAGGCGTTTTTCGGTCATGTAGGCAACCGCCGAAGCGAGTGTGGCGCCGGCACCCGGCAACACGCCCATGATGAAACCCAACAGGCCGCAGCGGATGTTGACCACGAAAACTGCGGACGCTTCCTTCAGGTTGAACATCATGCGTCCGGTAGCTTTTACCGCTTCCTGGCCACGGTGGGTTTTTTCCAGCAGCAGCAGGATTTCGCTGATGGAGAACAGGCCCAACACCAAGACGACAAACTGAATGCCGTCGGTGAGGTGGATGTTGTCGCCGGTAAAGCGGTACACGCCGCTGTTGGCATCGATACCGACGGCTGAGAGGAACAGGCCGATCAGCGCTGCGACAAAAGTCTTCAGCGGTTTATCACCCGCCATGCCGCCCAGGCAGACAATGGCGAACACCATCAGGACGAAATATTCCGCCGGGCCGAAGGCAATCGCCCACTTGGCCAACAGCGGCGCAAACAGCACCATGCCGCAGGTGGCGATAAACGCACCGATGAACGAGCTCCACGCCGACAACGACAGCGCCACACCGGCCAAGCCTTTGCGGGCCATCGGGTAGCCGTCGAGGGTGGTCATTACGGTGGAGGCTTCACCGGGGATGTTCAACAGGATCGAGCTGATACGCCCGCCGTATTCGCAGCCCAGGTACACGGCGGCGAGCAGGATCAAGGCCGACTCGGGCGGCAGGCCCAGGGCGAACGCGATAGGGATCAACAGCGCCACGCCGTTGATCGGGCCCAGGCCCGGCAACAGGCCGACCACGGTGCCGATCAGGGTGCCGCACAGGGCGGTCACCAGGTTGTAAGGGGTCAGTGCAACGCCGAAGCCCTGGCCCAAGTAGCTGAAAGTATCCATATCAGTTCTCCAGAACTTCAAGCAGGCCGAGGGGCAGCGGTACATCCATGGCTTTATCGAACAGCAGGTAAAGACCAATGGCCATTAGCGTGACGATCACCACGCTCGGTAACCAGCGGCCGCCATACAGGCGCGCCATCGGGATGCCGATCAGCATGCTGCTGAGGATGAAACCCAGGGGCTCGAAGGTGCCGGCAAACACGATCAGCAGCGCGACGCAGACGCCGATCTTGATCAGCGTGTCGCGGTCCAGCGCCGGTTCTTCTTCGGTGTGTTTGGTCGGCTGTGGGCGAAACAGCATGTAGATCAGGCCCAGGCTCATCAGCCCGAGCATCAGCAGCGGGTAGGCGCGTGGCCCGACCGGCTCGTAGGAAAATGCCGCCTGATACGGCCAGGCCATCAGTGCGAGGCCGGCGCAGACCAGCAGCATCACGGAGGCGAAAATGCGTTGTAAGAGCATGTGAAACTCCTGGGCCGCGCCGCCCGTCGAGGAGGGCGCGGCCGAGCAAAAGAGGGGCGATTACTGGATCAGGCCGAACTCTTTGGCCAGCACTTTGTAGTCAGCCACCTGTTTCTTCACGTAGGTGTCCAGCTCCGGGCCGGTCAGGGCGAACGGGAACAGCTCGCGCTGGTCACGCAGCTTGGCGAACTCGTCGGAGGCCAGCAGTTTGTCGAACGCGTCTTTCCACCACGCGTAGTCGGCATCGCTGACTTTTGGCCCGAGGTAGAAGCCGCGAACCACTGGCCAGACAATGTCGTAGCCTTGCTCTTTGGCGGTCGGAATGTTCTTCATTTCCGGCTCGTCCAGGCGCTCTTCAGCAAAGACGGCGAGCAGACGCATGTCACCGCTGAGGATGTGCGGCATGGAGTCGGAGATGTCGGTACTGCCGACCTGGATATGGCCGCCGAGCAGGGCCGTGGCGATTTCACCGCCGCCTTCGAGGGCGACATAACGCAGCTCGCGCGGGTTGATGCCGGCGGCCTTGGCGATCAGCGCGGTTTGCATCCAGTCCTGGCTGCCGACAGTACCGCCGGAACCGATCACGACGCTGCCCGGATCTTTCTTCAGGGCTTTAACCAGATCGTCGAGGTTTTTGTAGGGCGAATCGCTTTTCACCGCGATGGCGCCGTAGCTGGTGCCGACGGCGGCGAGCCAGCGCACGGCGTTTTCATCGAAGCGGCCAAACTTGCCTTGGGCCAGGTTCAACAGCGAACCACTGGACCACGCCACCAGCGTGCCAGCGTCTGCCGGGCGTTGAGCCACCACTGCGTTGTACGCCACCGCGCCCACGCCACCGGGCATGTAGGTCACGCGCATCGGCTTGCTCAGCAGCTTCTCGTTGACCAGCGCGCTTTGCGCCAGTTTGCAGGTCAGGTCGAAACCACCGCCAGGCGAGGCCGGGGCGATGCATTCCGGGCGCTTGGGTTCGTCGGCGGCCAGCAGTTGGCCGGCGAACAGCATGCAGCCGGCCGCGAGGGCCAATTTACGCAGTGAATAGGTCATCTTTAACTCCGTCTTTGTTGTTATGAGTTGTGGCTACCCGGCACGTGTTACCAAAGTGCGATGCTGTAACTGACCAGCACGCGCACTTCATCCGCATCACGAGCCGAATAGTTGGACCGGTACGTGGCATTACGCAGGCGCAGGGCGACATCCTTGAACGTGCCGCTTTGCACGATGTAGCGGATCTCGCTGTTGCGTTCCCACTCCTTGCCGGTCTCGCCGTTCCTGAGCTTGATGTTGTCACCCGACAGGTAACGGCTCATGAAGCTCAGGCCGGGAATCCCCAGCTTGGCGAAGTCGTAGTCGTAGCGCGCCTGCCAGGAGCGCTCTTGCGCGCCGGCAAAGTCGTTGATCTGCACGAAGTTGACCAGGTACGGATCGCTGCCATCCACATAGGGAAAGGCGCTGTCGCCGGACATGTGCTGGTAACCGGCGCTGAGCTTATGGCCGTTGAGGGCATAGCTGAAGAGGCCGTTGAGGGATTTGTTGTCGATCTTGCCGCCATGGGCTGCGCCTGCGTCATCACTGATAGCCAGGCGCAGGTCGGTGCCGAAGGTGCCGGGGCCCATCGGGCGCGAGGCCACAAGGCCGAGGAAGTGCTGGCGGTAGACGTCGTCGAGCTGGGCGAAGTGGTAGCTGCCGGTGACCTTGTCGGCGAACTTGTAGTCCACGCCGCCAAAATTGAAGTGCTTGCCGGTGGCGCCGCTGACGAAGCGGCTGTTGCGGTTGTTAAGGGTAATGTCTTCGTAGTTGGTGTCGTCGCGGTCTTTGGCTTTATCCAGGCGGCCACCGGTGAACACCAGGTTCTTGAATTCTTTGGAAGTCAGCAGGCCGCCGTTGAAGGTCTGCGGCAGGATACGCCCGTCGTTGGGCTTGAGAATCGGCAGCTCGGGGATCAGTGACCCGACTTTCAGCTCAGTGGCGGAGATCTTCACTTTGCCGGTCAGGCCCAGCTTGGAGTACTCATTGGCAGCGCGGCCGTCGTCGTGGGTCGGCAAAAGGCCGGTGCCGGTGCGGTCGGGGCTGGAGTCGAGCTTGACCCCGAGCATGCCCAGCGCATCCACGCCAAAGCCGACGGTACCGTCGGTGTAGCCCGATTGCAGGTTGAGCATGAACCCCTGGGCCCATTCGTCGCGCTTGGATTGCTGGGCGCTGGTGCCGTCGCGAAAGTCGCGGTTGAAGTACATGTTGCGGGTTTCAAGGGTGGCGCTGCTGTCTTCGAAGAAGGCTGCCTGGCTCAGCGGCGAAAAGCCGGCAAGGGCAGTGGCACTGGCAAGGGCGGTCTGGGCAAGGCGAGAAAAACGAACAGGCGGGCAAGCCTGGGGCTGTGTCGACAGCATCGTTGTGTACTCCGTTATTGTTCTTATTTTGGCGAAAACGCTTCGAGGCGTTTTTCTGGCGCTACGGATCAGGTAGCTCGGTGGGCATTACCCACCGTCGCTGGATGCTAAAGGGCGAAGCTTTCACTAACCTTTCAGTTGCCTTTCAATGTTTTCGGGCTTCACAGGGCAGTGGGCGCCTGTAAACTGCCCGCCAAAGCGTGGCGTCGACCATGCCCGAATGAGGTGAAAATCCATGCGTGTCCTCCTGGTTGAAGACCATTTGCAACTCGCCGAAAGTGTCGCCCAGGCGCTCAAGAGCACGGGTTTGACCGTTGACGTTCTGCACGATGGCGTGGCCGCGGACCTGGCCTTGAACAGCGAGGAATATGCGGTGGTGATCCTCGATGTCGGGCTGCCACGCATGGATGGTTTCGAGGTATTGGCGCGTCTGCGGGCGCGTGGGAAAAATTTGCCTGTGTTGATGCTCACCGCGCGCAGTGATGTGAAGGACCGCGTGCATGGCCTGAACCTGGGAGCCGACGACTACCTGGCCAAGCCATTCGAGTTGACCGAGTTGGAAGCGCGGGTCAAGGCGTTGCTGCGCCGCAGTGTGTTGGGCGGCGAACGCCAGCAGGCGTGCGGTGTGCTGGTCTATGACCTGGATACTCGGCGGTTCACGGTAGGCGGCGAACTGCTGACGCTGACCTCTCGCGAGCAAGCGGTGCTTGAAGCGCTGATCGCCCGTCCTGGCCGCGTGATGAGCAAAGAGCAGTTAGCCTCTCAAGTATTTGGCCTGGATGAAGAGGCCAGCCCCGATGCGATTGAAATCTACGTGCACCGCCTGCGTAAGAAACTCGACGGCCAGCCTATCGCCATTGTGACCTTCCGCGGCCTCGGCTACCTGCTGGAAGCCCGCGATGCATAAGCCCAGCAGCCTGCGCTGGCGCCTGCTGTGGAACCTGGCGCTGTTGCTGGTGGTGTTGATGCTCGCCAGTGGCATGAGCGCCTACTGGAATGGCCGCGAAGCCGCCGACACTGCCTATGACCGCACGTTGCTGGCGTCGGCGCGCACCATCGCGGCCGGCTTGACCCAGGTGGACGGCACCTTGAGTGCCAATGTGCCTTACGTGGCGTTGGACACCTTTGCCTACGACAGCGCCGGGCGTATTTATTATCAGGTCAATGACATCGATCAAAAGCTGATATCCGGCTACGAAAACCTTCCTGGCCCGCCGCCCGGCACGCCCCGCACCGATGATTACCCGGCATTGGCAAGGTTCTACAACGCGACTTACCAGGGCCAGCATGTGCGCGTGGTCAGCCTGCTCAAGGCGGTCTCCGAACCGAACATGAATGGCATGGCGGAAATTCGCGTCGCCGAAACCGATGAAGCCCGCGAAAGCATGGCCCGTAGCCTGCTGGCCGACACGTTGTTGCGCCTTGGGATGTTGGCGGTCGGTGCATTGTTGCTGGTGTGGTTTGCTGTGAGCGCTGCGCTGCGCCCATTGGAGCGCCTGCGCACGGCGGTGGAAGAGCGCCAGCCCGACGATTTGCGGCCATTGCCGCTGGTAGAAGTGCAGCATGAGTTCGGCCCGCTGGTGCGTTCCCTCAATCACTTTACCGAGCGCCTGCGTGGCCAGTTCGAGCGCCAGGCGCAGTTTATTGCTGACGCCGCCCACGAACTGCGCACCCCGCTGGCGGCGCTCAAGGCGCGCCTGGAGTTGGGCTTGCGCAGTGACGCTCCGGACACATGGCGCAGCACGCTGGAAACCGCCGCCCAGGGCACCGACCGCCTGACTCACCTGGCCAATCAATTGCTCTCGCTGGCACGCATCGAAAACGGCGCGCGGGCGATTGCCGAAGGCGGCGCGCAATTGCTTGACCTCAGCCAGTTGGCCCGCGAGTTGGGCATGGCCATGGCGCCGCTGGCCCATGCGCGTGGTGTGGCGCTGGCGTTGGAGGCGGATGAGCCGGTGTGGTTGCGCGGCGAGCCGACGTTGTTGAACGAGTTGCTGAGTAACTTGGTGGATAACGCACTGGCCCATACACCAGCGGGTGGCAATGTGATTTTACGGGTTATGGCGCCGGCCATCCTGGAAGTGGAAGACGATGGCCCGGGCATCCCGCTGGATGAGCGGGACCGAGTGTTTGAGCGTTTTTACCGCCGTAGCCAGCAGGGCATGGGCTCAGGCCTGGGGCTGGCAATTGTCGGTGAGATCTGCCGCGCGCATCTGGCGCAGATCAGCCTGCATGATGGTGATTTGGCGGGGTTGAAGGTGCGGGTGAGTTTTATCGCTGGGTGATCAGTCAAACATCGAGCGCGCTTCATCCAGTTCGGCACGCAGGGCATCGCTGTAAGGGTCGACCCGTAATTTCTTGATCGCCGGCAGGCTGGAAACCGGCACATTCGCCAGCGGGTGGTCAGTACCACGATGGCAATACAGTACGGCTACCTGCACCAGGTCGATGTAGTCCAGGCTCGGAGAGTCGCGCTGCAGGTCCAGGTATTGCCCTGGCAGTTTCGCCAGCATTTCCGGGAAGTCCCAGCCACCCAGCAGTTTGTCTCCCAGCAACGGGTGGATGCTGTCGATCACATGATTGAGGCTGACCGGGTCGGAGAGCAGCTCGTAGTGGTCTTCGGCGTAAGTGAGAATCGGCAGCACGCCAATTTGATGCACCAGACCGCCGAGGGCCGCCTGGTCCGGCTTGAGCTGGCTGTGGCTGCGGCACAAGGCATAACTCACGCCTGCCACTTCCAGGCTGCGGCGCCACACTTCGCGCATTTTCAGTTCGACGACTTCGGAGCGGGCGTGGAAGATTTGTTCCATCACCAGCCCGATCGCCAGGTTGCTGCTGTAGTTGGTGCCCAGCCGAGTGATGGCGGTGTGCAGGTCGGTGACTTCCTGGGTCGCGCGCAGCAGTGGGCTGTTGACCACTTTGATCAGGCGTGCCGACAGGGCGGTATCGCGACCGATCATTTTGCTCAAGTGGCTGATGCTGATATCCGGGTCTTCAGCGGCCTGACGAATGTTCAGGGCCACTTCCGGTAATGTCGGCAGAACCAGGTCATCGTTGTCGATGGCCGTCACTAAAGCCTGTTGGACTTTTTCCGCCAGCTTGTTCATTCATGCTCTCTAGGGTGTTGCAAAAAGGTACGGCAATTAACGCTGGATCTCTTTATCGCGATCCAGTGGGTAAGGCAGGTCGAGCAGGTGCAAGCCGGGACCTTCCAGGGTGCCCAAGTGCACATCGCCACTGTCGGCAGCTTCGGCTTGCAGCACGGCGAGAAGTTCAACGGTTTGGTCGGTTTTTGCTGCGATGACGACTTCGCCGATCGCGCTGTTATGGCTGGGGGAAAACAGCGGCGTGCCTGGCTCGGGCAATTCGGTTGCATCAAGGCTGAGGCGATACAGGCGACGCTTGAGCTTGCCGAGGTATTGCATGCGCGCGACGATTTCCTGGCCGGTGTAGCAGCCTTTCTTGAAGCTGACACCGCCGACGGCTTGCAGGTTGAGCATCTGCGGGATGAACAGTTCGCGGGTTTGCGGCATGACCTGGCCGATGCCGGCGCGAATCTGACCCAATAGCCAGTCATTTAAGTCAGCTTGTTGCAGCTGTGCGGCCAATTGAGTGCGCACAGCATCGGCTTGCTCGGCAGGTACCCAGAGTTCGGCGCGGCCGGGGGAGACGCGAATGACGATCAACGCCTCGGTGCGCGCTACGCTGTCGGTCTCGGCGGGGAGTTCAAGGCCCAGCGCCGACAGCGCCTGATCGGCATTGGCCAGGCCGAAACGCGCCCAGGCGGCGCTTTCGTCGGTGAGCTTGGACTTGGAGAACACTGCGTATTTTTTCAGGTCGGCAAGTTGCGGCTCGAGCAGCTCGGTGGCCATGGCCAGGAGCACGCCATCACCTTGCAGCAGGATGCGAAAACTTGACTGCATACGGCCTTTTTGCGTGCAACGCGCGCCTAGGCTTGCCTGGGTGTCGCTCAGGTAATTGAGGTTGCAGGTCAGTTGCCCTTGCAGGAATTTGGCAGCGTCGGAGCCGCGGACGGCGAGAACGCCTTCGTGGGTCAAGGGGCAGAAAAAAGCAGAGTCGGCCATGGGTCATCGCAGGTCAAAAAGTCATGAGTGCATCATAGAGGGGCGCCCGGCAAATGGATAGTTTCCGTATGGGGCGACCAAAGCCGACTGGTCCGGTGCCATCGGGCCTGTATACTTGCGCACTATTTGAGGAGCGCTCCATGGTCGAAGAAGTAGAAATCAATCGCCTCTACTGGCACAGCCGTCGCGGCATGCTGGAGTTGGATGTGTTGTTGGTGCCTTTCACCAGAGAAGTGTACAAGACGCTCAATGAGGTCGATCGCAAACTCTATGAGCGGCTGCTGACGTGCGAAGATCAGGACATGTTCGGCTGGTTCATGGAGCGCGCCGAATCTGAGGATCCGGAGCTGCAACGCATGGTTCGCAAGATTCTGGACCGTGTCCAGCCCAAGTAATCGCTTCGAATGCCGCTGGCAGGCCTCACGGCTGTTGCTGGCGGCGTATCTGCTTGCCCAGCTGTTCGCGCTGGGTGCCTTGCTCGTTATCGATTTGCCGCTCGCACGCCTTGGCATTCTGTTGTGCCTGGCTCATGCCGCCTGGGTATTACCCCGGCATATTCTGTTGACCCACCGTTCGTCGATTTGTGGCCTGCGCCGCGATGAAGACGGCTGGCATCTGTTGAGCAAAGAGCGTGGTTGGCACAGCGTGCAACTGCGCCCCGACAGCCTGGCATTACCGTTGGTCGTGGTGCTGCGCTACCGTGTGGCCGGAGAGTGGTGGACGCGTTCGATCTGTGTGCCAAGTGATTCGCAGGCCGCCGATGTGCATCGGCGCCTGCGGGTACGCTTGAAGTTCAGCCGCCGTAGGTGGTTGGCACCAGAATAGTGTCGCGGGCCTCGGGCAGCATCTGCGGGTAGTCGAGAGTGTAATGCAGGCCGCGGCTTTCCTTGCGTTCCATGGCTGAGCGGATCATCAGCTCCGCGACTTGGGCCAGGTTGCGCAATTCGATGAGGTCGCGGCTGACTTTATAGTTGCTGTAGAACTCGTCGATCTCATCCAGCAGCAAGCGCACGCGGTGTTGAGCGCGTTGCAGGCGCTTGTTGGTGCGCACAATCCCCACGTAGTCCCACATGAAGCGGCGCAGCTCGTCCCAGTTGTGGGCGATGATCACGTCTTCGTCCGAATCGGTCACTTGGCTGGCGTCCCAGCGCGGCAGGGCGGCCGGGACCGGGATGCGTGGCAGTTGTTCAAGGATATCGGCGGCCGCTGAGCGGGCGTAGACGAAACATTCGAGCAGTGAGTTGCTGGCCATGCGGTTGGCGCCATGCAGGCCGGTGAAGCTGGTTTCGCCGATCGCATACAGGCCGGGCACGTCGGTGCGGCCGTGTTGGTCGACCATCACGCCGCCGCAGGTGTAATGCGCGGCCGGCACCACCGGGATCGGGCCTTTGGTGATATCGATGTTGAACGTCAGGCATCGCTCGTAGACGGTGGGGAAGTGCGTCTTGATGAACGCTTCGGGCTTGTGGCTGATGTCCAGGTAGACGCAATCGATGCCCAGGCGCTTCATTTCGTGGTCGATGGCACGGGCGACGATATCCCGTGGGGCCAGTTCGGCGCGTGGGTCGAAGCGTTGCATGAAGCGCTCGCCATTCGGCAGTTTGAGGTGTGCGCCTTCACCGCGCAGGGCTTCGGTGATCAGGAAGCTCTTGGCCTGCGGGTGATACAGGCAGGTGGGGTGGAACTGGTTGAATTCCAGGTTCGCCACCCGGCAACCCGAGCGCCAAGCCATGGCAATGCCGTCGCCGCACGCGCCGTCAGGGTTGCTGGTATAGAGGTAGACTTTGGCTGCGCCGCCTGAGGCGAGAATGGTGAAGCGTGCGCCGTAGGTGTCGACTTCGCCGCTGGCGCGGTTCAGCACGTAGGCGCCGAGGCAGCGCTCGCCGTCCAGGCCCAGGCGTTTTTCGGTGATCAGGTCGACGGCTACCCGTTGCTCCAGCAATTCGATGTTGGGGCGTTGGCGGGCCTGCTCGAGCAGGGTTCTGAAGATAGCGGCGCCGGTGGCATCGGCCGCGTGGATGATGCGGCGATGGCTGTGGCCTCCTTCACGCGTCAGGTGGAACTCGAATCCGCCGTCGTCGCTGCCGGCATGTTCGTCGCGGGTGAACGGCACACCCTGGTCGATCAGCCATTGGATGGCTTCGCGACTATGCTCGACGGTGAAGCGCACGGCGTCTTCATTGCACAGGCCACCGCCAGCGTTGAGCGTATCTTCGACGTGGGACTGCACCGTGTCGGTGTCGTCCAGTACCGCAGCGACGCCGCCTTGGGCCCAGAACGTCGAGCCGTTCGCCAGGTCGCCTTTGCTCAGGACGGCAATGCGCAAGTGGCTGGGAAGGGTCAGTGCCAGGCTCAAGCCGGCGGCGCCACTACCGATCACCAGGACATCGTGTTGAAACTGTTGGCTCATTTGAAGGATTCCGCAAAAAGCGATCCGAAGGGTTGGCGCAAACAGGACGCCTGGATCGGCGAATCAAAGGGTCACACGGGCCACTAGTATATAGAGGGGGGGAGCGGCACAATAGCCGGGCATTCGTGGCAATGTGAGATTACGGTGCACGGCTTGGGTAAAATCGGCTGGTTATTGGGATGGGAACTTTTTGCATAAGCCCTGACTCAATAGCAGGTTGCCCGAAAGCTGGGAAAACGTTGAGTTTATTGGCCCGTCGGGTGCATTGGACGCGTCAGAAAACCGGCGACAAGATTATTCGCGCAGCCGGCAATGCCCGTGCTGCGTTTTTCGTGTGTGCCAAATCAGTGCGCGCCGGAAACTTGCTTGGAGGGGGAGAACTTTTGCGAAAAGTCCTAGTCTATGTTTGCAAGCCTGATCGTTTAGTTATGCAAGCCTCCTCCAAGTACAACGAGGAGTGTTCATGCTAACCCAGGAAGAGGATCAGCAGCTGGTCGAGCGCGTTCAACGCGGCGATAAGCGAGCATTTGATCTGCTAGTGCTGAAATACCAGCACAAAATTCTCGGGTTGATCGTGCGTTTTGTGCACGACACCCATGAAGCGCAGGACGTTGCACAGGAAGCCTTTATCAAGGCATACCGTGCACTGGGCAATTTTCGCGGTGACAGTGCGTTTTACACGTGGCTGTACCGCATCGCCATCAACACGGCGAAGAACTATCTGGTGTCTCGCGGGCGCCGCCCACCGGATAGCGATGTAAGTTCAGAAGATGCGGAATTTTACGATGGTGATCACGGCCTCAAAGATCTCGAGTCGCCGGAGCGTGCATTGCTGCGCGACGAGATCGAAGGCACCGTTCATCGCACAATTCAGCAACTGCCAGAAGATTTGCGTACGGCGTTAACTTTACGTGAATTCGATGGTCTGAGTTACGAAGACATTGCGAGCGTCATGCAGTGTCCGGTGGGGACTGTAAGGTCACGGATTTTCCGGGCCCGGGAAGCCATCGATAAAGCCTTGCAACCGTTGTTGCAGGAAAACTAAAGACAGCGGCGACAGCCAAGAGAGGAACCGCCATGAGTCGTGATGCCCTGCAGGAATCGCTGTCCGCAGTGATGGATAACGAAGCGGATGAACTGGAACTTCGTCGAGTGCTTAACGCATTTGATGATGCCGAAACCCGTGATACCTGGTCTCGTTACCAAGTCGCTCGGGCGGTGATGCACAAGGATCTTCTAATCCCTCGTCTGGATATTGCTGCGGCCGTTTCTGCTGCGCTGGCTGATGAAGCCGTTCCGGCAAAAGCTGCTCGCGGTCCATGGCGTAGCCTGGGTCGTTTGGCAGTAGCTGCCTCGGTGACCGTTGCTGTGTTGGCCGGTGTTCGCCTGTATAACCAGGACGAAATCGCCGGTGCCGAACTGGCCCAACAGACTCAGCAACCGGTAATGGCCGGTCCGCAAGTCAAAGGCCCAGCTGTACTGGCCGGCTACAAGGAAAGCTCTGACACTACCGGCCCTATGGCTAATGGTGTACTTCAAGGGCAATCCGGCTGGCAGGATCAGCGTCTTCCAGGCTACCTGCGCCAACACGCACAGGAATCGGCTTTGAAAGGCACTGAAAGCGCGCTGCCATACGCTCGTGCAGCAAGTCTGGAAAACCGCTAAACCGTTAAGGAGCCCTATGCGCGCCATACCGCTCCTTACGCTTTTGCTCAGTGGTTGTTTTGCACTATCCGCCCATGCCGACGAAGCCCAAGACTGGCTGACTCGACTTGGGCGTGCAGAGCAGCAGCAAAGCTTTCAAGGTACGTTCGTCTACGAACGCAACGGCAGTTTTTCTACCCATGACATCTGGCATCGTGTCCAGGACGGTCAAGTCCGAGAGCGGCTTTTGCAGCTCGATGGCTCGGCGCAAGAGGTTGTGCGCGTAAATGGCCGGACGCAATGCGTCAGTGGCACTTTGGTCGCTGGCCTGGGTAATTCCCCTGATGCGCCGTCGCGCGCACTTGATCCGCAAAAACTAACTCAATTCTACGAACTGGCCGTCATTGGCAAATCGCGCGTGGCCGGTCGTAATGCGGTGATTGTGTCGATCACGCCGCGCGATCAATATCGATATGGCTTTGAGTTGCACGTAGATCGTGAAACCGCGCTGCCGCTGAAATCTTTGTTACTCAACGACCAAGGCCAGTTGCTGGAGCGTTTTCAGTTCACTCGACTGACCACTTCGCCAGCGCCCTCCGATCGCGACTTGCAGCCCAGCAGCGAATGCACGCCTGTCGCCGTTTCGCAGAGTAAAGCGCCAGAAGTGCCCGCCACCCATGCTTGGCACCTGGATTGGTTGCCTCCTGGTTTCCAACTCACCAGTAGCATTGCGCGTAAAGATACCCAGACCAAGTCCACCGTCGACAGCTTGATGTATGACGATGGCCTTGCACGTTTCTCGGTGTTCCTTGAGTCAACCGACGGCGCGAGCGTAAGTGAAACCCGCACACAGCTGGGCCCAACCGTCGCCGTTTCGCGCCGTTTGAACACCGTCGATGGCGAAGTTATGGTGACGGTGGTCGGCGAAATTCCCATCGGCACCGCCGAGCGCATTGCGCTCTCCGTACGCGGCGAAAAGACAGCCGCCAAGCCGTGAGTTGTTAATCCTATGTTCATCCTGACCTTTCAATCTGCGCTTATCCGGGTCGGGTGCTGAGAGTATGAAATCTCTGGATCATTATTTTCACTTGCAAAAAATCCCCATGTTTTTTATAGGTCAGGGCTTGTCGGCTCTGGCCTTGTTTTGTTCGCGGAACAAAGATGTCGGTCGCAGTTTTCGGCGTTTCTTGAACCCTGTCGCTCAACCCTGCTCGTCGTAACGGGAGCTGTATGTCGATACCACGTTTGAAGTCTTACCTATCCATAGTCGCCACGGTATTGGTGCTGGGTCAGGCCGTGTCCGCGCAAGCGGCCGAGCTGCCTGACTTCACCCAACTGGTGGAGCAGGCCTCGCCTGCCGTGGTGAACATCAGTACCACGCAGAAACTGCCGGATCGCAAAGTCTCGAACCAGCAGATGCCGGACCTGGAAGGCTTGCCGCCGATGTTGCGCGAGTTCTTCGAGCGTGGCATGCCGCAACAGCGTTCCCCGCGTGGTGGCGGTGGGCAGCGTGAAGCGCAGTCCCTGGGCTCGGGCTTCATCATTTCCCCCGATGGCTACATCCTCACCAACAACCACGTCATTGCCGACGCTGACGAAATCCTCGTGCGCCTGGCTGACCGCAGTGAACTGAAAGCCAAGCTCGTCGGCACCGACCCGCGTTCCGATGTGGCCTTGCTGAAAATCGAAGGCAAAGATCTGCCGGTTTTGAAGCTGGGCAAATCCCAGGACCTGAAAGCCGGACAGTGGGTAGTCGCGATCGGTTCACCGTTCGGTTTCGACCATACCGTCACCCAAGGCATCGTCAGCGCCATCGGCCGCAGCCTGCCAAACGAAAACTACGTACCGTTCATCCAGACCGACGTGCCGATTAACCCGGGTAACTCCGGTGGTCCGTTGTTCAACCTGGCGGGCGAAGTGGTCGGTATCAACTCGCAGATCTATACCCGTTCCGGTGGCTTCATGGGCGTGTCCTTCGCCATCCCGATCGACGTGGCCATGGACGTTTCCAACCAGCTGAAAAGCGGTGGCAAGGTCAGCCGTGGCTGGTTGGGTGTAGTGATCCAGGAAGTGAACAAGGACCTGGCTGAGTCCTTCGGCCTCGATAAACCGGCCGGTGCCCTGGTCGCGCAGATCCAGGACGACGGTCCGGCTGCCAAAGGTGGCCTGCAAGTAGGTGACGTGATCCTGAGCATGAATGGCCAGCCGATCATCATGTCGGCGGACCTTCCACACCTGGTAGGCGCACTCAAGGCAGGCAGCAAAGCCAAGCTGGAAGTGATTCGTGAAGGCAAGCGCCAGACCGTTGAGCTGACCGTGGGTGCGATCCCGGAAGAAGGCGCCACCCTGGATGCCCTGGGTAACGCCAAGCCGGGCGCCGAGCGCAGCAGCAACCGCCTGGGCATCGCTGTGGCCGAGCTGACTGATGAGCAGAAGAAGAGCTTCGACCTTAAAAGCGGCGTAGTAATCAAGGAAGTGCAGGACGGTCCTGCCTCTTTGATTGGCCTGCAGCCAGGTGACGTGATCACCCACCTGAACAATCAGGCCATCGACACCACCAAGCAGTTCACCGACATCGCCAAGGCGCTGCCGAAGAACCGTTCGGTATCGATGCGCGTGTTGCGTCAAGGGCGTGCGAGCTTCATCACCTTCAAGCTGGCCGAGTAATCTGCTGGAACAATAAAAAGCCCCGCGAAAGCGGGGCTTTTTTGTGGGCGATGGGTTTAGCTCATCATCCCTTTTACCAGCCGTTCCTGTTCGATCAACTCACGTTGGCGCGCGTCGATACGTGAGGACAGTGGGAAGTTGTTGCCCGCACGGCGCTTGGCAAAATCCAGTTGCTGAATGGCCTGCTGGAAGTCGCCCACCAATGCAAAGTACTCGGCGCGCGCTTGATGCAAGCCGATGATATTGCCGGACAGCCCGCGCGTTTCGGCGACCTGATACCAGACGTCGGGGTCATCAGGGCGGGATTTGAGCAGCGCATCCAGGGCCTTTTCCGCATCGGCGGTGCGGTTCTGCTTGAGCAGCAAGTCCACCCGCACCTGATTCAGCGGATAGTTGCCGGGGTACTGGGTGAGCATTCGGTCGGTACGTTGCTGGGCATCCGGCAAGCGGTTGCTGGTGATGTCCAGTTCGATCTGCGCCAGGTTGTAAGTGATGTCGTTGGGCGCTTTGGCCAGCAGCGGCGCAAGGCTTTCCCGCGCTTCCTTGAGTTGCGTGCCTTTGATCTGGGCGATGGCCAAGCCGTAGCGCGCCACATCGTTTTTCGGGTTCTCGTCCAGCTGCGCCTGGAAACGTTTGGCGGCGAGGCCCGGTGTGTCTTCGTATTGCAACTGTACCCGCGCGCGAATCAGTTGATAACGCAGGCTGTCTTCCTTGCCACCCGGTTTGGCTTGCTCGGCGCGGTTACGCGTATCGGCGATCCGTGATTCGGTAACCGGGTGAGTCAGTAAAAATTCCGGTGGCTTGGCGTCGAAACGGTATTGGCGCATCAGGCGCTCGAACATGGTCGGCATGGAGCGCGGGTCGTACCCGGCCTTTTCCAGGTTGAGGATGCCGATACGGTCAGCCTCCTGTTCGTTCTGGCGGGAGAAGCGACGTTGTTCCTGGATCGCTGCTGCCTGGCTGCCGGCAATTGCGGCGATACCGGCATCACCCGCACCCGCCGCCGCCGCGATAATGCCGCCGAGCAAAGCGGCCATCATCGGGATTTGCATGCGCGACTGCGCTTCCACGCCCCGGGCAAAGTGGCGCTGGGACAAGTGCGCCAATTCGTGGGCGAGCACCGAGGCGTATTCGCCTTCGGTCTGGGCATTGAGAAACAGGCCGCCGTTGACCCCGACAATCCCGCCAGGGGCGGCAAAGGCGTTGAGCTGCGGGCTGTTGATCAGGATGAACTCCAGGCGCCGGTCATTGACCTGGCTGGTTTCCACCAGTTTGTACACGCTGGTTTCGACGTAATCCTTAAGCTGCGGGTCATTGAGCTGCGAGACCTGGCCGCGCAGGTACGCCAGCCACGCGCGGCCGAGTTGGTATTCCTGTTGTGGCGAGACAATGGCAGAACTGGCGTCGCCGAGTGACGGCAGGTCGTCAGCAAAGGCCGGAGAGGCCAGCAGGCAAGCCAGCGTCAGCAGGGTAGGGCGCAAAAAAGTCATGCACAAAGCCTTTCGACAAAGAGCTTACTGTAGCCGGACACTGAGCTTCGGACCAGATATTCTAAGCACCCGAAACGCTTGCCCGGAGTAAAACCATGACCGACGCTGTAGCCTTTGATGCCGAACTCGACGCCAGCGGCCTCAATTGCCCATTGCCGCTGCTCAAGGCCAAGCTGGAGCTCAACCGGTTGGCCAGCGGTTCCGTGCTCAAGGTGATCGCCACGGACGCAGGCTCGCAGCGCGATTTCCGCACATTCGCCAAGTTGGCCGGGCATACCCTGTTACACGAAGAAGACGCTGCCGGTGTGTACCGTTACTGGTTGCGCAAGGCCTGAACCGTTTGCCCCCACCACTTGAGGTTGATTGATGTTCAAAGTGTTACGAGACTGGATTCAGCGCTACTTCTCCGACGAAGAAGCTGTGGTGCTGGCCGTCCTGCTGTTCCTGGCATTTACCGCCGTGCTCACCTTGGGCGGCATGTTGGCACCCGTGTTGGCGGGGATGGTGTTGGCGTACCTGATGCAGGGCCTGGTCACCACGCTGGAGCGGTTGCGTTTGCCGGGCGCAGTGGCGGTGGGGCTGGTGTTTGCCCTGTTCATGGGCCTGTTGGTGGTGTTCATCGTGGTGGTGTTGCCGTTGTTGTGGCATCAGCTGATCACCCTGTTTAACGAGCTGCCGGGCATGCTCGCCAAGTGGCAATCGCTGTTGCTGTTGCTGCCGGAACGCTATCCGCACCTGGTTTCGGACGAGCAGGTATTGCAGGCCATCGAAGTGGCGCGCGGTGAGATCGGAAAGTTCGGGCAATGGGCGCTGACTTTTTCCCTGTCCAGTTTGCCACTGTTGGTCAATATCATGATCTACCTGGTACTGGTGCCGATCCTGGTGTTCTTCTTCCTCAAAGACCGCGCAATGATTGGCCGCTGGGTCAGCGGTTACCTGCCACGCGAGCGGGCACTGATCACCCGTGTGGCTGAGGAAATGAACCGGCAGATCGCTAATTACATCCGTGGCAAGGTCATTGAGATTGTTATCTGCGGGGGCGTTACCTACATCGCGTTTGTCGCGCTCGGTCTGAACTACGCAGCGCTGCTGGCGTTGCTGGTGGGTGTGTCGGTGGTGGTGCCGTATGTCGGTGCGGTAGTGGTGACGGTGCCGGTGATGTTGATCGCGTTGTTCCAGTGGGGCTGGAGTGATCAGTTCATCTATCTGATGGCGGTGTACGGCATTATCCAGACCCTGGACGGCAACGTGCTGGTGCCGCTGCTGTTCTCGGAGGCGGTCAATCTGCACCCGGTAGCGATCATCTGTGCGGTGTTGTTGTTTGGTGGGCTATGGGGGTTTTGGGGTGTGTTCTTTGCCATCCCCCTGGCGACGCTGTTCAAGGCGGTGCTGGATGCGTGGCCGCGACAAGAACCCGTGGTGGCGCCTTTGTTGTAACACTTGGGGCGAGCCCACCAGGCTCGCCCCCAATTTGATTCAAGCCTTGTTCAACGCCTGCGCCGCTGCCAACACGGCATCCACATGGCCCGGCACTTTCACACCACGCCATTCCTGGCGCAGCACACCCTTTTTGTCGATCAAAAAGGTGCTGCGATCCACACCCAGGTATTCCTTGCCATACAGCTTCTTCAGCTTGATCACATCAAACAGCTGGCAAACGGCTTCGTCCTTGTCGCTGATCAGCTCGAAGGGGAATTCCTGCTTGGCCTTGAAGTTTTCGTGGGACTTCACGCTGTCGCGGGACACGCCAAACACTTCGGTATCGGCGGCCTTGAACGCTGCGTATTGGTCACGAAAACCCTGGCCTTCGGTGGTGCAGCCCGGGGTGCTGTCCTTGGGGTAGAAGTAGATCACCACTTGCTTGTCCTTGAGGGCAGCGAGGCTGAAGGTCTGGCCGCTGGTGGCCTGGGCTTCGAAATCGGCTACGGGTTTGTCGAGGGCTACCGGCATGAGTGCTTCCTTCTTACATTGGGTTCTGTGGGCGCCATGGCTCGATCAGTGCGTCGAGGTTCAGGGCATCGGCGAAATCCAGGAACTGGTCACGCAGCCAACTGATCTGTACGCCGGCCGGCAAGGTCACGGTGAACGTGGCGTTGAGCATGGTGCCGCCGGTTTGTGGCGCCTGGTAGGTGTCGCAGGTCAGGTTTTCCAGCTCGACGTTGTGGTCGATAAAGAACTGGCACAGCTCATTGACGATGTCCGAGCGGTAGGCCGAGCTGACATACGCCACATACGGCAGCGCCTGTGGGCGGTTCTCCAGCGCGGCGCTGCGCACCACGTTGACGGTGAAATCGTGCTTCTTGGCCAGGCCGGGCAGGCCAGTCTCCAGGCGCGCCAAGGCGTCCCAGGTGCCGGAAATCTGCAGCACCAGCGCGCTGCATTCGCCGTGGCGAGTGAGGCGGGAGGTCACAACGGCGCAGCGGTTTTCATGGCTGGCGCGGCACAGGACGTTAGTCAGCTCCATGGGGTTGGCGCCGAGGGCACTGATAACAAGGAATTGTTCGCGAACTGTGGGGGTGGACATGCAGCCTTCCTAAAACGATGAGCGGTCGATACGGTGAGGGCTGTATCGATCAAAGGATGAAGGGTAGCGAAAACCGTCGCCAAGGGATAGGAGGTGGCGTTTTCATTGCGTGATCGGTCTGATTTCAGCGTGCTTCAAGGCACGCTTTGGCCCAATGATGGCATTGCCCGTCGTTTAGTTGGCTCAGAACGCATCCTCAGGCGGTACTTCGCTTGTACAAGCATCTTGGCGCCAGTACCATTACGGCTCTCTTTTTCCGGCAGGAGCGGTTGCATGATTGCGGGCAGTATGGTGGCACTGGTCACACCCATGGATGCACAAGGTCATCTCGACTGGGATAGCCTGGGCAAACTGGTGGACTTCCACCTGCAAGAGGGCACCAACGCCATTGTGGCGGTCGGCACCACGGGTGAGTCGGCCACACTTGATGTGGAAGAACACATCCAGGTGATCGAATTCGTCGTCAAGCGCGTCGCAGGCCGTATTGCCGTGATCGCCGGTACGGGCGCCAACTCGACGCGTGAAGCGATCGAGCTGACCAAAAACGCCAAGAAAGCCGGCGCCGATGCCTGCCTGCTGGTGACCCCGTACTACAACAAGCCGACCCAGGAAGGCCTGTTCCAGCACTTTCGCACCATTGCCGAAGCCGTCGATATCCCGCAGATCCTCTACAACGTGCCCGGCCGTACTGCCTGCGACATGAAGGCCGAGACCGTGATCCGCCTGTCCACCGTGCCGAACATCATCGGCATCAAGGAAGCCACTGGCGACCTGCAGCGCGCCAGGGACATCCTGGCCGGCGTGAGCAGTGACTTCCTGGTGTATTCCGGTGACGACGCAACGGCGGTCGAGCTGATCCTGCTGGGTGGCAAAGGCAACATCTCCGTGACCGCCAACGTCGCCCCGCGCGCCATGAGCGAGCTGTGCGCCGCCGCCATCGCCGGCGATGCGGTGACTGCCCGCGCGATCCACGAGAAGCTGATGCCGCTCAACAAAACACTGTTTATCGAATCCAACCCTATTCCCGTGAAATGGGCGCTGTTTGAGATGGGCCTGATGCCGGACGGTATCCGTCTGCCGCTCACCCGGCTCAGCGAAGCCTGTCACGAACCGCTGCGACAGGCCCTGCGCCAGTCCGGCGTCCTGGTTTAATTGAGGAAGCACTACGCATGAAGCGATTGGCCGGACTTTCCGCACTTGCCTTGATTATCTCCAGCACCAGTGGCTGCGGTTGGATTTGGGGCCCGGATGGTTACTTCCGTGACCGCGGCAGCGATTACCTGGAAGCACAAGCAACCAAACCGATGCAACTGCCGCCGGACGTCAATGTCGCCAAGCGCCTTGACCCGTTGCTGCCTATCCCGCGCAACGTCGCCGACGACACCACCAAGGGTGAGTACGTGGTGCCGCGTCCGCAGCCGATCTCGGCAGTGGCGGACGCCAGCGACTACAGCCTGCAGAAGAGCGGCGACAACCGCTGGATCATCGCCCAGCGTCCACCTGCCGAAGTCTGGCCAGTGGCGCTGCAGTTCTTCCAGGACAACGGTTTCCGCATCGACCAGCAACGCCCGCAGACCGGTGAGTTCACCACTGCATGGCAGCGCGGTAGCGAATTGTCCGCCAACATGGCTCAGCGTCTGCAGGCCGGTGGTGTAGCCGCCGATAACGAAGCTCGTGTGCGTGTGCGCATCGAGCCAGGCGTGCAGCGCAACACCAGTGAAGTCTATGTGGTCAGCGCCGAGCGTCCTGCCGGCAGCACCGCCAACGTCGACTTCACCCCGCGTTCGGTCAACATGGGCGTAGACGCCGCGTTGGTCGACGAGATGCTGGCCAGCATGAGCCGGATCTCCGAGAAGGGCGGTTCGGTTTCCCTGCTCGCCGCGCGTGATTACGACACGCCTAACCGCGTCAGCCTCACCGAAGACGGCAGCGGCAACGTCGTGCTGAACCTGGGTGAAGACCTCGACCGCGCCTGGGCCAGTGTTGGCCGCGCGTTGGAGAAGGGCCCTTGGCGAGTTGAAGACATCAACCGCAGCCTGGGCCTGTACTACATCAACGTGGCTGAAAAGGCTGAGAAAAAAGACGACGAGCCAGGTTTCTTCGGCAAATTGTTCGGCAGCAAGCCGACCAAGGAAGAGATCGAAACCCGTGCCGAGCGTTACCAGGTTCGTTTGAGCAAGGTTGGCGAAAGCGTACAAGTCACCGTCGAGAAAAACATCAACACCGTTGCGCCAGCTGAAACAGCGCGCAAAGTGTTGGGCGTGATTCAGGACAACCTGGGCTGATCCGATGCGTTTTGCCGTTCTCGGCAGCGGTAGCCAAGGGAACGGCACGCTGGTCGCCCACGACGACACGTACGTGCTGGTGGATTGTGGTTTCTCCTTAAAAGAAACCGAGCGGCGCCTGCTGCGCCTGGGGGTTCACCCCACGCAGCTGAGCGCGATTCTAGTGACCCACGAACATGCCGACCACGTGCATGGCGTGGGTTTGCTGTCTCGGCGCTACAATCTTCCGGTGTACCTGAGTCGCGGCACATTGCGCGGGATGCGCAAACCCATAGAACCCGCAGGTTTCCTGGCCGGTGGCGAACAGCTGCAGATTGGTGCGTTGAGCATCGATGTGATTGCCGTGGCGCACGATGCCCAGGAGCCTACGCAGTACGTTTTCAGTGACGGTGAGCGGCGTTTCGGCGTGCTCACCGACCTGGGTTCCTACTGCTCCAGGGTGCTGGACGGTTACCGCGACCTCGATGCATTGATGATCGAGTCCAACCACTGTCGAGACCTGCTGGCGCGTGGTCATTACCCGTACTTTCTCAAGCAGCGGGTAGGCGGCGAGCTCGGACATTTGAACAACCACCAGGCGGCGTACCTGGTGTATGAGTTGGGCTGGCAAGACTTGCAACACTTGGTCCTGGCCCACCTGAGCAGCAAGAACAACCTGCCGCAGCTGGCCCGGCAATGTTTTGTCGATACCCTCGGGTGCGACCCGGACTGGCTGCAACTGGCCGATCAAGATTCAGGGCTAGATTGGCGACACATCGCCTAGCCCACCCTTTAGCAAGCGGAGCCCATCATGGAAAAACGTGAAGAACTCTACCGCGGCAAAGCCAAGTCGGTATACAAGACCGACGACGCCAACCGCCTGATCCTGCTGTTTCGCAACGACACGTCGGCGTTCGACGGCAAGCGCATCGAACAACTTGATCGCAAAGGCATGGTGAACAACAAGTTCAACGCCTTCATCATGCAGAAACTCGAAGCGGCCGGCATCCCGACCCAATTCGACAAACTGCTGGGCGACAACGAGTGCCTGGTCAAGAAGCTCGAAATGATCCCGGTTGAGTGCGTCGTGCGTAACTACGCCGCCGGCAGCCTGGTCAAGCGCCTGGGCGTGGAAGAGGGCCTCAAGCTCAACCCTTACACGTTTGAACTGTTCCTGAAGGACGACGCCAAGGGCGACCCGTTCATCAACGAATCCCACGTCGTGGCATTCGGCTGGGGCACCGCTGAGCAACTGGCACGCATGAAGGAGTTGTCCCTCAAGGTCAACGACGTGCTGACCAAGCTGTTCGACGACGCCGGCCTGCTGCTGGTCGACTTCAAGCTGGAATTCGGCGTGTTCCACGACGGCTCCATCGTCCTGGGCGACGAATTCAGCCCGGACGGCTGCCGCCTGTGGGACAAAGACACCAAGAAGAAGATGGACAAAGACCGCTTCCGCCAGGGCCTCGGTGACGTCATCGAAGCCTACGAAGAAGTCGCCAATCGTCTCGGCGTACCGCTTTAATCGACGCAAGCATCTGATAGCACGGAAAAAAATCGCGTTTGGGGTTTGCTTCCGCGAAACACACTGTTATGATGCGCGCCGTTGGAGAGATGCCAGAGTGGCCGAATGGGACGGATTCGAAATCCGTTGTACCTTCACCGGTACCTAGGGTTCGAATCCCTATCTCTCCGCCATTATTTTCATTAAAGCCCTGTTAATTCAGGGCTTTTTTGTTTGTGTAGTTTGTAGACCATTCTAATGAACGCCGTGGCTTGGATTGGCGATTGCCACCAAAGCACTGTGGATCTGCGGATCCAGCCATATTTTTGTGGGCTGTGCGATCCCGATGGTAGCGTCTGACATCATCCGTTCTTGCCTTGAGCATCCACATTCTAGTCGAGCTCTTGAGTGGAGCGGCTCTGCTTTGAGGGATCGAAACGTGGCAAAAGTCAAAAATGAGCGCAATACCGAAAACCTTGTCCGGGATGCTCTACGTGAGCTCGACTACTACGATGCTGATAACTCGATAAGCGTCGAGGAGCAGAAAAGTGTAATCGAAGCGGTTAGAAAGCGTCTGCGCACAGGGAGTAAGTCAGCCGGAGGTGGTATCGGCTATCCAGAATTTTTGATAAGCAATTCTGATACGCCCGATTTTCTTATCGTCTTTGAATGCAAAGCGGCTGTCGGAGATCATCTGAGCCCGTCAGTGCAAAAATTGCTTAGTGGGGCGATCCTTGACGAATCAGATGAGGAACGGGTAAAGAGGGTTAAGCGCTACGCTGTGGATGGGGCGCTCCACTACGCCAACGAGCTTGCCAAGGATTTCAACGTCATCGCAGTGGCAGTTAGCGGTGAGACGAAAAAGGGCGCCCTAGTCTCCGTGTACCTGCACCCCAAAGGGGGGAAAGGCCCTCGACCTTTGCTGGGCAAGACTGATGAGCAACCTATTAGGTCAATACTCCCTTGGAAAGATTTTATCGATCACGCGATTTTTGATCCGGCTGTTCGACAAGCGCGGATTGAAGACTTGATGGCATTTGCACGCGAGCTGCATGTTTTCATGCGTGATCATGCGAAGCTGACGGAAAGTGAAAAGCCATTGCTTGTAAGCGGGACATTGATAGCACTTAGTAACAAGGCATTCGCCGCGTCTTATGGACTTCACTCGGTAAAGGAACTTCCAGATAAGTGGATAAATACGATCCGGGATGAGATACATCATGCCCAGATTCCCCAAGCGAAGCAGGACAACATGGCTCAGCCTTATGCTTCTATCGCTATCCATCCCGAGCTTGGAAAAAAGACCAAGGACTACCCCAAAGGGGTGCTGCACGAGTTGATACAAAGAATCCACGAGAAGGCTGCGCCTCTTCTCACGGCGGAAGAAGGCACTGACATCCTTGGGCAGTTTTACGGCGAATTTTTGAAGTATACCGGTGGTGACAAAAAAGCTCTGGGCATAGTTTTAACTCCGCGGCATATAACAGAGCTTTTTTCTCTGCTCGCAAATGTTAACAAAAAATCAACTGTGCTGGATATCTGCGCTGGTACCGGTGGCTTTCTTATATCTGCTATGAGTCAGATGATGAGAGGTGCGAATACTGAGGCAGAGAGACTTCGGATCAAACAGCATGGCCTAGTAGGTGTCGAGCAGCAACCAAATATGTTCGCGCTTGCTGCAAGCAATATGATTCTGAGAGGTGATGGCAAGGCGAATTTGTATCAAGGAAGCTGTTTTGATGAGGCGATAGCACCAGCGATTAAGGTGCATCAGGCCAATGTCGGTATGCTAAATCCACCTTTTGCCCAAGGAACTGCGGATCTGCATGAGCTCCGCTTCATTCAGCAGATGTTGGATAGCCTTGCCCCGGGAGGGAAAGGCATAGCTATTGTTCCGATGTCATGTGCGATCTCACCGAACCCGTTGAGAAAAGAGCTTATGGATGCCCACACGCTAGATGCAGTCATGTCGATGCCTACTGAGCTTTTTTATCCGGTCGGTGTCGTTTGCTGCATTATGGTTTGGACTGCTCATGAACCGCATGCGGACTCTAATCGTGCGACATGGTTCGGTTACTGGAAAGAGGATGGTTTCAGTAAAACCAAAAATAAAGGACGTGTTGATCTTGACGGAACCTGGGAATCCACGCGTGACAAGTGGGTCAAGATGTTCCGGAATCGGACAGTCCACGCGGGAGAAAGCGTATTACAAGAGGTCGATGATAAAGCAGAGTGGTGTGCTGAGGCATACATGGAAACTGACTATTCCGCGCTCAGTCGATCTGATTACGAATTGGCTTTGCAGAAATATTTAATGTTTCAGCTAGTGAATGAGGCTGTTGCAAAGGCGCAGATAGGAAAAACGGCTGCTGACGAGGAAGACGGTCAATGATAATTAAACATCAGCTTGTTCCCGTTTCTTCAATTTTTGAGGTGCGTTATGGCCTGAATATGGAGTTGAACGCCCTTGTGCTAGACGCGTCAGGAGTAAATTTTGTCTCGCGGACTGCTCGAAATAATGGAGTCTCTGCACGGGTTAGGCGCCAGCCTGGGGTTGAGCCGCTCCCCGCTGGACTTCTCACTGTTGCGGGTGGTGGTAGCGTGCTTGAGACGTTTGTCCAGCCTGAATCTTTTTACAGTGGCCGAGATCTGTATTATCTGGTCCCTCCTGAAGACATGAGTTTAGAAGAGAAGCTGTATTACTGCGTCGTAATCAGATCGAATCGGTACCGTTTTAACTATGGTCGGCAGGCGAACCGTACACTTCGTGAAATAATGGTTCCGGCCCGTAGTACTGTGCCACAGTGGGTTCATAGTTCGTTCGTCGAAGTAGTAGACGGCTGGCGTGAGAAGCTGTTGTCGTTAAAATAACGTTGACCGACGTTCCCCGCCGTTTAAACCTTTTTTGATAAGAGGTAGTCACGCTGGATCATTTATTCAATACGGCTCATACAGTTCTGTAGGAGCTGTGGCGAGGAGCTTTGCAGTAATTAGGCTGTGCGTCGGCCTTCATGCCAGCGGCGTGCTTCACGCCTCAGTTGAGATGATATGAAGGTCTGACGTCCAGGAGGCAGGTCATAGTTCTCTTCCAGCAACTGGTTCAGTGCTACGTACAGACCATTTTTTGCCAGAATAGAAGCACCACCCGAGCACGGATGGTTTCTGATCACGTTCGATGCTCGCTCCGGGTGTGTCGAACCTCAGATTGGCGTCAGCTTCGCCCTTGATAGCCTGAAGCTTAGTTCGCAGCGCAGTTTTTCCACGGCCTGCAAAACCTACTGGACCGATCATTACACCATTCAGGTGCCAGCGTATCCGACTGGTTTTATCGGACAGCGCCTCCGTAGCTTTTTCGACACCGTGCATAAACTCAGCACTTGGATGTACCGTCTTGCGAATCAGACAAGTCAGGTTGTCTCTAACGTATTCAAGCGCGGCGGCATCGCCACTGTCGAGTCGGTCACCACAGTGATTTCCTGAACCAGCCTATAACCGTTGCTACGCAGCTTGATTTTGTAGCAGTCGGGCAGGTAATGCAGGCGATTAGCTCAATGCCCGCGCATCGAAATCAAGGCTATAGCTCATCTATAGAAACCTTTACCAGTTGAGGAGATGCCAATCGTTCCCGAACGGTGGCCATCAACGCTTCATCTTCCTCGGTCATCAGAACGGGCTTGAACGGTAGTTGGCCACGATCCGCCACGTATTGCAGGGCCTGGCGCATCAGTTCTGAAGGCGTAACGCCGAGCTTTTCCAATTCGAGATAGGCGCGCGCTTTTAGGTCGTCATCGATACGGATGCTTATAGATGCCATGGAATAGACTCTCATGTAATGACATTTGTCATTACGTTGGATCAAGTGAGGACTATTGGCAAGCCTGGCGGGACGTATGGCGTTCGTATACTCCCTTGTCACCGCATGACAATTTCCATTTGTCATATCGTGATTACCGTCGCACAGGCTGTGCAGCTCCCGCACGGGCTTGCACTGGCGGAGGCAGGACGCTAACCTTCCGCCGTCGCCCTCATGGCGACCGGTTTTGACAGACCGATTTACAGGTGTACGACCTCCATACGATTACAGGCTTCTTGCGCTGTGACGTTGTTTTATGGCGGCTGTGCGTGGGGCATCTTCGGGTGCGCCGGGTCCTGTATACCGGTCTGTCAACCCGCGCATAGCTGCCACCTGTTCCTGTTTGACAGCAGGATGTGACAGCTCCCATTGCATACAGGAGCTACACAATGAACATGACCAACCTCGATTCAGATTCCGAGTTTCATCCGCGCAAAATCTTCCACGTAGGCGCCGACGTCGGCACCGAAGAAGCCCTGGCCAACGCCTCCGAAATCCTCTCATCCGCACTTCAAACCGCCTACCAATGCGCCGAAGATCCGGACAGCACGCAGTCACCCGTAATCATGGGGCTGGCGCAGTTGATCGAGAATGCACAGGTGCTGGTGGACGCGGTGCTGGAGCGTAATTTCCCGGCGGATAAACCAGTCAAGTAATCACCTGCATCTGAAACTGAAAAAGCCTGCTGAACTTAATGCTCAGCAGGCTTTTTAGTCGATAAGGTGTCAGAGAAAATGACGGTTTGTGTAATCGCGCAGAGGTTGCAGGTCATGCAAAACCGTACGCTCCGCATGGCTTAAGTGGCCAAAGCGTTCAGAACATGCACCGGGTCGTTATGAATGGCCTTCAATAATGCCTTTGCTGGCCCTGTTGGATCGCGACGGCCCTGTTCCCAATTGCGTAGTGTGCCGAGTTGAACGTCAATCAAGGCTGCGAATTTGGCCTGGGTCAACCCTGTTGCTTTACGGATTTCTTTAACCTGCATCGCATCAACATGGAATTCGCGGGAAGGTTCACGTTCCCCGCGCAGGACTTCGTTCATCTCTTGAACGCTTTCCATCAGCTCATCAAAAAACTTGCTCATAGCTATCTCCAGTGCTCGATCGCAGCTTTCAACGATTTACGCTCGTCAGCGGTAAGGTCTTGCTGTTCATTTTTGGGGTAGATCATCAACAAAACAATCTGTGAAGCCGAGACGAAGTGGTAGTAGATCACTCGTGCTCCGCCACGCTTGCCATGGCCTCTGGCGGCAATCCGTATCTTACGAACGCCGCCTGTACCTTCGATGACATCACCGGCTGAAGGGTTCACGATCAGCGTGCTCTGAAACGCGAGATAAGCATCGTCGTCGATAAGCTCTTTGACGCGACGGGTGAAGCCCGAAGTCTCGATGAAAATCATAGCTAATGTACGCCAGTGGCTTAGTAGTCGGCAATGCTAAATCTGCGCAGGCCAACCTGCATCCGATGAGTTGTAACTACTTTTTTTCAAGCCTGGGTTCATTGATGTACCCGCTCGAGGTTCTCGGCCGAAGACGCCCACGGCCGCTTCAAACGAGTAAAATTTCCACATAGAAAAAGCCCCGTAGCTGAACGAGCTACGGGGCTTTTTCGTTTCTGTAGTTTTGGATTCAGCCAGCCTGCACCACCAAGCTATTACTCACATTCCTCCCCAACACCAGCACCGTCACAAACCCAGCCCCCACCAGCGCCGTAGCCAAACTCAACAACACCGCGCTACCCATCTGATCGACAATCCGCCCGCCAAAGAACGAGCCCAGGGCAATAATCACCTGAAACAACGCGACAAACAGCGGCATGCCGCGCTCCACATCCTTGGGCGCGACGACAAACATCCAGATACTCGCGCAGGCCGGGAAGGCGCCGAAGGCGAAGCCCCAGAGTGCGATCAGCATCACGGCGCCGGTCATTTCGGTGGCGAAGTAGGGGAACAGGGCGGTGCTGGTGCCGATCATCAGCGCGACCAACAGCAGGGTGTGGCGCACGCTGCGGTTGGCGGCGAAACCGGCGAAGACATTGCCCATCACCCCGGCCACACCATAAAGCAACAGCAGTGAGCCAATCGTCGGGCCGTCGAAGCCGGAGCTGTTTTTGAAAAACGGTGCGACATAGGTGTACGCCGCAAAGTGCGCCAGGCCGATCAGCAACACGGCGATCAAGCCGACCCGCGCTTGTGGGTTGATGAACAACGCCGGCAGGTCACGGATCTGAATGGCCTTTTCCGGTGTGAGCCGCGGCAGCAGGAACACCTGCGCCAGCAACACCGGCACGCCCACCAGCGCGGTGACCAGGAAGGTCATGCGCCAGCCCATCAGGCCACTGAGCCAGGTGCCTACGGGCACGCCGAGCACGGTGGCCAGGGTCACGCCCATCATGATGATCGAGGTGGCCTTCGCTACGCCCACGCCCTTGGGGGCCAGGCGCCCGCTGAGCGCAATGGCTGTCGCCCAGAAGCCGCCGATGCTGATGCCCAGCAGGACACGGCCGAACAGCAGCAGGCTGAAGTCGCTGGCGTAGGCCACCACCGAGTTGGCGATGATCATGATCAGCGTCAAGCCGATCAGCAGGTAGCGGCGGTCCATCGCCCCAATGCTCACAGACAGCAGTGGGGCGGCGAGGGCGGCCATGATGCCGGGCAGTGTGACCATCAGGCCGGCATGCCCGGCGCTGATGCCGAGGTCGCTGGCGACGTCGTTGAGTACGCCCACTGGCAGAAACTCGCTGGTCACCAGGGCGAAGGCACCCACCGCGACTGAGAGAATCGCCAGCCACTGCTGTTTGACGCTCTGTTGATTATGTTCAGGGCGGCCACTGGGGGCCTGGCTGACGCTTGGCATGGTGTTGGGTTCCATAGGGGAATGTCGCTTGAAATCAAGCGAGGCGAGGGCAGGGAAAGTGGAGGCGATTATATGAACCGGTTCTGGCAATCACACAGGCGACCGTTTCGATAATAACCATCAGTGCAATCGATTCGACGCCCCTATGGGATAATTTCGTCTTTCGTACATCCTTTCCGTACGTTACCTACAGGCAGCGTGTTGCGGCTCTCGCGCTGGCTGCCTATCTTGGTTTCGAGGAATTTTCAGGTAGGAAATCCCACACCGCAAAGGACATGCATCATGAGCAAAAACACGAAAAAAACTTCCGGCACCATGGCTACGTTGGCCGCTGAAACCCTGAATGATCCAAATGCCTGCGCGATCGCCAAAAGCCTTGCCGCCTCAGCGTTGGCACAGAGCAGAACGGATAAGCAGACCAGCGCCGAGATGGAGGAAAAGGCCGGCAAAGCGCTTCAAAGCGATAAATACAGTGAGCAGACCAAATCCCTGGCCGCTTCGGTGCTCTCCCAAGCCAATAAAGAACGCGCAAACTGAGCGCCTGACTCGGCGATGACATAGAACGGCCCCGTAGCTGAACCCGCTACGGGGCTTTTGCGTTTGCCGATTTGCAAAAAAATTAATGTCTCACCGAATAACTTCCCCCGCTGCGGTGTTCACCCCACAGACCACCCAGGGAACGCCCATGAACACACCTTCCGATCGCTATGACCGCCTGACCCGCACCTTCCACTGGCTGACCGCTGCCGTGGTGATCTTCATGTTTGCCAGTGCACATATCTGGGAAAACCTCGAAAAGGGCACACCGCTGCGCAAGGGCCTGCAATCGGTGCATATTTCGCTCGGTATCGCGATGGCGCTGTTGATCATCCTGCGCATTGTGTGGCGTGTGTTTGGCGGCAATCGCCTGAAGGCCGACAGTCACCCGGCGCTTAACCTGCTGGCGAAAATGGCGCATGGTTGCCTGTACCTGTTGCTGGTGTCGCAAATCGTATTGGGGTTCCTGTTTCGCTGGGCTCAAGGTGAACCCTTCAATTTCGGACTGTTCCCCATTCCCGCGCCCTTTGTGATTGACCACGAATGGCGCGGCACCTTGGGTGGCCTGCATAACAATGTGGCCTGGGCGATCGTTCTCCTGGCGGGCCTGCATGCTGGCGCTGCGCTCTGGCATCACTATGTGCTGCGCGACGGCACGTTGCGCCGCATGCTGGCGGGTTCACGCAATGCGTTTCAAAAATGATGTTTCCTCCCTGACGTTACGGAGCATGACAACCATGAAGAATCGCCACGAACACCCCATGACTTACCGCGCCGCGCTGTTCTTCGGTGCATGCCTGGCCGCCGCTTTGCTCGCAGGCCAAGCCCACGCCTCCGGGGATGAATCGGCACCGCCCAAGCCAAACTGCCCCAAAGGCCAGGTCTGGGACACCAAGACCGGCAAATGCGTGCTGCAAACCAGCAAAGCCACCTCCGATGCCGACCGCACCGAATACGCCTACCGCCTGGCAAAAGATGGGCGCTACGACGAGGCGCTGGCCCTGCTCGACACCCTGCAAAACCCGAACACCGCCAAGGCCCTCAACTACCGTGGTTACGCCACGCGCAAACTGGGGCGTACGGACGAAGGCATCGGTTACTACCTGCAGTCAGTCGCGCTCGACCCCAATTACGCCCAAGTTCGCGAGTACCTGGGTGAGGCCTACGTGATCAAGGGCCGCGTCGACCTGGCGCAAGAGCAACTGGTGAAAATCAAAGCCTTGTGCAGCACCACCTGCGAAGAATACGAAGACCTGGCCGAAGCCATCGCCGCTGCGCCCCAGGCGTGAAACCGATGAGTGAACCAGCAGGGGGCGGCTATCACCACAGAGGCTGAGTTTCGGCGCGAGTTGGGCCTGTTATTGCCGCGTTTATGGCGATATGGGTGGGTGTTGTCGCGGCACAAGCATGTGGCTGAAGATCTGGTGCAGGCCACCTGTGTACGCGCACTGGAGCGTGCCGGGCAATTCACAGCCGGCACGCGGTTGGATCGCTGGCTGCTGTCGATCATGCATTCCATCTGGCTCAACGAACTGCGCTCGCAACGGGTGCGCCAGGGGCAAGGGTTTGTCGATGCGGAGCAGGCGTTGTCATTCGATGGCGAGCGCCAGGCGCAGGATCAGGTATTGGTTGCGCAAGTGATCAAGCGGGTTAACGGGTTGCCCGAAGCGCAGCGGGAAACGGTGTTTCTGGCGTATGTCGAAGGGCTTTCCTACAAGGAAATTGCCGAGGTACTGCATATCCCGGTGGGGACCGTGATGAGCCGGTTGGCGGCCGCTCGCGTGAAACTTGCAGAGACCGCGCCTGCAAAAGCCCAGCCGGAAAAATCCAGTGGAGAACGGCGATGATTCAGACTAACGCACCGTCCGATGAGCTATTGGTGGCTTATCTGGATGGCGAACTGGATGCTGAACAGCGTCAGCTTATTGCCGATCAGCTAAAGGCAAACCCCTCTGTGGCCGCGCGCCTGGATGAATTGCAGTGCGCTGATTTGCCTTTCAAGGCCGCATTTGACGCGATGTTGGACGAAGCACCCACCGAACGCTTGAACGCGATGCTCAAAGCCTTGCCACCTGCGCACGCGCCAGCCATGAGTCGACGGCGTTTCCTGGCTGTGGCGGCGAGTTTTGCTGTGGCGGGTGTGGTCGCCGACCGCCTGTATATGAGCTGGCCACGAGCAGAGTCCGGCCAAGGTTGGCGTGCCTCGGTGGCTGAGTACATGGCGCTGTACACGCCTGAAACTCTGGAAAACCTTAATGCTGATCCAGTCTCTCATGCCGCCCAACTCAGCTCAGTGGGCGCGCAATTGGGCCTGCCGTTATCCCCTGACGCCGTGAACTTGCCCGGTGCCGAGTTCCGGCGCGCGCAAATTCTCGACTATGACGGCGTCTTGATTGGCCAACTGACTTACCTGGACCCGCGCCACGGCCCCTTGGCGCTGTGCATCACCGCCAGCAAAAGGGGCACGCAGCCCGCCGCTACCGAGCAGCGCCGAGGCATGAACGTGGTCTATTGGGCCAACCCGTCCCATGGTTTCATGCTGATTGGTCGAAACTCTTTCGAGGCATTGCAGGTCATGGCCAGCAGTGTCGAGCGCAGGCTGCCCGCCTGATCTTAGTAGGTTGTTACCGCTTGCAACGCTCGCTCATGCCCATTTCGCGCGCCACCTCGACCATCTCCGGGCGACCGCTGGCGAGAATGCGCTTGAGGGTGCTTTTGACCTGGTGGCTGATCGTGGCCGGCGCAGTCGCTTCGGCCAATGCCGCGATCAGTGCCGGGCTCAGCATTTCCAGCAGCTCGGGGTTGTGACTGGAAAAGGGCCGTTCTAAATCGGCAGCGTCGAACACCAGCGCGTTACGCTGGGCGCCGAACCGTACGGCACAGCCGAAAAAGTCCGCCAGCACAGTATTGCCGCTTTGTGGACGGGCCAATTCAACACTGCGCGGCATGATATGCACCCCGGAGCCGCGGCGTCCCAACTCAGTAAACGTCGCAAATGCCGCGTCGATCAATAACGTTGGCGGGTGCTGCTGGAGCCGTGCCGATGGAGGGACGTTCACCGCACACTTTATAGTTGTAAAAGTGCGCAGCGAAATTTTCCCAATGGTTGATCTGTTGGAACACTGGGGAGATTTTGACCGCGGGCATTCAATCCTACTTGGAGATTGGATGACTGATCAAACCGCGCCTCATAGCACGGGTTCACAGGACTCTATGGGTTGCCTCGATACACGTTCAAGGGCTTCGCTGAAAGAGCCGTCTGGTAGCTACGTAAGACGAATCTCTAAGTGCATCAGCACGTGCTTTTACTCTGCCAACCGCCCGGACAACCGCTCGATAAACACCGTTTCCGCCCGACTCATCTTCTGCTCCCGATTCCACAGCAGATGGATATCCACATCGGCAATCCCTTCATCCGGCGGTAGCCGCCACAGCAGCCCATTCTTCACATCCTCGGCCACCACGTGAATCGGCAGGCAGCCCAAACCGTAGCCGGCAATCACCAGCCGGCGTACTTCCTCCAGGCTCGATGACGACGCCACGATCCGTCCGCTGAAGCCTTGCTGGTCACGAAAGATCGTCAGCGGCGACAGCATCCCGCCAATCTGGTCGCTGGTAAAACTGACGAAATTTTCCGACTGCAAATCGCCCTCGGCCAGGCCGCTGCGGCCGAACAGCGCGTGGTGTTTTCCACAAAAAAAAGCATAACGCTGGCGCAGGAACAGGTGCTGTTCCAGGCGCGGTTGCGGCCGGCGATTCAGGCTCAGGCCCAGGGTTGCGGTTTTTTCCAGCAGGGCGGCGACGATGTCGGAGCTGCGCATCACCTCAACCTCCAGATCCACCCGCGGGTGCTCGCGGTGGAAGTCGGCGAGGAAGTCGTCGAAGGTGTCCGAGTTGATGCGGCTGATCATCAGCAGGCGCACTTTGCCGAGCACTTCATCGCCGGGTTTTTGCAGGGCGTTGCTCATCTGCGACACCTGCCCGTACATCTCGCCGGCGATGGCGAAGATCTGTTCGCCGGCTTCAGTCAGCACGAAGCGCGGGCCACGGCGGGCGATGAGTTGGCAGCCGAGCTGTTCTTCCAGGCGCTTGAGCGCCTGGCTGATCGCCGGTTGGGTCAGGTGCAGCCGAGCGGCGGCGCGGCTGATGCTCAGTTCCTGGCCGATAACACGGAAAGTCCGCAGCAGATTCCAGTCCAATCGGTCGTTGAGCAGTGGGTGAACATCGCGGCGGAATTCGGGCATGGCGCAGCTCGATAATAAGCAGGATTTATAATCGGAATAATAAATAGAAAATTGACTAATCATAGCCCCAGGACGATAAATCACCCTTAACAAGCGCCATCAGAGCGCATGCGTTTGACTTTCTCCTGCCAAAAAAATAACCAAAGGAGCCCGCCCCATGAAGCCTTCCGCTTCGCCGCAGCCGCGCCGTGCTGCGGCCGCCGCTTTTATCGGCACCATGATCGAGTGGTACGACTTTTACATCTACGCCACCGCCGCCGCGCTGGTGTTCGGCCAACTGTTTTTCCCTTCCGACGACAAGCTGTTCAGCACCATGGCCGCGTTCGGCACCTTCGCCGTGGGCTTTTTCGCGCGACCGTTGGGCGGCATCGTGTTCGGGCATATCGGTGACCGCATCGGCCGCAAGAAATCCCTGGTGATCACCTTGGTGATGATGGGCGTGGTCACCGTGTGCATCGGCCTGTTGCCCACTTACGCGCAGATCGGCGTTGCGGCGCCGGTGCTGTTGGTCTTGCTGCGTGTGGTGCAAGGCATTGCCGTTGGCGGCGAGTGGGGCGGGGCGGTGTTGATGGCCGGCGAGCATGCGCCGAAGGGCCGTCGCAACTTCTTTGCGTCGTTCGCGCAATTGGGCAGCCCGGCCGGTTTGATCCTCTCGCTGCTGGCGTTCAGCGCGGTCACGCGGTTGCCGGAAGAGGACCTGCTCAGTTGGGGCTGGCGCCTGCCGTTCCTGGCCAGCGCTTTGTTGTTGATCGTCGGCTTGGCGATTCGCCTGGGCGTCAATGAATCACCTGAGTTCCTCGAAGACAAAGCCATCGCCGAGAAGGCACGGGCGATCAAGAAAGACCAGGCGCCGGTGATCGAAGTGCTGAGAACCGCCTGGCGCCCACTGTTGTTGTGCATCGGCGCCAACACGCTGGGCATTGCTGGCGTGTATTTCACCAACACCTTCATGATTGCCTACAGCACTCAGCAACTGGGCCTGCCGCGCTCGCTGATTCTGGAATGCCTGTTCTTCGTCGCCATCATTCAATTCTGCGTGCAGCCACTGGCTGCCTGGGTCGCCGAAAAAGTCGGGGCCACGCGTTTTCTGTGCGCCATGACCGTACTGGCGATGGTCTCGCCTTATCCGATGTTCGTGCTGGTCAGCAGCGGCCAGGCGCCGTTGATTGTCCTCGGTATCGCGCTGGCGGTGGTGTGCATGGCCTCGTTTTATGCGGTGATCGCCGGGTTTGTCAGCGGCCTGTTTGAAACCCGCGTGCGCTACACCGCGATCTCCCTGGCCTACCAGGTGTGCGGTGCGCTGGCCGGTGGCCTGACGCCGTTGATCGGCACCTGGCTGGCCCACGAATACCAGGGCCAATGGTGGCCGATGGCAGTGTTTTACAGCCTGATCGCGGCGACCTCGCTGGTGTGCGTAATGGCGTTGTCACGCCGCCACGCCACGGCCCACCGCCTTGAAATGGCCCATAGCGTTTGATGGAGACTGCGTAATGTTGAAAATTAATGGCCAACGCCTGTGGGCCAGCCTGATGGCCATGGCGGAGATCGGCGCCACATCCCGTGGCGGCAGTTGCCGCCTGGCCTTGAGTGCCGAAGACAAGGCAGGTCGCGAACTGTTCAGCCATTGGTGCAAGGCTGCCGGGCTGACCCTGAGCGTGGATGCCATCGGCAACCTGTTTGCCCGGCGTGCCGGCACCGATAGCGACGCCGCGCCCGTCATGATGGGCAGCCACCTCGACACCCAGCCGGAAGGCGGGCGCTTTGATGGTGTCTACGGTGTATTGGCCGGCCTAGAAGTGATCCGCAGCCTCGACGACCAAGGCATTCAAACCCGTAAACCGTTGGAAATTGCCGTGTGGACCAACGAGGAGGGCGCGCGTTTCACCCCGGCCATGCTCGGCTCGGCGGTGTTCACCGCCAGCCTGGCGCTGGACAAGGCGCTCGCGACTGTCGATGTCGACGGTATCAGTGTGGCCGAGGCGTTGCGCACCACGGGCTATAACGGCGAACGCCCGTTGGGTGGCACGGTGGATGCG
Organism: Pseudomonas sp. MONT-RG-20F-20-E-7-02; assembly: GCF_022662395.1. Taxonomy (NCBI): domain Bacteria; kingdom Pseudomonadati; phylum Pseudomonadota; class Gammaproteobacteria; order Pseudomonadales; family Pseudomonadaceae; genus Pseudomonas; species Pseudomonas sp. MONT-RG-20F-20-E-7-02. The sequence continues at coordinate 339,018 of NZ_JAKNQN010000003.1, forward strand.
TATTTCGAAGCCCATATCGAGCAAGGCCCGATTCTGGAAGACAACGCCAACAGCATCGGCGTGGTCACCGGCGGCCAGGCGATTCGCTGGCTCGACGTGCAGGTCGAAGGCATGGCTGCACATGCCGGCACCACACCGATGCCACTGCGCAAAGATGCCCTGTATGGCGCGGCAAAAATGATCCAGGCGCTGGAAAACCTCGCCACCGATTTCGCCCCCGAAGGCCTGACCACCGTCGGTGAGCTGAGCATCACCAAGTCGTCGCGCAACACCATTCCGGGGTTGCTGGCGTTCACCGTCGACCTGCGTCATCACCGCGACGCCGACATCGAAGCCATGGAGCAACAAGTGCGCGCGCGGCTGCAGGCCATCGCTGAAAACCGCGGCCTGACGGTCAGCATCAGCCCGCATTGGGTCAGCCCGGCTACGCCGTTCGATGCCGAGTGTGTCGCTTGCGTGCAGGCCTCGGTGGATGCCTTGGGTTACAGCCAGCAACGCATTGTCAGCGGTGCCGGTCACGATGCCATCCACCTGGCGCGGTACTGCCCGACCGCGATGATTTTCATCCCGTGTGTAGGTGGCCTCAGCCATAACGAAGCCGAAGACGTATTGCCCGAGGATGTGCGCCAAGGCACCGATGTCTTGCTTAACGCTGTGCTCAATCGCGCCGGTCAAGCCGACTAACAACTCATCGTTACAGCCTGCCCGGATTCAGTGTGGGAGCTGGCTTGCCTGCGATGGCGGTCCTTCAGACAGACCGCTATCGCAGGCAAGCCAGCTCCCACAGGTTCGGTGTTTACCCAGGAGTCATTCATGCGTACGTTTTTCCACCCAGAACAACTGTTGCATCACCCGCGCAGCTACTACTCCCGCGGCCAGATGCGCACGCCGCAGGAAGTCCCCGAGCGCGCGCGCAACTTGCTCTTAGCCGCGCAGACCTTGGGCTTCGAGATTCAGCAACCTGCTGACTACGGCCTCGAGCCATTGCTTGCAGTACATGGCGCGCCCTACCTGGCGTTTCTTGAGGAAGCGCACCAACGCTGGAAGGAAATCCCCGAAGACTGGGGCGACGAAGTCATGTCGAACATCTTCGTGCGCGAGCCCAATGCCCTGCGCGGCATCCTCGCCCAGGCTGCACGCTACCTGGCGGATGGCAGTTGCCCAGTGGGCGAACTGACCTGGCGTTCAGCCTATTGGTCGGCGCAAAGTGCCGTGGCCGCCGCCCAAGACATCCTCGCTGGCGCGCCTGCCGCCTACGCGCTGTGCCGCCCGCCGGGCCATCACGCCCGTCACGAGGCGGCAGGCGGTTTTTGCTACCTCAACAATGCGGCGGTGGCGGCGCAGGTATTGCGCGAAGGTTTCCAGCGTGTCGCCGTTCTCGACACCGACATGCACCACGGCCAGGGCATCCAGGAGATTTTCTACGCCCGTGACGACGTGCTGTATGTGTCGATCCATGGTGACCCGACCAACTTCTACCCCGGCGTGGCAGGCTTTGCCGACGAACGCGGCGTGGCTGCCGGTGAAGGCTTTAACCTCAACCTGCCGATGGCCCACGGCGCCAGCGAAGCGGTGTTCTTCGAAAAACTCGAGCTGGCCTTGTCGGCGGTGAAGGACTTTTCGGCGGATGTGCTGGTGTTGTCCTTGGGGTTCGACATCTACGAGCTCGACCCGCAAAGCAAAGTGGCGGTGACGCGCGAAGGGTTCGCGCGCTTGGGCGAATGCATCCGGCAATTGGGATTGCCCTGTGTGATCGTGCAGGAGGGCGGGTATCACCTGGAGACACTGGACAGCAATGCGCAGGCGTTTTTTGACGGTCCCAAGGCGTGGGCACGATAGGCGGGTGCCAACCTCAGCTGTTCGGCCCTTCTGCGTGCCGGGTCAATGCTTCACGTCGTCGCTGGCAATTGCCAGCGACTTACCCACCAGTTTCAGCACTCGGTCACGGCCACCTTCTGCCAGTAAGTAAGTACCGTCTCCCGTGCGCACAATCGACTGCGGCGCCTTCAAGAACGACAAGATCGTTTGTTGCTGCCCGTGTTTATCAATCAACAGCAACCGCGCCCGATGCGTCGAGTCTTCATTGACCCACAACCCACGTTCATCACACATCAAGAATGTGGGCTTGTTCAGGCCCGACAGCACCACCGGATCGCTGCCGTCATCCGTCAGCTCACGCACCACACCCTTTTTCTTTTCCGTGTAGAGCATTCGTCCATCGGTGCAGCGTGTGATGGACTCGCCTTCGTGCAGTTGGTCACGCAGTACCGTGAGTGACTGGTCGCTCCAGCGATAGCGCAGCAGGCGTCCAGCATGGCTGCGGTCTTCGATGGCATAGAGGTAGTCGCCTTCATCCCACAGGCCTTGCACGTTTTCGCCTTTGAACAATTCGGTGACCACGCCGTCCTTGAGAAAGCTGACGGGGGCGTTGCCGGTTTCCTGGCTGAACACCCAGCCGCCCCGCGTGGCCAACATCCCGTCGGGTTTGGACAGGTTGCCGAGCACGACGTCGCGCGTTCCATCCAGCCGGATGTGCACGATGCTGCCCAGCCCGTCCTTGAGTTCCTCGGTGACCATCAACGAGCCGTCAGCCATGGGCATCAACGATGCGGCCTTGGCCACATCGGTATGCAAAACCTGATAACTCCACGAATCGGCGGCGCGCACCGGGTAAAAACTTTGCCAGGCAAAAAAGCCCAGGGTGGCGGTGCACAGCAGGCCGAGCGCCCACGATGCGAGGCGCAGGGGCCGATAGTGCTTATTGGGTTGAGTCATTGTTCGGTGCCGGTGGCGGATTGCAAGGCCGGTCACGGTACCAAGCCTGGCACCGCACGGCATCCTGCAATTTAGCCGGGGTGGCCTGCGTGTCCCCCTTACTGGGTGCCTGGCAGGCCGTCCAGCCCGCGGCGGATCTTCTCCAGCAACTCGTCGATATGGAACGGTTTGGAGATCAGGTCCATGCCTTCCCCCAGGAAGCTTTGGCGATTCGCCGCATTTTCCGCATACCCGGTCATGAACAGAATCGGCAGCGTGGGGCGCAGGCCTCGGGCGACATCGGCCAATTCCCGCCCGGTCATGTACGGCAGGCCCACGTCGGTAAGCATCAGGTCGATGCTGGTGTCCTGGCGCAGGGTGGCGATCGCCTCATCACCGTCGGCCGCCACGCTGCAGCGGTAACCGGCGTCGACCAGCACCTCGGCGACGAAGCTGCGCACCGAGGGCATGTCCTCGACGATCAGCACGTGTTCGCCGCTGCTGAGCCCCGGCGCTGCCACGGGCTTGGTGGTGATGCTCGCCGGGCCCGAGGCAGCGGGCAGCATGATGGTGACCTCGGTGCCCTGGCGGGTGACGCTGCGGATCTGTGCGTCGCCGCCGGACTGGCGCGCAAAGCCGTAGATGGTCGACAGCCCCAGCCCGGTGCCCTGGCCCAGCGGCTTGGTGGTGAAGAAAGGGTCGAACACCTTGTCGATCACACTGTGTTCGATGCCCACGCCGTTATCGCGCACGCAGAGCGCGATGTAGGCGCCGTTTTCCAGTTTAAGGTTGCCGTTGGAGTAAGCCGGGTAGGTGGTCACCCAGATATCGCCGCCCTTGGGCAGCGCATCGCGGGCATTGATGACCAGGTTCAGCACTGCGCTTTCCAGTTGGATCGGATCAACCAGCGCCACGGCCGGGTGGGTCGTCAGCTCGAGTTTGAGCGCAATGTGTTCACCGATCGTGCGCACCAGCAGCTCTTCCAGTGAGCGGATGTGCGCGTTGATATCCACCGGGCGCGTGTCCAGAGGCTGCTGGCGGGCAAACGCGAGCAGGCGGTTGGTCAGGCCGGCGGCGCTCAGGGCCGAGCTCAACGCGGCGTCGGCATAAGCCTTGACCTTCTCGGTTTGCTGAGTGTCGAGGCGTTTTTTGATCAGCTCAAGGCTGGTGATGATCCCGGTCAGCAGGTTGTTGAAGTCGTGGGCGATGCCGCCGGTGAGTTTGCCCAGCGCGTCCATCTTCTGTGCCTGCAGCAACTGCGCCTCGGTGTGCGCCAGCTGCGTGGTGGCGTTGGTCAGCTCGGCCAACTGATGGCGCTCGCGATGGCGATGCTCGGTGACGTCTTCGACAAACACCAGGCTCAGTTCGGCCCGGCGATAAGGCGAGATTTGCCACTCGGTTTCGCGCACCTGGCCGTCCACTTGCATTTGCAAGTTGCCTTTCCAGCGCTCTCCCGCGGCGAGACGCAGGCACAACTCCTGGATGACGGCATGCTGATCGCTGGCAAAGCATTCGAGCAAGGCGTCAGGGTTCAGGTTGTCCTGGATCAGTTGGGCGAACGCGTGGTTGCATTCATGCACCTTCAACTGCGGGTCCATGACGGCTATCGGCGCGCTGATGTTGAAGAAGATTTCGCGAAAGCGCGCCTCGCTCTCGCGCAGGGCGTATTCGGTATCACGCACGCGCAGCAAGGTGCGCAGGGTCGCCAGTAGCACGTCCGGGTCCACCGGGTGGATCAGGTAGGCATCGGCGCCGGCGTCCAGGCCGGTGATGATGTCGCCCGTCTCGATGGACGCAGCCGAGACATGCACCACCGGTAGCAGGGCGGTCGCCGGGTCGGCGCGCAGCGCGCGCACGATGTCGAAGCCACTCATGTCCGGCAGATTGACGTCGAGGATCAGCCCGTCGATCTTTTTACTCGCGATCAGGTCCAGGCCCTCTTGGCCGGTGCCGGCTTCGAGCACGCGGTAGTGATGGCTTTCCAGGCGCCGGCGCAGGGCATAGCGAGTGGCGGCGTTGTCGTCGACGATCAGCAGTTGGATGTCACGACTCATCGACAGGCCCGCCCGCGATAGACAGAGGAATGATCACAAAGAACATCGACCCAACACCTGGGGCGCTTTGCACCCCGACCCGGCCCCCGAGCAGCTCGGCAAAGCGCTTGCACAGCGAGAGCCCCAGGCCGGTGCCGCGCAGGCGCTTTTGCAGCGGTGAGTCGATCTGGGAAAAGTCTTCGAACAGGTTGTTGTGCAGCTCGGCAGGAATGCCCAGGCCAGTGTCCTGCACCGCAAAGCGGATCTCGTGCGCGCTTTCCATGCGTGCCGACACGCGCACCTCACCTTGCAAGGTGAACTTCAAGGCATTGGAGATAAAGTTACGCAGGATCTGCGCCAGCTTCTTGTCATCGGTGTAGAGCTTGGGCAAGCCCGAGGGCTCTTCAAAGATGAGGTCCACCGACGATGCGTCGACGATCGGGCGGAACATCCCGCGCAATGCCGAGAACAGGTCGAACATGTCAAACCAGGCAGGCGAGATGGTAATGCGCCCGGCCTCGATCTTGGCCAGGTCCAGCAGGTCGTCGACCATCTCCCGCAGCTCGCGCGCCGAGCTGCGGATAAAGCCTACCTGGGTCTGCTGCTCGGGGCTCAAAGGGCCGTCGAGTTCATCGGCAAGCAAGCTGGTGATGCTCAGGATCGAGCCCAGGGGCGTGCGGAATTCATGACTCATGTACGACAGGAAGCGGCTTTTCAGGTCTGATGCCTGACGCAACTGATCGGCCTGCATATCCAGTTCCGCATACAGTGCCAGCACACCCTGGTTGGTCTCATCCAACTCGGTACGCAAGGCGTCGGCTTCCTGGTGCAGGCGTTGCACTTGCTCAGTGAGCGAAGCAATGGTGTCAGCCATCAATGGCCTCCAGGGCAATCACGAAGACGGTAACGTCATCCCGGCCGCGACAGAAATCACGGTGAAGGATGGCGGCGATCAGGGCGGGGTGGCGGTGGCAAAGCCCGGGATAGTCCGCAAGGTTCCAGCGTGACTGCAGCCCGTCGCTGTAAAGGATCAGCAGTTGGCCGCTGACCTGAGCGTAGTCGAAGGGTTGTGCCTTGCGAAACTGCACGCCGACGATGCCCGGGTGGGAAGCCAGCCCGCGCGACTTGCCGAAGGCAATCAGGCTGGCGCCGATATTGCCCACGCCGGTGAAACGCAGCCGGTCAGCCACGGCGTCGTATTGCGCCACGGCCACTGCGCCGCCCCGGGTGCCGTTCATGCCGATATGCATGTCGTTGAGCAGCGTGGCCGAGTCCTGGAAGGGGTCTTGGGCAAACATCTCTTCACCCGCGCGCGCCGCGCGTTCGGCTTCGCTGCCATGGCCCAGGCCGTCGGCAACCATCACGCTGAACCGGCCCGCTTCGATTGCCAGGTGCCAGGCGTCGCCACATGCCGGATCGTTGTGCAAGGAATGCTGGCTGACGCCATAGCGGATATCCCGCGCGTTCGAGGTGCGTGGGTAGAGCCGCGCCAACATCGCCGTGCCCCGCTGATCGGCATGCACATCAAAGACCTGGGCCACGCGCGCGATGGCGCCCATGCCGATGCCTTGCGTACCGCCCGTGGAGAACCCATCCACCAGGCAGCTTTCCAGGTCGAAGCCCTGGCCACGGTCGACGGCGATCATTTCGACGCCCTGGTTGCCCGTGGCGCGCAGGTGCAGCTCGCCATGGGCGGCATGCTTGAGGATGTTGCTGGCAAGTTCGGTCGCCACCAGGGCAACGCGCCCGGCGTCGGTTTCATCAAAACCCAGCAGCTCGGCAAGCTGCTGGGCACTGCGCCGGGCATAGCCGATTTGGCTGACATCTTCGATCAAAAGCACTTGGGTCAAGGCGCTGGGAATATTCAGGTCCATCGGGTGATCGTCACGCGTGTGCCCTTGCCGGGTGCGGTGTCCAGTTCAAACTCGTCCACCAGGCGCCTGGCGCCGGTCAGGCCCAGGCCCAGGCCGCTGCCGGAGGTCCAGCCGTCGGTCAGGGCCAGCTTGAGGTCAGGGATGCCGGGGCCTTCATCGCGAAAGGTCAGGCGCAGGCCGGGGCGATGGTCTTTTTCGACAACGCTCCAATCCATGTACCCGCCGCCGCCGTAGACCACGGTGTTGCGCGCCAGCTCACTGACGGCCGTGACCAGCTTGGTCAGGTCGATCAGGCGCATGCCGCAGTCCTGGGCCAGCCTGCGTACTAATTGTCTGGCCAGCACAACGTCCTGTTCGATCAGCACGGGATGCGTGCCGCTGCTGGCTTGGCTCATAAGTGTTCTACCCGATCACGCAGCAGTTTCATGCCGCGCTCGACGTTCAATGCGGTCGCCACGCCGGGCAGGGTCATGCCCAGTTCCACCAGGGTAATGGCCACCGCCGGTTGCATGCCCACCAGCACGGTCTGCGCGTCCATGATGCGCGACAGGCCGGAAATGGTGCCGATCATGCGCCCGATAAACGAATCCACCATGTCCAGCGCCGAAATATCGATCAGCACGCCGCGCGCCGACGTGCGGCTGATGCGTTCGGAAAGGTCGTCCTGCAGCGTCATGGCCAACTGGTCGTGCATGTCGACCTGAATGGTCACGAGCAAAAACTCGCCCATCTGCAAAATAGGGATGCGTTCCATGCTTAGACAGCCTTGCTGATGGTGACGCCCAGGCGTTTGAGCGCCAGCGCCAGGGCATCCGCCAGGTTGGCTTTGGTCACCACGCCTTGCAGGTCCAGACCCAGGTGCACGATGGTCTGGGCAATTTGTGGGCGCACGCCGCTGATGATGCAGTCGGCACCCATCAGGCGGATGGCGGTGACCGTTTTCAGCAAGTGCTGGGCCACCAGAGTGTCGACGGTCGGCACGCCGGTGATGTCGATAATGGCGATTTCCGAGCCGGTGTCGACGATGCGTTGCAGCAGCGACTCCATGACCACCTGGGTGCGTTGCGAGTCCAGGGTGCCAATCATCGGCAGGGCCAGCACGCCGTCCCACAGCTTCACCACGGGGGTGGACAACTCCAGCAATTCTTCCTGCTGGCGTTTGATGACCGACTCACGGGACTTCTGGAAGGTGCGGATGGTGTGCATGCCCAGCGAATCCAGCAGTTCGGAAACTTCCCAGAGTTGCTCGGCCAGTTGCGCCGGTTGTTCGGCGTACTCACGTTGCAGCAAGGTGAACACTGGGCCTTTAAGGGCGAAAATGAAGCTGGCGGTTTGTTGCGAGTCCTGGCCGATCAAGGCGCGGCTGTGCGACAGCTTTTCCAGGAAGACCCGGGTTTCGGCCCAGTTTTCATGGCTTATTTGCTGTGAGCCGCCTTGCAGGAGCGCGTCGATCAGCAGATTAAGAAAGTCGCCAGCTTGCTGTTTGACGTCATCCCCCTTGACGTTTCGTGTGGCTCCCGAAGCCTCGAGGCTCGTAATCCATTCGGTCAGCAGGGCAGGGCGTTGGGCTTGCAGCGCCTGGATTGTATGAGCTTGAAGAGTTGCCACGAGAGTCTCCTTGAACGGCTTTGGTTGTTCGCGTGCAATTTATACTAAGTTGGGTTGTTTTAAATTGTTTCGTGGATTTTTCGTGTTAACGCGCTTATATCACTGGCTTCATCGTTGTAGCCGGGCTATCAATTCAAACCCGTGCAGGCACACATGGCGCACCCTCACCACCCGTACGATAATGCCCCCCAAATCGACCACACTGGCCTCTTCCCGTGATCATCAAATTCGACCTCAACGACCTCCAAGCCTTCCGCGCCTTGGTAGACAAGGGCAGTTTTCGCGGCGCCGCCGAGGCCATCCGTATCTCGCAACCGGCCCTGAGCCGGCGTATCGAAAAGCTCGAGTCGGCGCTGGATGTGAAGCTGTTCGAGCGCACCACGCGCCGCGTCAGCCTGACCATGGTCGGGCGGGCGTTTCTGCCACAGGTGGAGCGCATGCTCGACGACCTCGACGTCGCCTTGATGGGCATCAGTAACGTCGCGTCCACGCGCATGGGCAACGTCACGATTGCCTGCGTGCCGTCCACCGCTTACTACTTCATGCCCCACGTAATCTCCGAGTTTCACAAGCTGTACCCGAAGATTCGCCTGCGGGTGCTGGACGCCAGCGCCGGTGAGGTGTGCAACGCAGTGGAAAGTGGCGAGGCGGATTTCGGCGTGAGTTTCAGCGGCAGCCTGGCCGATGAGGTGGAGTTCGAATTGCTGTTGCAGGAGCGCTACGTGCTGGCCTGTCGCCGCGACCATCCGTTGGCCGAGCGTGAGAGCGTGACCTGGGCCGAGGCCTATGAGCACGACTACATCACCGTGGACAAAACCTCGGGCAACCGTTTTTTGCTGGACCAGGCGTTGCGCGGCGTGCGGGTAAAAAAACCAAGTATCTGCGAGACCCACCACGTGACCACCATGATCGGGCTGGTGGAGGCGGGGTTGGGCGTGGCGATGGTGCCGTCGATTGCGATGCCGGCGTGCACGCACCCGATTCTGGTGAGTGTGCCGCTGGTGGAGCCGCAGGTGATGCGCAATGTGGGCTTGATCAAGCGCCGCGGGCGGACGTTGCCGCCGGCGGCGCTGGAGTTGGAGCGGTTGGTGCGGGAGATGCCGTTTCGGTCAGTGTGACACCGAGTCCAAGCCGGTGGATTGCACCACCGGTTGCGCCTCTGGCGAGGCCAGGAACTGCAACAGCGCCTTGGCCTGGGCCGGGTGTTCGGCGTTGACCGGAATGCCCGCCGCAAAGCGAGTGACCGATTGCACGTCTTCCGGGATCTTGCCGACGTAAGTCACCCCCGGCACCGGCAACAATTCCGCCACCTGCTGCAGGCCCACTTCGTAGTGACCCTTGGCGACCTGTTCGGCGACCGGGATGCGTTCGATCATCGTGCCCTTGGCCGGCATGCCGAGCTTCTTGAACAGCTCTTTCTCGACATACACGCCGCTGGCACTGTCCGAATACGCCACGGACTTGGCCTGGCTCAGCACCGCCTTCAACTCGGCATCGGTGCCGATGGCCGGTTTGGCTGCGCCTTCTTTCACCACCAGGCCGATCCGTGAATCCGCCAGTTCTACCCGCGAGGCCTTGTCGACCTTGCCCTGTTTGATCAAGTCATCCAGGGCGTAGCCGACCATGATCACCACGTCGGCGTGTTCGCCACGGGCGAGGCGGTTGGGAATGGCTTCCGGCGCCTTGCCCATCGACGGGCCGAGGATGGTCTCGAGGGTGTCGCCGCTCTGCTTGGCGTACTGTGGGCCAAGCAATTTATAAGCGGCGGTGAAGCCTCCGGAAGTCATCACTTTGAGCTCTTCGGCCTGGGCCGTCAGCGCCAGGGCGCCGAGGGCCAGGGCCGTCAGGGTTTTGTACAGGTGCTTCATCACACAGCCCCCTGCATTACCTGCCCACGGGTGTTGGCGCGACGGTACAGCGCCAGTGTCGAGCACAGCGCACACAGCGCGGCAAACATCATCCAGTAGGCCGGCGAGGCCTTGTCTTCGGTGATGTGAATGAACCACGTGGAGATCGCCGGGGTGAAACCGCCGAAGATCGCGGTCGCCAGGCTATACGCCAGCGAGAAGCCTGCCACACGTACTTCCACCGGCATGATTTCGGTCAGCGCCGGGATCATCGCGCCGTTGTACATGCCGTAGAGGAAGGAGAACCACAGCAGGGTTTCCAGCATATGGCCGAAGCTCGGCGCGTTGACCACGAACGACAGCGCCGGGTAGGCGGTGATCACGGTCAGGGCGGTCATCACCACCAGCACCGGTTTGCGGCCAAAACGGTCGCTCAGGGTGCCGCCGATCGGCAGCCAGATAAAGTTCGACACGGCCACCAGCAACGTCACCAGCAAGGCGTCCGAGGTGCTCAGTTGCAGCACGGTTTTGCCGAAGGTCGGTGCGTACACGGTAATCAGGTAGAACGCGGTGGTGGTCATGGCCACCATCAACATGCCGCCGATCACCACGGTCCAGTTTTTCACCAGGGTCGCCAGCACTTCGCGCATGGTTGGGCGATGCTTGCGGTTGGCGAACTCTTCGGTTTCCTGCAGGTTACGTCGCAGTACGAAGATGAACGGGATGATGATGCAACCAATGGCGAACGGAATGCGCCAGCCCCAATCGGCAACCACGGCCGGTTGCATCCACACGTTCAAGCCATAACCCAGCGCGGCGGCAACCACGATGGAGATCTGTTGGCTGCCCGACTGCCAGCTGGTGTAGAAGCCTTTGCGGCCCGGTGTGGCCATTTCGGACAGGTAAACCGACACACCGCCCAGTTCCGCACCGGCCGAGAAGCCTTGCAGCAAGCGGCCCAGCAGTACGAGCAGAGGTGCCCACAGGCCGATGGTCTGGTAACCCGGCACCAGCACGATCAGCAGCGTGCCGCTGGCCATGATCGACAGGGTCACGATCAACCCTTTGCGGCGACCGACGTCATCGATGTAGGCACCCAAAATGATCGCGCCCAGCGGTCGCATCAGGAAGCCTGCACCGAACACGGCGAAGGTCATCATTAATGACGCAAACTCATTAGCGGCGGGGAAGAACGCGGCGGCAATATAGGTGGCGTAGAAGCCGAACAGAAAGAAGTCGAACTGTTCGAGGAAGTTGCCCGAAGTAACGCGGAATACCGCACCAATTTTCGAGCGGGCAGAATCGGGCCGGGAAGGGCTAGTCATGGTTTTGTGTCTCCAGCGTTCTTTTTAAAGTGCTTGTTTCGCTTAAGACCGCGGATAGTGGCTGACACATTTAGAAATGATAAGTGAGTAATTTGGATGTATTGATGCGTCGTGGCTATCAATCGCCAGGCGCGGCCAAAATCCCGACCCTGTTCTATGCTTGAAGGTGTGACCAATTCTTACGGATGGGAGGTGGCAATGGCTGAAGAACACAAGCACTCGGATGAGCGCGATCGCGAGCTGGCTCGGCGGCGAGAAGAGGAAAAGCCGCAGACCTGGAAACATCCGGACGACGGCACGGAGCTTTCCGAGCGAGATCAGGAGCGACCGCTCAAACCCTGATTACCAAGGCTTACTCGGTTCAAATGTGGGAGCGGGCTTGCTCGCGAAAGCGGTGTGTCAGCTAACAAATGTTTCGACTGAAACTCCGCATTCGCGAGCAAGCCCGCTCCCACATTAACTCTGTGTTCAGCCCACTATCGGCGTGCACAACTCCACCAATGTCCCATCCGGGCAACGCACATAAGACACCACTTGCCCCCACGGCTTGGTACTTGGCGGCGCCAGCTCTGTCGCGCCCAGTGCGAGCGCCTTGGCATGGGCAACAAGCACATCCTCTGTGACGAACCCCACCTCCATGCCCAGCGGTTTCCTGGAGGCATGCGCCTGCACGTGCCCACCGTCGAAATTCAGCTCGCCCAGCTCATGCGCGGCAAACGAGAGGGTGGTGTCGCCGGTTTCCAACTCGCCGTAGGTGCCGGATTCATGCAGGAAACGGCGACTGAAGCCAAAGGCTTTTTCGAAGAAGGCCAGGGAGGCGGCCACGTCCGGTACATAGATGATGGTGTAGGCGAATTTCATGATTAAGCAGTCCTTGCTGAAAAAGTAAGTGGTTTAAAAACAGCTCATGAAAGCAGCACGGAAATGGGAAAACCCTGCGCCAGTATCCAATAAGCCAAGGCCGCAGCCAGGCACAAGCCGATAAACACCCGCGTCAGTGTCCTGACGGTGGCATTGGCGATGAACCGGACAACCCAGAGACACAACCCGGCCACCACGATGGCCAAGGCGATAATGACCAGCACGATGGTGTTCCTGCGACCTTAAAGAGCTGATTTATAGTCCCAAAGCCGAGCGATGAACAGTGTTCACATAGACGCAGCCCCCTGGGCTTTCTAAACTGCGGCTTGTCTTGGGGAAAGGGGCAGGCGCCGATGAATCGCAATGAATTACGCAAGGCCGACATCAACCTGATGGTGGTCTTCGAAGCACTGATGCTCGAGCGCAACGTGACGCGGGTGGCGGAGAAGCTGTTTCTCGGCCAACCGACGATCAGTTCTGCCCTCAACCGTTTGCGTACCTTGTTCAATGACCCACTGTTTATTCGCGTTGGGCACCGCATGGAGCCGACTGCACGGGCCGAGGAGATCATCCAGCACCTGTCGCCGGCCTTGGATTCCCTGTCGTCGGCCCTGAGCCTGACCCACGATTTCGACCCGACCCAAAGCACCATGACCTTCCGCATCGGTTTGTCCGATGACGTCGAGTTCGGCCTGCTGCCGCCCTTGCTGCGTGCCCTGCGCCAGGAAGCGCCGCTGGTGGTGTTTGTGGTGCAGCACGTGGATTACTGGCGCATCCCCGACCTGCTGGCGTCCGGCGATATCACCGTTGGCATCACCCAGACCCGCGGCCTGCCGGCGAATGCCAAGCGCAAACTATTGCGGCATATCCTCCCCTGCCTGTTACGTGCCGACGCCTCGGACAAACCGCTGACCCTCGACGAATATTGCGCACGCCCCCATGTGCTGGTGTCCCACACCGCCAACGTGTCCGGGTTTGCCGATGAATGGCTGGCCGAGATTGGCCGCAAGCGTCATGTGGTGCTGTCGGTGCCGCAATACAGTGCGCTGCCGGCCTTGCTCGCCGGCACCGACATGATCGCCAGCCTGCCGGACTACACCGCCCAGGCCATGGCGGCTGGCGGCAACCTGTTCTGCGAGCCGTTTCCGTTTGAAACGCCGACTCTTGACCTGTCCATGGTCTGGCTCAGCCACGTCGACACCGACCCTGCGGAACGCTGGATGCGTTCGCGGCTGGAGGCGTTCATGAGCGAACGCGACAGGCTGCCGGTGCTGGCGGCAAAGTCTTGAGATAACCGTTCAAACCGAACCGCCTGAACGAAGTTTCACCTTCAAAGCGCTCTGATTCAGTGCGGCTGCGTGCTATACGTATGTCTCTTTTCCTACAACAACTCGGAGCCTTTCATGCCGCATCTGCACCTGGAATACACCGCCAACCTGAAAGACCTGGCCGTCGAGAAAACCCTGTTGCGGCTCAACAATGTGCTGATGGCATCCGGGCAGTTCGGTTCCGAGTTCGATATCAAAAGCCGCGCCGTGAAGGTCGAGAGTTTCCAGGTCGGCACGTCCCTGAACCCACGCGGCTTCATCGCCGTGAAGCTGTCGCTGCTCAGCGGGCGCTCACCGCAGGTCAAGCAGCAGTTGTCGGAAAGCCTGTTGGCGGCGTTGCAGGACATGGGCGAATGGCCGGCGGATATACAGGTTCAGCTCAGCGTCCTGCTGGTCGACATGGATCGCGAGTCCTACAGTAAAGTCGCCATCGGCTGAGGGTTACAACAACCCTTGATCCGCGCACACTTTCACCACCTGCTCACGAAACCAGGTATTGGCGCTGTCCTGGCCGCTGGTTTCGTTCCACTGCATGTCCAGGGTAAACCCCGGTAAACCGTTGGGCGCTTCGCAATGGCCGAACACGCTGGCGGGCGCCAGCAGCTTCTGCACGCGGCGGGGCAGGGTGACGATAAAGTCGGTGCCGGTGATCATCTTCAAGGCTGCGCTGTAACTGTTGGCCCGGGCGACCACCTGGCGCTTGTGGGCCTGACGCGCCAGCCAGCCGTCGATCATATTGGTGTCCGAGGACCACGGCGTCGGAAAAACGTGGCGCCGTTCGACGAAGGATTGCAGGCTGAACGCCGACTCCCGCGGCGCCGCGCGTTTATCGAACACACAGACCAAATCGTCTTCCAGCAGCATCTGGGTCTTGAAGTCTTTATGGGCGCGGTGAAAGTGCGGGCCGAAGCAAATCACCAGGTCGAGACGGCCTTCGCGCAGGTCGTCGGCCGGGATCTCGGTTTCCAGCTTCTGCACATTGACGTTCACCGGCAGGTCGGCGCGGTCGAAGTTCTTCAGCAGGCGCGGCAGTATCAGCTGTTCGAAGTATTCGGGCGCGCAGACCGTGAAGGTCACCGCCTTCTGTGTCGGGTCGAAGGCCTGGCCACCGGCGTGGCACAGGTTGATGCTGTCGAGGATCTTCTGCACATGCCCGTACATGGTGGTCGCCTTGTACGTAGGCCGCATGCCCGCCCGCGTGTTGATAAACAGTTCATCCTCGAAACTGGTGCGCAGTTTCTTCAGGCTGTAACTCACCGTGGACTGGCTGACGAACAGCGTTTCAGACACCTCGGTAACGCTGCTCTGGTCGTAGACGGCGATAAACACCATCAAGTCCTGCATATCGAGCTTTCTGAGCAAATTACTGTTTAGCATCCGTTCCATCCGGTAAGCCTTGGCACTGAGGCAGCGCGCGACAAGGGCAAAAGCTTAACGGAACGGTCGTGCCAATAGAAAGCGCTGTAGGGCGTTTCTATGTTTTGCGTGGGACAAATAATGTTGGCAACACGACGTCAGTGGATATGTCGTGCGTAATGCTTTGGATTAAAGCGCGTGACGATCAGCAGCATCACCACGATCACGGCGGTCAGCGACCACCAGGCCCATTCGAAGCTGCCGAGTTGGTCGCGAATCATCCCGGCAATAAGTGGCGACAGGCCAGCAATCAGGTAGCCGATGCCTTGCACAAACGCGGTCAGGCCACCGGCGCGGCGCGGGTTGTCGAGGTGGTCGAGGGACAGGATCAGGCTCATCGGAAACAGGCCGCCGATGCCCAGGCCCAACAGGCAAGGCCACAACAGGCTCAGGTGTTGCGGGCTAAGAATCAGGCCGCAGAAACCCAGGATGATCAACACCAGCAGCACCGCGACCACGCCGCGTTTATCCTGGCGGCGGTTGGCGATAGCGGGCGTGATCAGGCCGGACACCACTTCCATGGCGGTCAAGAACCCCAGCAGCAGACCGGCGTTCTGCTCGCTCCAGCCTTGCTCCACGTAATACGGCGCCAGCCACGCGAGTACGCAGGTGTAGGACGCTGTACCGAGGCCGAAGAAGATCGCCAGTAACCAGGCGCGACGATTACCGAAAAATGATTCCTGCGGGCCGGAACCGGCCTGGGGCAGCGGCGGCATTGCCGAGCGCTGGGCGTACCAGAACACCAATGCCAATAACGCGAGTGCCGCCCAGATCGCCAGGCCGATGCGCCAGCTGCCGGTCTGCACCTGCACGAACGGCGCGAACGACGCCGCCAACGCTGCACCGCCCATGATGGCGGTGACGTACAGGCCCATGAACAGCGAAACGTTGTCGCTGAAGCGGGTCTTGATCAATGCCGGCATCAACGCCTGGATCATCGCGATACCGACGCCGGCAGCGATGGCGCTGACGATCAACTCCAGCGCCGAATCCACAAACAACCGCGACAGCGTGGCCACGCCAATCACCAGCAGCGACAGCACAATGCTGCGGTGCTCGCCAACGCGTTTGCCCAGGCCCATGCCAAAGAACATCGCCAGGCCCATCGCCATGACCGGCAACATGGTCAGCAAGGCCGCGCTGCTGAAACTCAACGGTACATCGCCGCGAATCGACGACAACAGCGGGCCGACGGCTGCCATCGATGGGCGCAGGTTAAGGGCGACCAGTACCACGCTGATCATCAGCCAAACGGCGGTGGTGGGTTTTGTGCGGACGTTTTCCATGGGTGGGCCTTGAAGAGACAAGGGCGAATCAGGCCACGCAGGGGCGAGCGGGGCAAATCAGAAAGTCGTTGGCACTATCTAAAAATCAGGGACTAAAGCAAGACGCGCAAAACTGTGGGAGCTGGCTTGCCTGCGATGGCGGTGTATCAGGCACTGAATCAGGGGCTGACCCGCCGCTATCGCAGGCAAGCCAGCTCCCACAAGGATCTGCGTTGCTAGACGGCGCGGATCACATGCTTGATCTCCTGAAACGCCGCCAGCCCCCACGGCCCCAGCTCGCGGCCGATGCTGCTTTGTTTGTAACCGCCCCACGCCGTTTGCGGGAAGATCACTTGCGGCGCGTTGATCCACACCAGCCCGGCCTGCAAGGCGTTGGCCACGCGTTCGGCGGTTTCGGCGTGGGCACTCACCACACTGGCGACCAGGCCGAAATCGCTGTCATTGGCCAAGTCGATGGCCTGCGCTTCAGTGGTAAAGCGTCTTACACACAGCACCGGGCCGAAGATCTCTTCGTTCCACAATGCACTGTCCAGCGGCACATCGGTAAACACCGTCGGGCGAAGGAAATAGCCCTTCGCCAGGTCCGCCGGTCGATCACCGCCGCACAGCAGGCGCGCGCCATCCTCGAGGCCACGCTGGATATGCCCGAGCACCCGCTGATACTGCGCACGGTTGATCAGCGCGCCCATTTCCACATCCTCGGTAAACGGGTCAGCCACGCGAATCCCTTCAGCCCGCGCCTGCAAACGCTGCAGGAATTCGTCCGTCAAGCTGTCCGCCACCAGCACACGGCTGGTGGCCGAGCAGATCTGCCCGGCGTTGAAAAAACCACCGCCACACGCCAGTTCAACCGCCAGGTCGAGGTCGGCGTCCGCCAATACCAGCAGCGAGGATTTGCCGCCCAGTTCCAGGCTCACGCCCTTGACCGTTTCCGCCGCGCGCTGCATCACCTGTACGCCAACGGCGTTACTGCCGGTGAAGGAAATCTTCGCCACGCGACGGTCGGCTGCCAGCGGTGCGCCGACGGCCAGGCCGGTGCCGCAGACCAGGTTGAACACACCCGCCGGGAACCCGGCTTCAGCAATAATTTGCGCCAATTGCAGCTCCGCCAATGGCGTGACTTCCGATGGCTTGAGCACCACGCAGCAGCCGGCGGCCAGGGCCGGGGCGAGTTTCCAGGCGGTGGTCACCATCGGGAAGTTCCAGGGTACGATCAAGCCGACCACGCCGCACGGTTCACGGCGCAGACGTGCACTGAAATCCTCGCTGGGCAACGCCACCGGGCGGTCCTGCGCGGCGTCCATGGCGTCGCAGAGGCCGGCGTAGTAGTCGAAGGTGGCGACCACGTCGTCCACATCGATGCCGGCTTCAAACAGCGGCTTGCCGTTGTTGCTCGACTGCAACTGCATCAGTTGTTCACGTTGTTCACGCACACCTTGGGCAACCTTGCGCAGCAGGGCGCCACGATCACGGCCGGTGCTTTTCGACCAGTCGTTGAAGGCCGCGCTGGCGGCCTCGACGGCCTGGGCCACGGCGCTCGCATCACCCACGCTGACGTGGGCCAAGGTGGCCTCGGTCGCCGGGTTGATCACTTCAAGAACCCCATGGCCTGCGCGCCACTCGCCACCGATAAACACACCGTTCAGTACCGCGCTCATACCGCTACCTCCTGCATCCAAAGTGCCTGGTCGATTTCAATCAGCGTCGGCCCCTGGCGATCAGCCGCAGCGCGCAATGCCGTGCGCAGGTGCGCAATCCCCTGGATGCGTTCGGCGGCGCAGCCCAAGGCCTTGGCGACACCGATAAAGTCCGGGGTGTAAATGTCCACACCGACCGGCTCGATAGCGCGGTTGAGCATGTATTTCTTGATCTCTTCGTAGCCCTTGTTATTCCACAGCAGCACGATAACCGGCACGTGTGCCTCGACCGCGCTGGCCAGTTCCGGCAGGCTGAATTGCAGGCCGCCATCGCCGATCAGGCACACCACCGGCTGGCCGTCGCCACGTCCCAACCACGCGCCAATCGCAGCGGGCAGGGCATAGCCCAAGGTGCCGTAGCCGGTGGAGGAGTTGAACCAGCGACGCGGGTGGTCGAGGTTCAGGGTCAGGTTGCCGCTGTACACCGGCTGGGTGGAATCGCCCACCAGCACGGCGTCGGGCAATTCCTCCAGCACTGTGTTGAGAAACAGGGTTTGCGCGCGGGTTGCGGCGTCCCAGCCTGGCGTCAATTCGGCCCACAAGCGGGCGACGCGTTGAGCGCCCCAGTGTGGATCGCGCGTGGGCAAGGTCTGGGTGTTCAGCTCGGCCAGCAAGGCCTCGGCTGCAATCTGCGCATCCGCCACCAGCGCGACCTGCGGCGGGTAGTTGCGCACGGTCTGGTCGGGGTCGATGTCGATGCGCAACAACGCGCCGGGAATCTCGAAACCACCGGCGAAGGTCACGTCGTAGTCGGTTTCCGCCAGTTCGGTGCCGATGGCCAGCACCACATCGGCTTCGGCAACCAGGGCGCGGGTGGCGACCAGCGTCTGGGTCGAGCCGATCAGCAACGGGTGCGTGGACGCCAACATGCCCTTGGCGTTGATGGTCAGGGCCACCGGCGCGCCGAGGGTTTCGGCCAGGCGTGTCAGTTCGGGGGCCGCCTCGATGGCGCCGCCACCGGCGAGGATCAGCGGGCGTTTCGCCGCCGCCAGCAGCCGGCTCATTTGCTTGACCGCCGACGGCGCAGCACCGGCACGCGCGACGCTGACCGGCTCGCTGCCGAGCAGGGCGTCGGCGTTTTCGACCAACACATCCAGTGGAATCTCGATATGCACCGGGCGCGGCCGCCCGGCCTGGAACAGCGCAAACGCGCGCGCCAGCACGCCCGGTAATTCCGCTGCCGACATCAAGGTATGCGAGAACGCCGCCACGCCTGCAATCATCGCGCCCTGGTTCGGCAGCTCATGCAACTTGCCGCGCCCGCCGCCCAATTGGCTGCGCGACTGCACGCTGGAAATCACCAGCATCGGGATCGAGTCGGCATACGCCTGGCCCATGGCGGTGGTGATGTTGGTCATGCCGGGGCCGGTGATGATGAAACACACGCCGGGTTTACCGCTGGTGCGCGCGTAGCCGTCGGCCATGAACCCGGCGCCTTGCTCGTGGCGCGGGGTGACGTGGCGGATATTCGAACGCGCCAGGCCACGGTACAGCTCCACGGTGTGCACGCCGGGAATGCCGAACACCTGGTCCACGCCGTAGCTTTCCAGGAGGTTGACCAATACTTCGCCGCAGGTCGCCATACATGTCGCTCTTGTTATTGATTCGAGGCGCTATTGGAGCGGCTGGCCCGTAGCGGCAACAATCGATAAAAAGTCATACTAGCCATGTCTTCACGTCATGGCTGTGCCCCAATGAAACGCCTGCCACCGCTGCCCGCGCTGCACACCTTTTGGGTCACGGCCCAGTGCTGCAACTTCACCCGCGCCGCCGAGCAACTGCACATCACCCAAGGCGCGGTGAGCCGGCAGATTGCCGGGCTGGAAAGCCATTTGGGCTACGCCTTGTTCCAGCGCCAGGCGCGGGGCTTGAGCCTGACCGAAAAGGGCCGCGAATGGTCGCTGCGTGCGCAGCAAGTCTTTGGCCTGATCGCTGACGCGGTGGAACAGATCGGCAGTCGCCGCGAAACCCTGCAACTCAAGGCCTCCACCTGCGTGATGCGCTGGCTGCTGCCGCGTTTGCTGCAATGGCAAAAGGAGCGCCCGGACGTGCCGGTGGAACTCACCACCACCGTCGCCTACACCGTGGATTTTCGCCGCGAGCAATTCGATGCGGCGGTGATCTATGCGCCCATCGCCGAGCAGTCGGCGCAGGCGCGGCATTTATTCGATGAACAACTCACGCCGGTCTGTGCGCCGGGGCTTCTTGCAGGTGTGCACACACCGGCGGACCTGCAGCAACAGGTGCTGCTGCACCCCACGCGGGATGAACGCGACTGGGCGTTGTGGCTAAAGGCGGCGAATACGCGGTTGAGCAACCTGGCCCAGGGGCATCATTTCGAGACGCTGGATTTGGCCATGACGGTGGCGTCCCAAGGCTCCGGGGTGGCGATTGGCGACAGTGCATTGATTGGCGAGGATGTGAAGGCGGGGCGGTTGGCGACGCCGTTTGAACTGCGGGTGCCGACGGGGATGGGGTATTACCTGGTGTATCCGCCGGGGACAGAGCCGTCTGCCGGATTAGTCGCCTTGATGGAGTGGTTGGTAAGCCAGGCACAACAGTCTTCACACTGAAGACTCAAATGTGGGAGCTGGCTCCCACATAAGCCAGCCCCCACAGGGATCAGTAGCCGACGGTGAAACGCTGGCGCGAGTGCTTCGGCGACTCAACCTCGTCAATCAACGCAATCGCGTAATCAGCAAAGCTGATCCAGCTGCGCCCTTCAGCGCTCACCAGCAAGTCATCCTGGCCGACGCGGAATTTACCGGTGCGTTCAGTCTCAACGAACTCCGCCGACGGCGACAAAAAGGTCCAATCCAGTTCCTTTTCCTGACGCAGCGTTTCCAGAAAATCAGCCCCGGCGCTGGCTTCGGCCTTGTACTCGGCCGGGAAGCCCGGGCTGTCGATCACACGCCCGCCACCCGGCAACAACAACGAACCCGCGCCGCCGACCACCAACAGGCGCTTCACACCGGCTTTTTTCACCGGGCCGATCACGGCACTGGCCGGCAGCGTGGCGAAGTGCGCCGCACTGATCACCACATCGTTGCCGCTGACAGCCTGTTGCAACGCGTTGGCATCCAGGGCGTCGACTTGCTTGACGGTGACGCCCGGGCGCGCCGCCAGTTTGTCGGTATTACGTGCGATGGCGGTGACGCTGTGCCCACGACGCAGCGCTTCTTCCAGCAGTTGGCTGCCGGCACGGCCGGTGGCACCAATGATTGCGATCTTGCTCATGACGTTCTCCAGTACGTTAAGGTTTAAAACCATTCACCACTTCATTTCGCCCTTGGCCACTTTGGCGCCCAACTCCAGGCTGCTCTCGTCGGCAAGGTTCGGGTAACGCTTCTTCATGGCGGCGATCAGTGCCGTCGAGTCTTTGGCTTTGGCGGTCTCGGTATCGAAGGCTTTGATGTAGTCGGCGGTGAAGGCCACGGACTGCACCGTCGGTGTGCCCAGGTAATGGCCCGGAATCACGGTATGGGGTTTCAGCGCTTCAATGCGTTTAAGCGTCGTCAGCCAGTCGGCGTGCGACTTGGCGGTTTGCGTGTCGGCCATCCAGACGTGGGTGTTTTCAAAGACCACCACACCACCGACGACCGCTTTGATCGAGGGGATCCACACAAAGGTGCGGTCCGGCTGTGCGCCGTCCAGGCCGATCACTTCCAGCGTCTTGCCTTCCAGGGTCAGGGTATGGCCTGGCAGCACCTGCGGGACGATGGTTTTGCTCGGTGCGTCGGCGCCCAGTTTCGGGCCCCAGAACGCGAGTTTCTGCTCGGCGGTCGCCTTGATGTGGTCGACCACCGGCTGCGACGCCAGTACCTTCGCGTCTGGGAACGCCTTCGTCAGCACCTCAAGGCCGAAGTAGTAATCCGGGTCGCCGTCGCTGACGTAGATAGTGGTCAGGTGTTTGCCGCTGGCGCGAATTTTTGTCACCAGTTGCTCAGCCTGAGCATTGCCGAATTGCGCGTTTACCAGGATGACGTCGTGCTCGCCGCTGACCAGCACCGAGCTGACGGGCATCATCGCCGACTCACCGGGGTTGTAGGCGTCGAGCTTCAGGTCGGCGGCAGCCGCATGGGCGGCGAATGCCAGGGCGGCCGTTGCGGTGGCCAATCGTTTGAGCATCGAGATCATGTGCAGCTCCAGCAGGCGATAAGTGATGCACAGAGCTTAGTTGCACCAAACGTCACAAAAAATGCCATGCTTGAACATAGTTTGTTTCTAAAAGCGTGCAAATCATGGATCGTCTTCAAGCAATGCGGGTGTTTGTCACGGTAGTCGACCTGGGCAGCCAGTCAGCCGCCGCTGATCAGCTGGACCTGTCGCGGCCGGTGGTGTCGCGTTATCTGGCGGAGCTTGAGGATTGGGTCGGCGCTCGCCTGATGCACCGCACCACGCGCAAGCTCAGCCTCACCGCGGCCGGTGTCGAAATGCTGCCGCGCTGTCGGCAAATGCTCGAGTTGTGCAACGACATGCAGTCGGCCGTCAGTGAGCCGGACGAAGCGCCGCGCGGCCAGTTGCGGCTGAGTGTCAGCAGCTCATTCGGCCAGGCGCAGCTGGCGGATGCCGTGGCCGAGTTCGTCAAGCGCTACCCGCTGGTCAGTATCGATATGCAGATGCTCGACCGTACGGTGAACCTGGTGGATGAGCGTATCGACCTGGCGATCCGCACCAGTTTTGAGCTGGACCCCAACCTGATCGCGCGCAAGCTCACGCTGTGCCGCTCGGTGATTTGCGCCTCGCCGGCGTACCTGCTGGAGCATGCGCAGCCGCAGCAGGTGCACGACCTGGTGGAGCACAACTGCCTCACGCATTCCTACTTCGGCAAAAGTCTGTGGCACTTCACCGAACACGGCGAGCCGGTGTCGGTGGCGGTACAGGGGAATATCAGCGCTAACGAGGCGACCACGCTGTTACGGGTGACGCTGGCCGGGGCGGGCGTGTCGCGACTGCCCAGTTATCAGGCGGGGGATTACATTCGCCGCGGCGAACTGATCCGTTTACTGCCCGAGGCCGAACCGCAACAGATGAATGTCTACGCGGTGTACGCCTCGCGCAAACACATGCCGTTGGCGCTGCGCAGCCTATTGGATTTTCTGGTGCTGCGCTTCCCTGAAGAACCGGTCTGGGACATCGGGCTCTGAACCCGACATAAAGATGTTGAATGGCGCCCCATAATGGCAACTCGCCCTGACTGACCTATGCTTTAAACAGCACCGAGTCGATGTGTTCAGAGGTGTGCCATGACCTTAAAAATTAGAAAGTACCTGATGATTTTCATCCTGTCCGCCGTAGCGACCGCGCTGTACGGCACGGCCGCCTACCGGGTTGAACAGACTCGCATGCAGCCGACCTTTGCGGTCAGCTGCCATCAGGACCTGTGCGTGCCACGCACCGGCAGTTTCAGCGCGCTCAGATGATCGTTATCGCGCTCTGCTGATCGTTCCCACGCTCCGCGTGGGAATGCCGCCCCGGACGCTCCGCGTCCCCTAATCAGCCTTCAGCTGCTCGCGAAACGCCTTGGGCGAAAACCCGACCCGCCGACGAAACAGCCGGGAGAAGTTGGTCGGGTCGGAAAACCCCAACACCTCCGACATCTCATTGATGGTCATGCTGGTGTAGGTCAGCAGGCGCTTGGCTTCCAGCAACTGGCGGTCATGCATGATCTGCAACGCAGGCTGCCCGCCCAATTCCCGACACGTCCCGTTCAGGTGTGAGACCGAGATGCCCAATTTGTGGGCCAAATCCTCAATCTTTGGGTGTTCGCGGTAATGCTGTTCAACCAACTGGGTAAAGCGGCGGAAATATTCACGCCCGCGCGGTGCGCGCGGGTGGCGACGCTGGATCGCCTGGCGGCTGATCCACACGAGCAGCACGCTGACCAGCGCGTGCATCATCATGTCGCGCGCCGGCTGCTCATCGGCGTATTCGTCCTGCAGGCGTGCGAACAGGCCGTTGAGGTAATCGCTGTCCTTGCCGGCCGGGTAATTACCCAGCACTTGCAGGCCATCTACCGTGGTGCCCAACTGAGCGTGCAAATGGCTGACCAGCGGCGCCGACAGCGTCACGATGAAACCTTCTACATCCTCGGCAAACCGAAACCCATGCACACACAAAGGCGGCAGCACCTGCAAGGTCGCCTCGTTAAGCGTGGTGCGCTGGCCTTCGATTTCCAGCTGCGCCTGGCCTTTGTGGACATACAACAACTGGCACAGATCCGCGTGCCGGTGGGGCTGGATTTCCCACTGGTATTCTCGGCTGCGCCGGGAAATGGTTTCGCAGTGCAACAAATCGGGCGTTGGCCATTGCTGGCTTTCCCCGTAAAGCTTGAAGACCGGAATCGCGGTACTGGCAGTTTTGGTCATGGTTTCAATCCGATACTCAGGATAGTGGTGCGGTAATCGCCCCGATTGGCAAAAAGTACAGGCTTTGTCTCAGTTTTCACCTTCTTATGATGCTCACTCAAGTGAAAAATGATCAGTAACAAGATGAATGACAACTCTTTCACCTGATCCGTTCGGGTGACGCTTGCGAGCCATAAAAATAATGAAAACGCTGAAAACCCAAGTCGCCATTATTGGCGCCGGTCCGTCCGGATTGCTGCTCGGCCAACTGCTGCACAACGCCGGTATCCAGACCCTGATTCTAGAGCGCCAGAGCGCCGATTACGTGCAAGGCCGCATCCGTGCCGGGGTGCTGGAACAAGGCATGGTCGACCTGCTGCGCGAGGCGGGTGTGAGCCGGCGCATGGACGCCGAAGGCCTGGTGCATGACGGGTTTGAACTGGCGCTGAACGGCCAGCTCAGCCACATCGACCTCAAGGCACTGACCGGCGGCCAGACGGTGATGATCTACGGCCAGACCGAAGTCACCCGCGACTTGATGCAGGCGCGCGAAGCGGCTGGCGCCATCACCTTGTATGAAGCGCACGACGTGCAGCCCCATGACCTCAAAAGTGATCGACCCTGGCTGACGTTCGAGCATCAGGGCGAGGCCTTTCGCCTGGAGTGCGACTACGTCGCCGGTTGTGATGGTTTCCATGGCGTGGCGCGCCAATCGATCCCGGCTGATTCGTTAAAGGTTTTCGAGCGCGTCTATCCGTTTGGCTGGCTGGGCATTCTGGCCGACACACCGCCGGTGCATGCCGAATTGGTCTACGCCAAGCACCCGCGCGGCTTCGCCCTGTGCAGCATGCGTTCGCCGACCCGCAGCCGCTATTACCTGCAAGTGCCGGTTGATGAGCCGCTGGATGAATGGTCGGATGAGCGTTTCTGGGACGAGCTGAAAACCCGTCTGCCCGGCCACCTGGCAGAGCAGCTGGTCACCGGCCCGTCCATCGAGAAAAGCATCGCGCCGCTGCGCAGCTTTGTGGTGGAACCCATGCAGTACGGGCGCCTGTTCCTGCTCGGGGATGCTGCGCATATCGTGCCGCCCACCGGCGCCAAGGGCTTGAACCTGGCAGCCAGCGACGTGAGCACGCTGTTTCGCATCCTGCTCAAGGTGTACCGCGAGGGGCGTGTGGACTTGCTGCAAAAGTACTCGGCGATTTGCCTGCGCCGCGTGTGGAAGGCCGAGCGGTTTTCCTGGTGGATGACCTCGATGCTGCACCAGTTTCCCGAGGCGGATGGCTTCAGCCAGCGCATTGCCGAGAGCGAACTGGCGTACTTCATCAGTTCGGAGGCGGGGCGCAAAACCATCGCAGAAAATTACGTCGGGCTTCCTTACGAAGCTATCGAGTAGCCTGCTATCGTATCGAGCATTCCCGCGGGCCTTTCCTTTCCTGCGGGCCTTGCTCGAAGGTTCTGCCGTGACCAACCTGAATCAGCCTACCCAACCCGTTCCCGCCGTGCGCAGTGTGCTGGTCGCCTTGATGCTGGCGATCTTCCTCGGTGCCCTCGACCAGACCATCGTCGCCGTGTCGATGCCGGCCATCTCCGCGCAGTTCCATGACGTCAACCTGCTGGCCTGGGTGATCTCCGGCTACATGGTGGCGATGACGGTGGCGGTGCCGATCTACGGCAAGCTCGGCGACCTGTACGGGCGCCGGCCGATGATGCTGATCGGCATGGGCGTGTTTACCTTGGCGTCGATGTTCTGCGGGATGGCGCAGAGCATGGAGCAGTTGGTGCTGGCGCGGATTCTCCAGGGCATTGGCGCCGGCGGGATGATCTCGGTGAGCCAGGCGATCATTGGCGACATCATCCCGCCCCGTGAACGTGGGCGCTATCAGGGCTATTTCAGCAGCATGTACGCGGTGGCCAGCGTGGCCGGGCCGGTGCTCGGCGGCTACATGACCGAGTACTTGTCGTGGCGTTGGGTGTTTTTGATCAACCTGCCGCTGGGCGCCGGCGCCTGGTACGTGGCGCATCGCACCCTGGTCGGGCTGCCGGTGCCGCAGCGCAAGCCGATCATTGATTATCTCGGCACGGTGCTGATGATCATCGGCCTGACCGCCTTGCTGCTGGGCATCACTGAAATCGGCCAGGGCCATCATTGGCGTGATCAGCAAGTGCTGGGGCTACTGGCGTGTGCGCTGGTGGCGTTGACGGTGTTTGTCTGGCATGAGCGCCGCGCGCGTGAGCCGCTGCTGCCGATGCACCTGTTTGCCAACCGCGGTGCGGTGTTGTGCTGGTGCACGATTTTTTTCACCAGCTTCCAGGCGATTTCCCTGACGGTGTTAATGCCGCTGCGGTATCAGACGGTGACCGGCTCCGGGGCTGACAGTGCCGCGCTGCACTTGCTGCCGCTGGCGTTTGGCCTGCCGGTGGGGGCGTATTGTGCCGGGCGTCTGACCTCGGTGACGGGGCGTTATAAACCGATGATTCTGACCGGGGCGTTGCTCAGCCCGTTTGCGATTCTGGGCATGGCCTACAGCGCGCCCCAAGCGGTCGGGATGACCGCGGTGTTCATGTTGCTGTGCGGGATTGCGGCGGGGATGCAGTTTCCGACGTCGCTGGTGGGGACGCAGAATTCGGTGGAACAGCGGGATATCGGCGTGGCGACCAGCACCACCAACCTGTTCCGCTCCCTCGGCGGCGCGGTGGGCGTGGCGTGCATGTCGGCGTTGCTGCTGGCGTTGTTGCAGGATTCGAGCTTTGCGCACTTGGCCAGCGGCGCGCTGGTGGCCGAGGGCAGTTCCGGCAACGTGCTGCTCGACGGCCTCAACGCCGCCCCCGGCCCGGCGCAGGATGCGTTACGCGGGGAATTGGCGGTGACGTTCCGGCATTTGCTGATGGTCAGTGCGGCGGTGTCGCTGCTGGGGCTGGCGGCAGCAATAGCAATGCCAAACCGCGTGCTGCGCGGGCGCGAAGACAAGGCCAAGTAACCGTGTGGGAGCTGGCTTGCCTGCGATAGCGGTATATCAGTGCCGGCTGTGCAAACTGACCCACCGCTTTCGCAGGCAAGCCAGCTCCCACAGGTGATTGCATTCCAATTCTGATCCGGGGGGTTAGTACCCAGGGGCTGCGCGGGCGCGAAGACAAGGCCAAGTAACTGACCCGATGATGATCAAACTGTGGGAGCTGGCTTGCCTGCGATAGCGGTATATCAGTGCCAGCTGTGCAAACTGACCCACCGCTTTCGCAGGCAAGCCAGCTCCCACAGTTGATTGCATTCCAATCTGGTTCAGGGGCTGTAATACCCGACCGCCACCATGAAATGCCCGATCTTGCGCAAGTAGGCGTGCTTGTTCTCGACCTTGTCGGTTACCGGGTTTTTCCAGCGGTACTTGTATTCACCCTGATCCTGCTCGGCCATCAGCTTGAGGATCGGCTCGCCTACCGGCCTGCCGTCCGGGTCTTTGATCTTGCGAAAGTCAGTATTCACCAGGCGCAAGTTGGTGCCATGGGCCACATACCGCCCGGTATTCAGGTCCACCACAAACACATACAAGTCATCCTGCAGAAACCCGCCCTGCAACGCGTTGATCGCCTTGAGCGTGCCAGCTTCATCCTTGACCAGCGCTTTCACCGCCTTGTCGCGCAATCCGCGAGCCTGTTCTGGCGTGGCGCGTGGCAGGTAATAGCCGACTGCCAGAATCCGCTCGCCGACCCGCTGGTAAAACACATGCTTGCGCTCAACCTTGCCGTCGTTCCAGTTCTGCCAGCGATATTCCGCCTGCTGGATGCCTTGGCCCTCGGGCACTGCCAGCGCTTGTTTGAACGAGGCTTGCAGGTCCGGCCCCAGCTGTTCGGACACATCGCGGCCGATCAACGCGGCGGAGGGGCCGCCACTGGCCAGCAACACGCCCTGGGTATCGACCACAAACACA
Source organism: Pseudomonas sp. MONT-RG-20F-20-E-7-02 (assembly GCF_022662395.1). Lineage (NCBI taxonomy): Bacteria > Pseudomonadati > Pseudomonadota > Gammaproteobacteria > Pseudomonadales > Pseudomonadaceae > Pseudomonas > Pseudomonas sp. MONT-RG-20F-20-E-7-02. The sequence continues at coordinate 367,320 of NZ_JAKNQN010000003.1, forward strand.
TAACGGTCGTGGTCGATAAATTCACCCTGGCGACTGAACGCGGCAAAGGCCTTGTCGCCGTTGGCCTGGTAGTAGGCCAGCGCCTTTTCCAGCAGCGTCTTGGCAGCCTGGGCGTCCTCATCCTGAGTGGCCGCGTGCACCTGGCTGAAACACAGCAACAGCAGCCACGTGAGTCGGAGCAGTCCTTTCATTACCCGTCCCTCATTGTTATTGATGTGAGCACAGCGTAGACGCCTGCGGCTCAGGGCGCCGCCAGCCATTGATTGACGATACCGTCGTACACGCCGGTGGCGACGCTCAAGTGCAACCACTGGTCGACATAGCTTTTCCAGGCCACGTCATCGCGGGGCAGCAGGAAGGCCTTTTCGCTGTACTGCATTTGCCGTTCCGGGTTGACCGCGCACAGCCCTGGCTTGAGCTTCTGCTGGTAGCGCGCCTCGCTGGCGTCAGTAATCATCACGTCGGCCTTGCCCGCCAGCAGCTCATCGAAGATGGTCACGTTATCGTGTAAACGAATCTGCGCCTGGCCCAAGTGGGCGCGGGCGAACACTTCGTTGGTGCCGCCCGCCGGCTCGATCACGCGCACCTGCGGCTGGTTGATCTGCTCGACGGTCTGGTAGCGCTGCACATCGGCGCAGCGCACCAGCGGGATCTTGCCGTCCACGCCCAAGGCCTGGCTGAAGAAGGCTTTTTTCTGCCGCTCCAGCGACACCGAAATACCGCCCACGGCGATGTCGCAACGTTGGGCGAGGAAGTCCGGCATCAGGGTTTTCCAGGTGGTCGGCACCCAGGTGATTTTCGCGTTCAGGCTCTTGGCCAGCGACTCGGCCATGGCAATGTCGATGCCTTCATAGCTGCCGTCGGCGCGCAGCGAGGTGTAGGGCTTGTAGTCGCCGGTGGTGCACACGGTGAGCGTGCCGCGCTGCAGCACCGCGTCGAGGCGCGATTCGGCCACGGCGTGGGTGGCCAGGCCTGCCAACAGGCAGAAGGTGAGGGGAGCTTTCATGCAGTCGAATCCTTTGGGGGCATGATCGGGGGCGGTCATTATTTCCAGCGGGGCGGCCCGGTAGCAAGGCCTATGCAATGTTTAGCCAACGTGCAACCAAACTCCATCAACCCTGAATTTAACCCCCCTATGCAGGCGTGTGACGCTGCCGGGCATCTACCTCACTGTGAATCCCCCATGGACGGTTCCCCCGACACTCACCCCGCGATACCGCCTGGCACCCTGGTGCCAAGCTGTCCGTCGACTGTCGAGGCACTGCCCTCCGAGCTGGCCTTCTGGGCCCTGTTCCACTGCCGCCACGCACGCCCACCAGATACCTCTTTTCTACGTTGATTTGCCCCATGGATGACGCGCACCTGTGCGCATCTGCCCGGCGGCGCCTGTGCGCCTGCCTGACGCAAACGTATGAGAATTGTCATGAGTGTTTTTGCCAGCCTGCACGAAGCCCAATCCTTTCTTGAGCAGCACCCGGACATCGAGATGTTCGAGCTGTTTATCCTCGACAACAACGGCGTGCCGCGTGGCAAGTTGTTGCACCGCGATGAACTGCTGGCGGTGTACGAAAGTGGCCGGCCATTGCCCAGCACCATCCTCGGACTGACCATTAATGGCGATGACGTGGAAAACTCCGGGCTGGTCTGGGAAGTCGGCGATATCGACTGCCGCGCCTACCCGGTCAGCGGCAGTTTGCAGCGCATGCCGTGGCGGCTGATCCCGACTGCGGCGGTGCAAGTCAGCATGCACCCCACTGAAGGCCTGCCCGCCACCGTGGCCGACCCTCGGCACCTGCTGGCCAAGGTGATCGACGGGCTGAAAGCTGACGGTTACTACCCGGTGATGGCGGCGGAGCTGGAGTTTTACCTGCTCGACCAGAAATCCGACAGCAACGGCCGACCGCAACCGGCGCGGGATGTGGACGGCAATCGCCCGCGCTCGACCCAGGTCTATGGCTTGCGCGAGTTGGAGCAGATCGAGCCGTTCCTGGCGGACCTCTACAGCGCCTGCAAACTGCAAGGTATTCCGGCGCGCACGGCGATTTCCGAATACGCCCCGGGCCAGGTGGAAATCACCCTGGAACATCGCGCTGACGCGCTGCAAGCGATGGACGAAGCCGTGCGTTACAAACGCCTGGTCAAGGGCGTGGCGCACAAACACGGAATGACCGCGTGTTTCATGGCCAAGCCGTTCGATGACCTGGCGGGCACCGGCATGCACATGCACGTCAGCCTCGCCGATGCCCACGGCAATAACCTGTTCGCCAGCGAGGCCGCCGATGGCACGCCTTTATTGCGCCACGCGGTGGGCGGCATGCTCAGCACCTTGCTGGATTCGTTACTGCTGTTTTGTCCCAATGCCAACTCCTACCGCCGCTTCCAGACCAACAGTTATGCACCGCTGGCGGCCACTTGGGGCGTCGACAACCGTACTGTCAGCCTGCGCGTACCCGGCGGGCCGGCCAACTCCCGGCACATCGAGCACCGTATCTGCGGCGCCGACGCCAACCCTTACCTGGCCGCTGCGGCGATCCTCGCCGGCATTCATCGTGGTATCCGCGAACAACTCGACCCCGGCGCCCCGGTGGAAGGCAATGGCTACGCGCAAGCCAAGGAATTGCTGCCCACCGACTGGCTCACCACCTTGCGTGCCCTGGAAGGTTCCAGCTGGGCGCGGGATGCGTTCGGCAGTGAGTTCCTGGGTGTGTACCTGGCGGTGAAGCGTGCCGAATATCGCCAGTTCATGGGCGAGGTGGGCGAGCAGGACTGGCGCTGGTATCTGCACCAGGCGTAATCCACTGTGGGAGCCAGTGATGGGTTGCCTGACCCGCCGCCATCGTAGCCTCGCTACAGCTCGACAACTCCCACACTGGATCTTGAGTGTTTGGTGGCCGTGGCGGTTTCGACCTTTTTTTCACGTTGCAGTGGTTAAGCTGCGGTTCAAGGTCGTTCACTACCGTTCTACACACATGAGCCCGTGATGTCGTCACAACCACCTTCCTCTATCGAGATTGAATTCACCGAGCGCTGCGACCGTGAGCACGCCAGGGTCTGTGGCGACACGCGCCCGCCACGGCTGCGCCAGCGCATGGCGGCGTGGCGCGATGAGCGGTTGGTGCGCCAGGCGTTGAAAGTCGCCGGCGAACCGGGGCTGATCCTCGACCTGGCCTGTGGCTCGGGTCGGTTCTGGCCAGTGTTGGCCGAACACATCAACCGCGTGATCCTGGCCTCGGACAACTCCCAGGCCATGCTCGACCATGCGCGCACTCATCATCCGGCGGCGTTGCTCAAACGGGTCAAAACGTTCCAGGGCTCGGCATTTTCCATCGGCCTGTCGGCGAATGCGGTGGATTGCATTTTCTGCCTGGAACTGTTTCGCCATGTACCGAGCAGCGAAGGGCGTTTGGCGCTGCTGAGTGAGTTTCATCGGGTCAGTCGCGACACGGTGATCGTCTCTGTTAATGCGCAGACGGCTGTCGAGGATGAATTTCGTCAAGCCGGATTCAAAGTCTTGTACCAGCAAGAGTTCCTGCCGGGCTCCAAGCGTTGGCGGGTTTACGTTCTGCGTAAGAGAGGCTAATTGCCGCCTGTCGGACTATTCTTTGTCTCTTGTCGGAGTTTTCATGATGGTGTGTGCACTGCGGATGCTCGCAAGGGTCTTTCGCGATATATACTGCGCGCCATTCTTCAAGGGAGAGCCGTGTGGCCATCGATATTCACTGGATCTGCGACAACGATAGCCTCGGCAAGCATTGCGCCGAATGGCAGCAGTTGCCATTCGTCGCCCTCGACACCGAATTCATGCGGGTCGACACCTTTTATCCCATTGCCGGGCTGATCCAGATCGGCGATGGCGTGCGCGCTTACCTGATCGACCCCCTGACCATCGACAACTGGCAACCCTTGGCCGCCTTGCTGGAGAACCCGGCGGTGATCAAGGTGGTGCACGCCTGCAGTGAAGACCTGGAAGTCTTGCTGCGCCTGACCGGCAGCCTGCCGGTGCCGTTGTTCGACACCCAATTGGCGGCGGCTTACCTGAACCTCGGTTTCTCCATGGGCTACTCGCGCCTGGTGCAAGCCGTACTCGATATCGAGCTGCCCAAGGGTGAAACCCGTTCGGACTGGCTGCAGCGGCCATTGTCCGAGACGCAAGTGAGCTACGCCGCCGAAGACGCGGTGCACCTGGCCGAGGTCTACATTCGCCTGCGCCCGCAACTGTCTGACGACAAATACGCCTGGGTACTGGAAGACGGCGCCGAACTGGTGGCCAACCTGCGCCGCGAAGTCGACCCGTACGAGGTGTACCGCGACGCCAAGCTGGCGTGGAAACTGTCCCGCGCCCAGCTCGCCGTGCTGCGTGAACTGTGCGCCTGGCGCGAGCAGCAAGCCCGCGCCCGTGACCTGCCGCGCAACCGCATTATCCGCGAGCACTCATTGTGGCCCCTGGCCAAATCCCAGCCGGATAACCTCGCTGCGCTGGGCAAAATTGAAGACATGCACCCGCGCACCGTGCGCCAGGACGGCCAGTTCCTGCTGGACCTGATCAAACGTGCCGGCAGTGTGCCGATGGACCAATGGCCGCCGGCCGTGGCTGAACCGCTGCCGGTGGACGCCGCCACGCTGATCAAGCACCTGCGCGCGCTGGGCCAGGCCGAAGCCGAACGCCTGGACATGGCGCCGGAACTGATGCTGCGCAAGAAAACCCTCGAAGCCCTGGTTAAAAGTGGCTACCCCGATGGGCCTTATACATTGCCAGACTCGCTGCGTGGCTGGCGCCGCGAGTTGATGGGCCAGGCGCTGCTCGACAGCCTGGCCACTGCCGGAGAACAGCCTTGAAACGTATTTGCTCCATCTATCGCAGTTTGAAAAAAGACGGGATGTACCTCTACGTGCTCAAAAGCGATGCGCTGGAGCGTGTGCCGGAGCCGTTGATGCAAGCCTTCGGCAAGGCCCATCTGGCCTTCGAAATGATCCTGACGCCGGAGCGCAAGCTGTCCCGCGAGGACATCAGCGTGGTCCTGGAAAACCTCGACAAGCAGGGCTACCACCTGCAAATGCCGCCGGCCGAAGACGAGTACATCGAGCACTTGCCCGAAGAGCTGCTGCGCCGCAACGACCCGATGTGATCAGTCAGTGCCCGGATGCGGGCACATTCTTCAATGCAAACGTATTCGTTGGCGGTGGCCGTAAGGATGCGGGCGGCCGTCTGCAGTGTTTTTGAAAGGTTTGAACCATGCGTGTTCTGATTGCTGAACAGGATTACCCGCTCTACGCCCAATTGCTCAGTGAGGCGGCGCCCGACGTCGAGGTGCTGACCAGCGGCGACTCCGCCGAACTCTCGCGCCTGGCCGCCGATTGCCCGGTATGGCTGGGCCAGCCGGACCTGTTGGCGACCTTGTTGCGCCAGGGTCACCAACCGCAATGGCTGCAATCGACCTGGGCCGGTATCACGCCGCTGCTGGCCGACGGTTTGCCCCGCGACTACCGCCTGACCCGCGCGGTCGGCATCTTTGGCCAGGTCATGGCCGAGTTTGTGCTTACCTACATGTTGGGCCATGAGCGTGAAGTGCTTGCGCGGCTGGTCAGCCAGGTCGAGCGCAAGTGGGACAACCGCATGGGCCAGAGCCTGGCCGGGCGCAAGGCGCTGATCGTCGGCACCGGCGATATCGGCCAGCGTGTGGCTGACTTCCTGCTGCCGTTTGGCGTCAAGTTGTATGGCATCGCCAGCTCCGCACGCGAGCAGGCACCGTTTATCGAAGTGGCCGGGCTGGATCAATTGGGCCGCCTGGTGGGCGAGGTGGATTATGTGATCAACCTGCTGCCCAATACGCCCAATACCCATGACCTGTACAACGCGGCGCTGTTCAAGCAATTCAAGCCGACCGGGTTGTTCATCAACGTCGGGCGCGGCGTGGCCGTGGTCGATGCTGACCTGGTTGAGGCGCTGAAGGAAGGGCATCTGGCCGGCGCGGTGATCGACGTGTGCCGCCAGGAACCGCTGCCGCAACGGCATCCGTTCTGGACCGCCTGGGGCTTGCTGTTGACCGGGCACAGCTCGGCCCCGACGTCGCCGGGGATGATGGTGGACTTGTTTGTACAGAACCTGCGGGCGTATGACGCCAAGCAAGCGTTGCGCGGGGAAGTCAGCTTCGAGCGCGGTTATTAATGTGGGAGCGGGCTTGCCCGCGATGACGGTGTGTCAGCCAGCAATGCAGCGATTGACCCACCGCTATCGCGGGCAAGCCCGCTCCCACAGGAATATCAGTATGGCTTACAGGCTGAAATCGCCTTCGGACACCAGCTCGCTCAGCGGTTTACGCGGGCTTGGCGCTTCACGCTCCTGCAAATATTCAGGCAGGCTCGACTTGTCACCCAGCTTGCCCACGGCCACAGCCGCGTGCAGTGCATAGCCTGCGGGGATCTTCAGCTCTTTGCGGGTCAGTTCCTGATCGAAACCGGCCATGCCGTGGGTGTGCCAGCCGCTGAGGCTGGCTTGCAGCGCCAGGTGGCCCCAGGCTGAACCGGTGTCGAAGGTGTGCCACAGCGCCGGGGTTTCTTCGCTGGCGCCGGGGGCGGTGAAGTCGGTTTTCGAAGCGATGATCACCAGGGCCGACGCATGCTGCGCCCAATTGCGGTTGAATTCATTCAGCAGGCCCAGGAAACGTTCCCAGTTCGGCGTGTCACGGCGCGCGTAGAGAAACCGCCAAGGCTGTGAGTTGTAGGCCGACGGTGCCCAGCGTGCCGCTTCGAAGAAGCTCAGCAGCGTGTCCTGCGGGATGCTCTCGCCGGTGAAGGCGCGGGGCGACCAGCGTTCGGTGAACTGGGAGTGGATCGGGTAATCGGCAACGCGTGTCATGGGCAATTCCTGAGGTTCAATTCGGCGTTCAAAGCTACTGCGCGCCCACTAGACTGACAAGTGTTGTTACACCGCCAGTCGTAAGCGCTTGGCCCCAAGGGCCTTGGGCACTAGACTGGCGGCCTTTTCACCTACCGATACTGATGTAGAGCCATGGCCGCCAAAGTCGAACCTTTCTGGATACGCAAAACCCTTGAACACCTCGACCAGGAGGAATGGGAGTCGTTGTGCGACGGCTGTGGCCTGTGCTGCCTGCAAAAGCTTGAGGATGAGGAAGACAACAGCGTCTATTACACGCGTATCGCCTGCAAACTCCTCGATCTGAAAACCTGCCAGTGCACCGACTACCCCAACCGCCGCGCCTCGGTGCCTGACTGCATCCAGCTCACGCCGGGCCAGGCCGACCAGTTCAAGTGGCTGCCGCCGACCTGCGGCTATCGCCTGGTCAGCGAGCGCAAGGACTTGCCGCTGTGGCATCACTTGGTCTGCGGCGACCGCGACGCCGTGCACCATGAACGCATTTCCCAGTCCGGGCGCATGCTCGCCGAAGGCAGCGTGCCCGAAGACGACTGGGAGGATTACCTGATCTTCCGCGCGGGCTGAAAAAAGGAGTGTGTATGACGGTGGCAACCAAGCTGGCGGCATCGTTCGTGCTGTTGGCGCTGAGCCTGCCCGCGTGGTGCGCAAAGAAAGTCGACCTCGACTATCACGTCAAACTGCTGCCCCAGAGCGATCAAGCCGAGGTGCGTGTGAGCCTGTCCCAAGGCTCGGCGGTGCGTAGCCTGAACTTCGACCTGGGCCGCGACGGTGACTACAGCGACTTCAAGGCTGACGGCCAGTGGAAGGTCAGCGGCACCCGTGGCCTGTGGCAGCCGTCTGCCGACAAGGCCAGCCTGACCTACCGTGTACGCCTCAGCCATGCGCGTAAAGCGGGTGTCTATGAGGCGCGGATGACCCCGAGCTGGGCGCTGTTTCGCGGCGAAGACCTGGTGCCGGCTGCCCGGCTCGACCAGCAGGACGGCGTCGAACTGGTCTCGCGCCTGATGTTCGAGTTGCCCAGCGGCTGGAAAAGCATCGAAACCGCCTGGCCGCGTATCGGCAAGAACAAATTTCGCATCGACAACGTTTCCCGGCTGTTCGACCGGCCCACCGGCTGGATGCTCGCCGGCACCCTTGGCAGCCGCCGCGTGCGCCTGGGCGAAACCGAAGTCACCGTGGCCTCGCCCAAAGGCCAGGCCATGCGCCGTATGGATGTGCTGACGCTGCTGACGTTCGTCTGGCCGCAGGTCGAGGCGGCGTTCCCGCGTCACCCGGCCAAGCTGCTGGTGGTGGGCGCCAGTGACCCGCTGCGCCGTGGCGTATTCGCGGCGCGCGACTCGATCTACCTCAACAGCCGCACGCCGTTGGTCAGCGAGAACGGCAGCAGCCCGTTGATTCGCGAAGTGGTGCAGGCGATTGGGCGCTTCAACGATCACGACACCAGTGATTGGATCAGCGAAGGCCTTGGCGAGTATTACGCCATCGAACTGCTGCGTCGCGCGGGGGGCATCACCGATGAGCGCTATGCCGCGATTCAGGCGCGCTTGAGCAAAGAGGGCAAGGACGTGACCACGCTGCGTGGCGATCACGTCAACGGTGCGACGGTCGCGCGGGCGGTGGTGGTGTTGCAGGAACTGGACCGCGAGATTCGCGTGAAGACCCATAACAAGCGTTCGCTGGATGACCTCGCGCAGGCGGTGATGCGCGCGAACAGCATTACCACGGTGGAGTTTGTGCAGCTGGCCGAAAGTGTGATCGGCGAGTCGTCGGTGGTGCTGGATAGCAAACTATTGCGCTGAGCTTAGGCCATACACAAAGCAAAAATGTGGGAGCGGGCTTGTGTGGGATTTGGCTTGTGTGGGACCTGGCTTGCCTGCGATAGCATCACCGCAGTGGATCAGATACACCTAAGTGCCTGCATCGCAGGCAAGCCAGCTCCCACAAAGGCCAGCTCCCACATTTAGATCTCCAATGGGTTGGAGAGTAAGGTCAGCCTGTGGTTTTGGTGGCCTTCTCCGCCGCCACTTCAGCCTTGGTCTTCAAGTTCTTCAACTCTTCGCCTGCGCGCTCGATTTTGGTACGTACGCTGTTCATTTCCTGGCGGCCCTGTTCCAGCTTGTCTTTGAGCGAGCTGTGCCCGGTCACGCCGCGCACCAGCGCCACACCGCCAATCGCCACCTGGATCAAGCCGAAGATGCCGCCACGGCGCAGGCCTTTGCCGACCATCATCACGCCACCGGCCACCGAGCCGATGCGTTCCCAGCCGTGCACGTTCTGGGTGGGCTGGGTTTCAAACGGGGTGTGTTCAATGATAGGTCGCAGGATTTTGCTGTCGCTCATGATCTGTCTCCAACAAGGGCAAGTGTAAGTAGCTGACTGTTTGCGGTCGCCGGATGTTCCCGAAAAATCAATACTTGGGGCCCGAACGGGTGTTGTTGCCCTTGGCCAGGCGGTCGTAGAGCACCACATTGACGGTGGCGGCGAGGTTCATGCAGCCGGTGGTCGGGATGTACACCACGTCTTCACACCAGTCGCGGATCTCTTTGTCCAGCGAGCCGTCTTCGGGGCCGAAGATGTACAGCGCGCGGTCCGGGTGAGTGTATTCGGGCAGCGGGCGGGCGCCCTCGACCAGTTCCACTGCGACCGGGATGCAGCCCAGCGGCAGGATCTTTTTCAGGTCGTCGATGCCGATCAGCGGAATGTCGTGGTGGACTTTCTTGGTGTCGGTAATGAAGTCCCGGGCGCGCTCGTAGCGCACGCCGGTGTAGAACACCGAGGCCACGCCGTAGCAGCCGGCGGCACGCATCACCGAACCAACGTTTTCGGGGGATTTGGGGTTATACAGACCGATGCAGCTGTAGCGTTTATTGCCCACGGGGAAGGGTGCCTTGGAGAAAAACCGCGATTATACGGCCTTGGAGGCATGTGTTGCTTAGGCGATCGCTATCGCGGGCAAGCCCGGCTCCCACACTTGGAATGCATTCCCCTGTGGGAGCTGGCTTGCCGGCGATGAGGCCCGCACAGACAAAGAAGGGCTTCAGTCGTCCTTCTTCATCAACCCCGCCAACGCCGCAAACGGGTTGTGCGTGGCCTTGGCAATCGTCGGGCTGCTGGTGGAGCCTTCGCCGAAATACTGCTGGTCGGTATAGCGCGAGTGTTCGTTGTCGTGGCAGTACAGGCAGAGCAACTCCCAGTTGGAGCCGTCCTGGGGGTTGTCATCATGGTTGTGGTTGCGATGGTGTACGGTCAGCTCGCTCAAGCGTTTGCCGGCAAATTCACGGGCGCAGCGGCCACACACGTGCGGGTACATCTTCAAGGCTTTGTCGCGGTAGCCCATTTCCCGGTCGCGCTGGGCATCGGCGAGGATGCGGTCCAGCTTGGCGGTGTGGGAGGGCGGGTTGGTCGAGCTCATCATGGCTCCTGGCTATTTGGGGGTTCACGGATAGGGTTGATTCTAGCCGCTTGCGGGCGAAATGACTGCTGGCTTTTTCAGCTACGGTACAGGCTGACGGTGGCATTCGTTTGTAGTATCGGCTCACTCCATTCACAAGGATCTGAAACCCATGCGTTTATACACCTGGACCGTAGCGCTGCTCTTCAGCGTCCTGGCGGCTCACGCTCAAGCGTTCTCCACCCCCAAACCCGGCCAGGTCATCGAGGTTGCCCTCGAACAACTGCACCCGACCCAGGCCGTGGTGGGCTTCGACCAGATTTATTACAGCCTGGGGCTGTTCGCCGACAAACCCGCCAAGGTCTTCGACGAGTACTGCGAAACCAACGGCCAGGGCGACGCCGACAAGGTGCCCAAAGACGCCGACCTGCTCCGCCCTGCCAGCTTCAGTTGCAAAAGCCCGGTGGGCACCCACCCCGACGAGATGAAAACCGTGGTGGTCGGCCCCGGCGGCCAGTTGTACCTGACCGACGGTCACCACAGCTTCACCACCTTGTGGGAAGTGCCCGGCGGCGGCCCACAGTTGAAAATGTGGGTCAAAGTGACCGATGACTTCAGCAATAGCCCGGACATGGCCACCTTCTGGCAGCGCATGGAGACCGCGCGCAAGGTCTGGCTCAAGGACAATCACGGCAAAACCCTGGCACCGCAGCAACTGCCGGCGCACCTGGGCTTCAAGAACCTGCAGGACGACACCTTCCGCAGCCTGGTGTATTTCACTCGCAAAGCTGCCTACGGCAAGCCGGACGATGGCGCCGTTGCGCCGGAGTTTCTGGAGTTCTACTGGGGTAACTGGCTGCGCTCGCAGATTGACCTGAGCGCCTTCAACCTGAACAAGAAGGGCGGCTACAAGGACGCTATCCAAGCCGTTGCCCAGCGCATGGTCAGCCTGGCGCCGGGCTCGCAGGTGGGTGACAGCGGTTTCACCGCCCATCAGTTGGGCGGCATGAGCCAGTTGGATCAAGCTGAGCTGAAGAAGACGTTTGAGAAAAAAGTGCCGTATGTGATTGATTACCGCAAATCCCGGGATTAACACCGATCAAAAATGTGGGAGCTGGCTTGCCTGCGATAGCGGTATTTCAGTCAACACGTGTGGCGACTGATGCGGCGCAATCGCAGGCAAGCCAGCTCCCACACGGGATTTGTGGTGTCGGCGGGGCTCAGCCCTTGAGCTTCTCGGCAATCCAAATGGTGTGCCGAGTGCCTTTATTGCCATGGGCAAACACCTGCACTTCCTCAGCCTTGAAACCGGCTTTGCGCAGTTTGTCGCTGAACAGCTTGTCGGCACTCGCCGACCATACCGCCAACACGCCCTTGGGCCGCAGGGCCTTGGCGCAGGCGGCCAGGCCACCGGCGGAGTAGAGCCAGCTGTTGGCTTTTTGCGTCAGGCCTTCGGGGCCGTTGTCCACGTCGAGCATGATCGCGTCAAAGCCCTGAGGCTCTGCCTGCAGCACTTTCGCCACGTCTTCCAGGCGAATCACCGTGCGCGGGTCCAGCAGCGGGCGACCGGACTTTTCGCCCAGTGGCCCACGGTTCCACTCCACCACGCCAGGCACCAATTCGGCGACCACCACTTCGGCGGTCTTGCCCAAATGCTTGAGCGCCGAGGCCAGCGTGAAGCCCATGCCCAACCCGCCAATCAGCACCCGCGAACCCGGGCGGCCGGCGACTTTGCGGCAGGGAATTTCCGCCAGCGCGTCTTCGGAACCGTGCATGCGCGTGTTCATCAACTGGCCGCCGTCACCGCCCTGGATCTTGATGACAAAATCCTCGCCGTATTCGAACAGGCACAAGGCACCGCCGTTATCGGGGATCGGAGTAGTGTCGAGCAGAACGAAACGTTTCATGGAAATCTCATTGGGAAGGGCATTCTTGCGCGGTTGGGAGTAGCCTTACGACATTCCGGTCAGGCCATGGAGCCATCGATGAAGTGCAGTATTCTAACGGTCATTGTGCTTGGCGCGTTCACATTGGGTGCGGCTCAGGCTCAGGAGTTGCAAACCGTGCCGGTCGCCCCCGCGCCAACCCCCGGTGCGCCGGGCACGCCGACGCCCACGCCGTACCCGCAAGTCACCCCGCCCGTCGCGCCTAAAGCCACGGCGAACGGCTCACCGGCGCTGGTGCCGATTGTGTTGCCGACGCCGCCGAAGGATCAAGGCGTGCCCGGCCTGCTGCAAAACGACAGCAAACCGAAAACCCCCGGCGGTTAAAACTGTTGCGACAGCAATTGCCCGTCGGCCATGCGCAGGCGCTTGGACAAGGCAATCGCGATAGCGCGGATGATCTTGGCGGCAACCCTGGGCGCTTCGTTGAGCATTTTTTCCAGGGAATCCTTGCCCAGGTTCAACAGCACACAATCACTGGCGGCGATGCAGCTGGCCGAACGCCGCTCGCCATCGAGCACCGCCATTTCGCCGAAGGCCCGGCCACTGCGCAGGGTGGCGATGGTCAGGCGCTGGCCGTCGTGGTTGGTTTTCTGCACCGCCACCTGGCCGCTGTGGATGATGCACATGAAGGTGCCGGCATCGCCCTCGAGGAAAATCACCTCATCGCGGGCAATGCTGCTGATATTGAAGAAACCGGCGGCGACGTGAAAGTCTTCCGGCAACAAGGGATCGAACAGGCCGCAGTCCATGAGCATGTCGCGGATTTCATTGTTCATTAACGTCGGTAATGGCATGGCTGCAATCTTGGTCCATCAATCAAGTAGGCGGTCTGTGTGTTCAGACAGGACCGCCGTCCTAAGTTCCTTAAATCAGCCCCAGCGCCTTGAACACAAATGCATATTCGAGCGCTACGTCACGTAATCCCTGGTAACGACCGCTCATCCCGCCATGGCCGGCGCCCAATTCGGTCTTGAGCAGCAGCAGGTTGTCGTCCGTCTTGGTGTCACGCAGCTTGGCCACCCACTTGGCCGCTTCCCAGTACTGCACGCGGCTGTCGTTATAGCCAGCGATGACCAGCGTGGCCGGGTAGGCCTGGGCGCTGACATTCTCGTATGGCGCGTAGGCCTTGATGCGTTCGTACACCTGGGGCTCTTCAGGGTTACCCCACTCGTCATACTCGGTGATGGTCAGCGGCAGCTCGGGGTCGAGCATGGTGTTGAGCACGTCGACGAACGGCACTTCGGCAATCGCGGCCTGAAACAGGTCCGGGCGCTGGTTGAGCACCGCACCGATCAACAAGCCACCGGCACTGCCACCGCTGATCGCCAGCTGCCTGGAGGTGGTCAGGCCTGCGGCGATCAAGTGCTCGGCGCAGGCGATAAAGTCGCTGAAGGTGTTCTGTTTGTGTTCCTGCTTGCCGTTGCGATACCAGGCTTCACCCAGTTCACCGCCGCCGCGTACATGCGCGATGGCAAACGCCACGCCGCGATCCAGCAGGCTCAAGCGTGCATGCGAGAACCACGGATCGAGGCTATGGCCGTAGGCGCCATAACCGTAGAGGTACAGCGGCGTCGGCTTGCCGAGCTGGTCGCGTTTGACCACCAGGCTGATCGGCACCTGGGTGCCATCGGCGGAGGTGGCCCACAGGCGTTGGCTGACGTAGTCGTCCGCGTTGAACACGCCCAGTACCGGGGTTTCCTTGAGCACCACTTGCGCGCCGCTGGCCAAGTCCAGCTGGCGCACCTGGGCCGGGCGATTGAGGGCTTCGTAGCGCAGGCGAATCTTGTCGCTGGAAAATTCCAGGCTGTTCTGTACGTAAAGGCTATAGGCGGCGTCTGGCAGTTCCACGCGATAGGCTTGTACGTCCTGCGGGTGCACTTCGATCACCGGCAGGCCGCCGATGCGCAGGCTCAAGGTCATCGCGCTGGCGTTGAGGCTCACGCCATCGAGCATCACCTCGTCGCTGTGCGGGATCAGGTTGTGCCATTGATCTTCGGTGGGCACGCTGCCGGTGTCGGCGGCGACGAACAGCGCGTAGTTGATGCCGTCGCGGTTACTGCGGATAAACCAGGTCCACTCGCCGTCAAGCTGGCCGTGGTCCACGTCGTATTCGTGGTTTTCGACCCGTGGCGCCAGGCAGGCGAAGTCGAGGTGTGGCTGGTCGGCGTCGAGTGCCCAGATTTCGCTGGTGGTCTTGCTGCCCAGGGCCAGCAGCAACTGGCGCTCGGAGCTGGAGCGGTAGCAATGCAGGAAGAAACGTCCGTCAGGCTCGTGGAACACTTCCTGCGCCGCCGTGCCATCCAGGCGGTAGCGATAGAGCTTGTGCGGGCGATGGGTGTCGTCCAGCTCAGTGAAGAACAGGGTCAGGCTGTCATTCGCCCAGGTCATGCTGCCGTCGCAGTCCTCGAACTCCAGCTCGCTGACTTTGCCGGTGGCCAATTCCTTCACGAACAGGGTGTAAATCTCTTCACCGCTGGTGTCCAGGCTGTAGGCCAGGCGCTGGTGGTCGGGGCTGATGCTGAACGCGCCCAAGGAGAAAAAGCCACCATTGGCCAGTACGTTGGGGTCGAGCAGCAGTTCTTCGCTGCTGTCGTCCACCGCGTTGCTGTCATCCGCCGGGCGGCGGCAGCGGTAGTGGCGGGCGTATTCGTCACCGGCGGTGGTGCGTGTGTAATACAGGTACGGCCCCCACGGCGAGGGCAGGGACAAGTCGGTTTCGAGAATGCGGCCCTTGATCTCTTCGAACAGGGTTTCACGCAGCGCCTGCTGGTCGGCGAGTTGCGCTTCCTGAAAGGCGTTTTCGGCTTTGAGGTAATCGAGGACTTCAGGCGTGTCACGCTGTTGCAGCCAGGCGTACGGGTCCTGGCCTTCGGCCTTGCGGGCAATCGGGGCGGCAGTGATGTGGGTCGATGAAGGCATGGATCACTCTCTGTCTGGCGGATGGTGGCAGGCATTGCAGCCGAGACACGCAAAAGCCGTTATCATAGCCGCCTGTTTGCCTACCTTGCCATGGACACCATGACCGAGAACGACTATCTGACCGCTTGGGGCCTTTACGCCTTCGCCGCTTTGGGCTGCCTGTTGGTGTGGTGGCGCATGACCCGCTGGATCTGGCGCTGGCTGCGCGAGCCGCTGCAGTTGCTGATGGCGGTGCTGCTGTTCAGCCCGACCATCGTCGACCCGGTCAAGACCCAGTTTGCGCCGGCCGTGGCGATCACAGCGTTGGATCTGGTGCTGCATGTCGGCAATAACGCCTGGCGCGCCATCTCCGATCTGTTCATGTACACGATGATCGCCTTTGGCGTGTACATCGTGTTTGTGTTGATCCGCTGGCCCATCGAGCGCGCCGCCACTGCCCGCCGTGAGCGCAAGGCCGCTGCCGATGCAGCCTTGGCCGCCGAGCCGGTGGACGAAGACGACGAGCCATTCCGTCGCCCGGCGCCCACCAGCGGTATGCGGGTCGAACCGCGCCTTTAACGTTGTCCGCCCTGCAGCGAGAGCCCTGGCATGTGTGAATTATTGGGCATGAGTGCCAACGTCCCCACCGATATCGTGTTCAGCTTTACCGGGCTGATGCAGCGGGGCGGGCGTACCGGCCCTCACCGCGACGGTTGGGGCATTGCCTTCTATGAGGGCCGTGGCCTGCGTCTGTTCCAGGACCCGGCCGCCAGCTGCGAATCGGAAGTCGCGCTGCTGGTGCAGCGTTATCCGATCAAAAGTGAAGTGGTGATTGGCCATATCCGCCAGGCCAATGTGGGCAAGGTCAGCCTGGCCAACACCCACCCGTTCGTGCGCGAACTGTGGGGCCGCAACTGGTGTTTCGCGCACAACGGCCAACTGGCGGACTTCAACCCGCGCGCCACGTTCTACCGGCCGGTGGGCGATACCGACAGCGAAGCGGCGTTCTGCGACCTGCTCAACCGGGTGCGCGAAGCCTTCCCGGAGCCGGTGGACATTGAGCAAGTGCTACCGGACCTGATCGCCGCCTGCGCCGAATACCGCAGCAAAGGCGTGTTCAACTGCTTGCTCAGCGACGGCGACTGGCTGTTTTGCTACTGCTCGACCAAACTCGCGCAGATTACCCGGCGCGCACCGTTTGGCCCGGCGCGCTTGAAAGATGTCGACGTGATCGTCGATTTTCAGGCTGAAACCACGCCAAATGATGTGGTCACGGTGATCGCCACCGAGCCGCTGACCGACAACGAAAACTGGACCCGCTACGAACCGGGCCAATGGAGCCTGTGGCGACGCGGTGAATGCGTCAGCCAGGGCATTACCGAGTAAGGATATCGACCATGCTGCTCAGTTATCTGCGGTTGGTGCTGTTTGCGATTGGCTTGTTGGTCGGTGTGCAAGTGCCGGGGTTTATCAACGACTACGCCAAGCGCGTCGAAGCCCACCTGATCGAGGCCCAGACCGGCCTCAGCGGGTTTGAAACCACCGCGCGGCAGTTCTTCAATGGTGACTTGAAGGCGCTGGTGGCGCATTACCGCGCCAGTGATGACCCGGTGTTCCAGAGCGACGCCAACAGCCTGGGCAGCATGCTTGATCGCCAGGTCGCGTTGGACAAGCAGTTCCAGGCCATGCAAGGCCCGTGGTACATCCGCGCGTTGCAAGTGGCGGTGGCCGCCGACCCGGCGATTCGCCTGGAAACCTGGAATGGCTACAGCTACCAGATTCTGCTGACGCCTGAGGCCATGGGCTGGGGCCTGGGCGGGGCGATGCTGTTGTCGTTCGGCATCGAATGCCTGTTCCGCTTGATCGACTGGGTGGTGTTGGGCGGCAAGCGCCTGCGCCAGAGCCGGCCGATTGAAGAGCGAGACCTCAAAGGCCTTTGATGATGATCGTTCCCACGCTCCGCGTGGGAATGCCTCTTGTGACGCTCCGCGTCACGTTTTGGGACGCGGAGCGTCCTGGCCCGCGTTCCCACGCAGAGCGTGGGAACGATCAATCCGGTTTCGTCAGTAGCATGTGTTCTTCGCCGACCTCTTCGGCATACCTTGCCACCACCTTCTGGCACAGCCCGACAATCTCCTCCACCAACTCCACGCCCACACGCCACGACACCACCACCTGCAAGTTCGGCAGTTTCTGCGCCATCGGCAACATCACCAATTCCCCGCGCGCCAATTCTTCCATCACCAGCACCGGCGGCAGGGCGCCTATGCCGAAGCCATCGCGCAGCAAGCGCGTAATCGCCGACACCGAATTCACACAGTTCATGCGCGGCGCGGCCACGCCGTTAGCCTGCATCAGGCTCAGCACGTCCTGGTGCGGGTGGGAGTTTTTCGAATAGGTGATGATGCGCTCACGGGCCACTTCGGCGAGGGAGGCGTAGTCGCGGTTGTAGATCGAATGGCTGGCGACGATCCAGGCCATCGGGTGGCTGGCCAGTTCCAGGCTGCGCACGGTTTCGAGGCGCAGCAGGTCGGTTTGCAGGATCAGGTCGAGGAAGCCTTTTTGCAGTTGATCGCTCAAGTTCAGCGCGGTATCGGCGACCAACTCGATTTCTACCAGCGGGAAGTGGTCCATCAATTCGGCGACCAGCGGGCTGAGCCAGGTGTGAATCACGGTGTCCATCGCCCCGATGCGAATCCGCCCGACCTTGCTGCTGGTGGTCTCCAGGGACTGCTTCAAACCCTGCATGGTCACCATCATCTGCTCGGCGTAATCGAGCACCTTCAAGCCTTCCGGGGTCAGGCTCACCCCACGTGAGTCGCGCAGAAACAGCTTCACACCCAACTCGCTTTCCAGCACCGCAATGCGGCTGGAAATCGAGGCCTGGGTGGTGAACAGCTTCTCGGCGGTCAGGCGAAAGCTCTTGAGCTTGGCCACCCAGACGAAGGTTTCGAGGAACTTCAAATTCATGGGATCAACTTTTCTTATGCATGGATCGGTTTTTATTAGTTGGACGCCGCACCGGGCAAACGCCAAAAATCGAGGCATTCCACGATAAGCGTCGTTGGGGTGTCAGGACAAGTTGCCAGTTCTGTGCGAAAAATCCCACACTACAAAAAATACAACGCCTGGAGGTACACCGACCGTGAGCCGTCTTCTATTGAATTGCGACATTGGCGAAAGTTTTGGCAATTGGACCATGGGTCTGGACGCCGAGGTTATGCCATTCATTGATTGCGCCAACGTCGCCTGCGGCTTTCATGCCGGTGACCCGAGCATCATGCGCAAGACCGTCACCCTGGCCCTCAAGCACGGCGTGCAAGTGGGCGCACACCCGGCGTACCAGGACCTGCAAGGGTTCGGCCGCCGCTCCATGGCCTACACACCGCAGGAAATCCAGGACCTGTTGCACTACCAGATCGGCGCCCTCGACGGCATCTGCCGCGCCCAAGGCGCGCGGGTCAGCTACGTCAAACCCCATGGCGCGATGTACAACGACATGATGGCCAACCCCACGCAATTGCGCGCGGTGATCCAGGCCGTCGCCGCTTATGGCGACCTGCCGCTGATGCTGCTGGCTACCCGCGACAACAGCGCGGCCCAGGCCTTGGGCGATGAATACGGGGTGACGCTGTGGTTCGAGGCCTTCGCCGACCGTGCCTACGACCACAAAGGGCATTTGGTGTCGCGCCAGTTGCCGGGTGCCGTGCACCATGACTCCGAAACCATCGTGCAACAGGCCCTGACTATTTCCCGTGGTGAAGCCCTGACCGCCAGCGACGGCAGCGCCTTGGTGTTGCAGGCCAACACCCTGTGTGTGCATGGCGACAACGCCAGTTCGATTGCCGCTGTGCAGCGTATCCGCGAGGCGTTGAAGCCAGCATGAAGCCACGCATTGAAGTGGTAGCGATCGACTGCCTGATGGTGCGTCTGTTTGATCTGATTGCCGAAGCCAACATGCCGTGGATGCTCGCCGCCACTCAACGCCTGCGCGAAGGCTTTGGCCCGGCACTGGTGGATTTGGTGCCGTCCTACACCACGCTGATGGTGCACTACGACCTCACCGCGTTGAGCCCGGCCCAGGCCAGGGAGTTGATCGGCCAGGCGCTGGCCGACCTGCAGCCTCAGGCCCAGGGCAGCGGCCAGTGTCACGTGTTGCCGGTGTGGTACGACCTGAGTGTCGGCCCGGAGCTGACGCTGCTCAGCCAGCGCAGCGGCCTGTCGGTAGGCGAAGTGATCCGCCGCCACAGCGCCCACGAATACCAAGTGTTCGCCCTGGGTTTCGCCCCTGGTTTTGCCTTTATGGGGCTGGTGGACGAAATCCTCGCCACGCCACGCCTGAATACCCCGCGCAAACGCGTGGCGGCCGGCAGCGTCGGCATCGCCGAACGGCAAACCGCCGCGTACCCGGTGGTCTCGCCGGGCGGTTGGAACCTGATCGGTCGCACCCCGGCCAAACTGTTCGACCGTGAACGCGACGGCTACAGCCTGATGCAGCCCGGCGATACGGTGCGTTTCGAAGCCGTTGATCACGCTGAATTTATTCACCTGGGTGGCGATGACACGCCGTTGGAGGCGCACGCATGAGCCGCTTGTTGATCGAGGCCAGCACGCCGCTGTGCCTGTTGCAGGATGCCGGTCGCTTTGGCGTGCGGCACCTGGGCGTGACTCAGGGCGGCGCGCTGGATTGGGTGTCGATGTCGTGGGCCAACTGGCTGTTGGACAATGCGCTGGACGCGCCGGTGGTGGAAATCACCTTGGGCGGGTTCACCCTACAGGCTGAAGATTATTGCTTGCTGGCGCTGGCCGGTGCGGATCTGGGCGCGTATATCGATGAACGCGCGATCAGCCCGGGGCGCAGTTTCATCCTGCAAAAGGGCCAGCGGCTGCGCTTTACCCAGCCGTTCAGTGGCGCGCGGGCTTACCTGGCGGCGCCTGGCGGCTTTGATGCGCCGGCGGTGCTGGGCAGTTGTGCCACGGTGGTGCGTGAAGCGTTGGGTGGGCTGGACGGTTTCGGTAAAGCCTTGGTCGAAGGCGGGCGGTTGATGTATTCCGGAAAGGGCGGTGCGATGAAGGTGCTGAGCGCGCCCAACTTGCCTGCCAAGGCTCCCTTGGACGTGATTGTCGGTGCACAGATCGGCCAGTTCAGCGGGCAGAGTTTGTTCGATGCCTTCAACACCGAATGGGCGCTGGACAGCCGCGCCGACCGCATGGGCATGCGCCTGCTGGGCACGCCGTTGCAGTATCAGGGACCGTCGTTGATCTCTGAAGGTATTCCATTGGGAGCGATCCAGGTGCCGCCGGATGGGCAGCCGATTGTGTTGCTCAATGATCGGCAGACCATCGGCGGTTACCCGCGCTTGGGCGCGTTGACGCCCTTGGCGCTGGCGCGGCTGGCGCAGTGTTTGCCGGGAGAGAAGGTCAGGTTGGCGCCGGTGGTGCAGGAAACGGCGCATCGGCAACATATCGACTTTTTGCAGCGGTTCTGATCGTTCCCACGCTCTGCGTGGGAATGCCTCTTGTGACGCTCTGCGTCAAGCTTTGGGACGCAGAGCGTCCTGGGCTGCGTTCCCACGCGGAGCGTGGGAACGATCTATTTACTTGGAGAGAAAGCGCATCCCTTCTTCCAGGCCCCGCAGCGTCAGCGGGTACATCTGGTCTTCCACCAACTCGCGCACGATCCCCGTCGACGCCGTATAGCCCCAGGTGTCCTTCGGGTACGGGTTTATCCAGATCAGCTTCTTGTACTTGGCCATGAAGCGTTGCATCCACACATACCCAGGTTCTTCATTCCAGTGCTCGACGCTGCCGCCGGCCTGGGTGATTTCATACGGCGCCATTGACGCATCGCCGATAAAGATCACTTTGTAGTCGGCGCCGTACTTGTGCAGTAAATCCTGGGTGGAGGTGCGTTCCGAGGTGCGGCGTTGGTTGTTCTTCCACACCGACTCGTACACGAAGTTGTGGAAGTAGAAATACTCCAGGTGCTTGAACTCAGTCTTGCACGCAGAAAACAGCTCTTCGCAGATCTTCACATGGGCGTCCATCGAGCCGCCAATGTCGAACAGCAGCAACAGCTTGATGGTGTTGCGCCGCTCCGGACGCATCTGGATATTCAGCAGCCCGGCATCCCGTGCCGTGTGGTCGATGGTGCCGTCGATGTCCAGCTCTTCCGCCGCACCCTGGCGCGCGAACTTGCGCAGGCGGCGCAGGGCGATCTTGATGTTGCGCGTGCCCAACTCGACCTGATCGTCAAGGTTCTTGTACTCGCGCTGGTCCCACACCTTCACGGCCTTGCCCTGGCGCTTGCCGGCATCGCCCACGCGAATACCTTCCGGGTTATAGCCACCCGAGCCGAACGGGCTGGTGCCGCCGGTGCCGATCCACTTGTTGCCGCCGGCATGGCGTTCTTTTTGTTCTTCCAGACGTTTCTTGAATTCTTCGATGAGCTTGTCCAGGCCGCCGAGGGACTGGATCTGCGCGCGCTCTTCATCGCTCAGCGAACGTTCGAATTCCTTGCGCAGCCACTCTTCGGGGATCAGCGCCTGCAGGTGATCGTCGAGTTTTTCCAGGCCGTTGAAATAGGCACCGAACGCACGGTCGAACTTGTCGAAATGCCGTTCATCCTTGACCAGGATCGCGCGGGCCAAGTAGTAAAACTCGTCCATGTCGGCGAAGACCATGCGCTGTTTCAAGGCGTTGATCAGGTCCAGCAGTTCACGCACCGACACCGGCACCTTGGCGGCGCGCATCTCGTTGAACAGGTTGAGCAACATTATCGATTACCGCGACGGCTCATGAATGCCAGGCGTTCCAGCAACTGAACGTCTTGTTCATTCTTCACCAGAGCGCCGGCCAGCGGCGGGATGGCCTTGGTGGGGTCGCGTTCGCGCAGCACGGCTTCGCCGATGTTGTCGGCCATCAGCAGCTTGAGCCAGTCGACCAGCTCGGACGTGGAGGGCTTTTTCTTCAGGCCCGGCACTTTGCGCACATCGAAGAACACATCCAGCGCTTCGCTGACCAAGTCTTTCTTGATGTCGGGGTAATGCACATCGACGATCTTTTGCAGGGTCGTGCGGTCGGGGAAGGCGATGTAGTGGAAGAAGCAGCGGCGCAGGAACGCGTCCGGCAGCTCTTTTTCGTTGTTGGAGGTAATGATGATGATCGGGCGCTTCTTGGCCTTGATGGTCTCGTCGATTTCGTAGACGTAGAACTCCATCTTGTCGAGTTCTTGCAGCAAGTCGTTGGGGAACTCGATGTCGGCCTTGTCGATTTCATCGATCAGCAGAATCACCCGCTCCTCGGACTCGAAAGCCTCCCAGAGCTTGCCCTTCTTCAGGTAATTGCGCACGTCGTGGACCTTGTCCACGCCCAGCTGCGAGTCGCGCAGGCGGCTGACGGCGTCGTACTCGTAGAGGCCCTGGTGCGCCTTGGTGGTGGACTTGATATGCCAGGTGATCAACTTGGCGCCGAAGGATTCGGCCAGTTGCTCGGCGAGCATGGTCTTGCCGGTGCCGGGCTCGCCCTTGACCAGCAGCGGCCGCTCCAGGGTGATGGCGGCGTTGACGGCCAGTTTCAGGTCATCGGTAGCCACATAGGCCTGGGTGCCTTCGAACTTCATCGGTCATTCCTCGAATTCATCAATGCCAGGACTATACCGCGCAGCCCCGGCGACTGTGAACGCAGACGGGTTATTCAGTCTCTGAATGGCCGGTCACGCGTGACCGCTAGCGGTTTTTTTCCAACGCATACGCCCGCGCATCGGCTTTATCCCTGAGCTTGCTGCCGCCCCACAGGGCGAGTGCTGCTAAAACCAGTGTGCCCAAGCTTATGAGGATCATCTGGCGGGCCATCGGCCCGCCTTCAATGGCGGATATGATCAATCGCATACAGCCCGAAAAGGCCCAAAGATAACCAAGAATTGTCAGTATCCAGCCGCAGATGCGCATTTTAGTGTCCTTACTAGTCGTTGGAGTTTACTCGGCGCTACGATAAACGAGGGCTCAGTGTTTCACCATAGTTGCCCTCGGGCGTGTGACTTAGTCAGCACTTGGCTTGGGCTGCTCATACCGCGCATTGAACGCCTGGATAAACCCATTACGCAAAATCGACAAAAACGCAGAGAACGCGCTGACATTTTGCTGATGCACGCTGCCACTGAGTTCGACGCGGGTGGCAAACTGGTTTTTGTTCTGGTTTTTCAACACCGTCTCGCTGGCGCCGACCACGGCCTCCCAAATCGAGCGGAAAATGTTTTTGTCTTTGTTCTCAACGTCTTGCTTCCAATCAAAGACTTCCACGTCGCGCAACAGCGGCTTGATGTAGCCGCTCAACTGGCCTTTTTCGGCCTGGGCTTCGATCACTACGGCGCCAGTGCCGGCCTTGAAGTCGAATTTGCCGTAGGCGGAGGCGAAGTCGTTCAGGCGCTTGAGTTGAATATCCTTGGCGCGAAAGCGGAATTCGAAATCTTCAAAGTTGCTCAGCGGGTCGAACGCCGCTGTGGCTTCCAGCGGCGCCTGGCCGAGTAACTGCGCCTTGCCTTCAAAGGTGGCGTCGCGTTTGCCTTTGATGTCCACCACGTTAGTCAGGTTATAGAAGCTGGCGTTGACCTGGGTGGCGTAGATATTCACCGGTGGCTTGGAATTGAAGTTGTGGAAGGCGATCTTGCCGTCCTGAATTCGCACTTCGTTGAGGGTGATCGGCAGCAATTTGCTCAGTTGTTCACGCCAGTCGGTGCCCTTACCGGTCTGGGATGCCTGCTGGTTGCCGCCGTCGACGAAATTCAGCTCCGGCTGAAAGAATTGTGCCTCGGCAACCACCGCATGGTCGTACCACAGCGAATGCCAGCTCACCGACAGGTCGATCACCGGCGCCTTGACGAACGGCACAGGCACCTTGCCGTCGACCTTGACGATCTGCAGGCCGTTGATCTTATAGGCGCCACGCCACAGGGCCACGTCCACATCGGTGATTTGGCCACGGTAGTCGCCCATGTCGGCGAGCTTGTCGTTCAGGTAGTTGCGCACCAGGTAGGGCAGGGCGAGGTCCAGGGCGATCAGTACTACCACCAGTACGGCGACGATCCATAGCAGCCCACTGTAGCGACGTTTCATGTGCAGGTTCTCCAACGGTATAGGCGATGGACCGCGCGCGCAGGCGCAACGTTCCTCTGACTGGACGCCCAAAGGCCTGAGGCATACCCTTGGGGCCTTGTTGAAATTGCCTTAAGGACCCGTCATGAGCCGTATCTTTGCAGACAACGCGCACTCCATCGGCAACACGCCCCTGGTGCAGATCAACCGCATCGCACCGCGTGGCGTGACCATTCTGGCCAAGATCGAGGGGCGAAACCCAGGCTATTCGGTGAAGTGCCGCATTGGCGCGAACATGATCTGGGACGCTGAAAGCAGCGGCAAACTCAAGCCGGGCATGACCATTGTAGAACCGACCTCCGGCAACACCGGCATCGGCCTTGCTTTTGTAGCCGCCGCCCGTGGCTACAAGCTGCTGCTGACCATGCCGGCGTCGATGAGCATCGAACGGCGTAAAGTGCTCAAGGCTCTGGGCGCCGAGCTGGTGCTGACCGAGCCGGCCAAGGGCATGCCAGGCGCCATCGCCAAAGCTGCTGAGATCGTTGCCAGCGACTCGGCCACCTACTTTATGCCAGGCCAGTTCGAAAACCCGGCCAACCCGGCGATTCACGAAAAAACCACCGGCCCGGAAATCTGGAACGACACCGATGGCGCCGTGGACGTGCTGGTCGCAGGCGTGGGCACCGGCGGCACCATTACCGGCGTGTCGCGCTATATCAAGAACATTGCCGGCAAGCCGATTCTGTCGGTGGCGGTGGAGCCGATGGTGTCGCCGGTGATCACCCAGGCACTGGCGGGTGAAGAGATCAAGCCGAGCCCGCACAAAATCCAGGGAATTGGCGCCGGGTTTGTGCCGAAAAACCTCGATTTGTCGATGGTTGACCGCGTGGAACTGGTGACCGATGAAGAATCCAAGGCCATGGCCCTGCGCTTGATGCAGGAAGAAGGCATTTTGTGCGGTATTTCCTGCGGTGCGGCCATGGCCGTGGCCGTGCGCCTGGCCGAGAAGCCGGAAATGCAGGGCAAGACCATCGTGGTGATCCTGCCGGACTCCGGCGAGCGCTACCTGTCGAGTATGCTGTTCAGTGATTTGTTTACCGAGCAGGAAAACCAGGCTTGATTGTTCGCCGCAGGGTTTGATGCAGGTCAGCCGGTCGGCCTGGGCCTTCTGCATAATGGCCCAAGTGTTTATCATGGCCGGCTGTTACGTCTGGTTTCCCGTTGATGGGAGGCTGTTGGCCAGGCGCTTATTTCCAGGAGTTGCTGCATGACCTTTTCTTTGGCCGCCAAACTGTCGGTGTTGCTGCTGTTTATCGGCAGCACGCTGTATGTGCACCTGCGTGGCAAGGCCCGTTTGCCGATGCTGCGCCAGTTCGTCAACCATTCGGCGCTGTTCGCCCCGTATAACGCCCTGATGTACCTGTTTTCGGCTGTGCCGTCCAAGCCCTATCTGGACCGCAGCAAGTTCCCGGAACTGGATGTGCTCAAGGACAACTGGGAAGTGATCCGCGAAGAGGCCATGCACCTGTTCGACGAGGGTTACATCCGCGCCGCCGAAAAGAACAACGACGCCGGTTTCGGTTCGTTCTTCAAAAAAGGCTGGAAGCGTTTCTACCTCAAGTGGTACGACAAACCGCTGCCGTCGGCCGAGGCGCTGTGCCCGAAAACCGTGGCGCTGGTCAGCAGCATTCCGAACGTCAAGGGCGCGATGTTCGCGCTGTTGCCGGGTGGCAGCCACCTCAACCCGCACCGTGACCCGTTTGCCGGTTCCCTGCGCTATCACCTGGGCCTGTCCACGCCGAATTCCGACGACTGCCGCATCTTCGTCGACGGCCAGGTCTACGCCTGGCGCGACGGTGAAGACGTGATGTTCGACGAAACCTACGTGCACTGGGTGAAGAACGAAACCGACCAGACCCGCGTGATCCTGTTCTGTGACATTGAACGCCCGTTGAGCAACCGCATCATGACCCGCGTCAACCGCTGGGTCAGCAAGCAACTGGGCCGCGCGACGGCGCCGCAGAACCTGGATGACGAGCGCGTAGGCGGGATCAACCAGGCGTATGCCTGGAGCAAAACCTTCAGCGACAAGTTCAGCGGTGTGGTCAAGCAATGGAAGCGCAAGCATCCCAAGGCCTACCGCATTGCGCGGCCGGTGCTGGCGGTTGTCGTGCTGGTGTTGTTGTGGAAGTGGTTGTTCGCCTAAACCGTACCGCATGAAAAAGGCGCTGCATCGAAAGATGCAGCGCCTTTTTCATGCCTGGAATGTGATCAAAAACTGTGGGAGCAGGCAAGCCAGCTCCCACATTTGATCTCCAGTGTTGCTTAGGACGCGATCAACTGGCGCAGTACATAGTGCAAGATGCCGCCCGCCTTGAAGTATTCCACTTCATTGAGCGTATCAATCCGGCACAGCACCTCGATCTTCTCGCTGCTGCCATCCTCGCGCGTGATCACCAGCGTCAGGTTCATCCGCGGTTCGATCTCGGCATTGGTCAGCCCAAGGATGTCGATTTTCTCTTTGCCGGTGAGTTTGAGCGCCTTGCGGTTCTGATCCAGCTTGAACTGCAGCGGCAGCACGCCCATGCCCACCAGGTTGGAACGGTGAATCCGCTCGAAGCTCTCGGCGATCACCGCCTTGACCCCCAGCAGGTTAGTGCCCTTGGCCGCCCAGTCGCGGCTTGAGCCGGTGCCGTATTCCTGGCCCGCGATCACCACCAGCGGCGTGCCCGACGCCTGGTATTTCATGGCCGCGTCGTAAATCGGCATTTTCTCGCCGGTGGGAATGTACAGCGTGTTGCCGCCTTCTTCGCCGCCGAGCATTTCATTGCGGATACGGATATTGGCGAAGGTGCCGCGCATCATCACTTCATGGTTGCCTCGGCGTGAGCCGTAGGAGTTGAAGTCACGCGGTTCCACGCCCTGCTCGCGCAGGTAGCGGCCAGCAGGGCTGTCGGCCTTGATGTTGCCGGCCGGGGAGATGTGGTCGGTGGTCACCGAGTCGCCCAGCAAGGCCAGCACGTTGGCGCCCTGGACGTCTTTGATCACCGGCAATGGCCCGGCAATGTCGTCGAAGAACGGTGGGTGCTGAATGTAGGTGGAATCCTTCTGCCACACATAAGTCGCCGCCTGGGGCACTTCAATCGCTTGCCACTGCTCGTCACCGGCAAACACCTCGGCGTATTCCTTGTGGAACATGCCGGTGCTCACCTGCGCCACGGCGTCGGCGATTTCCTGGCTGCTTGGCCAGATGTCTTTCAGGTACACCGGCTTGCCGTCTTTGCCTTCGCCCAGCGGCTCGCTGCTGATATCGATGCGCACGGTGCCGGCCAACGCATAGGCGACCACCAGTGGTGGTGAGGCCAGCCAGTTGGTTTTCACCAGCGGGTGCACGCGGCCTTCAAAGTTGCGGTTGCCGGACAGTACCGAGGCCACCGCGAGGTCGGCTTTCTGGATGGCTTTTTCGATGGGCTCCGGCAGTGGGCCGGAGTTGCCGATGCAGGTAGTGCAGCCGTAACCCACCAAGTCGAAGCCGAGCTTGTCCAGGTATTGGGTCAGGCCCGCCGCTTTGTAGTAGTCCGTAACCACTTTGGAGCCGGGCGCCAGCGAGGTTTTTACCCAAGGTTTGCTGGTCAGGCCCTTTTCCACGGCTTTTTTCGCCACCAGACCTGCGGCCATCATCACGCTGGGGTTCGAGGTGTTGGTGCACGAGGTAATGGCGGCGATCACCACCGCGCCGTTTTTCAGGCGATAGGTGTGGCCGTCGTATTCATAATCGGTTTCGCCGACCAGGTCGGCATTGCCCACGGCTACACCGCCGCCGCCTTCGCTTTCCAGGCGGCCTTCTTCTTTGTTGGTCGGTTTGAATTGCAGGTCGAGGAAGTCGCTGAAGGCTTGGCCGACGTTTGGCAGCGAAACACGGTCCTGCGGGCGTTTCGGCCCGGCGAGGCTGGCTTCGACACTGCCCATGTCCAGGGCCAGGGTGTCGGTGAACACCGGTTCCTGGCCGGCATTACGCCACAAACCCTGCGCCTTGGTGTAGGCCTCCACCAGCTTGACGGTTTCTGCCGGGCGACCGGACAGGCGCAGGTAGTCCAGCGTCACCTCATCCACCGGGAAGAATCCGCAGGTGGCGCCGTATTCCGGGGCCATGTTGGCGATGGTGGCACGGTCGGCCAAAGGCAAGTCGGCCAGGCCGTCGCCGTAGAACTCGACGAATTTGCCCACCACGCCTTTCTTACGCAGCATCTGCGTGACGGTCAGCACCAGGTCGGTGGCGGTAATACCTTCTTTCAATTTGCCGGTGAGCTTGAAGCCGATCACTTCCGGGATCAGCATCGACACCGGCTGGCCGAGCATCGCCGCTTCCGCTTCGATCCCGCCCACGCCCCAGCCGAGTACGCCGAGGCCGTTGATCATGGTGGTGTGCGAGTCAGTGCCGACCAAGGTGTCGGGGAAGGCGTAGGTGCGGCCGTCTTCGTCCTTGGTCCACACGGTGCGGCCGAGGTATTCGAGGTTGACCTGGTGGCAGATGCCGGTGCCCGGTGGCACTACGCTGAAGTTGTCGAAGGCACTTTGGCCCCAACGCAGGAAGGCGTAGCGCTCGCCGTTGCGCTGCATTTCGATGTCGACGTTCTGCTCAAAGGCGCTGGTGGTGCCGAACTTGTCGACCATCACCGAGTGGTCGATCACCAAGTCCACGGGGGAGAGTGGGTTGATGCGTTGCGGGTCACCACCGGCCTTGGCCACGGCGGCGCGCATGGCGGCCAGGTCGACCACAGCGGGTACGCCGGTAAAGTCTTGCATCAGCACGCGGGCCGGGCGGTATTGAATCTCGCGGTCGGACTGGCGTTCTTTCAGCCAGGCGGCGATGGCCTTGAGGTCGGTGCCGGTGACGGTCTTGTTGTCTTCCCAGCGCAGCAGGTTTTCCAGCAGCACCTTGAGGGACATCGGCAGCTTGTCCAGGTCACCGAGGCTCTTGGCGGCTTCGGGCAAGCTGAAGTAATGGTAGGTTTTGGCGTCGATTTGCAGGGTTTTAAGGGTTCTCAGGCTATCAAGGGATGACATTACATGACTCCTTATGGTCCGCACGGCTACGGACCTGACGGGACGAACAGAGCTTTCAACTTAGCCCTGTTTTCATTAGCAGGCTAATAACTGGACTCTATCGTTAAGTCCAAGGTTCCGAACTCGGCTATCATGCGCGCGTTTTCATGACAGGTATTGCGCTACAGCAAGCCAGTTGCCAGGAGATTCAATGAACACCCTTTTTATGCACTGCCGCCCGGGTTTTGAAGGTGAAGTCTGTTCCGAGATCGCGGAACACGCCGCGCGCCTGAACGTTTCCGGCTATGCCAAGACCAAGACCGGCAGCGCCTGCGCCGAATTTGTCTGCACCGAAGAAGACGGCGCCCAGCGCCTGATGCACGGCCAGCGCTTTGCCGAGCTGATCTTCCCGCGGCAATGGGCGCGCGGTGTGTTTATCGACCTGCCGGAAACCGACCGTATCAGCGTGATCCTTGCGCACCTGCAAGGCTTCCCGGTGTGCGGCAGCCTGTGGCTGGAAATGGTCGACACCAACGACGGCAAGGAGCTGTCGAACTTTTGCAAGAAATTCGAAGTGCACCTGCGCAAAGCCTTGTTGAACGCCGGCAAGCTGGTCGACGACCCAACCAAGCCGCGCCTGCTGCTGACCTTCAAGAGCGGCCGCGAGGTGTTCATGGGCCTGGCCGAGTCGAACAACTCGGCGATGTGGCCGATGGGCATCCCGCGCCTCAAGTTCCCGCGTGAAGCGCCCAGCCGTTCGACCTTGAAGCTGGAAGAGGCCTGGCACCACTTTATCCCCCGCGACCAGTGGGACGAGCGCCTGCACAGCGACATGACCGGCGTCGATCTCGGCGCAGCGCCGGGCGGCTGGACCTGGCAGCTGGTCAACCGTGGCATGCTGGTGACCGCCATCGACAACGGCCCGATGGCTGAAAGCCTGATGGACACCGGCCTGGTGCAGCACTTGATGGCCGATGGTTTCACCTTCGTGCCCAAGCAGCCGGTGGACTGGATGGTCTGCGACATCGTGGAGAAACCCGCGCGCAACGCGGCGCTGCTGGAAACCTGGATCGGCGAAGGTTATTGCCGTGAAGCGGTGGTGAACCTGAAGTTGCCGATGAAACAGCGTTACGCCGAAGTGAAGCGTTTGCTGGAGCGCATCGAAGACGGCTTCAAGGCGCGCGGTATTCGTGTTGAGATCGGCTGCAAGCAGCTGTATCACGACCGTGAGGAAGTGACCTGCCATTTGCGCCGGTTGGTGGATGTGAAGAAATCGAAATCACGCTGAGCCCAACTGTGGGAGCTGGCTTGCCTGCGATAGCGGTATAACAGTCGAAATCCATAGTGAATGTGCCCCGGTCATCGCGGGCAAGTCGAATCGTCGAACCGCCGCTCCCACATTAGAGCGGGCCAGTTTTAGGAGTGACTATGAGCAATGATCTAGCCGTCGATGGGACGCTCGACGCCACCGGCCTCAACTGCCCCGAGCCCGTGATGATGCTGCACCAGCACATCCGTGACCTGCCGCCCGGCGGCTTGCTCAAGGTGATCGCGACCGATCCGTCGACCCGTCGCGATATTCCCAAGTTCTGCGTGTTCCTCGACCACGAACTGGTGGATCAGCAGGAGCAGGCCGGTACGTACCTGTACTGGATTCGCAAGAACGCCGGTTAAGCCAGCCGAATCCGCCGGCGCGCGCTGCGTGTCAGGCGGATCACCAGCATCGCGGCGGCGCAGCTCAGGCCCACGATCAGCCCCTGCCACAGGCCGCTCGGCCCGCTGGCTGCGCCCAGCCAGTCGGTCAGCCCCAAGGCGTAACCCACCGGCAAGCCCACGCCCCAGTAAGCAAACAAGGTCAGCACCATGGTCACCCGCGTGTCCTGGTAGCCACGCAATGCGCCGGCGGCCGTGACCTGGATCGCGTCGGAAAACTGGAACAGCGCCGCAAACACAATCAGCATCGACGCCACGTGGATCACTGACGGGTCAGGGGTATAGATCGTGGCAATCTGTTCGCGAAACAGCAGCATCAGGCTGCAGGACAAGCAGGCGTACGTCAGTGCCGTGCCCATGCCGACCCCGGCGGCAAAGCGTGCTTCCCGCGGTTCGCCACGGCCCAGGGCCTGGCCGACACGTACGGTGACGGCCATGCTCAGCGAGTAAGGGATCATGAACACCAGCGAGCTGAAGTTCAGCGCAATCTGGTGCCCGGCCACCACGTTGGCGCCCAGGCTGCCGATCAGCAGCGCGATCACCGCAAAAATGCTCGATTCGGCAAACACCGCGATGCCAATCGGCAGGCCGATGCCCAGTACGCGCTTGATCACCGACCATTTTGGCCAGTCGAATCGCTTGAACAACTCGCTGCTCTGGTAGGCCGGTGCCCAGCGGGTCCAGGCGGCCAGGCCGAGCATCATCACCCACATCACAATGGCCGTGGCCCAGCCACAGCCCACACCGCCCATGGCCGGCACGCCGAAATGGCCATAAATGAACACGTAGTTCAGCGGGATATTCAGTGCCAGGCCGCACAGGCCCATGACCATGCTCGGCCGCGTACGGCCCAGGCCATCGCTGAAGCAGCGCAGCACGTAATACAGGGCGATGGCCGGCATGCCCGAGGCGATGCCGTGCAGGTAGGCCATGCACGGCTTGATCAGCTCGGGGTCGACCTTCATCACATGCAGGATCGGCTCGGCGCTGACCAGCATCAGCAGCGCGGTGAGCCCCACCACCACGGCCAGCCACAGGGATTGACGCACCAGCGGGCCGATCTCGGTGTGGTTGCCGGCGCCGAAACGCTGGGCGACTTTAGGCGTGGTGGCCAGCAAGGTGCCGGTCATCAGCAGGTACACCGGAATCCAGATCGAGTTGCCCAGCGCCACCGCCGCCAGGTCTCGCGGGCTCACACGCCCGGCCATCACCGCATCGACAAAGCCCATGGCCGTGGTCGCCAGTTGGCCGATCATGATCGGCAGGGCCAGGGTCAGCAGGCTGCGCACCTCACGGCTGACGCGGGCGGGGCGGGAGAGGGCGGTGGTGGCGGTGTTCACGTGCGGGTGTCCATTTAAAAAGCATCACAAAGGACGGCGCAGTCTACGCGCTGACGCAACGGTCAGGAAAAAACCTGTGTTAGCGTTTTGTAAGCGCTCTTGCGGCAGCCACTTGGCTCCTGTGTGTACAGGCTTATGTGGGAGCTGGCTTGCCTGCGATGCAGACGCCTCGGTCTATCAGTTGTACCGAGGTGATGCTATTGCGGGCAAGCCCGACTCCCACATAAGCCCGCTCCCCAATAAGCACCGCCCACCTGGCATCTGCGGTGTTACACCAGTCGCATCCCTGTACACTGCTGGTCCGCGAAAGGAGCCTGCCATGCTGATTGTTGCCGACGAAAATATCCCGCTGCTCGATGCATTCTTCGAAGGGTTTGGCGAGATTCGCCGGGTGCCCGGCCGTTCCATCGATCGCGCTACGGTCGAGCAGGCCGATGTGCTGCTGGTGCGCTCGGTGACCAACGTCAACCGCGCCTTGCTGGAAGGCACACAGGTACGTTTTGTCGGCACCTGCACCATCGGCACCGATCACCTGGATCTCGACTACTTCAAGCAGGCCGGGATCAGCTGGTCCAGCGCACCCGGCTGCAATGCGCGCGGCGTGGTCGACTATGTGCTGGGCAGCCTGCAGACCCTGGCCGAAATCGAAGGTAACGACCTCAATCAGCGCACCTACGGCGTCGTCGGTGCCGGTGAAGTCGGTGGGCGGCTGGTCAAGGTGCTCAAGGGCCTGGGCTGGAACGTGCTGGTCTGCGACCCGCCACGCCAGATCGCCGAAGACGGTGACTACGTCAGCCTTGAGCAGATCATCCAGCAATGCGATGTGATCAGCCTGCACACGCCGCTGACCAAGTCCGGCAATGGCTCCACCTGGCACCTGTTTGACCGTGAGCGCCTCAATCGCCTCAAGCCCGGCACCTGGCTGATCAACGCCAGCCGGGGGCCGGTGGTGGATAACGCCGCCCTGCGCGAGGTGCTGCTGGAACGCGAGGACCTGCAGGCGGTGTTGGACGTGTGGGAAGGCGAGCCCGAAGTGGACGTCGACCTGGCCGACCTGTGCGTGCTGGCGACCCCGCATATCGCCGGTTACAGCCTCGACGGCAAACAACGCGGCACCGCGCAGATTTACCAGGCGTTCTGCGCCCACCTGGGCCAGGAACCCGGCATCCATTTAAGTGACCTGCTGCCGCAACCGTGGTTGGCCGAGGTGCACTTGAACGCGTCCACCGACCCGGCCTGGGCGCTGGCGACCCTGTGTCGCAGCGTGTACGACCCGCGCCGCGATGACGCGGATTTCCGCCGCAGCCTGGTAGGCACCGTGCAAGAGCAGCGCAAGGCATTCGACCTGCTGCGCAAGCACTATCCGGAGCGCCGTGAGATTGATGGCTTGAAGGTGCGCATCAATGGCGAGTCGGCGGTGTTGTCGAATATTGTCTCGGCATTGGGCGCGGTCAGCCTTTAAACCGGCATAAAAAAACCGGCCATCAAGGCCGGTTTTGAACGAGCTTAGGCGCTTCAGCCTTGCTTGGCAGGCTTGACCAGTCGCTGTTCCAGTTCGCTGCACGCTTGCTGGATCATCTCTTCGGTAATCTGCACTTCGCGGCCCTTTGCATCGAAGTACGAGCAAGGCAACTGCTGCGGCTGGCGAATTACTTCAATCTTGGCTTCGCTGCTATGTTGCAAGGTCATGGCCTGTCTCCTCATCAGGTTGTGTACCTACTATTCTTTCTACTCTAAGCCGCCCGCGTGACCGAGCTATTACAACTCCTTACAAAGTCACCGGTTCGAACACCCAGTCCACCAGAAACCGATACAAATTTCCAGCCGGGGGTTAGACCGATAGCCTCTAGGGGTCAGCATCGGCGGGCATAATTAACCTGACTCATTGTTATTTACCCAAGTTCCCCCAATGTTGGGTGTAGATATCTATCTTCCCCCACCTATCTTCCCCTGCGCAGGTGATGCCCTCCATGTTCTCAGTCCGACAACGCCGTGCGATTCGCCTGGCCAGCCGCTTCATCGCGCCCTACCGGTGGCAGGCGCTGGGCGCCCTGTTGGCGTTGATCGTCACGGCGGGCATCACCTTGTCCATGGGGCAGGGCATTCGCCTGTTGGTCGATCAGGGTTTCATGACCCAGTCGCCGCACCTGCTCAACCAGTCCATCGGCCTGTTCATGATTCTGGTGCTGGGCCTGGCGGTGGGTACATTTGCGCGGTTTTACCTGGTGTCGTGGATCGGCGAACGGGTAGTGGCGGACATCCGCCGGCAAGTGTTCAACCACCTGATCTACCTGCACCCCGGCTTTTACGAAAACAACCGCAGCTCGGAAATCCAGTCACGCCTGACCACCGACACCACCTTGCTGCAATCGGTGATCGGCTCGTCGCTGTCGCTGTTCCTGCGCAACGCCTTGATGGTCATCGGCGGCATCGTGTTGCTGTTTGTCACCAACCCCAAACTCACCAGCATCGTGGTGATTGCGCTGCCGCTGGTGCTGGCGCCGATCCTGATCTTCGGGCGTCGCGTACGCAGCCTGTCGCGCCTGAGCCAGGACCGTATCGCCGACGTCGGCAGTTACGTGTCCGAGACCCTCGGCCAGATCAAGACCGTACAGGCCTACAACCATCAGGTGCAGGACGAACAGCGTTTCGCTGTCACCGTGGAAGAAGCCTTTGCCACCGCGCGCAAACGGATCGTGCAGCGCGCCTGGCTGATTACCCTGGTGATCATGCTGGTGCTCGGCGCTGTCGGCGTGATGCTGTGGGTTGGTGGGATGGACGTGATCGGCGGGCGCATTTCCGGTGGTGAGCTGGCTGCGTTCGTGTTTTACAGCTTGATCGTCGGCAGCGCCGTCGGCACCTTGAGCGAAGTGCTCGGCGAACTGCAGCGTGCCGCCGGCGCCGCCGAACGGATTGGCGAGTTGCTGCAGTCGAGCAACGAAATCCAGGCGCCCGCTGCCGGCACCGTGCAGTTGCCGGCGCGGGTCAGTGGTCGCATGGAACTGCAAGACCTGCGCTTTTCCTACCCTTCGCGGCCGGACAGCTACGCCATCGACGGCCTGAGCCTGACCATCAATCCCGGCGAAACCCTGGCATTGGTCGGCCCGTCCGGCGCAGGTAAATCGACAATCTTTGACCTGCTGCTGCGTTTCTACGACCCCCAGCAAGGCCGCATCCTGTTGGAAGGCCACGCGCTGACCGATCTCGACCCCATGGACCTGCGCCGCCACTTCGCTCTGGTGTCCCAAAGCCCGGCGCTGTTTTTTGGCAGTGTTGAAGAGAACATCCGCTACGGCAACCCGTCCGCCACGCGCGAACAGGTAGAAGCCGCCGCGCGTATCGCCCACGCCCACGACTTCATCCTGCAAATGCCCGACGGCTACCAAACCCACCTGGGAGACGGCGGCATGGGCCTTTCCGGTGGCCAGCGCCAACGCCTGGCCATCGCCCGCGCGTTGCTGGTGGACGCGCCGATCCTGCTGCTGGACGAAGCCACCAGCGCCCTCGATGCCCAGAGCGAACACTTGATCCAGCAGGCGTTGCCGCAGTTGATGCTGGGCCGTACCACGCTAGTGATTGCGCACAGGTTGGCGACGGTCAAGAACGCCGACCGCATTGCGGTGATGGACCAAGGCAAGCTGGTGGCGGTGGGCACGCACCAGCAGTTGATTGCGAGCAACCCGCTGTATGCGCGGTTGGCGGCGTTGCAGTTCAGTGATGGAGTGGACATTGAATGAAGCTGCGGTATGCCTGCTCCTTAAGGCATTATGTGATCTTTCGTTATTGATCTGGATGAGGACATGAGCCGTTATCAACCCCCGTTGACGCTGACTACAAAAATGCTGGCTTTGGTCGCTGACATTAGTGAGCAGATCGGTCAGCTTTCAGTCGGTGGCGATAATCGGCAAACGCCCCAGCTAAGGCGCGGCAATCGTATCCGTACAATCCAGGCTTCGCTGGCTATTGAGAGCAATACCCTAAGCGTCGAGCAAGTGACCGCCGTTCTAGAGGGTAAGCGAGTGTTAGGTTTGCCTCGGGAAATCCAGGAAGTGCGTAATGCATTTACGGCTTACGAGGCGATGCCGCAATGGGCGCCGGGTGATCGGGCGGACTTGGTGAAAGCACACGACCTCCTGATGTTCGGTTTGATTGATGATGCAGGACGGTTTCGCCAGGCGGGCGTCGGAATTTATCGTGGTGAGCAGTTGGTCCATATGGCTCCTCCTGCAAGTCGCGTGACGCATCTGGTGGATGACTTGCTGCAATGGCTTTCGGCTTCTGATTGGCACCCGCTGATCGCCAGCTGTGTATTTCATTACGAATTTGAATTTATCCACCCCTTCGCAGACGGCAATGGGCGGATGGGGCGCCTTTGGCAAACCTTGATCCTTAGCCAATGGCGCCCTGTGTTGGCTTATCTACCGGTAGAAGCGGTGATACGCGAACAACAGGATGCCTATTACGCGGCGCTGTCGGCTGCTGACAAGCAGGCGGAGGCGACGCCCTTCGTCGAGTTCATGTTGCAAGCCTTGAGTCTGGCCTTGGCTGAGGCTGTGCAAAGCGAGCGCCCGAGCGCCCCATAAAAAATGCCCGCATCTCTCAATGCGGGCATTTTCATCTCTGCTTCAAACCTTACTGATCATCAAAATACCGCTCATGCCAATCCACCAGCGGCTGCGGTGAATTGAGCTTCTGCCCGTAGATCACCGAATAAGACAGCACGTTCTGCACGTACTGACGGGTTTCGTCGAACGGGATGCTTTCTACCCACACGTCGAAACTCAGGTGGTCGGCACCGCGCAGCCACTGGCGTACGCGGCCGGGGCCGGCGTTGTAGGCGGCCGAGGCGAGTACGCGGTTGCCGTTGAACTGGCTGTGCACCTGGCTCAGGTAGGCGGCGCCGAGCTGGATGTTTTTGTCCGGGTCCAGCACCTGGGCCGGGGAGGCCAGTGGGATGCTGAATTTGCGCGCGGTTTCCCTGGCGGTGCCGGGCATTAATTGCATCAGGCCACTGGCGCCAACGCCGGAGCGGGCGTCGTCCATGAACGCGCTTTCCTGGCGAGTAATAGCGAATACCCAGCTCGAATGCAGGCCACGAACCTTGGCTTCGCGCACCAGGGTGTCGCGGTGCGCCATCGGGAAGCGGATATCCAAGTCATCCCAATACTGCGCCTGGCTGATAGTGCGGATCGCCGGGAAGTACCACTTCATGTCATAGGCCAGTTTGGCCTGGGCGACCATTTCATCGCGGTTGAAGTGGCGGCTGACGTGATACCACTCGCGCCGGCCATCGACGATCTGGCCACGGGCATAGAACTCCAGCGCACGGCGTACACCGGGGGTGTTGCGGACCTTGTTGACCAGCGCCTGGCTCATCACCAGCGGTTTGTTTTTCAACTGATACGGCGCTTTGGAGCGATCCGCCGCCAGGAAGCCGTAGAAATCACGTTCCTGGGCGAGGTTTTTGTACAGCACCAGCGGTTGCGGGTTCTTCGGCTCAGCCAGTTCCAGGCTGCGCGCCTGCCAGTAACGCCAGCGGTTGGTGGTCGCCAGGTCTTGTGGGAGTTTGCGGGTCAACTGGTAGGCATCTTCCCAGCGCGCCAGGCGCAACAGCAGGCGCAGGCGCCATTCTGAAACGGTGTTGTCACGCAGCTCAGGATCGTATTGGGTCATTACGTCCAATGCGCGCGGGTCATAGCGGCGAGCCAGGGTCAGGCCGATTTCACGGGCGATCGACACTTTTTCGTCACGGGAGAAGTGCATGCTGCTGGCGTAACCGTCGAGCAGCGCCATGGCCTTGTCCGGGTCCTGGCGTGCCAGGCGGCGCAGGCCCAGGCCTACGGCGTCGGACATGGCCTCGTTGGCCGGCAGGAAGCGCGACGGGTCGCTGAGCATGTCGGGCTTTTGCGCCACGTCAACCATCAGGCGACCTTGGGCGCCGAGGGTTGGCAGGGTTTTTACCAGGCTGTTGGCCAGCGCGTAGTTGCGCGCTTCGGCGGCGAGTTTGGCGCGATCCCAGATTTTCTGTTCGGTGAGTTGGCCATCGGCGGCCCACTGGCCGAAGGTGGCGTCACACGCGGCAGGCTGGGATTTGCCGGTCAGCCAGAGTTTTTCGGTGGTCTTGTAGCCTTCGGCTTTGAGGTTGTGGGTGAGCTGGTACTGGCCATGCAGGCAGTCCAGTTCGACGAAATTGAGTTTGGCATCGTAGTACTTTTCAAACGTCTGCCAGTCGCCACGGTCGGCCAGCCAGCGCAGCCAACGCAGTTTCATCCAGTTGGCCTGGGGCAGGTCGCCGTTTTTGGCGAGGAACTGTTCGA
The DNA here is from genome assembly GCF_022662395.1 of Pseudomonas sp. MONT-RG-20F-20-E-7-02. Taxonomy (NCBI): domain Bacteria; kingdom Pseudomonadati; phylum Pseudomonadota; class Gammaproteobacteria; order Pseudomonadales; family Pseudomonadaceae; genus Pseudomonas; species Pseudomonas sp. MONT-RG-20F-20-E-7-02. Next base: position 405,958 of record NZ_JAKNQN010000003.1, read on the forward strand.
TTTCCTCGTTGCTTGCGGTTTTCAGGCGCGCGGTCAGTTCGTCATAGGCCAGGTAGGGCGTCAGCGGGTAGTCGGCCAAGGCCTGGCTGTATTGCATGTACGGGCCGCTGTCGCCTTTGGCGAGGGCGCGTTTGGCTTCATCGTAATATTGACGTTGGGTGGTGAGGTCCACGGCCTGGGCGGATTGAACGGCGGTGGCGGAAAGAAGCAGGCAAGATAAAAAGTTGAAAAGGCGACTGCGCATGAGACGTCCGTGCAGAGAAATCACGACTAGCACCGGCTCTGCCGACACTGATTGCCCCTAGCTTAGCCTTTTGCCAGCGACTGGTGAAAGGTTTGCCGGCCGGTTGGTCCAAGTCTGTTGGAAATCTCCTTCAGAACGTGTCCATGGCGAAAATGCCGACCGCATCCCACCCTCAAGTCAGGTAGAATGCGCGCCCAGTTTTTGGAGAAGCGTATGACCCTGCTCAAATTCAGCGATGTGTCCCTTGCTTTCGGCGCTATGCCGTTGTTGGACAAGGTGTCCTGGCAGATCGCCCGTGGTGAGCGGGTGTGCATCATCGGCCGCAACGGCACCGGCAAGTCCAGCATGATGAAGCTGGTCAAGGGCGACCAGAAGCCCGATGACGGCTCTGTTTGGCGCGCCCCGGGCCTGAAGATCGGCGAATTGCCGCAAGAATTGCCGGTGGCCGACGGACGGACAGTGTTCGACGTGGTCGCCGAAGGCCTCGACGGCGTTGGTGAGTTGCTCGCGCAATACCATCACCTGGCGCAGAACTGCGTCACCGAGGAAGACCTGGACAAGCTGATGCACGTCCAGCAAGACCTCGAAGCCCGTGATGGCTGGCGCTTGCAGCAACTGGTCGACAGCACCCTGAGCCGCCTGCAACTGCCGGCCGACAAGACCCTCGCCGAGTTGTCCGGCGGCTGGCGTCGCCGCGTGCTGCTGGCCCAGGCGCTGGTGTCCGAGCCGGACCTGCTGCTGCTCGACGAACCAACCAACCACCTGGACATCGGCGCAATCGCCTGGCTTGAAGAAGCCCTCAAGGATTTCCAGGGCGCCGTGCTGTTCATCACGCACGACCGTTCCTTCCTGCAGAACCTGGCCACGCGCATCCTTGAACTGGACCGTGGCGGCCTGATCGACTGGAACGGCGACTACGCCAGCTTCCTGGTGCACAAAGAGGCCACGCTGGCCGCTGAAGAAACCGCCAACGCGCTGTTCGACAAAAAGCTGGCCCAGGAAGAAGTCTGGATCCGTCAGGGCATCAAGGCCCGTCGCACCCGTAACGAAGGTCGTGTACGCGCGCTGAAAGCCCTGCGGGTTGAGCGCAGCGAACGTCGCGAGCGCACCGGCAAGGCCAATATCCAGTTGGATACCGCCGATAAGTCGGGCAAGCAGGTGATGGTGCTGAAGAACGTCAGCTTCCATCACCCGGATGGCCCGTTCCTGATCAAGGACTTCTCGATGGTCCTGCAGCGCGGCGACCGTATCGGCCTGCTGGGCGCCAACGGCACCGGCAAGACCACCTTGCTCAAGCTGATGCTCAATGGCCTGCAACCGACCAGCGGCACTGTGGAAGAGGGCACGCGCATCGACGTGGCGTACTTCGACCAGTTGCGCCACCAGTTGGACCTGGAAAAAACCGTGATCGACAACGTCGCCGAAGGTCGCGACTTTATCGACATCGACGGCCAGAGCCGCCACGTGCTGAGCTACCTGGGCGACTTCCTGTTCAGCCCGCAGCGTGCGCGGACGCCGGTCAAAGCCTTGTCTGGTGGTGAGCGTGCGCGCCTGCTGCTGGCCAAGCTGTTCAGCAAACCAGCCAACCTGCTGGTACTCGACGAACCGACCAACGACCTCGACGTGGAAACCCTCGAGCTGCTGGAAGAGGTCTTGCTGACCTTCAACGGCACCGTGCTGATGGTCAGCCACGACCGGGCATTCCTCGACAACGTGGTCACCAGCACCCTGGTCTTCGAAGGCGAAGGCAAAGTGCGTGAATACGTCGGTGGTTATCAGGACTGGCTGCGCCAGGGCGGCTCGCCGCGCCTGCTGGGCGTGACCGAGAGCAAGTCCGGCAAGGCCGACCTGACCTCGGCAGTGGTGGCGCCGGTTGCCGCTGCGGCGGCACCGGTCCAGGACGCTGCGCCGTCTGCGAAGAAGAAGCTCAGCTACAAACTGCAGCGTGAACTGGAAGCCTTGCCGGGTGATATCGACGCCAAGGAACAGCAGATCGCGGCAGTAGAAGCAGAAATGGCTGACGCGGGTTTCTACCTGCGTCCGGCGGCGGAAACCGCCAAGGTCATCGCTTCCCTGGAAACGTTGAACCAGGAGCTGGAAGTGTTGGTTGAGCGTTGGGCTGAGCTGGATGCCTGAGTGATTCAAGCGCATTAAAAAACCCGGTGTTCATTTGATGAATACCGGGTTTTTTATATGAAATGCGATTCAAAATGTGGGATGGCCCATGTGGGAGCCGGGCTTGCCCGCGATGCGGGCACCGCGGTGTGTCTGTTGGCCTGCGGTGATGCTATCGCAGGCAAGCCAGCTCCCACATAAGCCAGCTCGCACAGTTGATATTCGTCAGTCTTACTTGTTGGTGTCTTTGACCAGCTTCACCGCCAGCACATCACACGGTGCGCCGTGCAGCACATCATTGGCGGTAGAACCCAGCAGCAGCGCGAGGCCGTGTCGGCCATGGCTGCCAACCACGATCAGGTCGCAAGCCTTTTCCTTGGCAAGATGGTGGATTTCCTGGCGCGGTTGGCCGTACGTGAGGTGGCAGTCGTCTTTTTGCAGATGCGGGTACTTGAGGATCAAGCGATCCAGGCGCTCTTTGGCCTGGTCAAATTGTTGTTGCTGCAACTGGGAAAGGTCCATGGGCACGTCGCCACCAAAGGCCATCGCCATAGGCTCGACGATATGCACGAGTGACAGCTTGGCGCCGTTGGCGATTGCTGAAGCCTGCGCGCGCTTGATCACTGGGTCGCACTCTTCGGTCAGATCGACAGCGACCAGGATATGTTTGTAGGAATGTTCGTTGGGCATGGCGCGTTCCTCCAGGGGACTGCAATAGGTTCAGTATGGCTGGTTTCAAGCGGATGGGGTTGCGTCAGCTCAAACCCGCTCATCTAGAAAATCGGGAGTACACATATGACGGTCTGGATAGTGGTGTCAATCCTTCTGGTGGTTCTGAGCCCTCTGGCCTGGCTGCGCCCGTCGCGCCATCAGAGCGGGCGCATGGCCCTGCGGATGGAGGCGCGCCGCATCGGCCTGGCCATGCAACTGGCGCCGCAGGAGTGGCCGCACTGGCTCAAGCAGGAGCCGCCAAGCCCGTGCGCGCAGTATTGTCGGCCGCGACGCGGGAGTGCGCCGGCCCTCTGGTGTTACTGGCAGTCGGAACCGGGGGTTTGGCTCAATCAGTGGCGTGAAGTGTGCGTCGATGAAAAGTTGTTGCCGCATTTTGCGACGCTGCCGGACAACGTCTACAAGGTCGAGGCCGACAAGCAAATGATCGCCCTGTACTGGGGCGAGAAGGGCGAGGCGAGCGTCTTGCAAGCCATCGATAAATTACTCAAAGCCCTGGCCTGACGCCGGGTGGTAAAAGCCAGGCAATAAAAAGCCCGATATCATCATCGGGCTGGAGTTGGCCAGGCAGGCCGGTAATTCTGTGATTCACGCGTCGGATGTTCATCCAGGCGCATCTAGCTTGTCGCTAGCCTAGCGGCATATCCCGTTCTGTACAGTCTTTTCCCACAAAATTTCCATTATTGATTTCGTGAATAGTTGAATATTGACGAATCACGGGCAATGGGTGGGGGTTCTGAAATGACTGGAAAGTCGCGTTTTCCCTAGCCTTTCGAGCGATTGACAATTGCCCGGAATTGGATGAAGGTGGCGTACCCAAATCAAACGGGCGTATGAATTGAGCGTTTGTCTGTCAGACCGCTCATACAGAACCCCGACTAGCGCATTGGCGGGTGTGCCTGGCGGATTGGCGTGAACATTGAGCAAATCATCAATGTCCAACCAGAGGCCAGCGTCCAGTGTGTACTGTTCAGCTTCCATATCGTGGAGATCAGTTGATGATTTACGAAGGTAAAGCCATCACGGTTAAGGCTCTTGAAAGTGGCATCGTCGAATTGAAATTCGACCTCAAGGGTGAGTCCGTCAACAAGTTCAACCGTCTAACCCTGAACGAACTGCGTCAGGCCGTAGACACCATCAAAGCAGATGCATCGGTCAAGGGCGTGATCGTCTCCAGCGGCAAGGACGTGTTTATCGTCGGCGCTGACATCACCGAATTCGTCGACAACTTCAAGCTGCCCGATGCCGAGCTGGTGGCTGGCAACCTCGAAGCCAACAAGATCTTCAGCGATTTCGAAGACCTCAACGTGCCGACCGTTGCCGCGATCAATGGCATCGCGTTGGGCGGCGGCCTGGAAATGTGCCTGGCCGCAGACTTCCGTGTGATGTCTGCCACCGCCAAAATCGGCTTGCCTGAAGTCAAACTGGGCATCTACCCAGGCTTCGGCGGCACCGTGCGCCTGCCGCGCATCATCGGGGCCGACAACGCCATCGAGTGGATTGCCGCCGGCAAGGAAAACAAAGCCGAAGACGCGCTGAAAGTCGGCGCCGTCGATGCTGTGGTTGCCCCGGACAAACTCGCCGAAGCCGCACTGAACCTGATCAAGGGCGCCATCAGCGGCGAATTTGACTACAAGGCCAAGCGTCAGCCGAAGCTGGAAAAACTCAAGCTCAACGCCATCGAACAAATGATGTCGTTCGAAACAGCCAAAGGTTTCGTGGCTGGCCAAGCCGGCCCGAACTACCCGGCGCCGGTTGAAGCGATCAAGACTATCCAGAAGGCCGCGAACTTCGGTCGCGACAAAGCCCTGGAAGTGGAAGCTGCAGGCTTCGTCAAACTGGCGAAAACCTCGGCAGCACAGAGCCTGATCGGTCTGTTCCTGAACGATCAGGAACTGAAGAAAAAGGCCAAGGCCTACGACGAAATCGCCAAAGACGTGAAACAGGCTGCCGTACTCGGTGCCGGTATCATGGGCGGCGGTATCGCCTATCAGTCGGCGTCCAAAGGCACGCCTATCCTGATGAAGGACATCAACGAGCACGGCATCGAGCAAGGCTTGGCGGAAGCCGCCAAGCTGCTGGTGAGTCGCGTTGATAAAGGCCGCATGACCGCTGCTAAAATGGCTGAAGTGCTTAACGGCATTCGTCCTACGCTGTCCTACGGCGATTTCGGCCACGTCGACCTGGTGGTCGAAGCGGTTGTCGAGAACCCGAAGGTCAAGCAAGCCGTACTGGCTGAAGTGGAAGCACAGGTTAAAGAAGACACCATCCTGGCCTCGAACACCTCGACCATTTCCATCAGCTTGCTGGCCAAAGCCCTCAAGCGTCCGGAAAACTTCGTCGGCATGCACTTCTTCAACCCGGTGCACATGATGCCGCTGGTGGAAGTCATCCGTGGCGAGAAGTCCAGCGAGCTGGCCGTTGCCACTACCGTTGCCTACGCCAAGAAAATGGGCAAGAACCCGATCGTCGTTAACGACTGCCCGGGCTTCCTGGTCAACCGCGTGCTGTTCCCGTACTTCGGCGGTTTCGCCAAGTTGGTCAGCGCCGGTGTGGATTTTGTGCGTATCGACAAAGTCATGGAAAAATTCGGCTGGCCAATGGGCCCGGCGTACCTGATGGATGTGGTCGGCATCGACACCGGCCACCACGGTCGCGACGTGATGGCTGAAGGCTTCCCGGACCGCATGAAAGACGACCGCCGTTCGGCGATCGACGCGCTGTACGAGGCCAAGCGCCTGGGCCAGAAGAATGGCAAAGGCTTTTACGCCTACGAGGCCGACAAGAAGGGCAAGCAGAAGAAAGTGGCCGACCCGTCGGTTCACGAAGTACTCGCGCCGGTCATCTATGAACAGCGTGAGGTGTCCGACGAGGACATCATCAACTGGATGATGATCGCCCTGTGCCTGGAAACCGTACGTTGCCTGGAAGACGGCATCGTTGAAACCGCCGCCGAAGCCGATATGGGCCTGGTGTACGGTATTGGTTTCCCTCCATTCCGTGGTGGTGCGCTGCGTTACATCGACTCGATCGGTGTGGCCGAGTTCGTTGCCCTGGCTGACAAATACGCTGATCTGGGCCCGCTGTACCACCCGACCGCGAAGCTGCGTGAGATGGCCAAGAATGGCCAGAGCTTCTTCGGTTAAGCGCCCCTGACACTTGAGCGAGAATATTTATGAGCTTGAATCCAAGAGACGTGGTGATTGTCGACTTCGGTCGCACACCAATGGGCCGCTCCAAGGGCGGCATGCACCGCAACACCCGTGCCGAAGACATGTCCGCGCACCTGATCAGCAAGCTGCTGGAGCGCAACGTCAAGGTCGACCCGAACGAAGTCGAAGACGTGATCTGGGGCTGCGTCAACCAGACCCTGGAGCAGGGCTGGAACATCGCGCGCATGGCGTCGTTGATGACCCAGATCCCGCACACGGCCGCCGGCCAGACCGTCAGCCGCTTGTGTGGCTCGTCGATGAGCGCGCTGCACACCGCTGCGCAAGCGATCATGACCGGTAACGGTGATGTGTTCGTAGTCGGCGGCGTGGAGCACATGGGCCACGTCAGCATGATGCACGGCGTAGATCCTAACCCGCACATGTCGCTGTACGCGGCAAAAGCCTCGGGCATGATGGGCCTGACCGCAGAAATGCTCGGCAAAATGCACGGCATTACCCGCGAAGCCCAGGACGCGTTCGGCCTGCGCTCCCACCAGTTGGCCCACAAGGCGACCGTGGAAGGCAAGTTCAAGGATGAGATCATCCCGATGAATGGCTACGACGAGAACGGTTTCCTGAAACTGTTCGACTACGACGAAACCATTCGTCCGGACACCACCCTGGAAAGCCTGGCGGCCCTCAAGCCTGCTTTCAATCCAAAGGGCGGCACCGTGACAGCCGGTACTTCGTCGCAAATCACCGACGGTGCCTCGTGCATGATCGTGATGTCGGCGCAGCGTGCCCAGGACCTGGGCATCCAGCCACTGGCCGTGATCCGTTCGATGGCCGTGGCGGGTGTGGACCCGGCAATCATGGGCTATGGTCCAGTACCGGCCACACAAAAAGCCTTGAAGCGCGCGGGCCTGACCATCTCCGATATCGACTTCTTCGAGCTCAACGAAGCTTTCGCCGCACAGGCCCTGCCAGTGCTGAAAGATTTGAAAGTACTCGACAAGATGAACGAGAAGGTTAACCTGCACGGCGGTGCGATTGCCCTGGGCCACCCATTTGGTTGCTCCGGTGCACGTATCTCCGGCACTTTGCTTAACGTGATGAAGCAAAATGGCGGCAACCTTGGGGTTGCAACCATGTGCATTGGCCTCGGCCAAGGCATTTCCACCGTCTTCGAACGCGTCTAAGCGTTGAGTTGACGGAAGCCGGGGCCCAGTGCCCCGGTTTTTGTTTTTTGGAATTTTTAATATTTTTTTTTAACAAATTTTGTAAGAGGGCCAGAGCATGAAAGTCGAACCAGGGCTCTACCAACATTATAAGGGGCCGCAGTACCGCGTTTTTAACGTGGCACGGCACTCTGAAACGGAAGAAGAAGTGGTGTTTTACCAAGCACTGTATGGCGATTACGGCTTTTGGGTGCGCCCTTTGAGCATGTTCCTGGAGACCGTCGAAGTTGACGGCGAGCAGGTCCCGCGCTTTGCTTTGATCCAGGTCGAACCCAGTCTTTTTTCAGGGCAATAACGGCGGGCCGCGCAGAATGCTGCGCTTGACCTCACCTTGTTGCCACTATATATAGCGTTGCCGCGACAGGCGCCAACTGCCTTTCACTTCTCGAATTCAGGAATTTTCCGATCCATGGGCAAATCGCTGGTCATTGTGGAATCCCCGGCTAAGGCCAAGACCATCAACAAGTACTTGGGTAACGAGTACGTGGTGAAGTCGAGTATCGGCCATATCCGAGACCTGCCCACCAGCGGTTCGGCTAGCGCCAGCAAGGAGCCTGCCGCCAAGCGCGGCAAGGCGGCTGCGGGCGAAGGTCCGGTGCTCACCCCTAAAGAGAAAGCGCGCAAGCAGCTGGTCTCGCGTATGGGTGTGGACCCGGAACATGGCTGGAAGGCCAAGTACGAAATCCTTCCCGGCAAGGAAAAGGTCATTGAAGAGCTGCGTCGGCTCGCCAAAGATGCTGACACCATCTATCTCGCGACGGACTTGGACCGCGAAGGGGAAGCCATTGCCTGGCACCTGCGGGAAGCCATCGGCGGCGATGACAGCCGCTACAAGCGCGTGGTGTTCAACGAAATCACCAAGAAAGCCATCCAGGAAGCCTTCTCCAAGCCGGGCGAACTGGACATCGACCGTGTAAACGCCCAGCAGGCCCGTCGTTTCCTCGACCGCGTCGTGGGTTACATGGTTTCGCCACTGCTGTGGGCGAAGATCGCCCGTGGCCTGTCCGCCGGCCGTGTGCAATCGGTTGCGGTAAAACTGGTGGTCGAGCGTGAGCGCGAGATTCGTGCGTTCAACCCCGAAGAGTACTGGGAAGTCCACGCTGACCTCGGTACTGCCAAAGGCGCCAACGTGCGCTTTGAAGTGGCCCGCGAAAAAGGCGAGGCCTTCAAGCCGCTGAACGAAGCCCAGGCCATGGCCGCGCTGGAAAAGCTCAAGGCTTCCAGCTACAGCATCGTCAAGCGCGAAGACAAACCGACCAGCAGCAAGCCGTCGGCACCGTTCATCACCTCCACCCTGCAGCAGGCCGCGAGTAACCGCCTGGGCTTCGGGGTGAAGAAAACCATGATGATGGCCCAGCGTCTGTACGAAGCCGGCTACATCACTTATATGCGTACCGACTCCACCAACCTGTCGCAAGACGCGGTGGCGATGGCGCGGACTTATATTGAAAGCGAATTCGGCAAGAAGTACCTGCCGGAGAAGCCGAACGTCTACAGCAGCAAAGAAGGCGCGCAGGAGGCTCACGAAGCGATTCGTCCTTCCGACGCCAACACCGAGCCAAGCAAGCTGAGCGGCATGGAACGCGACGCTGAGCGCCTCTACGAGCTGATCTGGCGCCAATTCCTGGCCTGCCAGATGCTGCCGGCGCAATACCTGTCTACCACCGTCAGTGTGGGCGCTGGCGACTTCGAGCTGCGTGCCAAGGGCCGTATCCTCAAGTTCGACGGCTACACCCGCGTGATGCCGCAAATCGCCAAGCCTGGCGATGACGATGTGCTGCCGGACATGGCCCAGGGCGACACGCTGAAACTGATCAAGCTCGACCCGTCCCAGCACTTCACCAAGCCTCCGGCGCGTTATTCGGAAGCGAGCCTGGTCAAAGAGATGGAAAAACGCGGTATCGGTCGTCCTTCGACCTACGCGGCGATCATTTCCACCATCCAGGACCGCGGCTACGTTGCGCTGCACAACCGTCGTTTCTACTCGGAAAAGATGGGCGACATCGTCACCGAGCGTCTGTCCGAGAGCTTCTCCAACCTGATGGACTACGGCTTCACCGCCGGCATGGAAGAGAACCTCGATGACGTAGCCCAGGGCGAGCGCGACTGGAAAAACGTGCTGGATGAGTTCTACGGCGACTTCAAAAAGAAACTCGAGGTGGCCGAAAGCCCTGAGAGCGGCATGCGTGCCAACCAGCCGGTGATGACTGACATCCCGTGCCTGACCTGCGGCCGCCCGATGCAGATCCGTACTGCATCCACCGGCGTGTTCCTGGGTTGCTCGGGCTACAGCCTGCCGCCGAAAGAGCGCTGCAAGGCCACCGTCAACCTGGTGCCGGGCGACGAAATCGCTGCTGACGACGAGGGTGAATCCGAGTCGCTGGTACTGCGTGGCAAGCACCGTTGCCCGATCTGCAGCACGGCGATGGACGCTTACCTGCTCGACGAGAAGCACAAGTTGCACATCTGCGGTAACAACCCGGATTGCGACGGCTACGAGATCGAAGAGGGCAGCTACCGCATCAAGGGCTATGAAGGCCCGAGCCTGGAGTGCGACAAGTGCGGCAGCGAGATGCAGCTCAAGACCGGCCGCTTCGGCAAGTTCTTCGGTTGCACCAATCCGACGTGCAAGAACACCCGCAAACTGCTGAAAAGCGGTGACGCGGCGCCGCCGAAGATGGACCCGGTGAAGATGCCTGAGCTCAAGTGCGAGAAGGTCAACGACACCTACATCCTGCGTGACGGCGCTTCGGGGTTGTTCCTGGCAGCCAGCCAGTTCCCGAAAAACCGCGAGACCCGTGCGCCGTTGGTGCTGGAAATCGTGCCGCACAAGGACGAGATCGATCCGAAGTACCACTTCCTGTGTGAAGCGCCGAAGAAGGACCCTGACGGTCGCCCGGCCGTGATCCGCTACAGCCGCAAAACCAAGGAGCAGTACGTGCAGACCGAAGTGGACGGCAAGCCTACGGGCTGGAAAGCCTTCTACGACGGCGGCAAGTGGAAGGTCGAGGACAAGCGCCAGGGCGCTTGATCGACTACGCTGCGAAATACAAAGGCCGCCTGTTCAGGCGGCCTTTTTTTGCGCTTGCAGGAAACTTGGCTGATCCGTGACACTGTTCAGCCAGCATCACGCTTATTTCGTTGTGGAGACTGCCGTTATGGCCAACGAACTCTATACCCGTACCAACCAGAAAATTTACTTCGCGGGTTTGTCCCTGGAAGCCCTTGGCCGCGCCGAGGAAGGGAAAGAGATGAATGCCATCGCGCTGGTGCAGGCGGGGCGTGAGGCTGCATTGTTCCATCTCTATGGCGCCCTGTTGGGGCTGTGCCATGAAATCGCCGGGTTCTACCGTTTACCCCAGGCTGGCTCGCCGCGTGCGGAAATGATCATGAACCGCGAAGTGCTCGACAGCATGGCGATTCCCGAGTTGGCTGAGCTGGTGGAAATGGCCCAGAGCCCCGACAGCTGGGTCGCCCGCTTGCTCAAGGCGCATGCCGATATGTTCCAGCCGCCACGCGTGCCGCATGTGCCCAAGGGTGATGTGACACAGCCGCTGATCGTCGCTGTTGCACTGGAAGAGGATGAGCCCAAGCCCTTGAGCCGCGAAGAGCTGGAGAGCTGGCGCCAGGAGCTGAAGAAGATGGCGTTGCGGTTTCGGGAAGGCTTGAACGAGTGTTGAGGCGGTGTCGCTGAACAAATGTGGGAGCTGGCTTGCCTGCGATAGCGGTGGGTCAGCTTGCTGGTGATTGACTGATACACCGCCATCGCAGGCAAGCCAGCTCCCACACTGATAGCTGCATTCCCGACAGCACCATTCATCAAGCCGTAAAGAAACCCGTGCAGATCCTCAACGAGGTTGGGTGGATGACTGATATAATCCCGGCCTTTCGTGGAGAACAGACTTTTATGCCAACGTCCTTTCTGGAAATTGTTGAATTGCCTGACGGCCGAATCGAGCTACGCCGGGCTGAGGACGAGGGTTCTCTGGTTATCCTGGATTTTTCCGAAGACGCAAAAGCGTTCCTGCAAGGCCAGCACGTGGAAGTGGCAAAAGCCATGTTGAGCGTCGGTGTGCAGATGGCGGGTCGCCTGGCAGAAGGCGAGCCGGAGAAGGACGAGGGGCCGCGGGTTCTTCACTGATTTATTTCGCTAAGCGCGCTTTTTCGTAGTGAGCGTGCTTACTGTGGTGAGCGGGCTTGCCCCGCGTTGGGCTGCGAAGCGGCCCTAAATAGATTTAATGCGGTGTATCAGGTACTCCACGGTGCCTGGTTTTGGGGCTGCTTCGCAGCCCAACGCGGGGCAAGCCCGCTCGCCACAACAGCCTGCTACATTTCATTACCCCAAACGAATATTCAAACTCTGCGCATCGCCCGTACGTGCCGCGCTGATCAACTGTTGCTTGGCCGTAGCATTCAACGGATTCAACCAGCTCACCACCGTATGGCTACGCCCCAGGCGCAGCGCTTCGCAGGTCAACTGCTGAGCGCTTTGGGTGCCGCGTGGTTGCAGCAGCAGAATACGCTCGCGGTTGAGGCCGGCATCCCGCAACCAGGCCTGGGTCAGGCTGGCGGGCGGGGCGATCAGCGTCAGCCAGCGCGCATCCTGTTCTTCGCTCAATTCGCGCAGGATCGGCGCCAGCAGGCTCAGGCAGCTCCCCGCTGCACCGCGCAACGACAGTTCACTGAACGCCTCAGGTTCGGAGCCCCAAGGGGCCTCGACCGTTTCCTTGAGGATGGGCGCGAGGGGTTGGGCCATAAAGGCCTCGAACAGCGACAGTTGTGTGTGTTGTGGGGTGTGCACGAGCTGCATGGTGCCTCCTTTAGCGGCGAATGACGCCGACGCTCAAGCCTTCGATCACCAGGTCCTGATCTTTCAGGTTCACTTCAATCGGGGCGAACTCAGGGTTTTCGGCCATCAGCCAAACCTTGCTGCCTTCACGCTTGAAGCGTTTTACGGTGACTTCATCGCCGATACGGGCGACGACGATCTGGCCATTACGGGCTTCACGAGTGGTATGGACGGCCAGCAGGTCGCCATCAAAGATGCCCACGTCCTTCATGCTCATGCCGTGTACGCGCAACAGGTAGTCGGCACGGGGATGGAAGAAGGTCGGGTTGATGTTGCAGGACTCTTCGACGTGCTGCTGCGCCAGGATCGGCGCACCGGCGGCGACGCGGCCGATGATCGGCAGGGTCGATTCGTCGGCCTTGGCTTCGAAACCAGGGATGCGAATACCGCGTGAGGCACCGGGGGTCATTTCGATCGCGCCTTTGCGAGCGAGGGCCTTGAGGTGTTCTTCAGCGGCGTTGGGGGATTTGAACCCCAGTTCCAGCGCAATTTCCGCTCGCGTCGGCGGGTAGCCGTTGTCATCGAGGCAGCGCTTGATAAAAGCCAGAATCTCAGCTTGGCGTGGCGTCAGTTTTAGCATGTTGATCGCTCTGTCTTTTTATACAGTGACTGGGATTATATACAGTGAACTGCGCTTGGCAATCATCCTTTTCCGGCACTCCGCTGGACGGTCATTCGTCACCCGTCCCACGAGGCAGAGACAGCGCTGCCTACAGACCCGTAAGGATGTGATTAAATAGCGATGAAATAGATGACTGCCCGGCCGGAAAACGGACTCGCAGGCTTGACAAGACACACCCTGAAACGTATGTTTCAAACAAGTGTTTGTCAGGCGGAGTAGCCATGGCCCAGTCGGAAACCGTTGAACGCATTCTCGATGCTGCCGAGCAATTGTTCGCGGAAAAAGGATTTGCTGAAACTTCATTGCGGCTGATCACCAGCAAGGCTGGGGTCAACCTCGCTGCCGTGAACTACCATTTCGGCTCGAAAAAAGCCCTGATCCAGGCGGTGTTCTCGCGCTTCCTGGGGCCGTTCTGCGCCAGCCTCGACCGTGAGCTGGAGCGTCGCCAGACCAAGCCGGAAAACAAGCCAAGCCTGGAAGACCTGCTGGAAATCCTGGTTGAGCAAGCCCTGGTGGTTCAACCACGCAGCGGCAACGACCTGTCGATTTTCATGCGTTTGCTGGGCTTGGCCTTCAGCCAGAGCCAGGGCCACCTGCGACGTTACCTGGAAGACATGTACGGCAAGGTTTTCCGTCGCTACATGTTGCTGGTCAACGAAGCTGCCCCGCGTATTCCACCGATCGAACTGTTCTGGCGCGTGCACTTCATGCTCGGCGCTGCGGCATTCAGCATGTCCGGCATCAAGGCATTGCGTGCGATTGCCGAGACCGATTTCGGTGTCAACACCTCGATCGAACAGGTCATGCGCCTGATGGTGCCGTTCCTCGCCGCCGGCATGCGTGCCGAAACCGGCGTGACCGACCCGGCCATGGCGGCCGCGCAATTGCGCCCACGCAGCAAATCCACGCCGGCCGTCGCCAAGGCGTGACCGCCCTGGGTGTGCGCGGCCGCTTGCATCCGCTAAGCTAGCCGCCATGCCGATTTCAGCTATTTACTCGCAACCCGTTGTGCTCACTGCGCTTATTGCGCCAGGTGAGGGCAACGGGTTGTGTGCGTTATTTAAGGAAGGTTTATGACTGCTGCCCTGCAAGGTTCGTTAATGGTCGATGTGGCCGGTACTTGGCTGACGGCCGAGGATCGCCACCTGTTGCGCCAGCCTGAAGTGGGCGGCCTGATCATTTTTGCGCGCAATATCGAGCATCCACGCCAAGTGCGTGAATTGAGCGCCGCGATCCGCGCCGTGCGCCCGGACTTGCTGTTGGCCGTCGACCAGGAAGGCGGGCGTGTGCAGCGTTTGCGCCAGGGCTTTGTGCGCCTGCCGGCCATGCGCTTGTTGGCGGATAAGCCGAACGCCGAATACCTTGCCGAACAGTGCGGCTGGATCATGGCCACTGAAGTGCTGGCGGTCGGCCTGGACCTGAGCTTCGCCCCGGTGCTGGACCTGGATTACCAGCGCAGCGCGGTGGTCGGCACCCGCTCGTTCGAAGGCGACCCCGAGCGCGCCGCTGTGCTCGCCGGCGCCTTCATTCGCGGCATGAACAGCGCCGGCATGGCCGCTACGGGTAAACACTTCCCAGGCCACGGTTGGGCCGAGGCGGATTCCCACGTGGCGATTCCCAATGATGAACGCAGCCTGGAACAGATTCACGCCAATGACCTGGTGCCTTTCGCACGCCTGAGCAAGCAGTTGGCGGCGGTAATGCCTGCACACGTCATTTACCCGCAGGTGGACACCCAGCCGGCCGGCTTTTCGCGCCGCTGGCTGCAGGAGATTTTGCGTGGCGAGTTGCAGTTCGATGGGGTGATTTTCAGTGATGACCTGTCCATGGCCGGGGCGCATGTGGTCGGTGATGCGGCCAGCCGGATTGAAGCGGCGCTGACGGCCGGTTGCGATATGGGGCTGGTGTGTAACGATCGTGCGGCTGCTGAGCTGGCTCTTACAGCAGCGCAGCGCATGAAGGTCACACCGTCGGCGCGGATTGCGCGGATGCATGGGCAGGCGATTGCGTCTACGGACTACAAGCAGGATCCGCGCTGGCTGACGGCACTTACCGCCTTGCGGGATGCTCAGTTGATCGACTGATAACCGGGTAGCGCCCATCGCAGGCAAGCCAGCTCCCACATTTTGATGTGTGAACACATTCAAAGGTGGGAGCGGGCTTGCCCGCGATAGCGATCTGAAGGTCAGCGCTTCTCTTGCTTATTCGGCAACGGCGCAAACAACGCCTCGATATCCTCATTGCCCAACTGCCAATCCCCGGTCGTACGCCCATCCAGCACGCCCGCCGCCAGGTCGGATTTTTCCTTTTGCAGGTGCTGGATTTTCTCCTCCACTGTGCCCCGCGCAATCATCTTGTAGACGAACACCGGCTTCTCCTGCCCGATGCGATACGCGCGGTCAGTGGCCTGGTTTTCCGTGGCCGGGTTCCACCACGGGTCATAGTGAATCACCGTGTCGGCTTCGGTCAGGTTCAGGCCCACGCCGCCAGCCTTCAGGCTGATCAGAAAAATCTGCAGCTTGCCGCTCTGGAAGTCCTTCACCGGCGTGCGCCGGTCGCGGGTCTGGCCGGTCAGCAGCGCGTAGGCGACCCCGCGCTTCTGCAGTTCGGCTTCAATCAGGCTCAGCATCGAGGTGAACTGCGAGAACAGCAAAATCCGCCGCCCTTCGGCAAACAGCTCTTCGAGCATTTCCATCAGGCTGTCGAGTTTGCCCGAGCTGCTGCCGCGCGCGGGCAGGGTGGCGTCGTTGACCAGGCGCAGGTCGCAGCACACCTGGCGCAGCTTGAGCAGCGCTTCAAGAATAATGATCTGGCTGCGCGCCACGCCTTTGCGGGTGATTTCGTCGCGAACTTTTTTGTCCATGGCCAGGCGCATGGTTTCGTACACATCACGCTGGGCCTCGTTGAGGTCGACCCAATGGATGATCTCGGTCTTGGGCGGTAGCTCCGTCGCCACCTGCTCTTTGGTGCGGCGCAGCAGGAAGGGTTTGATCCGACCGTTGAGGTGCTGCAAGCGCACATCACTGGCGCGCTTTTCGATGGGCACGCGGTAATCGCGGTTGAAGCTTTTCACGTCGCCCAACCAGCCCGGCAGCAGGAAGTGGAACAGCGACCACAACTCGCCCAGGTGGTTTTCCAACGGTGTGCCACTCAGGCACAGGCGCTGGCGCGCATTCAGCTCGCGCGCGGCCTGGGCTGCCTTGCTGTTGGGGTTTTTGATGTACTGGGCTTCATCGAGGATCAGCACATGCAAGGGCAGGGCGGCGAGTTGCTCGATGTCTTTGGGCAGTAGCGCATACGTCGTCAGCAGCAGGTCGTAGTCCTGCAAATGGGCGAAGTGCTTTTTGCGTGTCGCACCATACAGCGCCAGCACCTTGAGCTGCGGGGTGAAGTGCGCCGCTTCGTCGAGCCAATTGGGAATCAGGCTGGTGGGCATCACCACCATGCACGGCCGATCCAGGCGCCCGGCGATTTTTTCGCTGAGAATATGCGCCAGGGTCTGCAGGGTTTTGCCCAGGCCCATGTCATCCGCAAGAATCCCGCCGACGTCGAGTTGGCGCAGCGACTGCATCCAGCTCAAGCCTTCCAGTTGGTACGGGCGCAAGGTCGCGTTCAAGCCCTCGGGCGCCACACAGCTGAAGTCCTTGATGTCACGCAGGCGCTGGGCGAAGTTGCGGATCTTCTCGCCGCCTTCCCATTGCAGCGGCAGGTCTTCCAGCGGGTTGAGGCGAATCGCGTCGGCCTTGGCCAGGCGCAACGTGGTGGTGCCGGATTCCTGCAGGTAAAACTCGCCAAGGGTGGCCAGCACCGGTTTCAATCGCCCATAAGGCAGCGCCACTTGCAGCGGGCCGTGGCCGTTGGGCAGGCCGGGGATGTTCACCAGGATCAGCTCTTCATCGCGGCGCCGGGCGAGTTTTTCCGGGTTGAGGATTTCGGTGTGGGAACGCATCAGGTTAAGCAGGATCGGCAACAGGCTCAGCCGCTCACCGTTGACGATGATCCCCAGTTCCAGGTCAAACCAATCGCGTTCCGGCCCTTCATCGACGGTGGCGTACCAGTCATCGACGGCGCTCAGGTCAAAGCCGAAATCCTCATCGATCTGCAGCTCCCAACCCTCGGCGCGCAAGGTCGGCGAGGCGTTGAGCGTGAAGTTCAGCCAGGCGCTGTCATTGACCATCTCGAACAATTCACCGGCACTCTCCGGCAGCGCCTTGCTCTGGCGCGTGGCGATCTTGAAGCCGAGCAGGCGCAGTTGCTCGCGGTACGGCTGCTCCAGCTCCGGGTGACGCTTGATGCGCAGGCTCTGGGTTTCCTGGCGCACGATGATGTCGGCGTTCTTTTGCCCGCTGACATAGTTGCCCAGGTAATTAAACGACAGTGCGGCGCGGTGCTGGATATAGCGCTGCATCTTGCCATTGCGCGGTTCAAACGCGCTGAACTCGACACTCGCCAGCCACAGGCGCGGCACTGGCCGCACATCCTCCATCACCACTTGTGGCAACACCACGCGGTTATCCAGCACGGCCTGGAGCTTCTCCAGCAGCTCGGCATCCTGCGCGGCTGCCGGGTAGGCCAGGGTTTCCTGGACCTTGAGCAGCACTGCCGCGATGTGTTTGCAGTTGGTGTGCACCGGGCAGGTACAGCGGCTGTCCACCAGGATCAGCGTGCCCTTGGCCGATTCGCGTAGCGAGATGGTCTGGCGGTAAACGTTGCCGCCCGAGCCTTCGCAGCTGGCAACAATGGTGCTGTCGCCGGACTCGACGATGCGCACACGGTTTTCCAGGGCATAGCGCCGCCCGCGCTCAAGGCTTTGCTCTTTGAAGCGATTGGCCCACGAAGGGGCCAGGGGTTTGGTCAACGACGACGTCAGGGGCATGGCGCTGGATCAGTCCTGAATGTCGGGCGGTGGTGCGCTGGGAGGTTTGGCGGTCAGCGAAGTGATCTTGATCAGCAGCGCCAGGTGGCCGCCGTCCAGGTAGTTGAGCTGGTTGTTCTTGGTGCGCACATCCTGCTGGCTCAGGTGTTCGCTGGCAACGACGCTGCCGTTGGCGTCGAACTGGTTGATGTAGAAGTCCGCGTCGATATCGGTAAAGCGCCCCAGTTGCAGGTTCAGCGTGCCTTCGATGGGGAATTGGCCAAATTGCTCCTGGCCGTCGCTGATGGCCAGCTTCACTGGCTGGTCGCCCAGGTTCTGGTCCCAGGCCCGGTGCAGCAGCACGGTGTAGCTGTTGTCGGCCTTGAGTTTGTCGACGATGTTGCCCAAGCGCGGCGGGCTCATTTTGTCGGTTGGCAGGCGTAAAGCGCCGGCGTCCCAGTTTTCCGGCGCCGCGCGGCTGTTGATCACCGGCTCGGCGTTCTGACGCACCAGGATCATTTCGATCAAGTACGGGCTGTCGGCAAACGCCGAAGGGGCAACGACCACCAACAACAAGCTCAAAATGCGGAACAGGCGCATTGGGGCGTCCTTCAAGCTGATTTCGGGATGAGGCGCTCAAACAGCGCCTCTAATGTATTAAAGCGTTCTTCGGCGCGTTCCATCGGCACCATGAATTTGAACAGCGTAGCCCCTTCGAACTTGTAGCGGTTGGGTTGGCCCTGAATCAGCTTGATCAGCACCAGTGGGTCCACCGGCGTTTGCGCTTCGAACTCGATGCGCCCGCCCTGCGGCCCGGCGTCGACCTTCTTGATGCCCAGCTGCTCGGCCTGCAATTTGAGCAGGGTCAGGCGCACCAGGTTCTTGGTCGGTTCGGGCAACAGGCCGAAGCGGTCGATCATCTCGACTTGCAGGTCCTTGAGGCCTTCTTCGTCGGTGGCCGAGGCGATGCGCTTGTACAGGATCAGCCGCGCATGCACATCCGGCAGGTAGTCTTCGGGAATCAACGCCGGCAAGCGCAGGTTGATTTCCGGGCCGCCGCCCAAGGGTTGATCGAGGTTCGGTTGTTCGCCTTTGCGGATGGCTTTGACCGCGCGCTCGAGCATCTCCATATACAGGGTGAAACCCACCGCCTGGATCTGCCCGCTCTGGCCATCGCCGAGCAGTTCGCCGGCGCCACGGATTTCCAGGTCGTTGGTGGCCAGTACAAAACCGGCACCGAGGTCCTGGGTGTTGGCGATGGCTTCCAGGCGCTTTTCAGCATCGCCGGTAATCTGCTGGCGCGGTGGCGTCAGCAAGTAGGCATAGGCCTGGTGGTGACTGCGCCCGACCCGGCCGCGCAATTGGTGCAGTTGCGCCAGGCCGAACTTGTCGGCGCGCTCGATAATAATGGTGTTGGCGCTCGGCACGTCGATGCCGGTCTCGATGATGGTCGAGGCGATCAGCACGTTGAAGCGCTTGTGGTAGAAGTCGCTCATCACCTGTTCGAGTTCGCGCTCGCGCATCTGCCCGTGGCCGATGGCGATACGCGCTTCCGGCACCAGCTCGGCGAGGTCGGCGGCGCATTTCTCGATGGTCTTCACGTCGTTGTGCAGGTAATACACCTGGCCGCCGCGCAGCAGTTCGCGCAGCAATGCCTCTTTGACCGTGCTTTTGTTCTGCTCCATCACGAAGGTGCGCACCGACAAGCGCCGCGCTGGGGGCGTGGCGATGATCGACAGATCGCGCATGCCCGACACGGCCATGTTCAACGTCCGCGGAATCGGCGTGGCGGTGAGCGTGAGGATATCGACCTCGCTGCGCAGCGCTTTGAGCTGTTCTTTCTGGCGCACGCCAAAGCGGTGTTCTTCGTCGATGATCACCAGGCCCAGGTTCTTGATCTTCACGTCGTCCGACAGCAGCTTGTGCGTGCCGATCACGATGTCGATCTTGCCTTCGGCCAGGTCGGCCACGGCGGCATTCACTTCCTTGGCGGACTTGAAGCGGCTCATCACCTCCACAGTCACCGGCCAGTCGGCGAAGCGGTCGCGGAAGCTGTTGTAGTGCTGCTGGGCGAGCAGGGTGGTGGGCACCAGAATCGCCACTTGCTTGCCACCGTGCACGGCAATGAAGGCGGCGCGCATGGCCACTTCGGTTTTGCCGAAGCCCACGTCGCCGCACACCAGACGGTCCATCGGCTTGGGCGCGAGCATGTCGGCGCGCACGGCTTCGATGGTAGTTTGCTGGTCCGGGGTTTCCTCAAAGGCAAAACCGGCGCTGAAGGTGGCGTAGTCGGCTTTCGGGTCGGCGAAGGCATAACCCTCGCGGGCTGCGCGACGGGCATAGATGTCGAGCAATTCGGCGGCCACATCGCGCACCTGTTCGGCGGCTTTGCGCTTGGCCTTCTGCCAGGTCTCGGAGCCCAGGCGGTGCAACGGCGCCAGGGCGTCGTCGCTGCCGGTGTAGCGCGCGATCAGGTGCAGGCTGGCCACGGGCACGTAAAGTTTGGCGCCCTCGGCGTATTCCATGGTGAGGAATTCGGCGGCCTGGTTGTCGATTTCCAGGGTTTGCAGGCCGAGGTAGCGGCCCACACCGTGGTCGATATGCACCACCGGCGCACCTTCGCGCAGCTCGGTGAGGTTTTTGATCACCGCGTCGTTATTGGCGTCGGCACGTTTTTCACGGCGACGGCGCTGCATCACGCGCTGGCCGAACAGCGGGCTCTCGGCGATCAGCGCCAAGGCCGGGTCATCCAGCAGCAAGCCTTCGTCGAGCGGCGCGATGGTGATCGCCAAGCGCTCTTTGCTCTTCACGAAATCCGGCCAGCTGTCGACGGTTTTCGGGCGCAGCTTCAGGCGTTCCAGCAACTCCAGCAGTACTTCGCGGCGGCCGGCGGATTCGGCGGTAAACAGCACGCGGCCGGGGAAGTCGCCGAGGAAGTTGGACAACGCTTCCAGCGGCTGCGTGGCTTTGGCCTGGATCGCCAGGTCGGGCAGCGTGCCCGCCGGGAAGCGCTCGCGGCCGCTGCCGGCGTCCACGTCCTGTTGGCTGGCGACCACGCGCGGCCAGTTTTTCAGGCGGGCGAAGCAGTCTTCCACCGGCAGGAACAGCTCGGCAGGCGGCAATAACGGCCGGGAGGGATCGACGCGGCGCTCTTCATAGCGGTTGCGCACGTCGTTCCAGAAGTTTTCCGCCGCTTGCTCGATGCCTGGCAGCGAGAACACTTGGGTGTCTTGCGGCAGGTAGTCGAACAGCGTGGAGGTTTCGTCGAAGAACAACGGCAGGTAGTACTCGATACCCGCCGGTGTAATCCCGCTGCTCAAATCCTGAAAGATCGGGCAGCGGCGGAAGTCGACGTCGAAGCGTTCGCGAAAGCGTGCCTTGAAGCGTGTGACGGCGTCTTTTTGCAGCGGGAATTCCCGCGCCGGCAGCAGCTTGATCGACTCGACTTTATCAATCGAGCGCTGGTTCTCCGGGTCGAAGGTGCGCAGGGTTTCGATTTCGTCGTCGAACAGGTCGATGCGGTACGGCAACTTGCTGCCCATCGGGAACAGGTCGATCAACGCCCCGCGCACGGCGAACTCGCCGTGTTCGTACACCGTGTCGACGCAGCGGTAGCCACTGGCTTCCAGGCGCGTGCGCATCTGTTCCACATCGAGCTTCTGGCCGATATCCAGCACCAGGCTGCTGCCCAGCAGGAACTTGGTCGGCGCCAGGCGATGCAAGGCCGTGGTGATCGGCACCACCAGCACGCCATGAGCCAGTTCCGGCAAGCGGTAGAGGCTGGCGATGCGCTGGGAAATGATGTCCTGGTGCGGCGAGAACAAGTCGTAGGGCAGGGTTTCCCAGTCGGGAAAATGCAGCACCGGCAAATCGGGGGCGAAGAAGCTCAGCTCCTGCTCCAGCCGCTCGGCGCTTTGGCTGTCGGCGGTGAGCAGCAGGGTAAAGCGCTTGGCTGCGCTGGCAGCCTCGGCAATCGCCAGGCTGAGGGCGGCACCGGGCAGGTTGCCCCAGTGCTGTTTACCTGCCGCAGCAGGGAGAAGCGGTAGACGCAGAACGGGCACGGAAGGTTGAGCTCCAAGCGTTGCGACAAAGTCGGTAATTGTAACGGCCCGAGGTGCCGCCTGTCAGTTGCTGACTGAGCCTATTACGGTTTGTAGGAAATGTAGTGGCTAAGACAAACAATGGCGTGTTTTGACTCAATATGTAGTGCCATTTTGTGCGGATGTTTCGGAGGGTTACGGACAAGTCGGCGTCGTCGCTCAACTAGTGGCCTTCTGGAACCCGCGTGTTTCCTGGCCTGTAGCGGGGTGGTATTTTTTTGCAAGTGCTTTTTGTTGGGGTTGGCGCATTGCTCAACGTGCGGTCGGACGACATAATGTAGCCCCTTTTTTCTGCCCCTACATGTGGAAGGTTCCCGTGACTCAGAAGCCCGACCAGTGTCTTGGTGAATGGATCGACCGTGAAGCACTCGCTGAAGCGATGATTCCGCTTATCGGTCAGCTGTACCGCAATAACAATGTGGTGAGCTCGATCTATGGCCGCAGCCTGATCAACCAATCAGTCATCGCGATTCTCAAAGCCCACCGCTTTGCTCGCCATCGCTCCGCCGACGACAGCGAACTCTCCGTCCACGAAACATTCCCTCTGCTTAAAGCCATGAGCGAGCTCAAGCTCGGCGCGGCCTCGGTAGACCTGGGCAAGCTGGCTTACAAATTCCGCAAAGAAGGTGCCGGCCGCAGCGCCGAGCAGTTCGTGCGTGAAGAGATGGCCGATGTGGTTGGCCAGCAAAACGCCGCTGCCCGCAAAGGCACCGACGTTGTGCTCTACGGCTTCGGTCGTATCGGCCGCCTGCTGGCGCGCATCCTGATCGAAAAAACCGGTGGCGGCGACGGCCTGCGCCTGCGTGCCATCGTGGTGCGCAAAGGCGCCGAAAACGACCTGACCAAACGCGCCAGCCTGCTGCGCCGCGACTCGGTACACGGCCCGTTCAACGGCACCATCGTCATCGACGAAGAAAACAACACCATCACCGCCAACGGTAACCTGATCCAGGTGATCTACGCGAAGAACCCGACTGAGGTGGATTACACCCAGTACGGCATCAAGGACGCCCTGCTGGTGGACAACACCGGCGTATGGCGTGATGCCGAAGGCCTGGGCCAGCACCTGGCCTGCCCAGGTATCGACCGCGTTGTGCTGACTGCGCCTGGCAAAGGCAAGCTGAAGAACATCGTTCACGGCATCAACCACGGCGAAATCACCGCTGACGACAAGATCGTGTCGGCCGCGTCCTGCACCACCAACGCCATCGTGCCGGTGCTGAAGGCTGTGAATGACAAGTTCGGCATTGTTAACGGTCACGTTGAAACCGTTCACTCGTACACCAACGACCAGAACCTGATCGACAACTTCCACAAGGGCGATCGCCGTGGCCGTAGCGCCGCGTTGAACATGGTCATCACCGAGACCGGTGCTGCCACTGCTGCTGCCAAGGCCCTGCCTGAGCTGGCCGGCAAGCTGACCGGTAACGCGATCCGCGTTCCTACGCCAAACGTGTCGATGGCCATTCTCAACCTGAACCTTGAGAAAGCCGCCACTCGCGAAGAAATGAACGAGTACCTGCGCTACATGGCGCTGCACTCCGACCTGCATAAGCAGATCGACTTCGTTAACTCGCAGGAAGTGGTGTCCACTGACTTCGTGGGCTCGCGCCACGCCGGTGTGGTGGACGCCGAGGCGACCATCACCCAGGACAACCGCGTTGTACTCTACGTTTGGTACGACAACGAGTTCGGTTACAGCTGCCAGGTGGTTCGTGTGATGGAAGACATGGCCGGGGTTAACCCGCCTGCGTTCCCGCGCTAAGCCTTTGCGGTAAATGAAAAGCCCCGACTGGTTCGGGGCTTTTTTATGGCTGCTGTTTTTGTGGTGAATGATCGGGCCTCATCGCGGGCAAGCCCGGCTCCCACAGTTTTGATGTGTGAATACAGTCAAATGTGGGAGCTGGCTTGCCTGCGATAGCAATCTATAAGGCACCCCCAACCACTGAGGCCTGCGCCGTGCGCAGTTCATGCCGATTGCCCTTGAACAGCACCAAAGTAGCAATCAACCCCAGAATCGCCGCCCCGCTGAGCCAAATGCCCGGCGCCGCCTTGTTATCCAGCACATGAATCAGATAGGTACAGGCCGCCGGCGTAAACCCGCCAAACGTCGCCGTCGCCAGGCTGTAGGCCAGTGAGAAACCGGTAGTACGCACTTCCACCGGCATGATCTCGGTGAGCGCCACCACCATCGCGCCGTTGTACGAGCCGTAGAGGAACGACAGCCACAACAGCACCATCAGCAAATGGCTGAAGCTCGGGTTCGCCACCAGCCACGACAACGCCGGATACGCGGTAAGAATCGCCAGAATCGTCGCACCGAGCAGTAGCGGTTTACGCCCGATCTTGTCGGACACCGCGCCCATCACCGGCAGCCAGATGAAGTTGGAGATGCCTACGCACACGGTCACCAGCAGCGCGTCGAAGTCGGACAGGTGCAGTTCGGCTTTGCCGAAGGTCGGGGTGTAGGCGGTGATCAGGTAGAAGGACACGGTGGTCATCACCACCAGCGCCATGCCGGCGATGACGATGCCGAAGTTCTGACCGATCGAGCGTACGATTTCCTGCAGGGTAGGGCGATGTTTACGCGCCTGGAACTCAGGGGTTTCTTCGAGCGAGCGGCGAATCACGAAGATCACCGGCACGATCAGGCAACCGATCAGGAACGGCACGCGCCAGCCCCAGTCACCCATTTCTTCCGGGCTGAGCCAGTGGTTCAGGCCCACGCCGAGCAAACCGGCGAACACCACGGCGGCCTGTTGGCTGGCGGACTGCCAACTGACGAAGAAGCCCTTGCGGCCGGGCGTGGCGATTTCCGCCAGGTACACCGACACGCCGCCAAGCTCGACGCCCGCGGAGAAACCTTGCAACAGACGACCCAAAAGCACCAGCAGCGGCGCCGCGACGCCCAAGGTCGCGTAACCGGGCACGCAGGCGATCAAGACCGTGCCGGCAGCCATCAAGGCGAGGGTGATGACCAGGCCTTTCTTACGGCCATGACGGTCGATGTAGGCACCGAGGAAAATCGCGCCCAGTGGACGCATCAGGAAGCCGGCGCCGAAGGTCGCCAGGGACAGCATCAAGGAAGCAAAGGCACTGTCGGTGGGAAAGAAGGTTTTGGCGATGGCCGTGGCGTAGAAGCCATAGACCATGAAGTCGAACATCTCGAGGAAGTTACCGCTGACAACGCGAAAAATCGCCCTGCCTTTGCCCGTAGAAGTGGACATGTCATTCACTCATTTTGGCTATCTTATTAGTGATCCCTGGTCATCACTCGTCCTTGCTGCGCTTTTGTAACCATATGTGTATTGGCCACTACCCGCAATAGGAACTGATAGCTAGCTGACTAAATGCGCAGGTGCTGAGAACGATGAAAATCCAATGTGGGAGCAGGCAAGCCAGCTCCCACAGGATTTTGTGTTGATCATTTAAGGAGGGAGTTGCGCAAGCTATCGGACAAGCCCTTCGGCGCCAGCCAGATACCGAGATAGGCTTTCGCCAATTCCTCATCGCGGCTGCTGAACACCACCTTGTCGTTGATCTCCAGGTTCAAGCCGCGCCCAGGGCGAACGTCGAGGGCATAGCGATCGCCGCTGCGGATATCGCGGAAACTGGCATGCAGCCGATCCAGTTCCGGCTTCAAGCGGGCGAGGGCGGCGCTGGTTTGCTGGCGCTCCAGGGCGGTGGTGGCGGCCTTGATCACATCGCTACGGTCGATGTCGCGAAAGTAATACAGCGACAGGCGCAAATCCTTCTGCTGGTCCCACGCCTGTTTCGCGCGCATGTCAGCCGGTGCGTACAGCGCGGCGGCATACACATCGGCCCAGAGATAGACCAGCACCGCCTGGTTTTTCAGCACCAGTTGATGAGACTGCGCGGGGAAACCGGCCTGCTTGAGCCGATCAGCCTCACTGGCCAGCACCGCAACGGAAAAAATCATCATTAAACAGAAAACCACATGCCGCATAATGGCTCGTCCTGCAAAGGTGCGTGTCAGTAGTGTAATGCCAGTTTCCTGCTTCTGTAGTAAAGGCAAGACTGGCCTACGACGCGACCAAGGGTTAATGTTCGCGGCGTTGAGCCTTATATAGACTGTGCCCCGGCTCACACACTTGAGCCAAATTGTCCTTCATGCCCGCTGGCCGCGGCATGATTTAGCCAGGCGTCCAACCGTACGCCTGGCCTGTTCTGAGGAGTACGCATGGCTGTCTACAACTACGACGTGGTGGTACTGGGTTCCGGCCCGGCTGGAGAAGGTGCGGCGATGAACGCCGCCAAAGCGGGGCGCAAGGTGGCGATGGTCGATAGCCGTCGCCAAGTCGGCGGTAACTGCACCCACCTGGGGACCATCCCGTCCAAGGCCTTGCGTCACTCGGTGCGCCAGATCATGCAGTTCAACACCAACCCGATGTTCCGGGCCATTGGTGAGCCGCGCTGGTTCTCGTTCCCGGACGTGTTGAAAAGCGCCGAAAAAGTTATCTCCAAGCAAGTCGCCTCGCGTACCGGCTACTACGCCCGTAACCGCGTCGACCTGTTCTTCGGCACCGGCAGCTTCGCCGACGAGCAAACCGTCGAAGTGGTCTGCGCCAACGGCGTGGTCGAGAAGCTGGTGGCCAAGCACATCATCATCGCCACCGGTTCGCGCCCGTATCGCCCGGCGGATATCGATTTCCACCACCCGCGTATCTACGATAGCGACACCATCCTGAGCCTGGGCCACACCCCGCGCAAACTGATCATCTACGGCGCCGGCGTGATCGGCTGTGAATACGCCTCGATCTTCAGCGGCCTGGGTGTATTGGTGGAGCTGGTGGATAACCGTGACCAGTTGCTGAGCTTCCTCGACTCGGAAATTTCCCAGGCGTTGAGCTACCACTTCAGCAACAACAACATCACCGTGCGCCACAATGAAGAGTACGAGCGCGTCGAAGGCCTGGACAACGGTGTGATCCTGCACCTCAAGTCCGGCAAGAAGATCAAGGCCGACGCCTTGCTGTGGTGCAACGGCCGTACCGGCAACACCGACAAGCTGGGCATGGAAAACATCGGCGTCAAGGTCAACAGCCGTGGCCAGATCGAAGTCGACGAGAACTACCGCACCTGCGTGACCAACATCTACGGCGCCGGTGACGTGATCGGCTGGCCAAGCCTGGCCAGTGCCGCGCATGACCAGGGCCGTTCGGCGGCAGGCAGCATTGTCGACAACGGCAGCTGGCGTTATGTGAACGACGTGCCGACCGGCATCTACACGATTCCGGAGATCAGCTCGATCGGCAAGAACGAGCACGAACTGACCAAGGCCAAGGTGCCTTACGAAGTCGGCAAGGCGTTCTTCAAGAGCATGGCGCGTGCGCAGATCGCCGGTGAGCCGCAAGGCATGCTGAAGATTCTGTTCCACCGCGAGACCCTGGAAGTCCTCGGCGTGCATTGCTTCGGCTACCAGGCCTCGGAGATCGTGCACATCGGCCAGGCGATCATGAACCAGCCGGGCGAGCAAAATACCCTCAAGTATTTTGTGAACACCACGTTCAACTACCCGACCATGGCCGAAGCCTATCGGGTCGCGGCCTACGACGGCCTCAACCGGCTTTTTTGAGCGGCTCCGGCCGGTGGCCTGAGCCGGCCGGGGAGACCGATTTCAGTAATTCTCGAGGGTGGCAGTGGCCAAACCGGGAAAGTCTGTAATCAGGCTATCTACGCCGAAGTCGGCGAGCCTGCGCATCAGCGCGGGTTCGTTGACTGTCCACACGGACACGTGCAAACCCTGGCGCTGGGCTTTTTCCAGACGCTCGGGGGTGCACAGCGTCCAGTTCAATGCCAGGTATTCACAGCCGTAGTTCTGCGCGACCTTCAGCGGGTCGAGCCAGGCGTATTCGGCAACCAGGCCGCGTGACAGGTCCGGGGTGAGTTCCACCGCCGCTTTCAAGACTTCCCGCGAACTTGAGGTCACGGTGACCTTGTCCATCAGGCCATGACGCACAGCCATTTCACGAATTGCCAGTACGGTCGTCGCGGCGCGGGTGCGCGAAGCGCTTTTGACTTCCAGTTGCCAGTGGTCGAAATCGCATTTTTCGAACAGCTCTTCCAGGCGTGGGATCGGGCATGGCTGTACCCAACCTGGGCCGCCTTTGCGTGCGTCCATCTTCACCAGGTCGGCCGCCGAGTATTCGACGACTTTGCCGCGCCGGTCGGTGGTGCGTTTCAGGGTCGGGTCGTGGATCACCATCAACTCGCCGTCCATCGACAGGTGCAAATCCAGTTCGCAGCGGCGTACGCCGTGCTTGAGGCATTCCTGGAAGCTGGTCAGGGTGTTTTCCGGTGCTTCGCCTTTGGCACCGCGGTGGCCGTAAATCAGGGTCACAGTTGCTCCTTTGCGCCAGATAGCCCGGCGGGGTCATACGAAATTCAGGTGTCTTGGGCGTCGCTCTGTTCCCGCGCCAGGCGTCGTTCCTGGGCTTGTTTCTGCAGGATGTAGCGCGCCAGCAATTGGCGCTGGGCATCGGTCATGGACTCGAATTCCGTGCCCACATCAAAGCCGTCGCCCTTGGCATCGCAATGCGTCACGCGGGCACGCAGCAGCAAGCCGAGCGCCTGGGGCATCAATACCAGCTTGACTGCCAGGTGTGTGTCGGGCGCCAGCGGCGTTGGGTGCTGGAAGTCGATACCGCCTTCGGACAGGATTACCGGCTGCGGCGCACCCACCTCATCGAGCAGGCCGCGCGCCATGATCTGGCTGAGCAGGTCCACGCGTTTGTTCTGGACTTTGAGGAAGGCGGCCAGGCTGCGATCCTTCTCGTTGATCTGGCGCAGCAGGTGCTGGGCTTCGAATTCGCTGAGGTGCAATTCGCTGAGTAGATTGAATAGCGGCGAATCATCCAGCAACACTTCCTTGCTCGCCGCTTCGGGGGCGGAGAGGGTGCTGATTTGAAGTGCGATCATGTCGTCGATACGGTAGTATTCGCGGCGTTCTTCTTCATCTAATGTCGACATGGCGAACCCAAAGTAGCGGTAATGGTCTGAGTGTAAAGCTGCTTACCTGACCCCGCCACCGGGACGTCTTCTTTTCCTCCGAACAAGCCCCGACATGTTCAGACCTCTCTTCGTATTTATCGGCACGCGTTATACCCGTGCAAAGCGTCGCAATCATTTTGTGTCGTTCATTTCCTTGACCTCGATTATCGGGCTCGCCTTGGGCGTGGTCGTGATGATCGTGGTGCTGTCGGTGATGAATGGCTTCGATCATGAGATGCGCACCCGCGTGCTGGGCATGGTGCCCCACGCGACCATCGAGGGCGATTCGCCCATCAGCGACTGGCCTAGCCTGGCCGACAAGGTCAAGCAGAACCCCAAGGTGGTGGCCGTTGCGCCGTTTACCCAGATGCAGGGGCTGCTGACCAACGACGGCAAGGTGCAGAAAATCCTGCTCAATGGCATCGACCCGGCCCAGGAACGCAACGTCTCGATCATCGACAAGTTCATGCTGCAGGGCAAACTCGACGATCTGGCGCCCGGCAGCTTCGGCATCGTGATCGGCGACAAGGCTGCGGCCAAGCTCGGCGTGGGCGTCGGCGACAAGCTGACCTTCGTCGCGCCGGAAGTCACCGTGACCCCGGCCGGCATGTTCCCGCGCATGAAGCGCTTTACCGTGGTCGGCACCTTCCATGTCGGCGCCGGCGAGATCGACGGCTACCTCGGCCTGACCAACCTCACCGACCTGGCCCGCCTGCATCGCTGGAAGCCGGATCAGGTGCAGGGCCTGCGCCTCAAGTTCAGCGACCTGTTTGACGCACCGCGTACCGCGTGGGAAATCGCCCAGCACCTGGGTGAATCGCAGTACTACGCCCGCGACTGGACCCGCACCCACGGCAACCTCTACCAGGCCATCCGCATGGAAAAAGCCATGATCGGCCTGCTGTTGCTGCTGATTGTCGCCGTCGCCGCCTTCAACATCATTTCCACGCTGGTGATGGTGGTGAACGACAAGAAGGGCGATATCGCCATCCTGCGTACCCTGGGCGCCACGCCGGGGCAGATCATGGCGATCTTCATGGTGCAGGGCACCGTGATCGGCGTGGTCGGCACCTTGATCGGCACCGCGGTCGGCATTCTCGCCGCGCTGAATGTCAGCGCCGCCATTGCCGCGCTGGAAAAAGTC
Source organism: Pseudomonas sp. MONT-RG-20F-20-E-7-02 (assembly GCF_022662395.1). Classification (NCBI taxonomy): domain Bacteria; kingdom Pseudomonadati; phylum Pseudomonadota; class Gammaproteobacteria; order Pseudomonadales; family Pseudomonadaceae; genus Pseudomonas; species Pseudomonas sp. MONT-RG-20F-20-E-7-02. Next base: position 436,017 of record NZ_JAKNQN010000003.1, read on the forward strand.
ATCGGCCACAAATTTCTCAACGCCGACGTCTACTTCATCGACTACTTGCCGTCCCAGGTTCAGGCCCAGGACGTGTTGATGGTGGGCGGCGCTGCGTTGCTCCTGAGTTTCCTTGCCACCCTGTATCCAGCCTGGCGCGCGGCACGTACCCAGCCAGCACAGGCCTTACGTTATGAGTGAATCGGGCATGAGTGAAAAAGCAATCTTGAGCTGCCGCAACCTGGGCAAATCCTACGAGGAAGGCCCGGAATCCGTGGTGGTGCTGTCCAACCTGCAGCTTGAACTTCATCCCGGCGAGCGCGTGGCGATCGTCGGCAGTTCCGGTTCCGGCAAAAGTACCTTGCTCAACCTGTTGGGCGGCCTGGATACGCCGTCCCAGGGCAGCGTGTGGCTGGCCGGTGAAGAGCTTTCGGCCCTCGGTGAGAAGGCACGTGGCCAACTGCGTAACCGCTCGCTGGGCTTTGTGTACCAGTTCCACCACTTGCTGCCGGAATTCACCGCGCTGGAAAACGTGTGCATGCCGCTGCTGATCGGCAAAACCGCGATCCCGGAAGCGCGCCAGCGTGCCAAGGCGTTGCTGGAACGCGTCGGCCTCGGCCATCGCCTGGAGCACAAACCGGCCGAACTGTCCGGCGGCGAGCGCCAGCGTGTGGCCATCGCCCGTGCCCTGGTCAACAACCCAGGCCTGGTGATGCTCGACGAGCCCACCGGCAACCTCGACTCCCACACCGCCCAGGGCATCAAGGACTTGATGCTGGAACTGAGCACCCAGATGCGCACCGCGTTCCTGGTGGTCACCCATGACATGAGCATGGCCCGCCAGATGGACCGTGTGTTGCACCTGCAGGAAGGTCACTTGGTCGCCATCTGACCCGTTTCAAGCCCGGCGCCTGGCGCTGGGCTTTTTCATTTTTTTAAACGGTGCCCGCGAATGTTCAGACCGTTATCGATTTTCATCGGCACGCGCTATACCCGCGCCAAGCGCCGCAACCGTTTTGTTTCGTTTATCTCGATGACCTCGATGATCGGCCTCGCCCTGGGCGTGTTGGCTATGATCGTGGTGCTGTCGGTGATGAACGGCTTTCAGCGTGAGATGAGCTCGCGCATCCTCGGCATGGTGCCTCACGCCACCATCGTCGGCGTGAACCCGATTGACGACTGGCAGCCCGTGGCCGCTGCGGCGATGAAGAACCCGCAAGTCACCGCTGCAGTGCCGTTCACGCAGATGGACGGCATGTTCTCCTACAAGGGCGCGATGCAGCCGATCGAAATCAGTGGCGTTGACCCGTCCCAGGAAGGCAAGGTCTCGATCGTGGCCCAGCACATCGTACGCGGCAAACTGGAAGACCTGAAAGCCGGCGAATTCGGCGTGGTCATCGGCGACATCACCGCACGGCGTTTCCGCCTGAACGTGGGCGACAAGCTGACCCTGATCGTGCCGGAAATCAGCAGCGCACCGGGCGGCATCACCCCACGCATGCAGCGTTTGAACGTGGTCGGTATCTTCAAGGTTGGCGCCGAGCTGGATGGCTCCATGGCCCTGATCAACATGGCCGACGCCGCTGAAATACAGCATTGGCAGCCGAACCAAGTGCAAAGCGTGCGCCTGGCGGTGAAAGACCTGTACGCAGCGCCCAAGGTCTCGGCGGATATCGCCGCCAGCCTGGGCACGGCCTACAAGCCGGACGACTGGACCCACACCCAGGGCAGCCTGTTCAGCGCGATGAAGATGGAAAAGACCATGATCGGCCTGCTGTTGCTGATGATCGTCGCCGTCGCCGCGTTCAACATCATCGCCACCTTGATCATGGTGGTGAACGACAAGGGCGCTGACATCGCGATCCTGCGCACTATCGGCGCTACGCCGCGGCAGATCATGGCGATCTTCATGGTGCAGGGCACGGTAATCGGCGTTGTTGGCACCCTGATCGGCGGCGTGCTGGGCGTGATCGCGGCGCTGAACGTGAGTGAACTGGTGGGCTGGCTGGAGCGCGTGAGCGGGCAGCATATCTTCAGTTCGGACGTGTATTTCGTCAGCAACCTGCCTTCGGAACTGCAGGGCGGCGATGTGCTGCTGATTTGCACGGCCGGGTTTGTGTTGAGCTTTTTGGCGACGATCTACCCGGCGTATCGGGCGGCGAAGATTGAGCCGGCGCATGCCCTCAGGTATTCGTAAGGTCTGAGACCGCTATCGCAGGCAAGCCAGCTCCCACATTTGAATGTGTTCACAGATCAAAATGTGGGAGCGGGCTTGCCCGCGATAGGGCCGGCCCAGCTTGCATCAAGCTCCCTTTGATCGTTCCCACGCTCTGCGTGGGAACGCCTCACTGGACGCTTTGCGTCCGCTTTTGGTGACGCGGAGCGTCACGGGCTGCATTCCCACGCGGAGCGTGGGGACGATCAGCGATCAGGCGGGTAACTCAATCACAAACCGGGTCCAGCCCGCCCCAGACTCACAATAAATCCTTCCTCCATGCGCCCGCACAATCGACTGGGTAATCGCCAACCCCAGCCCCGCATGCTCGCTGCTGCCTTCTCGGCGCGCCGGGTCGGCCCGGTAGAACCGATCAAACAGCCGGGGTAGCAACGCCGCCGGGATACCTTCCCCGGTGTTTTCCACTGAAAGTTTCACACCGTCTTCCAGTCGCACCCGCACTTCACCTCCTGGGGGGGTAAACCTCAGCGCATTATCGAGCAAATTCGACAGCGCCCGGCGCAACATGCCGCGATCGCCCGTGGTAAGCGCCGTGCCCTCGCGCACCAGGCTGACCTGGGCGTCTTCCGCCAGCAAGGTGAAGAACTCCAGCAGCGCGTCCACATCATTTTCCAGCGCCAAGGCTTCGCGCTTAGGCATCAGCAAACCGTGGTCGGCCTTGGCCAGGTACAACATGTCGTTCACCAACTGCGCCATCCATTGCAGCTCTTCGAGGTTGCTGTGCAGCGCCTCGCGGTAATCCTCCAGCGGGCGCGGCTGGGTGAGGATCACCTGAGTGTGGGTCAGCAGGTTCGACAGCGGCGTGCGCAGTTCGTGGGCAATGTCGGCGGAGAAGGCCGAGAGACGCTGGAACGCGTCGTCCAGGCGCCCGAGCATGGCGTTGAAGGCCTGGGCCAGTTCGGCCAGTTCCACCGGCATGTGCTGCTGGGGCAGGCGTTGAGTCAGGGAATGCGCCGACACGCTGGCGGCCACTTCACCCATGCGCCGCAACGGCCGCAAACCACTGCGCGCCGCCCAGGCGCCGAGCAGCGCGGTGGCCAGGGCCGAGAGGCCGACGGTCAGCCAGATCAAATGCTGCATGCGTTGCAGGAAATGTTGGTGATGGGTGATGTCGAGCATCAGCGTCAGCTGGGGCGAGTCGGGTTGGCCTTCGACCAACGGCGCGTTGTACACGCGGTAGTCGGTGCCGGCGTTTTGCAGGCTGTGCAGGCCCGGCGCTTCGGGCAGGTTGATGCCCGGCGCAGCGTCAAACCAGCGCTGGCTGTTGGCGGTGATGCGCAGCGCCAATTCGGGTTGGCGAATGAGCTCGGCGCGCAGTTGCGCTTCACGTTGCGCGAACAGTTGCGGCGAGTCGACACCCTGCAACGTGCTGCGCAGCGCCATCAGTTGGCCGTCGAGTTGCTGCTGGTCCAGCTCGATAAAGTGCGCCTCGCTGGCATGGTTGAACAGCACCCCGGCAAGCAGCGAAACCACTGCCGTACACGCGGCAAACAATAGCGCCAGACGGCTGGCCAGGGACAGGCGCTTGATCAATTCAGGCGTTCCTCCAGCACATAACCCATGCCGCGCACGGTGTGGATCAGTTTGTTGGGGAAGTTGTCGTCGACTTTGAGGCGCAAACGGCGGATCGCCACTTCGATGATGTTGGTGTCACTGTCGAAGTTCATGTCCCACACTTGTGAGGCGATCAGCGACTTGGGCAGCACCTCGCCCTGGCGGCGCAGCAGCAGTTCGAGCAGGGAAAACTCCTTGGCGGTGAGGTCGATGCGCTGGCCGTCGCGTTCGACGCGGCGGCGGATCAGGTCCAGGCGCAGGTCGGCCAGTTGCAGCGCGGTTTCTTGCGGTGTGCTGCTGCCACGGCGCAACAGGCTGCGCACCCGGGCCAACAGTTCGGAAAAGGCGAAGGGCTTGACCAGGTAATCATCGGCGCCCAGCTCCAGGCCGTGTACACGGTCTTCCACAGCATCGCGGGCAGTCAGGAACAGCACCGGGATGTCGAGGCCGGCGCTGCGCACGGCTTGCAGGATCTGCCAGCCGTCGCGGCCGGGCAGCATCACGTCGAGAATCAGCAGGTCGTAATCACCGGTCAGCGCCAAGTGCTGCCCGGTGGTGCCGTCGGCCACCAGTTCGGTGGTAAAGCCCGCCTCGGTCAAGCCCTGGCGCAGGTAATGGCCGGTTTTCGGTTGGTCTTCGACGATCAGCAGTTTCATGGGCGACTCTTGGCAGCGGGGAGCAACAGGCTTTATACCGTGGGTGCCAGGGCAGGGGCGCGACCTGACAAAGTTGTAATCTAGCAGTCAGCTGGCTGGCAGCGGCGCCATCTTAGAGTGCTGGCCAAGCTGTTCACAGACTTTTGGAGAATCGAGATGGCGTTGCGTACACCTCTGATATTGGCGGGTTGCCTGTTGGCGCTGAGCTTTGATGCGCTGGCTGATGCGGCCCACACGTTCGCCTTCGGCCAGCCGGCAGCGGCTGATAAAGCCACGCGTACCGTGGAAGTGGTACTGCAGGACATTTCCTTTTCGCCCAAGTCGTTGGACGTAAAGGCCGGTGAGACGGTGCGCTTTGTACTGGTCAACAAGGGACAGTTGCTGCATGAATTCAACCTGGGCGATGCGGCGATGCACGCTGAACACCAGAAAGAAATGCTCAAGATGCAGGCCAGCGGCATGCTCACCGCAACCGGCATGGGCAACATGGACCACAGCGCCATGGGCCATGGCGCGATGAAGCATGATGACCCCAACAGCGTATTGGTCGAGCCCGGCAAGACTGCCGAGCTGACCTGGACCTTCGCCAAGGCCACGGGCCTTGAGTTTGCCTGCAATATTCCGGGGCATTATCAGGCGGGCATGGTCGGCAAGCTGACCATTGAGTGAGGCGATTCTTAAGGGCGGGGGCAAAGGCTGGTAGACTGGCGCGGTTTATTTAGCCAGGTTTCCGCCATGCATCCCGCAGCCGAACATTCGCCGCTGGGCAAGTCCAGTGAATACATCTCCACCTACACGCCATCGTTGCTGTTCCCGATCCCTCGCGCCGCCAAGTGGGCCGAACTGGGCCTGAGCGCCGAAACCCTGCCTTACCAGGGTGTGGATTTCTGGAACTGCTTCGAACTGTCCTGGCTGCTGCCGTCGGGCAAGCCAGTGGTGGCCATCGGTGAGTTCAGCATCCCGGCCGACTCGCCGAACATCATCGAGTCCAAGTCCTTCAAGCTCTACCTCAACTCGCTGAACCAGACCGCGTTTGCCGACACGGCAAGCCTGGAAGCGACGTTGCGCACCGACCTCAGTGCCGCCGCCGGCAAGCCGGTGAGCGTGCGCATCCGCAGCCTCGCCGAGGTTGAGGCCGAAGGTGTGCAGGCCCTGCCGGGCGTGTGCATTGACGACCTGGACATCAGCGTCAGCAACTACGAACACCCGCGCCCGGAACTGCTGCGCTGCGATGACTCGCGCATTGTTGAGGAGAGCGTGCACAGCCACCTGCTCAAATCCAACTGCCCGGTCACCAGCCAGCCGGATTGGGGCAGCGTGGCCGTGGAGTACCGTGGTTCGGCGCTGGATCACGCCAGCCTGCTGGAATACCTGGTGAGCTTTCGCCAGCACTCGGACTTCCATGAGCAGTGTGTAGAGCGGATCTTTCTTGACCTGCAACGTTTGCTCAAGCCTGAGAAATTGACCGTGTATGCGCGGTATGTGCGCCGGGGTGGGTTGGATATCAACCCGTATCGCAGCACTGAGGCTGTGCAGTTCCAGAACCTGCGCCTGGCCCGCCAGTAGCCTTTACACCAAACAACTGTGGGAGCGGGCTTGCCTGCGATAGCGGTCTTTCAGTCATGCATCTTGTGACTGATACACCGTCATCGCAGGCAAGCCAGCTCCCACATTTTGTTTCTGTGTTGGGGTCCGGATTCGGGTTAGATCCCGATATTGCCCAGGGTCACCACAATATTGCGCAAGGTCCCGGCAATGCCTGGGTGGTCCAGTTCGAAGCGCTCCACCGCCAGGTTCACGCCATCGGCAATGCTGGGGTCCTGAATCGCGCCTTCCAGGGGTTCTTGAACTTCAAGTTCGGCAATCAGGGTTTCCAGCTGGTCGCGTTTCTCTGCGGACATCAGCGGGTCGCTGTTCAATTGCTCGCGCAATTCTCTGACTTGGTCTTTCAGCTGTTCGCGGGCAGGCATGACGTTCTTCCTTTTATCGATAGGCACTGGCATAGACCGCGGCACGCCGGGAAAGGTCTACGGGCTGACCTGTAGATTAATCCACCGGCAGCCTCAGTGCATGATCTCTATCAGGGCTTCTCGCCTTTAAGCCGGCGCAGGCTGATGTCCGCAAGGCACGTACCCAGCTCGCCAAGGTGATCGATCACCGAATGCACGCCCAGCCCATACAGCGCAACCGTGGCTTTGCCGCGTTTGTGCTCGCGTTGCTGCTCGGTCAGCGCCTGCCATTGCTCGGGCGCCAGGCCGCACAGTGAACCGCAGGAGGCCAGGCCAATCGTCCACAACCCGGCATTCAGGCCCGCTTGCAGCAAACGCGGCTCGCCGCTGACCAGCACGCAGCCTTCCAGGCGTTCGATGTTCAATTCCATCAAGGCTTGCCAGCACGCATGCGGCGCCGGCCAGCGGATGGAGGAGGGCGACGCCGCCTTGACCCAGTCGGGCAGCACGGCGGCCAGCGGGGTAGTCACTGAGGGCGGCAACTCGTCCAGCCAGGCGCAAGGCACGCCCTGGTCCTTGAGGCTGCGCAGGATTTTCAACGCGCCCGGCGTGGCGTGGGAGTCGGGGGAGGGCGAATCGGTGCGCGCCTGGGAACCAAAATCCACCAGGCAGCCACTTAGGCCAAACAGCACGGCAGTTAAAGAGGGGGCGCTGGCGACGGCAATCTCGGCGTGAGGCATTTCGACATCCCTGAAATAGCCATGACGCTATCGAGGCTGGATGACAAGCAAATGACATAGGCGGTAATTGTAGGAATTTTGTGCATTTTACGTATGTCGATTCCCCATAGCTGCCTAATTCAACACTTCCGTCATATACTGACGATCTTATTCAGGGCATAGCGCCCATGACAGACCATTCAAGGAGCCAAAGCTATGCGCTGGAGCCAGTACTTCGCTCAGCTATCTGTGTGTGCCACCATTCTGTTGGCGCCGTTCGCCGCCCAGGCGGCGTCGGAAGACGACCCATGGGAAAGCGTCAACCGCCCAATTTTCACCTTCAACGACACCGTTGATACCTACGCCCTCAAGCCCATCGCCCAGGGCTATCAGTTTGTCACTCCGCAATTTGTGCAAACGGGCATCCACAACTTCTTCCGCAATATCGGCGATGTCGGCAACTTGGCCAACAACGTGCTGCAACTCAAGCCGCACGCTGCCGGTGTGGACACCGCCCGTCTGTTGATGAACACCACCTTCGGCGTGCTGGGTTTTGTGGATGTCGGCACCAAAATGGGGCTGCAGCGCAGCGATGAAGACTTCGGCCAGACCCTCGGCTACTGGGGCGTCGGCAGTGGCCCTTACGTGATGCTGCCATTGCTCGGCCCAAGCACCCTGCGTGATGCGCCGTCCAAATACGTCGACAGCTACACCCAACCGTACCGCTACATGAACGACATCGGCTGGCGTAACAGCACCTTCGGCCTGAACATCGTCGATACCCGTGCCAGCTTGCTCGACAGCGAGAAGCTGATCACCGGCGACAAGTACACCTTTATCCGTAACGCTTACCTGCAGAACCGCGAGTTCAAGGTCAAGGACGGCAAGGTTGTCGACGACTTTTAAGCCGTGACGTTTTGAAATGAAAAAGGCGACCCCAGTGGTCGCCTTTTTTGTGCGCGTTTTCAGCGCATTTTCAGGATCTTGAGGCCTAGGTGCTGATCTTCACCCGTGGCCTTGGTCCATACCACTTCGGTATCTGCCTCCAGTCCCGAAAGGGAGGCATGCTCCGAGTCGATGCGCACGGTCAGCCGGTCGCCCACCTCAAACTGGCGCGGCGCCTGCACTTGCATGCCAGAGCTGGATAGGTCCACGCAGACCCCGGCAATCTCCTGCCCGGCGTGGATCAACGACACATCGGCATCCACTCGCATGCGGATGAAATCGCGTTTTTCGGCGTAGTCGCGCTCGTGTTCGCTCACGGGTTCCATCCTTACTTTGTGTTGTGGTCGTGGGTGTTCTTATAACTCCCGGTGATTTGCGGTGTAAAGACGCCCGGCGACCATCGGCATGAGCTTGAAACCCCTGACGGATGGGAGTACCGTCTGCGCCTTAGAAGGGCACCTCTGCTTTACCTTTGTGCATGGGCAAAATACCCACGCTTTGTAGGACAGAGTGGCTAGAAAGCGAATCCAGTACGTGAGCCCGGCCATTGCCGAGCCGCCTACGCCAACCTAATTCTGGCGCCGTTTGCCCACATGCAAAAAACCAGTGCCACGCTGCTGATAATCGATGACGACGAAGTAGTGCGCGCGAGCCTCGCGGCCTATTTGGAAGACAGTGGCTTCAGCGTCCTGCAGGCCAGCAATGGCCAACAGGGTCTCCAGGTATTCGAGCGCGACAAGCCCGACCTCGTGATCTGCGACCTGCGCATGCCCCAAATGGGCGGCCTCGAGCTGATTCGCCAGGTGACCGAGCTTGCGCCGCAGACGCCGGTGATTGTCGTGTCCGGTGCCGGCGTGATGAACGACGCCGTCGAGGCCTTGCGCCTGGGCGCCGCCGACTACCTGATCAAGCCCCTGGAAGACCTGGCCGTGCTGGAGCACTCGGTGCGCCGCGCACTCGACCGTGCCCGCCTGTTGCTGGAAAACCAGCGCTACCGCGAAAAGCTCGAAACCGCCAACCGCGAACTCGAAGCCAGCCTCAACCTGCTCCAGGAAGACCAGAACGCCGGTCGCCAGGTGCAGATGAACATGCTGCCGGTGAGCCCGTGGACCATCGATGAGTTCAAGTTCGCGCACCAGATCATCCCGTCGTTGTACCTGTCGGGTGATTTTGTCGACTATTTCCGCGTCGACGAGCGCCGCGTGGCGTTCTACCTGGCCGACGTCTCCGGCCACGGTGCTTCCTCTGCTTTTGTCACCGTGTTGTTGAAGTTCATGACCACACGGCTGTTGTTCGAATCCAAGCGCAATGGCACCTTGCCGGAGTTCACCCCCTCCGAAGTGCTGGGCCACATCAACCGAGGCCTGATCAGCTGTAAGCTGGGCAAGCACGTGACGATGGTCGGCGGCGTGATTGATGAAGAAACAGGTCTGTTGACCTACAGCATCGGCGGTCACCTGCCGATGCCGGTTTTATACACTCCAGACAGTGTGCGTTACCTGGAAGGGCGTGGTTTGCCGGTGGGCTTGTTCAATGAAGCCACCTACGAAGACCACATCCTGGAACTGCCGCCGACCTTCAGCCTGACGCTGATGTCCGACGGCATCCTGGACCTTCTTCCAGAGCCTACACTCAAAGAGAAAGAAGCCGCCTTGCCCCAAAAGGTCAAGTCGGCGGGCGGCAGCCTGGATGGCCTGCGGCAGGTTTTTGGATTGGCCACGCTAGGGGAGATGCCGGATGATATCGCCCTATTGGTGTTGAGCAGGAATCTTTGATGAGTACCGGAAGAATCCAATTCGCCGAGCAAGACGGGACCTTCGTCCTGAAGTTTGTCGGTGAAGTGCGCCTGACCTTGTGTTCGGCGCTGGATGCAACGATTGAGCGGATTTTCACAGCCCTGAATTTCTCGGCGATCGTGATCGATCTGACCGAAACCCGCAGCATCGACAGCACCACCCTGGGCCTCTTGGCCAAGTTGTCCATTCTGTCTCGGCAGAAGGTCGGCCTGTTGCCGACTGTGGTCACCACCCACGAAGACATCACCCGTCTGCTGCAGTCCATGGGCTTCGACCAGGTGTTCAACATCGTTGACCGCCCGATCCCGTGCCCGGAATGCCTGACCGACCTGCCGTCGCAAGACCAGTCTGAAGAAGTGGTACGGGTCAAGGTGCTGGAAGCGCACAAGATCCTGATGGGCTTGAACGAGTCCAACCGCGAAGCCTTCCACGACCTTGTGAACGCCCTAGAGCGCCACTAAGCCCCCGCTGCTGAGAACAACACAGTCAAATGTGGGAGCTGGCTTGCCTGCGATAGCGGTGTGTCAGCCACCTATTCATCACTGACCCACCGCCATCGCAGGCAAGCCAGCTCCCACAGTGGAACTGCGTTAGTTTTGAGGTTGGCGAAGGACACAAAAAAAGGGCGGCACCCTCACAGGTGCCGCCCTTTTTGTCGCCGACTGCCTTACAGCTTGGCAGTCAACAATGCCTCCAGCTTCTCCTGGTCCCGAGCAAACTGACGAATCCCCTCGGCCAGCTTCTCAGTCGCCATCGCATCCTCGTTGGACTCCCAACGGAACTGCGCTTCAGTCAAATGCACCCGCGCTTCACCGGCATGGCCTGGCGCCAACTTGCGCTCCAGCTTGCCTTCATCCGCCGCCAGCTTCTCCAGCAGGTCCGGGCTGATGGTCAGGCGATCACAGCCGGCCAGCTCTTCAATCTGGCTCAGATTACGGAAGCTCGCACCCATCACCACGGTCTTGTAGCCATTGGCCTTGTAGTAGTTGTAGATGCGCGTCACCGACTGCACGCCCGGATCATCCGAGCCGGTGTAGTCGTTGCCGTTGGCCTTCTTGTACCAGTCGTAGATACGGCCCACGAACGGCGAAATCAAGAACACACCGGCCTCGGCGCAGGCCACGGCCTGGGCAAACGAGAACAGCAGCGTCAGGTTGGTCTGAATGCCTTCTTTTTCCAGCTTCTCCGCCGCGCGGATGCCTTCCCAGGTGGAGGCGATCTTGATCAGCACGCGGTCACGGCCAACGCCGGCTTTGTCGTACAGGTCGATCAGACGGTGCGCACGCTTGAGAATGGCCGCTTCGTCGAACGACAGGCGGGCATCCACCTCAGTGGAAATACGGCCCGGCACTACTTTGAGAATCTCTTGGCCTACCGCCACCGCAAAACGGTCGCTGGCCAGGCCCACGTCGCCGTTGCAGTCCTTCACGCACTCATCCAGCAGCTTGGCATAGCCTGCGATCGAAGCGGCCTTGAGCAGCAGGGAAGGGTTGGTAGTGGCGTCTTGCGGCTTGAGCTTGGCGAGGGTAGAAAAATCGCCGGTATCGGCTACGACGGTGGTGAATTGCTTGAGTTGTTCCAGCTTGGAAGTCATGGGCGTGCTCTGTCCTGTGGGTCTGATGACATTACCCGAGCGCCGACAAGCGCTCAAGGGCGCAAATGCGTTCGATCGTTTGCGAGGGCAACAACCTGAAAACAGCCGTTTGAATCACCGGCTGCACTGCTAACTAGGAGACCAAAACCGCCGACAGGTTCAACCCAACTGCCCGATGACCACCCCGGTCAAAATGTGGGAGCTGGCTTGCCTGTGATAACGCCAGGCCAGCCACCAAACATCCCCCTGACACCCATCACTCAAAACTGTGGGAGCGGGCTTGCTCGCGAAAGCGGCCTATCAGCCAGCAACTAAACCCACTGACACCCAACCCCTCACCGCCCCTCCAACAACTCCCCAGCCTGATCCAACAACGCCAACGGATCACTCGCCTTATGAATATCCACCGACAACAACTGCCGAAACTTACGCGCCCCCGGAAACCCAGTCCCCAACCCCAACACATGCCGCGTAATGTGATGCATCACGCCACCACTGGCCAAATGCTCGGCAATATAAGGCCGCAACTGCGCCAACGCCTGCGCCCGACTAATCACCGGCGCCGCACTGCCAAACAACCGCTGATCCACTTCCGCCAGCAAATACGGATTGTGATAAGCCTCCCGCCCCAACATCACCCCATCAAACACCTGCAAATGCTCCTGGCACTGCTCCAGCGTCTTAATCCCACCGTTCAGCACAATCTCCAACTCGGGGAAATCCTGCTTCAACTGCGCCGCCACGTCATACCGCAACGGCGGAATGTCGCGATTCTCCTTCGGCGACAACCCCTCCAGAATCGCAATCCGCGCATGCACGGTAAAACTGGTGCACCCCGCATCCCTCACCGTCCCAACGAAATCACACAACTCGGCATAACTGTCGCGCCCATTGATCCCGATACGATGCTTCACCGTCACCGGAATCGACACCGCATCACGCATCGCCTTCACGCAATCCGCCACCAGCGCCGGGTGCGCCATCAGAATCGCGCCGATCATATTGTTCTGCACCCGATCACTCGGGCAGCCGACGTTCAAGTTCACTTCGTCATAACCGGCAGCCTCAGCCATACGAGCGCACGCGGCGAGGTCAGCGGGGACACTGCCGCCCAACTGCAACGCAAGCGGGTGCTCGGCCTCGTTGTGACGCAGGAAGCGGTCGTGGTCGCCATGCAGGATCGCGCCGGTGGTGACCATCTCTGTGTAGAGCAAGGCGTGCTTGGAGAGCAGGCGCAGGAAGTACCGGCAGTGGCGGTCGGTCCAATCCATCATGGGGGCGACGGAGAAGCGGCGGGAGAGGGGAGCGGTTTGTAGGGGCATGGGGGAATCTGAGTTAGCGAGGCGAATGGGGCGCAGTTTATCAGGGATGGGTGTTGGGTGTCGGAGAGGTGTTTTCAGTGCCATTCAGCACTTTGTGCGGTATGAAGTGCGTCGGGGATCTAATCGCGATCATCACGTGGGATTTCGTGGTTTGACCCCGGAATCCCTCGACCTTTACGCACTCACACTTTCACCCACACAGCGTCAGATGCTCACAAGTGCAGGAGGCCGCAGCATTGGAGCGGCGGACATCCCCTACAGATTTGGGCTCAGCGGGCATCAACTACAGCGGCTCGCATATGAAAACCTGCAAACTCACGTTACCCGCAAATAACCAGAGTTCACTTACCAATCCGATTACATTTCAGTGGTAATAGCAAATAGGAATCACTACCACTTGTCGGTTTAAATATGCACAAATGCATTTTTTGTTGCTGCTGTAGCTGTATGTGCATACAGTGTTTGTGCGACGTGATGAAGGTCGCTGAAGACGGGTTTTTTTGTTCGTTGAGCTTCTCAGAAACAGAAAACTTGGAGCCGAAGCCGTTTGTCAGAGCCTAGTAAGGTGATGAGATAACCAGTCGTTCATTTTACTGAGATATGAAAATTTTTGTACTGAATATAGCGAAAAGGAAATTCACTATGGCTAATGGTGACACAATTTATCTCCCACCAATTGTAATCAGCGACGTTAATAAATATGAACCTCAGACGTTCGGAGGAGGTGGTGGTGACAGTGATTTTTCACATAGTCACACAGGACAGCTCATTAACGTTGCAACGCGTAATCATGTACTTAACACATATCCCCCTATGATTGCCCGGAATGTTAAGGACCAAGAGGCGACTTTTGCAACGAAACTTCAGTCGATGCCCGAATCTATTGCTAAAAGCATTACTGCAATAGAGAAAAATGAAGGTAGTCCTGCGAGCGAAGTCGATAAAATCGAACAGCATATTCGTTCGGTAGATGCGCTAATCGCTCAAAAAACACAGGCGGTCGCCGCCCAAAAAGTGATTGCTGATAAGTACTACTATGGAGACTTCTTTGGTTTTCCGACTATGCAGTTTATTAAAGATGCAATCAGCGGAAGCAAGACAAATTATCCTCCGGATAAAAACTATAAAGAATGGTACGCCTCACTTGAGGCTGCGTATGCTGCAAAATATAGCAACCGCGAGATCAATTATTTGAATGCCCTGAAGCCGCACCTTCAGGCACAGGCTAATCAAGCCCGCGCAGACGCCGAGGCCAAACGTATTGCGGATGAGGCGGCAGCGGTAGAGGCTGCTAGGGTAGCAGCTGAAGCCGCAGCAGCTGAGGCTGCCAGGCTAGCCGCTGAAGCTGCAGCAGCTCAGGCTGCCAGGCTAGCCGCTGAAGCTGCAGCAGCTCAGGCTGCCAGGCTAGCTGCTGAAGCCGCAGCAGCTCAGGCTGCTAGGCTAGCCGCTGAAGCCGCAGCATTTAAAGCAGCTCACACGTTCAGGCTTACCGCAGCCGGTGCTACGCAACTGAGTACGGCAGCAGGCTCTATTGCCGTCACGGCAGGTTCAGGCATTACGTTGGAGGCGGCGATTCAAGCGGCTAAGGTAGCGCTGGGTACAGTTGTAAGTGCGGCCACGGCAGTCGGTATTGGAGCTTTGACATATTCAGAGTCCCTTGGCAACGGGGAGTTGCCCGCGACGATGCTGGACCTGCCAGCTAAGCAACTTGCGCCTGACCTGCCTGGTAATCTTCTCGAGGTAGCGGCGGCTGGTGGGACGGTTGATGTGCCATATCGGATTTATGGTGATCAATCGAAGTATTCGGTAGTGGCCACCCAGGTCACTGAGGGACTGGCCCCTACTGTTCCGGTAAGGGCGTTGGTGCTTGACCCTGTGGCCAACGCCTATACGTTTTCTACAACCGATACACCGCCGATCACCCTGATATTTCCAATCGCGGCACCAGGTGATAGTTCAACGGCGTCCCCAGCGCAACCAGTGGAAAATCCGGTATATACCGGCATCACACTGACGCCAATTGAGGTCAAAGCTGAGCCGTTTCCGATTGCCAGTCAGTTGACCATCCGAGATGGTATCTACGTGTACCCCGCAGATTCGGGTTTGCCGCCGATTTATGTGGTATTTAGTAATCCGTACGAAGGAGCTACCACGAAAGGTGAACACAGCGGACGGATGTACAATCCTGATAAAGCCGGAGGGCCAACCCAAGATCTTGATTGGACAACGGCAACGGTGACTCAGGAAGGTATTGATCTGGTTAAGTTGCATACGTCAAGATTCGATACATCAGACGCTAATAAAATTATGCTTGACCGACTTGAGAAAATTTTGAGTGGTCAGATATCTATTACTGATATTGATAAACGTTTTTACACACATGAAATTCGAGAGCTTGAGCGGTATAGGGCATTGGGAATCGCAGATGGTGTGAAACCGAATGATGATACCATCTGGAATAGTGCCCATACTGCTACCTTAGAGGACTATAGGCTTAAAGATGGATTTGATTTATTTTACACGCCGGAAGCGATAGAAGCTGATGATGCGCAAGTAGAGAGAGAAGCAAAATGAGTGTTATTACTAAGATAGTGCAATTAGAAACTCCCGAGGATGTCATTCTTTTCGCAACTCGAAGTGAAAGTGGCATCTCATACCCAAGATTAGATGGGCTGTACAGTCGAAACGGCTGGGTCAATATTGGCAACAATCTTGAGCTTATGAAATTGGTTCACAATATGGCGCTAGAGGGGTTGGTTGTTTATAAGGACTTAACCCTGACAAAAGGGCCAAACTGGAGAAGTCCAGCATTCTTGTCTGAGAATAAATACATGTTTGAGTAATATATAGACTTGTAAGAGAAAACCCAGCGTAAGCTGGGTTTTTTTTGCCTGGGCATTGAAAAGTTATTCTTCTCCGAATTTTGGATGCTCTTAAATTCTGTGCTTTTCAGGTACACCCAAATGGACGATGGTCATGAGGCATTAGTTTTGTATTACAAGGATCTAATTACTTTTTTTGAGACGCGTCACGCCAAACTTCTATAACTTAATCGGACAAACAGGACTGTGGAGTCCATTGACTGATTGTAGTTAATATGTGCCGGAAATGCTGCTGAATACGAACCCGGATGTTTTCAATTGTATTGAAGACGCTGCGGCAGAGTAATTTGCTCTGCCCTGGTGATTGATGAGGCCGACGATGTCGATTCCGCCCTTGCTCACCAGGCCGGCGCGGTCGTCGTTGGCCGGGATGTGGTCGCTTGGCAAACCGGTAATGACGACGCCGTTGGCGAACTGGCCGGATGGACTGAGCAGGATCACCTGTTCGTCGAGGGTCGGCGGATCCCACTCACGATCAGCCCCTGCGCTCGGGGCCAGCCATGGTAGGCAGACGTGGTCAGTTCTCCGGTTTACCTTCACGCGCGGGGGGGGGGGGGGCACCATCTGCACGCGATCTCATCTTTTCCCGCTTGTGGATGGAGGGAATACCAATAGACATTTGAAAAGGACGCCTGAAAGTTTGAAGTTTTTGTAATGGCCTCTATCGCTATTTTTTATTAAAAACTGTCAATTTTCACAGGTTTTTCTTTTTTGGATTGCTCTCACCATGCCGGTGTGTGCAATTTTTATGTCATTTTGATCGTGAGGCTTATTATGAAAAGGTGGGCGTTTGTAGGGTTGGCTGAACCGGGAGGAGAATTCTTGTATATTGGTGGTGTTGGCATTTATAGGATTTATGAGATTGTAGAGTCTGAAAATAAGCCTGGAGGTTATGCTAAGCCATATAGGGAGATGATTGAATTGCGGGAGCGGATAGATGCAATATTGCCTACCATTCCTCCGGGATATGAGCCGCATTGGGAGGAGTGTCCGGCTCATGTTTTGACAGATTGGTATTTTGCTGGTGGCCGTTTTTTAACTGGGAAAGATGTGGAGCGCTGTCAGCGAATGGGAAAGCTTGATTTTCCACAATAACCGTGAGTAAAGACGTTCAAGGTGTTCAGTTTATTTTGGTGTGGGTAATTGTCGTATTGGTGATGTAAAGCTCGATATCGATAATCTCACTTTAGACGATCTTAAAAGATTTGCCTCATTACAATGGGTGATTCAATTTAGGGGTTGCAGCGGGGGCAAGTGACGAGTGTGGGCCTTTGCGCTGTTATTGATCCATTACTCATCTGGCTTATACCACTATTTTATCGTCTTCTCATGTTTCTACATTGCTTGTCAATAAAACGGGTGACTGGGATCACTTTAAAAATCTGATTTACGAGCTTTTAAGGCCTTGTACAGTGTCTGGTCGGTTTCGATGAAACGGGTGAAGGCGTTGAGCTACTGGTATTCGCCGGCACGCATCGCCGCCACTTGGTCATCGGTGGCGAAGTTGCCCTGGTCGGCCTCCTTTGCTGCCAGCTCGATCTGGGCGGTCAGAGCTTTTTCGTGCTCGATGTAGTCGCGGAGAACGTCTATCACCAGGTTGCTTGCAGTCTGGTCGTTGGTTTTGGCCAGGTCGGCGAGGGAGTTGGACAGGTCTTCCGGCAGGTTTAGGGAGATTCCAGTCATGGCGACCTCGATGATGGATGGTTATGGCGCATCTTACACAGTGGAGTAGGTTTTGATCCGTCTTTATGTTGCAATATTCTTATGTCGAATCAGTCCGAATCCGGTCTCTATACCGACACAATCTTTTATGATAGCTGTTTCTAATATGCTAAATGATAGTATGTGAAAAGCTGGCATTGGTTGAGGTGTAATGAGCTCATTATTGTAGTGAATTGTTTTTTTAACGAGCTCTCGTGCAAGTATCTGCGTGGCGCTGGAGGGTAAAGCTGAATTCAAGGTCGAACAGACGGCGCGCATCCTTCTCTTCGTGAGGTAGAGTATGTAAACGGTTAATAGTGCCGCAATGCCTATAGTTGCTATGACTAATTCTATGAGCGCCTTTGCCGAGTTGAAGCTTTCAATATAGTAAGTATAAAATGCTGGCGCAGCGAATAATACTATAATCAATCCGCAAGCCTTAAGAGTGCGCCGTAAACGGTGCATATGCGATCTAATGTAATAGATTGAAGTCGCATCTACGCAATCACGGTCCGAGAAAACCCAGCTCTTCAATATAAAGTCGTATTGAGCGTTAAATTTTGTAATGGTGTTAATGGTTGTGATTATTTGATTTGTGACGGTGCGGCGTTTTTTAGTGAAGTTTTTATCCACATGAAAACTTATTACATAATTTGAAATTTCGAAAGCCAAGCTTGGGGCTTTGTCTACAGTCATCATCAGGCCATCCCCTAGTGGAATTCCAAATCCCTGATGGCCCATAATAAATCGAAGTCCTGTGCCTATGAGAATAGAATAAAAAATAATTTTTATTTCATTGATGTAATGAAGTTCATTCGGCAAAAAATGGCGCCATGGCAAATATACTGCGCTAACAAAAACTAGGCATATAATGCCTCTGTGTGCCAATAATTTGAGCGCCTTGATTAGTACGGGTGAAAGCATTTTATTCAGGTTCTTGTTTGAGTGTTTAAATAATATGGAGATAATTAGGAGGGCCCAGGCAAATATGCCAAAAGATTGTAAAATGCTAGATGTGTAGTTTAAGGTAGATAAGAGTGTTTCGCCAATGTCCACAGCTGTCCTTATATTTTAGACTAGTAGGAGTGAAATGATATCACGTTGACATTATCTGGGTGTGCGATGGAGTTATCTGTTTGAGTCCATCGATCAGGTGTTGGATTTATCGAGTTGAGTCGAGTGAAATTCCCTACATTTCTCCCGGCTTGCGCGTCAAACTTTGTGATATCGGTGTCTGACCACGATATACCTAGGAACCTTCCCACGCTCGTCTCAGCTTGCCCGTCAGACCACCCATCGCTAACCTCCTCAAGCCGCTGCAAACCCAGTGGCCGGAGGTGGAAGTCCGTATTGCTAAGGCGTTTTAACTCCCGAAAATATTTGGAGCTTCGCCCATGCCTAACAAATCACGCAAACCTTATGTCGATCAAAACACTACGCCCGACGATGCCAAGCTACAAACGGCTGCCCAAAGAGCAATTCACCATTACCTGCCACCATCTGACGACAAAGCCGCCCCCGCCGACCATCCAGCCACCAATCTATTCCACGTCAGCCCCAACATCGACACCGAAACCCTCCTAGCCAACGCCGCCGAAAACCTCGATTCCGCCAACCAAATGGCCGCCACCCTGGCCTTCGACCTCGAAGACCCGCACCGCGCCATCCTCCTCGGCATCCAACAACTCATCGACCTAAGCGCGCTACTCGTCAGCCGAGCCCAAGAGCAAGTCGCACCTGCCGCCAGCCCAGCCACCGCCTGACACCAACCCCGCCGCCTCACCCCAAGGCGGCAACCTGAACCCCTGCTGTCACCCCGCAAAGTTTCATAATTCCCCGCACCGTTGAGGACTACGCTCCCACTTAAGAGAGGCCCCCCGCACCTCCAGCCCATAGGGAACTGAAAACATGATCTCGAACCTGGTTAAAGTCGCGCTGATTGCTGGCACGTTGCTGTTGGGAGCTTGTTCGACGGGGTCGTCGGGCGGTAGCAGTGACCCTTGTTTCTCTGGCGGATGCCAGGCGTTTGGGGACCATAGCCCGAGCAAGGCGGCCAAGATGAATTTTGGCGGGAGTGGGTTGGGGAGTAGTTATGGGGAGTATGGGTCGGGGTTGTTGCATGATGATTGATGAGGTGGTGGGGCAGTCATTTGTTGATTGACTGACCCACCGCTATCGCGGGCAAGCCCGCTCCCACATTAGAGTTTCCACATTGGGTTGTGGTGGTGTGGAAAATGTCAGTGACCGCCTTTCATGCGGCGGGCGATCAGGTAGATGCCCAGGCCTACCAACGCCGTCGCAGCGCCGATGTAGCCGGTGCTGGTCCAGCCGTAACCCGCCGTAATCGCCATCCCGCCAAACCACGGTCCCAGCGCGTTCGCCAGGTTGAACGCCGCGTGGTTGGACGCCGCCGCCAAACTCGGCGCTTCATGCGCAATATCCATCAAGCGAATCTGAAGCGGCGCCGCCATGGCGATCATGGTGCCGACCAAGCCGATGCCCAGCAGTACGCTCCACAGCGAACTGGCGGCGAAGGTGAAGAAGATCAGCACGGCCATCGACCACACCATAATCCAGCCCACGGCGCGGAACTGCATGCGGTCGAACAGTTTGCCGCCGGCGATGTTGCCGATGATGCCGCCGACGCCAAACGCGGCGAGGCCGAAGGGGATCCACTGGGGGGACACTTTGGTCACTTCAAGCATGGTCGGGGCGAGGTAGCTGAACACACAGAACATGCCGGCAAAGCCAATCGCGCCGATGGACAGGGCCATCCACACTTGGGGTTTGGTGAAGGCGCGTAGTTCTTTGCGCGGGTCGCTGCGTGGTTCGTCGCGGCGATCGGGGACGAATTGCCAGACGAGGAAGAGGGTGCACACGGCGATGGCGCTGACCAGGGCGAACGCCGAGCGCCAGCCCAGGTGTTGGCCCAGGAAGGTGGCGATGGGGTTGCCGAGCAGCATGGCCAGGGTCAGGCCCATCATCACGCGGGCCACGGCGCCGGCGCGTTTGTCGTTGGGCACCATGCTGGAGGCGACGACGGCGGCGATGCCGAAGTAGGCGCCGTGGGGCAGGCCGCTGATAAAGCGGAAGGCCACCAGCGAGCCGAAGGTCGGGGTGAAGGCGGTGGCGAGGTTGCCCAGCGCGTACAGGCCCATCAGCAATAAGAGCATGTGTTTGCGCAGCAGCTTGGCGCCGAGGATGGCCAGCAATGGCGCGCCGACCATGACGCCGAGGGCATAGGCGCTGATGGCGTGGCCGACTTGCGGTTCGCTCAAGTTCAAATTGTGGGCGATGTCGGGCATCAAGCCCATGATGGCGAATTCGCCGGTGCCGATCGCGAAGGCGCCCACGGCCATGGCAGCTTCCATTTTGGCGGCGCTGCGCGCGGGCAGTACGTGCCCGGGTGTTTGCTGGATAGTCATGGGTAACTCTGTTTGGAAGGATTGCACGAAGGACTGCCGCCGATGCTACGCAAGCAACGGCGAAGGTGTCTAGAACAGCCGTTTGCCGCGGAGTTCAGTTTCATCCAGGCGCCTGTGACGCCACGTCGCGCCTGTCAGGCTTGACACCTGCGCGTTAAAACCCGTGATTTAGAGCTGTCAATTGGCCAAAGGACGCATAAACGCCGTTTAGCGTGATATTCTGCGCGCCGTCTTGGTCTAGTCTTTCCCCGGTGCGTACACCCGTATACGTCCCGGCGGTTGGCTGTCGCCCAGGTAGCTGAAGCCAATAATGATAAAAAGTCAGCGCAGAAGGGACATAAACAGTGAGGTCGATACGTCGGCCTTGTGTGCCCACCCTGCGGTTCTCATGTGAATGTGCAAACCCCGCGGCGCGCTGCCTGGCGCGGCGTGATTGAGGGTTGCCCATGATCAGGGGCGGTGGGGCGGATGGCGTTTTATCATAGGTGCTACTGATGTTTAAAAAAGTAAACACTGCCCTGCTGGGGCTGGCTTTGTCGATGGGGATCACGTCCGTTCAGGCGGAAGAGGCAAAGAAAGTCGATGTGCTGCTGATCGGCGGCGGCATCATGAGTGCGACCCTGGGTGTTTGGCTCAACGAGCTGCAGCCGGACTGGTCGATGGAGATGGTCGAGCGTCTTGATGGCGTGGCCGAAGAAAGCTCCAACGGCTGGAACAACGCCGGTACCGGTCACTCGGCCCTGGCTGAGTTGAACTACACCCCGGAAGACAAGAACGGCAACGTTGAGATCCCGAAAGCGGTCGAGATCAACGAAGCGTTCCAGATCTCCCGTCAGTTCTGGTCCTGGCAGGTCCAGCAGGGCGTGCTGAAGAACCCGCGTTCGTTCATCAACTCCACACCGCACATGAGCTTTGTGTGGGGCGATGACAACATCAAGTTCCTGAAAAAACGCTACGAAGCCCTGCAGGCGAGCCCGCTGTTCGCCGGCATGCAGTACTCCGAAGACCCGGCGCAAATCGCCAAGTGGGTTCCGCTGATGATGGAAGGGCGTGACCCGAACCAGAAAATCGCGGCCACCTGGACCCCGATCGGCACCGACGTGAACTTCGGCGAGATCACCCGCCAGTTCGTTGCCCACCTGCAAACCACGCCGAAGTTTGACTTGAAACTGTCGAGCGAAGTGCAGGACATCACCAAGAACGCCGACGGTTCGTGGCGTGTGAGCTACAAAAACCTGAAAGACGGCACCAAGACTGAAACCGACGCCAAGTTCGTGTTCATCGGCGCCGGCGGCGGTGCCCTGCACCTGCTGCAGAAGTCGGGCATTCCTGAAGCCAAGGAATACGCAGGCTTCCCGGTTGGCGGTTCGTTCCTGGTGACCGATAACCCGGCCATCGCCGAGCAGCACCTGGCCAAGGCCTACGGTAAGGCTTCGGTTGGCGCACCACCGATGTCGGTTCCGCACCTGGACACCCGCGTGCTGGATGGCAAGCGTGTAATCCTGTTTGGCCCATTCGCGACCTTCTCGACCAAGTTCCTCAAAGAAGGCTCGTACCTGGACCTGCTGACCAGCACCACCACCCACAACATCTGGCCAATGACCAAAGTCGGTATTCGTGAATACCCGCTGGTCGAGTACCTCGCCGGCCAACTGATGCTGTCGGATGACGACCGCTTCAAGGCGCTGCAAGAGTACTTCCCGAACGCCAAGCAGTCCGACTGGCGCCTGTGGCAAGCCGGTCAGCGCGTGCAGATCATCAAGCGTGACGAAGAGCAGGGCGGCGTCCTGAAACTCGGCACCGAAGTGGTCAGCTCCGCCGACAACACCATCGCAGGCCTGTTGGGTGCATCGCCAGGCGCGTCCACCGCGGCTCCGATTATGCTGACCGTGCTGCAAAAAGTGTTCAAGGACAAGGTGGCAACTCCTGAGTGGCAAGCCAAGCTGCATCAGATCGTACCGAGCTACGGCACCAAGCTGAACGACAGCCCTGAAGCTGTTGCCAAGGAATGGGCCTACACCGCCGGTATCCTGCAACTGACGCCACCGCCTGCGATTCCGCAGTTGAACGCGCCTAAGGCGAACCCGGCCACCGAGGCTGCCAAGCCTGCGGCTGAGCCGAGCAAGCCGGCGTCTGACCTGGCGCTGTAAGCCAAAGGTTAAACCGCTGTAAGAAGCCCGCTGAACCGGAAACGGTCAGCGGGCTTTTTTGTGCCCAGTGTTTACACCTTTAAGTGCCTGACTTGCTCATGCAGGCGCAAGGCCAGTGCATTGCCGGTATCGCACAGCAGGTACAGCCGCCATCATCGCGGTACTGCAGCCCTTGATGACGGCGGCGTTATCGACCGGCAGCAGCGCCGAGCGCAGCGGTGGCTGGGAGTGGGCCGGGCTGATCATCAGCTTTGCTGGGGGCTGTATCGTGATCGCCGGGCAGTACAGCAATAGCGGCCAAAGCGTCGGGCTGGTCATGTATTTGCTGCCACTGGCCGCCGCGTTGGGGCTTACGCTGGCCACCCTGTATGAGCGCCGCAGTGGGCAACGCCAGGACGCAGGCTTGGTGCTGCCACTGTTCTCCAGTTGCTGCTGACCTTGATCGGCTTCACCTTTGCAGTAACCGACCGTCGCGTGCGCTTCCTGAGGCCTGCCAGTTCAGCAAGCTGACAGACATCACCTGTTACAAAGAACCCAGGCCTCAGCAGGAGCGTGGCTGAAACATGGGGGCATTTTTTACTGGTGCAGGTGTTGGGCGGTAACGCCCGAGGATTTTTGTATGTTGCTACGTTATGCAGCAATGGCGGCAGTGGTCGTCGCGGCATCCGGGTGTGTGCAAGAACGCGTTGTGCATGACCGCAGGCCGGTACAGCGTGAATATGTCGAAGTGGTTGCGCCACAGCCGCCACCGGTCCAGGTGATCGAAGTCGAACCCGCGGCACGTTACGGCTATGTGTGGTCGCGCGGTTACTGGCGCTGGGAAGGCGGGCGATACGTCGCGGTACACGGCCATTGGGAGCAAGTGCGCGAAGGCTATCGTTATGTGCATCCGCACTGGGTGCAGCGCAATGACGGTTACCACTGGCAGGGCGGCGGCTGGGTGCGCTGACTGATCATATTTCGGGCGCGCTGCTGATCAATCAGTGGTGTCCTGCACGTCCGATGGCGTTACTTAGGCTGTTAGGGCGTTTGGCGGCAGTCGCAAGTTTTTCATTGGCGAACGCGCTTCGGCTCGCTGCGTTCAGCGGCGTGCCGTTTGCCTGGCACCAGGCTAGCAGCTCTTCAGGCGTGGAGTAGACTCTGTGGGTGACGAAGCCTCGTCGCTCATACTGCTTTACCGCTTTGGCCGCCTGTTTATGCCACAGCGCGTATGTATCGTGCATTGTGTCGCGATCTTCGTAGATCGACAGAAACCGCGCATATTGTTCTGCATCGCGGTACCAGAAAAAACCAACGTTGGTTACCTGGCTCTTGTGCAAGGCTTTGATCTGTTCAGTCACCGTTTTTTTGGGATACATGATATTCGTTAGCCTCTTTTAGCGAGGAGCGGATGGCATCTCATATAGGTTTTTCAGTTCCGAGCAAGCGCACCTCCCGCAACAACGCAGCACCGAGTTGATCGGTGCCCAGTTCCTTGTAGCCCACTGCCTTGATCTCGCCGTTCTCTTCGGCCTGGATGATGATCACCGGCGTTTCTTTGCCCGTGGCTTCGTCCACATGCACGGCATATTGGGGAATATCCAGCTTGATCGGCGTACCCGCCGCTTTGCCTTGCACATTGATCAAGAACGCTGCACAGCCGGTGTCGACATCTTCGCTGGTGGCAGAGCGACCACTGACGAAACAGCTTTTCGGCAGGTCGGGCCAGGCGATGGTGTCGGCGGCGGCCAGGGTGGAGGCCAAGCTCAAAGTAGCGAGTAGCAGGATGCGCACGTGAGTCTGTCTCTTGATCAAGGTTGAACGCGGTTTTACCAAAGCCTGAACAGCGTCGCAATGGTGTGGCTCAGCCCAGCCGTTTCATGCCTGTGGCCTTGGCCGCGTGTTGATCAAAGGTGGCGGTGTATTCACAGCCGGCTGCATGGGCGCAGCGCTCTATCAGGTAGTCGGCGAAGTCGGCTTTGCCTGCGGTGAATCGGCGCAGGGCCTGCCAGATGATCTCGGCATGTTCGACGGTCAATTCACGTGTGCGCAACAGCGTTTCCAGCACGGTCACCACCTCACTCTTGGCCGATTCGTAGCAGCTTTGTAACACCCAGACCAGTTCCACCACCGACACCAGGCTGACGAAGCCTGGCGACAATGTGGTGAGTGATTCGATCAGCTCCGAGGCCTTGGGTGATTGGACCGGGTCATCCTGGGTGACATAACGCACCAGCACATTGGTATCCAGGCCGATCATCGCGCTTTTGCTCCCTGGGTGGCGATGGCGTGGTTCATGGCATCGATCGACACGGCCTGGGCGGGCTTGCGGATCAACCCCTTGAGGTCCTGCACGGTTTTGCTCGCGGCAATGATGGAAAACTTTCCGTCTTCCGTTTCGACAAATTCAACCCGGTCGCCGGTTTCCAGGCCCAATGCGGTGCGCACTTGGATAGGAATGGTGATTTGCCCTTTTGAGGTAAGTGTTGCGGTGGCCATAGCTAATAACTCCATCGTGATATTCCTTACCATGAGGTAAGGATTTATGAAGGGCAAGATCCGTTGGTCCATAGGTCGCTCTGCTGGTGTGAGTAAATGGGAACAGGTAAAACCCTAGTTCGAACTGTTCGCACTCACACGCTTTCCTGCACCCCAAAGAGATACAAGCTATGACCGACCGCCACCTCATCATCCCGCCCGCCATGCAACCCATTGTTGAGCGCGCGGGCTACGTGCCAGCCGTTAAAGTTGGAAACACTTTGTACTGCGCAGGCCAGGTCGGCCGCACGCCGGAACTGGCCGTGATTGAAGACCCCGAGGCGCAATTCATGGCTGCCTGGGGCAACCTGCGGCAGGTATTGGAGGAGGGCGGTTGCAGCTTTGATGACGTGGTCGACATGACCACCTATCACGTGAACATGAGCCAGCACATGGCGGTTTTTCGCGAGGTGAAAAACCGCCTGTTTCCACGCGGGCATTGCGCCTGGACGACCATCGGCGTGTCAGAACTGGCGCATCCCGGGTTGCTGGTGGAAATCAAATGTGTGGCGGTGCAACGCTAGTTATTGCACCACGCGATAACACGGCACATACGCCGCACCGCCTGGCAACTTCATACGGTGCTGGGCAACAAACGCCTGTAGCAGCTCATCCAGCGGCTTCATGATCGCCGGGTCGCCGTGAATCTCATACGGCCCATGCTGCTCGATCAAGCGAATGCCTTTGTCCTTGACGTTACCCGCCACAATCCCCGAAAACGCGCGGCGCAGGTTGGCCGCGAGTTCGTGGGGCGCCAGCGCGTGGCTGAGTTGCAGGCTGGCCATGTTTTCGTGGGTCGGGTCGAACGGACGCTGGAAGCCTTCGTCGATCTTCAGCAGCCAGTTGAAGTGGAACGCGTCGTTGCGCTCACGGCGGAACTGCTTCACTGCCTTGAGCCCGGCAGTCATCTGGCGCGCCACTTCGGCGGGGTCGTCGATGATGATCTGGTAGTGCGCCTGCGCCGCTTCGCCCAGGGTGGCACCGACAAAGGCGTGCAGCTGTTGCAGGTACGGCGCCGCGTGTTTCGGCCCGGTGAGGATGACCGGAAACGGCACGTCGCGGTTATCCGGGTGCATCAGGATGCCCAGCAGGTACAGGAACTCTTCGGCCGTGCCCGCGCCGCCCGGGAAGATGATGATGCCGTGGCCGACGCGCACGAAGGCTTCCAGGCGTTTTTCGATGTCCGGCAAAATCACCAGTTCGTTAACGATGGGGTTCGGCGCTTCGGCGGCGATGATGCCCGGCTCGGTCAGGCCCAGGTAGCGCCCGCCGGTGATGCGTTGTTTGGCGTGGGAAATGGTCGCGCCCTTCATCGGCCCTTTCATCACGCCGGGGCCGCAGCCGGTGCACACGTCGAGGCTGCGCAGGCCCAGTTCGTGGCCGACTTTCTTGGTGTATTTGTATTCTTCGGTGTTGATCGAGTGCCCGCCCCAGCACACCACGATTTTCGGTTCCACGCCCGGGCGCAGCGTACGGGCGTTGCGCAGCAGGTGGAACACGTAGTCGGTGATGCCTTGGGAGTTGCTCAGGTCGATGCGCTGGCTGTCCAGCTCGTTCTCGGTGTAGACGATGTCGCGCAGGGCGCTGAACAGCATTTCGCGGGTGCTGGCGATCATTTCGCCATCGACGAAGGCGTCGGCCGGTGCGTTCAACAGTTCCAGGCGCACACCGCGGTCCTGCTGATGGATACGCACTTCAAAATCTTGATAGGCGTCGAGGATGGTCTTGGCGTTGTCGATATGCGCGCCGGTGTTGAGGATGGCCAGGGCGCACTGGCGAAACAACGTATAGATGCTGCCGGTGCCGGCTTCACTCAGTTGTTGGACTTCACGTTGGGACAGGGTTTCGAGGCTGCCCTTGGGGCTGACGGAGGCGTTGATGACTTGACGTTGGGGCATTCTGATTCCTTGAAGGCGCAGCCATCGCACCCGTCTAGGGCAGCGATGGCCTGAAAATGGTGAGCGCCGAATTCGGTCGCACGAGACTGTAGTTTGGCCGCCTCTCGGGCAGGGCGCAAACACCGTCCAGCACCATCATGCCGCAGAACTTACTGAATCAGCTTCCAGTTTTTGTAGAAAACCCGACGCAGGGTAAACACCAGCCCGGCAAAGCCTGCGATCACGGCGTTGAGCACTGACGGCAGCAAGGTCGGCCGCACGATATCAATGAACAGGCAGTAACGTTTTGCGTCGTTCTTGTTGAAGGACGCGTGCATCAGCGTGTCATCGAAGATAAACAGCGGGTCGTCGTGCCAGTAGTGCTTGTGCTTGCCCACCTGGATATAGACACCGTCGTGGTGCGGCGCCGGCGCCATGTTGTAGAGCACGCGGAACATCATGCGCAGCGGGCCGAAGTGGAAGGACGTCGAGCGGTTTTCGTTGAACACCGAGACGCCGATGGTCTTCACATACGGCAATTTTTTGCGCAGTTGCGGAATGTCCAAAGTGGTTTCAATCGGGCGGCCGTACCATTGGAAAAACAACATGCCGCGCTTCTTCTCCGCCATGCGTTCATCCAGGTAGCTGATGATCTCATCCTTGTTGGCCATGGCATCGTCGATCACTTGCTGCAGGTCTTCACGCCAGGCTGGCGGCAGGTCGCGCATGGTGTAGACATGGCGGTTGCGCAGGCTCAGCAGGTCGAACAGGGTGTTGAACGGCGCCAATATCCAGGTATTACGACCGCTGCCGATGAAATATTTTTTGATCGTGTCGGCGTCATACAGGCCGTTGCGCAGGAAGTCGTAGACCCCGCACACCAGCACCAGGCCGAGAAATACCGCAGTGGTCATGGGAAACAGGCAAATAATCAGCAGGACGCCGATTGCCCAGGCGACCGACACTGCATTTTTGCGTAAGGCAGACTTGCTCATGAAACTCAGCTCCAGCTGGACGCCATTCGACAGGTCCGGATCCGTGGCTGCGAGTGGTGGGGGTGTCGAAACATGTTGATACATCCCTCTTATGATAAGGCGTTCAGCGACGAATAGGCGTTTTAAATATTGCGAAATTGTGAAGGAATTGAACAAATCTTCACGGTTATGGTCAGGCGCAGAGTTTAGGCCGCAAACCCGTAGGAGGGTGAACGGTAGCAGGCATACGCCAAAAAGCGCTGCGCCGATTGAATTTTGTAAACAGAAGATTTGCGACTATCGTGACGCTTCGGTTTTTTGGACGTCATAGACCGGTACGATTAAGTTGAATGGCCACCATTGGCCTTCGGCACCTTGGAAGAGGCAGAAATTTTATGATCATCAAACCGCGGGTTCGTGGCTTTATCTGTGTGACCGCTCACCCTGTTGGCTGTGAAGCGAACGTCAAGGAACAGATCGACTACGTGACCCAACACGGCGTCATCGAAGGCGGCCCTAAAAAGGTGCTGGTCCTCGGCGCTTCCACCGGTTACGGCCTGGCCGCGCGCATCAGTGCCGCGTTTGGCTGCGGCGCCGACACCTTGGGTGTGTTTTTTGAGAAAGAAGGCGAAGAAGGCAAGCTGAGCTCCGCCGGTTGGTACAACAGTGCTGCGTTCGAGAAGTTTGCGGTTGAAAAAGGCCTGTACGCCAAGAGCATCAACGGCGACGCGTTCTCCGACGAGATCAAGCGCCTGACCATCGAAACCATCAAGAAAGACCTGGGCAAGATCGACCTGGTGGTCTACAGCCTGGCCGCGCCACGCCGTACCGACCCGCAAGGCGTGGTGCACAACTCCACCCTCAAGCCAATCGGCAAGGCCGTGACCCTGCGCGGTATCAACACCGACAAAGGCGTTGTGGTCGACACCACGCTTGAGCCTGCGACCCAGGAAGAAATCGACGGCACCGTGAAAGTCATGGGCGGCGAAGACTGGCAGCTGTGGATCGACGCCCTGCGTGACGCCGATGTATTGGCCGAAGGCGCCAAGACCACCGCGTTCACCTACCTCGGCGAAAAGCTGACCCAGGACATCTACTGGAACGGCTCCATCGGCGAAGCCAAGAAAGACCTGGACAAAAAAGTCCTGACCCTGCGCGACAACCTCGCCGCGCTGAAGGGCGACGCCCGTGTGTCGGTGCTCAAGGCCGTGGTCACCCAGGCCAGCTCGGCGATCCCGATCATGCCGCTGTACCTGTCGCTGCTGTTCAAAGTAATGAAAGAGCAGGGCACCCACGAAGGCTGCATCGAGCAGGTCTACGGCCTGTTCAAAGACAGCCTGTACGGCAGCGAGCCGAAGCTGGACGCCGACGGCCGTCTGCGCGCCGACCTGGCCGAGCTGGAGCCGAAAGTCCAGGACGCCGTGGCCGCGTTGTGGAACCAGGTCACCGACGACAACGTCAACGAGATCAGCGATTTTGCCGGCTACAAGGCTGAGTTCCTGCGCTTGTTCGGCTTTGAAATCGACGGCGTCGATTACGAAGCCGATGTGAACCCGACCGTGAAAATCAATGGCTTAGTCCAAGCCTAAGACGCGGTCAAAAATGTGGGAGCGGGCTTGTGTGGGAGCTGGCTTGCCTGCGATGCAGCCGCCTCGGTGTTTCAGTTACACCGCGGTGATGCTATCGCAGGCAAGCCAGCTCCCACACATGCCTGCTCCACACATGCCTGCTCCACACATGTCTACTCCCACACATGTCCACTCCCACACATATCTGCTCCTGCACTTCATCGCGCTCCCGCGCACCCTCACAATCTGCCAGACTCCTAGCGCTATCAAGCCACGCTAACGGAGGATCTGATGACGATTCGTGCAGTAGTTTTTGATTTCGGCGGTGTCCTGTTCGACTGGAACCCGCACCACCTGTACCGCCAGCTGATCACCGACGATCACGAGCGGCAGCACTTTCTTGACACCATTTGCACCCAAGCCTGGAACACCGAGCAAGACGCCGGCCGCAGCCTGGCCGAAGGCACGCGCCACTTGATCGAGCAGTACCCGCAGCACGAAAGCCTGATCCAGGCGTACTACGACCGTTGGCACGAGATGCTGCGTGGCGCGTTGCCGGAAGGCGTGGCGATCCTTGAGGCGCTGCATAAGGCCAATATGCCGCTGTTCGGGCTCACCAACTGGTCGGCTGAAACCTTCCCCTATGCGCGCGCCAACTATCCGTTCCTGCAGCATTTGCGCGATATCGTGGTCTCGGGCGAGTTGAAGCTGATCAAGCCGGACCCTGCGATCTATCACGCCAGCCTCAATCAGGTGCGCGCCCATCTGCCGGATATTCAGCCCGGTGAAGTGGTGTTTATCGATGATGTCGCCGGCAATATCGAGGCGGCCGTGGCCCTCGGTTGGCAGGGCATTCACCACGTGTCGGCCGAGCGCACGGCGGCGCGCCTGCGGGAGTTGGGCGTGGCCTTTTAGAGCGCCCACTTTTCCATGGCGAAATCCACAAAGGCGCGCAGCTTGGGCAGGCGGTAACGGTCCTGGCGGTAGAGCAGGTGCATGGGGCGGCTGGACAGTTGATAGGTGGTCAGCAAGGCCACCAGCTTGCCGCTCTCCAGGTCCGGTTGCACCAGGGCATCGGCGAGCATGATGACGCCCATGCCGTTGACGGCCGCCTGGCGCAAGCCTTGCGAGCTGTTGATGGTCAATGAGCCCGACACCGGGACTTCCACCTCGCCTTCTTCGCCGGTCATGCGCCAGAGCTTGTCGGTGTCGCGCCAGTTGTCGGTCGCCGGGTAGGCGAACGCCAGGCAGTCGTGCTGGCGCAGGTCATCGGGTGTGTGCGGCGTGCCACGTCGCGCCAGGTACGCAGGTGACGCGCAGAGGGTGAGGGTGTAGGCCTGCATGGGCCTGGCGATCAGGCTGGAGGTTTCCAGTTCGCCGAGACGGATCGCCACGTCGAAGCCGCTGTCGACCAAGTCCATTCGCTCGTTGCTCAACTCCACGTGCAGGTTGATCAGCGGGTAGCGCTGGGAGAATTCGCTCAAGGCCGGTGCCAGGCGCTCGGTGCCGAACACCGGTGGCGCGGTGATGCGCAGGCTGCCTTTGGGGGTTTCGCTGTGGGCCTGCTCTGCCAGCAACTCGGAGTCGGCGACCAGTCCCAGCACTTCCAGGCAGCGCTGATAGTACTGCCCGCCAAATTCGGTGAGGCTTTGTTTACGCGTGGTGCGCTTGAGCAGGCTGACGCCCAGGCGCTGTTCCAGGGCGCGCAAGTGATTGCCGACCATGGTGGTCGACATCCCGCATTCTTGCGCGGCGGCCGTCATGCTGCCGGTCTCGACCACTTTCACATACACCGACATTGCCTGGAACAAATCCATTATCAAGCCCTGGTTTAAAGTCATTGCAGGAATACGCAGTTTATCCAGCTCAAGTGGCTAACGATACTGCGCGCATCCCAACGATGCACTGGAGCTTGCCACCATGACCGCCGCCTGCCTGATGACCACGTATCAACCCCTGGCCCTGAGCTTTACCCGTGGCCTGGGCACGCGCCTGTGGGACCAGCAGGGCCGTGAATACCTCGACGCGGTGGCCGGTGTGGCGGTGACCAACGTCGGGCATTCCCATCCCAGGTTGGTGACGGCGATCAGTGAGCAGGCGGGCTTGTTGCTGCACACCTCCAACCTCTACAGCATCGACTGGCAACAGCGCCTGGCCCAGCGGCTGGCACAGCTGTCCGGCCTGGACCGTGCGTTCTTCAACAACTCCGGCGCCGAAGCCAACGAGACGGCGCTGAAACTCGCTCGGCTGCATGGCTGGAAAAAAGGCATCGAAGAACCGCTGGTGGTGGTGATGGAAAACGCCTTTCACGGGCGCACCCTCGGCACCATGGCGGCCAGCGACGGGCCGTCGGTGCGCCTGGGCTTCCAGCGCTTGCCGGGGGATTTTCTCAAGGTGGCGTTTGGCGACTTGGCGGCGCTGGAAGCCATCACTCAACAGTTCAGCACGCGCATCGCGGCCGTGTTGCTGGAGCCGATCCAGGGCGAAAGTGGCGTGCTGCTGGCGCCGCCCGGCTACTTGAAAGCCCTGCGCGATCACTGCACGCGCCACGGCTGGCTGATGATGCTGGATGAAATCCAGACCGGCATTGGCCGCACCGGCGCCTGGTTTGCATTCCAGCATGAAGGCATTACCCCGGACGTGATGACCCTGGCCAAAGGCCTCGGCAACGGCGTGCCCATCGGCGCCTGCCTGGCCCGGTCCGCTGTGGCGCAGCTGTTCACCCCCGGCAGCCACGGCAGCACCTTCGGCGGCAACCCGCTGGCCTGCCGCGTCGGCTGCACGGTGCTGGATATTATTGAGGAGCAAGGCTTGCTGCAGAACGCTGCGCAACAGGGCGAGCGGCTGCTGGCACGGTTGCGGGTGGAATTGAGCGAGCATCCACAGGTGCTGGCGATTCGCGGGCAAGGGTTGATGATTGGCATCGAACTGGCTCGCCCTTATCGCGACCTGGCCTACCGCGCAGCGCAGGAACACGGCCTGCTGATTAACGTGACGCGCGGCACGATCATCCGCCTGCTGCCGCCGCTGACGCTGGATGCAAAAGAGGTGGAGATGATCGTAAGGGCCATCACCCGCTTATTGGACTGAAACCGGATAAAAGTGTTGGAGCAGGCTTGTGTGGGAGCTGGCTTGCCTGCGATAGCATCACCTCGGTCCCACATTAAGACCGAGGCGCTTGCATCGCAGGCAAGCCAGCTCCCACATATGCCCACTCAATTGGCTGGGCCATTCAACCATTCCTGATTCATGGTTTCGGTATCGCCCAGGTACTCCAGCAACCAACTCATCGCCGGCGACAGCTTGTTCTGCGCCCACGCCACGCACGACGGGCTGGCCGGGAACGGCCGGCTCAATTGCAGCGCCACCAGCTCGCCGCGTTCAATCCACGGCAGCACTTGATGCGCCGGTGCCATGCCGACGCACAGGCCATCGCGCAGGCAATCCAGCGCCGAGGCCCAGTTGGGCACCACCAGCCGGCGCTGGTTATCCAGGGTCCAGGTGTCGCGCTTGGGCAAGTTGCGCGAGGTGTCGGTCATGCACAGCGACGCGAACGGGCGCAGTTGGTCGTCGCTGAGCAAGCCGTCCATCGCCGCCAGCGGGTGCTTGGCGCTGACCACGCACAGCCAGTTCAGCAGCCCCATGTCACGAAAGGTGAAGTGGCTGGCCACCGGCACGGCGCTGGTGGCGCCGATCACGATGTCGGTGCGCTCATCGGCCAAGGCGTCCCACACGCCGTTGTACACCTCATATTCCAGCAACAGTTCCACCTCGGGGAACTGCCGGTAGAAGTCCAGCACCAACTGCCGACAGCGCTGGGGTTTGACGATGGAGTCCACGGCCACCTTCAATTGCCCGCTCCAGCCATTCGCCACCTGTTGGCACAAACGCCGGGTGCCGAGCATTTTTTTCATCACGCCGCGGGCTTCGTCTATAAATAAACGGCCGGCGGGCGTCAGCTCTACATCGCGATGCCTGCGCACAAACAGCGGCACCGCCAGCCATTCTTCAAGCTGGCGCACGGTGTAGCTGATGGCGGACGGCACGCGATGCAGCTCCTGGGCGGCGGCGCTGAAGCTGCCGTGGCGTGCCACTGCATCGACGACGTCCAGTGAGTATTCGGACCACATGGCGGCTGCCTTCAAAATATTTGATAAGAGTGTCCAATTATTATCGCTTCACACACTCACTGTCAGCTTCATAATAGGCGCCAGTCAGCAAATAGTTTGATGGCAGGTTCAGCAAGGCTTCAATGAAAAATTCTTTTGGTTTCACCTGGTATCTGGCGGGGCTGAGCATGCTCGGTTATCTCGCCATGGACATGTACTTGCCGGCGTTCGGCGCCATGGGCGAGCAATTGCACATCAGCGCGGGGGCCGTGGGCGCGAGCTTGAGTATTTTCCTCGCCGGTTTTGCGGTGGGGCAGTTGTTGTGGGGGCCGTTGTCCGACCGTTTGGGACGCAAGCCGATCCTGCTGACGGGCCTGAGCCTGTTCGTGCTGGGTTGCGCCGGCATGTTCTGGGTCGAAACTGCGCCTCAGCTGCTGGCGTTGCGGTTTATGCAGGCGATTGGCGTGTGTTCCGCCGCCGTGAGTTGGCAGGCACTGGTGATCGACCGTTACCCGGCTGAAAAGGCGCACCGCGTGTTCGCCAGCATCATGCCGCTGATGTCGCTGTCACCGGCACTGGCGCCGTTGCTGGGTGCGATGGTGTTGAATCACTTCGGCTGGCAGGCGATCTTCGCGGTGTTGCTGGGCGTGTCGCTGCTGTTGCTGCTGCCGACCCTGTTCCTGCGCAAGATGCCGAAACGTCGCGCAGAGCAGGGCGAACCTTCGCGCCTCGGTTATGGGCAGTTGCTGACCTCGCGCGTGTTCACCGGCAACGTGATGATCTTCGCCGCCTGTTCCGCCAGTTTCTTTGCCTGGCTGACCGCGTCGCCGTTCATCCTCGGCGATATGGGTTACAGCCCGAATGACATCGGCCTGAGCTACGTGCTGCCGACCTTGGCTTTTCTGATCGGTGGTTACAGCTGCCGCAGCGCGTTGCAGCATTACCAGGGCAAAACCCTGTTGCCCTGGTTGCTGGTGGCGTATTGCATCAGCATGGTGGTGTTGTACCTGGTCGCCACGTTGACGGTGCCGACCCTGACCACTTTGCTGATTCCGTTCTGCCTGATGGCGCTGGTCAACGGTGCGAGCTACCCGATTGTGGTGGCGAATGCGCTGATGCCGTTTGCGGAAAATTCCGGCAAGGCGGCAGCGCTGCAAAACACCCTGCAACTGGGGCTGTGCTTTCTCAGCAGCCTGTTGGTGTCGTCGATGATTGATCAGCCGTTGTTGATCACTGTGATTGTGATGTTGGCGACCGCGCCGTTGGCGGTGTTGGGTTACTGGCTGGCGCGGCCAAAGGCGGACAAATCCGAGCTCGCCAACGCCTAAAGCTGAAATGGGATCAAAACTGTGGGAGCTGGCTTGCCTGCGATAGCATCGACTCGGTGATTCTGAAGTACCGAGGTGTCTGCATCGCAGGCAAGCCAGCTCCCACAGTTGATTGGGTTTCTTCAGTGGTTAGAAGGTGACTTCCATATTCAGCGTCGGCGTGGAGGTCCGAGTACCCCGCCCGCCATCCACGCCGAATTTGTTGTGCCAGTACTCATACCCCACGCCGAGATACAGGTTCGGCTTCACGCTTTTACCCGGCCGCACCGCCACCATCAGCGCGCTGCGCATCAGTGTTTCCGGTGCGGTGTCACGGCCATGGTAGTCCTCGCCTTTTTCCCCGACGTAATTGATAAACCCCTGAAACTTCGCCGCGTGGTTGGCGATGTCGAACGGGCGCATCCACGTCAGGTTGAGCATGTAGGTGTCGTCGAACGTGTGGTTCGACTCCTGCGCGCCGGGGATGCCGGTGTGGTTCCTTTCCTTGTAGTACATCAGGCTCAAATCCAGCACGCCGACGGTGTTGAACTTCAACGTCGGGCCGATCACCAGTGCGCGTTTTTTGGCTGAGGCGGCGTTGTTGTTGCGGTTGGCGTCGAAACCCAGGGTCAGCGCGTAGTCCTTTATCAGCCCGGTGCCGAGCGGCATATCAAATACCCGCGACGCGTACAGCTGGTGCCGGTACACGGCGTAGACCTCACTGCCGCCATGGTCGGTGCCCTTGCGCGGGTCGTGGCTGTCGGACAGGAACACATCCAGGTTCAGGTAGTTGCTGCCGTATTGGTAGCCGCTGGCGTGGGTAAAGCTGTAGATGCGCTTGCTGAAATCATCCGGGTTATTCGGATTGGTGAAGTGCTGGCCGTAGCGAAATCCTACGCTGTTGTTCATCCATTCCACCGCGACAGCCTCCCCGCCGCCGAGAAGGGTGAGTGCAACGGTTGCGCCCTGTAATGCCTTTTTCATTGTTATAGGTCCTTTGGCGTTCTGGCTCATGACGGCCGGATTATTTTTGTAACGCCGATGGAGGGTATCTTGTTCGCTTGATTGTATACAACTCTATGGACATCCAGTCCAAACATTGCATACAGTGTTCGCACAACAAAAACAGAGAACCCCTCACCATGACTATCCCGAAGGCGTCACCGCAGCGGCCAGAAGATGAGAATCTCGGCGTCGCGGCCAACATGGCTTACGGCCTGCAGCATGTGCTCACCATGTACGGCGGCATTGTTGCCGTGCCGTTGATCGTTGGCCAGGCGGCCGGTTTGTCGCCGGCGGACATCGGCCTGTTGATTGCCGCGTCATTGTTTGCCGGTGGCTTGGCCACGCTGTTGCAGACGCTCGGCCTGCCGTTTTTTGGCTGCCAGCTGCCGCTGGTGCAGGGCGTGTCGTTTGCCGGTGTGGCAACCATGGTGGCGATTGTCGGCAGTGATGGCGCGGGCGGGGTGCCGGCGATTCTCGGGGCGGTGATGGCCGCGTCGTTTATCGGGCTGTTGATCACGCCGGTGTTCTCACGGATCACCAAGTTTTTCCCGCCATTGGTCACCGGCATTGTGATCACTACGATTGGCCTGACGCTGATGCCGGTGGCAGCGCGCTGGGCCATGGGCGGCAACAGCCGCGCGGCGGATTTCGGCAGCATGGCCAATATCGGCCTGGCGGCGCTGACCCTGGTGCTGGTGTTGTTGCTGAGCAAGATCGGCAGCGCGACCATCTCGCGCCTGTCGATCCTGCTGGCCATGGTGATCGGCACCGTGATCGCGGTGTTCCTCGGCATGGCCGACTTCTCCGGCGTCGCCCAAGGGCCGATGTTTGGTTTCCCCACACCTTTCCATTTCGGCATGCCGACCTTTCACCTGGCGGCGATCATTTCCATGTGCATCGTGGTCATGGTGACCTTGGTGGAAACCTCGGCGGACATCCTCGCGGTGGGCGAGATCATCGACACCAAGGTCGACTCCAAGCGCCTGGGTAACGGTTTGCGCGCCGACATGCTGTCGAGCATGTTCGCGCCGATCTTTGGCTCATTCACCCAAAGTGCGTTCGCCCAGAACGTCGGTTTGGTGGCGGTAACCGGGGTGAAAAGTCGCTTTGTGGTGGCGACGGGCGGGGTGTTCCTGGTGGTGCTGGGCCTGCTGCCCTTTATGGGCCGAGTGATTGCCGCCGTGCCCACCTCGGTGCTGGGCGGCGCCGGTATCGTGCTGTTCGGCACCGTGGCGGCGAGTGGTATTCGCACCTTGTCGAAGGTGGATTACCGCAACAACATGAACCTGATCATCGTTGCCACCTCCATCGGTTTCGGCATGATCCCCATCGCCGCGCCGAACTTTTACGATCACTTCCCCACCTGGTTCGCGACCATTTTCCACTCGGGCATCAGCTCGTCGGCGATCATGGCGATCTTGCTGAACCTGGCGTTCAACCACTTCACCGCCGGTAACTCGGACCAGCAATCGGTGTTCGTCGCCGGGACTGAGCGCAGCTTGTGTTTCCACGATGTGGCGGCATTGCGCGATGGGGATTACTTCAGTGGCGGCAAGTTGTTTGATGCTGAAGGGAAGGAGATTCCGGTGGTGGCGGATGTGCCAAGAAAGGCCGCAAAGCCTGAAACCACCGAAGTCTAAATGATCGCTCCCACGCTCTGCGTGGGCGTGCATCCTGTGACGCTCCGCGTCACGACCTTGAAAGCGGACGCAGAGCGTCCAAAGGGGCATTCCCACGCGGAGCGTGGGAACGATCACTTAGCCAGCCTTGAGGACTTATGATCGCTCCCACGCTCTGCGTGGGCGTGCATCCTGTGACGCTCCGCGTCACGACCTTGAGAGCGGACGCAGAGCGTCCAAAGGGGCATTCCCACGCGGAGCGTGGGAACGATCAATTAGCCGGCCTTGAGGACTTTGTGCGGCATTGAACATGCCTCATCCAAAAACTTCACCACTGTGCCCATGCACGCCTGGCGTTCTTCCACATGGGGCATGTGGCTGGAGTCTTCAAACAGCGCCCAGCGCACGTCCGCGATTTCATCCAGGAACGGCTTGACCACCAACGGCGTGGCCTCGTCGTGCCGGCCGGAGATCACCAGGGTCGGCACATTGATCGCCGACAGCCGGCCAATCACATTCCAATCCTTCAAGCTGCCGATCACGTGAAACTCGGTCGGGCCACTCATGGCGTGGTACACGGTCGGGTCGGCATCCACGGCGGCAAACGTGCGCGCCACTTCTTCCGGCCACGGGATGACGCGGCACACGTGCTGGTCATAAAAAATCCGCGAGGCGACGAGGTATTCCGGGTCCTGGTAGGTGCCGGCCTGTTCGTGTTTAAGCAGGGTTTCATGCACGCCTTCCGGCAACAGTTTGCGCAGACGGTTGGCTTCGCTGACCCAAGTGCGCATGCAGGTGGGCGAGTTCGCCGGGATAAACGCGCGCAGGCCTTTGGGCTGCAAAATCGCGTGTTCGCTGCCGAGCATGCCGCCCCAGGATTGCCCGAGGATCGCGTAGTTATCGCTGATTTGCAGATGGTCGAGCAGGTTGTTCAGCTCGGCGAGGAACAGATCGATGGTCCAGAACGACGCGTCTTTATCCGGCAAGTGGGTGGAGCGCCCATTGCCCAGTTGGTCGTAGTGAATCACCGCATGGCCGCTGGCCGCCACGTCTTTGAAGGCGTCGACGTAGTCGTGCGTGCAGCCGGGGCCGCCGTGGATGATCACCAACGGTGTACGGCCGGTGGTCAGGTCGCCGGTCACGCGATACCAGGTCTGGTAGGCGCCGAAGGCCGCATAGCCTTCGCGGACTTTGTCGAAGAATTCCATTTCGTACCCTGCTCTGAAAAAAAGGATCAGGGCTACGATAATCGTCACGCGACGTTTAAGTAACTAGCAAAACAGCTAGGTTTTGCTGACGGATCAATCCTCCAGCAAGCGGTAATGGGTGGCCCGCACCACCGCCTGCACGCGGTTCTTGGCCCCCAGTTTGTGCATCGCCGAGGCCAGGTGCAGGGTCACCACCGCTAATGAGCGGCTCAACTGCGTGGCGATTTCAGCGGCCGTAAGGCCATCGGCGGCCCATTTCAGGCATTCGCGCTCGCGTTTGGTCAGGTGAATATGCGGGTACGTGCGTAGTTCTTTGCTGAACAGCGGGTAGGCCGCTTCCTGCAGGGCATGGGTGATCAGGCTGAAGTCCGCCAGGGTCTGCTGCGCGTCCTTCAATACCGTACGCGCCTTGCCGGTGCGCAGGCCGGTCAATGACGCGAAGCCGCCGCGCGGCAGGTGGATGGGCACGCTGACACCGCAGGTCAGTTGGCGGTCATGCAGGTAGGAGGACACCGGCGCGTGGCACGGGTCGATGATCTTTTGCAGTGCGGTATCGGCTTTCGCCTCGTAGGACCACACGAACGGCGACACCGTGCTCAGGGCCAGATGTTGCACCGGGTCGATCTGGTAGAAGCCTTCGCTGCACCATAACGCGTGCCAGTCGGGCGGCGTATTGCGCAGTTCCAGCACCGAAGGGGTGATCAGTGAGCCGTCCTGGTCAATCGGCACTGGCGTGTAGTCGTACACCAGCGCATCGAAGCCCAACTGCTGGGCGAGGATAAACGTATTGTCCATCTGTTCATCCAGGCTCCTGCCTGGCATGAGACGGTTATTGAAGGCAGTAAGCTTGGCCAGCATCCGTTCTGCTCCCGAATTCATTTGAATCTCGACTTGCGGCAAGTAGAATGCCACGCCCCGGCGAAGGACTGCCAGGCCAAACCTATAAGAAATACTAGGTTATGGACGCGCGGCATCCTCGGTAGTGTTGGCCCATAAACGGCCGCTACCTGCCAGGCCGATACAACACAAGGAATGTATGCATGTGGCGTGAAATTGCCCCCGACCAGCAGTACAACGTGCAAGTCGATGGCCATAACCTCGTGGTCTACAGCTTTGGTGACGGCGATGAGGTGCTCTTGTGTCTCAACGGCGGCCCAGGCCTGCCGTGTGACTACTTGCGCGACGCCCATGGCTGGCTCAAAGAGCATAACCTGCGAGTGGTTGCATTCGACCAGCTTGGCACCGGCGCATCAGCCAGACCCACCGATGTTGCCTTGTGGGAAATCGGCCGTTATGTCGAAGAAGTCGAAACCGTGCGCCAGGCCCTCGGCTTGGGCCGCGTGCACTTGCTCGGGCATTCCTGGGGCGGCTGGTTGGGCATCGAATACGCCATCCACTATCCCCATGCGCTGAAAAGCCTGAT
The DNA here is from genome assembly GCF_022662395.1 of Pseudomonas sp. MONT-RG-20F-20-E-7-02. Taxonomy (NCBI): domain Bacteria; kingdom Pseudomonadati; phylum Pseudomonadota; class Gammaproteobacteria; order Pseudomonadales; family Pseudomonadaceae; genus Pseudomonas; species Pseudomonas sp. MONT-RG-20F-20-E-7-02. The sequence goes on from NZ_JAKNQN010000003.1 coordinate 476,532, forward strand.
CCTTTCAAATACCGTCGGCGACATTCCGCACCTGTCCCAGGAGCTTGAACGCCTGCGCGGCGCCCTCGGCAGCGAAACCGTGGCCATGATGCAGCGCCACGAAGCCATGGGCACCCTCGATCACCCGCAATACCAGGCCGCCATCACCTTGCTCAACTACCGCCACGTCTGCCGTCTGGACGAATGGCCCGAGCCGGTCAAACGTTCGTTAGGCGACTGGAACATGGGCCCCTACGAAACCATGCAAGGCCCCAACGAATTCCTCTACATCGGCAACCTCAAGGACTGGAACCGCATCCCCGAGATGGCCGAGTTCAGCATGCCGATCCTGATCACCACCGGCCAGCACGATGAGCTCACGCCCGCCTGTGCCCAGCGCATGAAACTGGCCGCCAGGCATGCCGAACTGCACGTGTTTCCCAACAGCAGCCACATGCCTTTTTATGAGGAGCCCCACGCGTACTTCCCGGTGCTGCTGGACTTCCTCGCGCGTCACCGGGGCTGACGGATGAACCTGGCGCGTTACCGTTTTGTGCTGTCCCGGCCGCTGCAACTGCTGCCGGTGCTGTTTGGCATCAGCCTGATCACCTTTGTGCTGGTGCGTTCGATTCCCGGCGACCCGGCGCGGGCCTTGCTTGGCTCGCGCAGCACGCCGGATGCCTTGCTGAAAATCCGTGCCCAATACGGCCTCGATCAGCCGTTGTGGCTGCAATATTTCTACTTCCTCAAGAACCTGCTCAAGGGCGATCTCGGCCAATCCCTGCTGTATAAGGTCGACGCGTTGAAGCTGATCGTCACCCGTATCGAGCCGACGCTGGTGCTGGTGCTCGGCAGTGTGGTGCTGGCGCTGTTGATTGCGCTGCCGTTGGCGACCTGGGCGGCGCGCAATAAAGGCGGCTGGGCAGACAACCTGATCCGGGTGTTCACCACCGTCGGCCTGGGCATGCCCGCGTTCTGGCTGGGCTTGATGTTGATTCTGTTGCTGAGTGTGAAGTGGGGCCTGTTCCCGGTGTCCGGCTATGGGCGCACCTGGCTGGACAAAGCCCACCATATGCTGCTGCCGTGTCTGACCATCGCCCTGGCGCTGTCAGCGGTACTGGTGCGCAACCTGCGGGCGAGCATGTTGATGGAGTTGCAGGCCGATCACGTCACCGCCGCCCGCGCGCGTGGGCTGTCGGAGGCCGCCGTGTTCCGCCGGCATGTGTTGCCCAATTCGCTGGTGCCGGCGGTCAACCTGCTGGCGGTGAATATCGGCTGGCTGATCAGCGGCACGGTGGTGATCGAGAGCCTGTTCGCGATTCCCGGTATTGGCCAATTGCTGGTGCGCGGCATCTTCACTCGCGATTACATGGTGGTGCAGGGCGTGGCGATGGTGCTGGCGTGTGCGACGGTGGTGGTCAACTTCCTCGCCGACGTGGTGACAGTCACCCTCGACCCACGGGTGAAGATGCAATGAGCAGCCGCCCACTGATTGCCCCGTGGCGCTTGCGCCTGCGGTTTGGTTTTCGCAACGGTCGGCTCACCGCCGTGTGGGGGCTGTTGATTCTGCTGCTGTGGTTGGCCCTGGCGCTGTTTGCGCCGTGGATCGCGCCTTTTGACCCGATTGCGCAAAACACCGAAATCAGTTTGCTCGGGCCCAGCCTGGCCCATCCGTTTGGCACGGATAACTACGGGCGCGACATTCTTTCGCGGGTGATCTGGGGCGCGCGCATCGATCTGCAACTGGCGATTGTCGGGGTGATTTTCCCGTTCATGATCGGCACCTTCATTGGCGCGGTGTCCGGCTATATCGGCGGGCGCTTCGACAGCTTCTGCATGCGTGTGATCGACGTGATCCTGGCCTTCCCGTTCCTGGTGTTGATGCTGGCGATCATGGCCATCCTCGGCCCCGGCTTGCAGAGCTTCTATATCGCCATGGCGCTGGTGGGCTGGGTCTCGTACGCGCGGCTGATTCGCTCGCAAATCCTGGTGCTCAAGGAAAGCGAGTTCGCCCTGGCCGCCAAGAGCCTGGGCTTTGGCCATGGGCGCATTCTGTTTCGGCATTTGCTGCCCAACGCGATGTTCGGTTCGATTGTGTTTTCCATGTCTGACGCGGTGCTGGTGCTGCTCAACGGCGCCGCCGTGAGCTACTTGGGCCTGGGCGTGCAACCGCCGACCGCCGAGTGGGGCACGATGGTCGCCGAAGGGCAGGCGTTTATCACCACGGCCTGGTGGATCTGCACGTTTCCGGGGCTGGCCATCGTCACCTTGGCCATGGGGTTCAGCCTGCTCGCCGATGGCGTGGCGCACGTGTTGGGGGAGCGCACATGAGCCTGCTTCAAGTGCGGGACCTCAGCGTGATCGCCAACAATACCGGGCGCGATGTCACCTTGGTCGACCGCGTGTCCTTTGACCTGGCCGAAGGTGAAATCCTCGGGCTGGTGGGCGAGAGCGGCTCGGGCAAGACCATGGCCTGTCGCGGGCTGATGCGCCTGTTGCCGTCGCCCAACCTGCGCGTGCAAGGCGGTGCTGTGCGCCTGGCCGGGCAAGACTTGTTGGCGTTGGATGACGCCGGCATGCGCGCCATACGCGGCGGGCAATTGGGCATGATCTTCCAGAACCCCAGCAGCCACCTCGACCCGTTGATGCGCATCGGCGAGCAGATCGCCGAGGGCATCCGCCTGCACCAGGGCGCGTCGAAAAAAGACGCGCGCCTGCAGGCCATCGAGGTGCTGCGTCAGGTCGGCATTCCCGATCCCAAGGCGCGGGTCGACAATTACCCACACGAGTTTTCCGGTGGCATGCGCCAGCGCGCGATGATCGCCGTGGCGCTGGGTTGCAACCCGAAAGTGCTGATCGCCGACGAGCCGACCACCGCCCTCGATGTGACGGTGCAAGCGCAAATCCTGCGCCTGTTACTGGACCTGCGCGACAGGCGCGGCCTGTCGATCATCATGATCACCCACGACCTCGGTGTGGTGGCGCAGACCTGCGACTCCATCGCGGTGATGTACGCCGGGCGCCTGTGCGAGCACGGCAGCAAGTACGACCTGCTGGCCCATCCGCAACACCCGTACACCGCTGGCCTGATCGATTGCCAACCGGCCCATAGCAGCGGCCACGCCTTGCTGCGCACGATTCCCGGGCAGCCGCCGTTGCTGGATGCATTGCCCGACGGTTGCCGCTTCAACCCGCGCTGCCCGCAGGCGCGCGCGTTGTGTTCCGAATTGCTGCCGCAAGGCACGCGGGTGGCGTGTCACTATCCGTTGGGAGATCGCCCGTGAGCCTGTTGCAGATCAAGGACCTTGAGGTGCGTTTTGCCGCGTCCGGCACGGGCCTGTTCGGCCTCAATAAACAGTGGGTGAGGGCGGTCAACGGCGTGTCGCTGAACCTGGCCGCAGGCGAAACCCTGGGGCTGGTCGGCGAGTCCGGCAGCGGCAAGAGCACGCTCGGGCGGGCGATCCTGCACCTCAACCCGATCAGCGCCGGCCAAGTGCTGTTTGACGGCATCGACATGGCCCACGGCAGCGCCATCGATATCGCCCGCCTGCGGCATGAAACCGCGATGATCTTCCAGGACCCGTACGCCGCGCTGAACCCCCGCCACACCATCGGTGAAACCATCGCCGAAGTGTTACGCGTGCAGCGCAAAGTCGCCCCGCAACAGATCGCGGCGCGCGTCGATGAACTGCTCGACCTGGTCGGCCTGCGCCCCGAACTGGCCAGTCGCAAACCCGCTTCCCTCAGCGGCGGCCAGTGCCAGCGCGTCGGTATCGCGCGTGCCCTGGCGGTGGAGCCGCGTTTGATCATTGCCGATGAATGCGTGGCGGCGCTGGATGTGTCGATCCAGGGCCAGATCATCAACCTGCTGTTGGAACTGCAACAGCGCATGAACCTGGCGATTCTGTTTATCGCCCACGACCTGGCCATTGTGCGTCGCCTGTGTGACCGCGTGGCGGTGATGTACTTGGGCAAGATCGTCGAAGAAGGGCCGGTGGAAGCGGTGTTTACCGCGCCGCGCCATCCGTACACGGCGGCGTTGATCGAGGCGATCCCCGAGATCGATCCGCATCGGCCATTGCCTGCAGAACCACTGCCGGGTGAGCCACCGAGTCCACTGAATTCGCCTACAGGCTGCGCCTTTCACCCGCGTTGCCGACATGCCCGGACGATGTGTTCCGTGGTGTTGCCGCCAACGCATTTCCTGCACGAGCATCGATACAGTTGCGTGCTTGAACAGCCATTGACCCTTTCTGCCGTCCTAAACAAGGAGTTATGACATGCAATCCCGTCACTTGAAGTTGCTCGCCGCCGCTACATTAACGGCGTGGTCTCTTACCGCTGGCTTGGCGCAAGCCGCCGGCGTACTGACCATCGGCTGCCGTGAAGACAGCACCACCTTCGACCCGATCAAAAGCGCGCAAAACCGCGACACCTGGGTGTTCGCCAACGTCTACGACACGCTGGTGCGCGTGGATAACCTGGGTACCAAGATGGAACCGGGCCTGGCGCAAAGCTGGGAGATTTCCAAGGACGGCCTGACCTACACCTTCAAATTGCGCGATGCGAAGTTCTCCGACGGCTCGCCGATCACCGCCGATGATGCGGCGTTCAGCTTGCTGCGTATCCGCGACAACAAGGCCTCGCTGTGGAGCGACCCGTTCAGCCTGATCAACACCGCCAAGGCGTCGGACCCGCAAACGCTGGTGGTCACCCTGAAAACCCCGGCGGTAGCCTTCCTCTCGCAATTGGCGTCGCCGACGGTGTCGATCCTGTCGGAAAAGGCCATGACCAAAATGGGCGAAGACGCCTACTCGGAAAACCCGGTGACCTCCGGCGCGTTTACCGTGGAAGAGTGGCGCAAGGGCGATCGGGTCATTCTCAAGAAGAACCCGAACTTCTGGCAGGCCAAGAACGTCAGCCTGGATGGCGTGGAGTGGGTGTCGGTCACCGATGACAACACGCGCATGCGCATGGTGCAGAACAACGAACTCGACACGGCGATCTTCGTACCGTTCTCACGCGTCGAAGAGCTGAAGAAAGACAAAAACGTTGTGATCCACGCCGACCCGTCCACCCGTGAAGATCACCTGCTGATCAACCACGCCCACGGCCTGCTCGCCAAGCAGCAGGTGCGCGAGGCGCTGGACATGGCCATCGATAAACAATCGCTGGTCAAGACTGCCACTTACGGTCAAGGCACCGTGGCCTATTCCTACATCCCAAAAGGCTCGCTGTACCACTACGCCAACAATCTGCAACGCCCGTATGACCCGACCGCCGCCAAGAAACTGCTGGAAGAGGCTGGCGCCAAGGACTTGAAGCTCAATTACGTGGTCAACGCCGGCAACGAAGCCGACGAGCAGATTGCGGTGATCATCAAGGACCAGTTGGCCAAGGTCGGTGTGACCGCCAACCTGCAGAAAGTCGACCCGACCCAAAGCTGGCAGATGCTGGTAGACGGTGAGTACGATATTTCGGTGATGTACTGGACCAACGACATCCTCGACCCGGACCAGAAGACCACTTTCGTGCTGGGCCACGACACCAACCAGAACTACATGACCCGCTACAAGAACGACAAGGTCAAGGCACTGGTGGCGGCGGCGCGGATCGAGGCCGACCCGGTCAAGCGTGAGCAGATGTATGTGGAATTGCAGAAGCTGGCGAAACAGGATGTGAACTGGATCGACTTGTACTACAGCCCGTACATCAACATCTCACGCAAGAATGTGAGCAACTTCCTGCAGAACCCGTTGGGGCGTTTTACCCTGGAAGAAGTGGTGAAAAACTAAAGCACACCGCTTGCTCGTTCCCACGCTCTGCGTGGGAATGAATCCTATGACGCTCCGCGGCACCCTTGCATAAGCGGGACGCGGAGCGTCCTTGGCGGCATTCCTACGCGGAGCGTGGGAACGATCAGCGGAGTGTGGGAACGATCAGGGCGGGTTACTGCGCATCAAACGCCTGCCCATTGATGCCGGCACTGTCCGGCCCCATCAGGTACAGGTACACCGGCATGATTTCTTCCGGCGCCGGCCGTTCCATCGGGTTTTCACCGGGGTAGGCCTGGGCGCGCATGCTGGTGCGTGTACCGCCTGGGTTGATGCTGTTGGCGCGTACCGAGGCGACGTCTTCCAGCTCATCGGCCAGGGTTTGCATCAAGCCTTCGGTGGCAAATTTCGACACGCCATACGCGCCCCAGTACGCCCGGCCTTTGCGCCCGACGCTGCTGGAGGTGAACACCACCGACGCGTCCTGGGACAGCTTGAGCAGCGGCAGCAAGGTGCTGGTCAGCATGAACATTGCGTTGACGTTGACGTGCATCACCCGCATGAAGTTTTCACCGGACAACTGCTCGATCGGCGTGCGTGGGCCGATGATCGAGGCGTTGTGCAGCAGGCCGTCGAGGTGGCCGAACTCCTTTTCGATCATCGCGGCCAGCTCATCGTATTGATGGGGCAGGGCGGTTTCCAGGTTGAACGGAATCACCACCGGCTGCGGTTGGCCCGCGGCTTCGATCTCGTCATACACCTGGGCCAGGTTGGCTTCGGTCTTGCCCAGCAACAGCACGGTGGCGCCATGGGCGGCGTAGGTTTTTGCCGCTGCGGCGCCAATCCCGCGACCGGCGCCGGTCACCAGGATTACCCGGCCTTTGAGCAGTTCTGGGCGTGCAGAGTAATCAAACATAAATAGCCTCGACAGAATTCAAGGTGATACAGCTCTTGAAGTGGAATCCATTTCAGGTGGGAGCTCAGTGTGGGTGAGATCTTCGAACAATCAGCAACTGCACAGTGCGTTATCCAGCACCTTGCGCAGTTCCAGCGGGTGATCCACCACCACATCGGCGCCCCAGTTGCGCGGGTTGTCGTCCGGGTGGATGTAGCCGAACGTGACCGCGGCGGTGCGGGTGCCGGCGTCGCGGCCGGACTCGATGTCACGCAGGTCATCGCCCACGAACAGCACGCTGGCCGGGTCCAGGTCGAGCATCTTGCACGCCAGGATCAGTGGCTCCGGGTCTGGCTTGCTGTTCTTCACGTGGTCCGGGCAGATCAGCAGCGCCGAGCGCTCGGCCAGGCCCAACTGCTGCATGATCGGTTCGGCAAAGCGCAGCGGCTTGTTGGTGACCACGCCCCACACCAGCTTGGATTTTTCGATGTCCTGCAGCAGTTCTTCCATGCCGTCGAACAGTTTGCTGTGGATCGCGCAGCCCTTGAGGTAGCGCTCCAGGAACTCCAGGCGCAGTTCTTCAAAGCCTGGGGATTCGGGGTCCATCGAGAAGGTCACGGCGACCATCGCCCGCGCGCCACCGGAGATTTCATCGCGGATGTGCTGGTCGTTGATCGGCGCCAGGCCGCGATCGGCGCGCATCGCCTGGCAGATCGCGATGAAGTCCGGCGCGGTGTCCAGTAACGTACCGTCCATATCGAAGAGAACCGCTCGCAACTTCACAGGCTTACTCCTCGCGCAGGGTCTGGATCATGTAGTTGACGTCAACGTCGCTGGCCAGCTTGTAGTGCTTGGTCAGCGGGTTGTAGGTCAGGCCGATGATGTCTTTGACGGTCAGCCCGGCCTGACGGCTCCAGGCGCCCAGCTCGGAGGGGCGGATGAATTTCTTGAAGTCATGGGTGCCGCGTGGCAGCAGCTTCATGATGTATTCAGCGCCGATGATCGCGAACAGGTAGGCCTTGGGGTTGCGGTTGATGGTGGAGAAGAACACCTGGCCGCCCGGCTTGACCATGCGAAAGCACGCGCGGATCACCGAGGACGGGTCGGGCACGTGCTCAAGCATCTCAAGGCAGGTGACCACGTCGAACTGCTCGGGCATTTCCTCGGCCAGGGCTTCGGCGGTGATCTGGCGGTATTCCACGCTCACGCCGGATTCCAGCTGGTGCAGTTGGGCCACGGCCAGTGGCGCTTCGCCCATGTCGATGCCCATTACGGTGGCGCCACGCTGGGCCATGGCTTCGCTGAGGATGCCGCCGCCGCAACCGACGTCGAGCACCTTCTTGCCGGCCAGGTTGACGCGTTCATCAATCCAGTTGACCCGCAGCGGGTTGATGTCGTGCAGGGGTTTGAACTCGCTTTCGCGGTCCCACCAGCGGTGGGCCAGGGCTTCAAATTTGGCGATTTCGGCGTGGTCGACGTTGCTCATGGTGAATCCTCTAAATCTGATAAATCGGTTTGCCTGCCCTGAACGCCAGGGTTCAAGATCGGCGTTATTCGCTGTGCCCGCTGATGCGTTGGCCCCAGGCAATGGCCGTGGCGGTCAACTGTTGTTCATCCATGCGGGTCAATTGCCGGTCGTCGAGCAACTGCTTGCCGGCGACCCAAAGGTGTTTCACACAATCGCGTCCGGTGGCATATATAAGCTGTGAGACCGGATCGTAGATCGGTTGTTGCGCCAGCCCTGAAAGATCAAAGGCCACGATATCGGCAGCCTTGCCGACTTCCAGCGAGCCAATCTCGCTTTCCAGGCCCATGGCGCGGGCGCCGTTGAGCGTGGCCATGCGCAGGGCGCGGTGCGCATCCAGGGCGGTGGCCGAGCCGGCGACGGCCTTGGCCAGCAGCGCGGCGGTACGGGTTTCGCCCAACAGGTCAAGGTCATTGTTGCTGGCGGCGCCATCGGTGCCGATCGCCACGTTGACGCCAGCCTGCCACAGACGCTCCACCGGGCAAAAGCCGCTGGCCAGTTTCAGGTTCGATTCCGGGCAATGGATGATGCTGGTGTTGCTTTCTACCAGCAAAGCCAGTTCATCCTCGCTGATTTGGGTCATATGAACGGCCTGGAAGCGTGGGCCGAGCAGGCCGAGGCGGCCCAGGCGCGCCAAGGGGCGTTCACCGGTCTTCTCGACGGCTTGCTGCACTTCGAAGGCGGTTTCGTGCACGTGCATATGGATGGACGCGTCCAGCTCTTCGGCGATGATGCGGATTTTCTCCAGGTTTTCGTCGCACACGGTGTACGGCGCGTGGGGCCCGAAGGTGATCTTGATGCGCGGGTGGTGCTTGAGGTCGCCGAACAGCTCGACGCCCTGGCGAATCGCCTCATCGGGTGTGCTGGCGCCGGGAATCGGGAAGTCGAGGATCGGAATCGCGATTTGTGCGCGCATGCCGCTGTTATGCACGCAGTCGCTGGCGACCTTGGGGTAGAAGTACATGTCGGAGAAGCAGGTGATGCCACCCTTGAGCTGTTCGGCGATAGCCAGGTCGGTGCCGTCGCGCACGAAGGCTTCATCGACCCATTTGGCCTCGGCGGGCCAGATGTGCTTTTCCAGCCAGGTCATCAACGGCAGGTCATCGGCCAGGCCGCGAAACAGGCTCATCGCCGCGTGCCCGTGGGCGTTGATCAGGCCGGGGCTGAGCAGCATGCCCGGCAGCTCGCGTACTTCACTGGCCGCCAGCTTCAAGGCCGCAGCCCGCGGCCCGATAAAGGCAATGCGCCCATCACGGATGCCCAGGCCATGTTCCTTGAGCACCACGCCGGCAGGTTCGACAGGCACCAGCCAAGTGGGCAGCAGCAGCAGGTCGAGCGGGGCGGCAGTGGAGGTCATCGCAGGCTTCTTCCCAGGCAGCTATAAAAGAAGGGCGAAGTATACCCGAGCGTCCTGGCTGGCGGATCGCTATAATCGGCGGCTTTTGTTCATGAGTGCGGGGTAAGGGATGCGCGACCGACTGTTAGCGGCAGACAACGTGAGGGCCATCGAGTGGCGTGATGGCGCACTGCACCTGCTCGATCAGCGTGCCTTGCCGTCCCGGGAAGCCTGGGTTGCCTGCACTACCGCGGCTGAAGTCGCCGACGCGATTCGCACGATGGTGGTGCGCGGCGCCCCGGCGATTGGTATCAGCGCCGCCTATGGGCTGGTGCTCGCCGCCCGTGAACGCATCGCTGAAGGCGGTGATTGGCAGGCTGCGTGGGAAGAAGACTACGCGCACCTGGCCGATAGCCGTCCGACCGCGTCGAACCTGTTCTGGGCCTTGAAGCGCATGCGCGATCGCCTCGATCGCGTCAAGAAGCACGCCGACCCGCTGGCGGTGCTGGAAGCCGAAGCCATCGCGATTCATGAAAGTGATCGGGAGGCCAATGTGGTCATGGCCCAATTGGGCCTCGATCGGATTCGCAAACACCAAGGCAACGCTCAGGCGATCCTGACCCACGGCAATGCCGGTGCGCTGGCCACGGGCGGCGTCGGCACGGCCCTCGGGGTGGTGCGCGCGGCCTTCCTGGAGGATTTGGTTGAGCATGTCTACGTCAATGAAACGCGGCCCTGGCTGCAAGGTTCGCGGCTGACGGCGTGGGAGCTGGCGGGCGAGGGCATCCCGGTCACGGTCAATGCTGACTCGGCCGGCGCGCATATCCTCAAGACCAAGGGCGTGACCTGGGTGATCGTCGGCGCCGACTGCATTGCCGCCAACGGTGATGTGATCAGCACCATCGGCACCTATCAGTTGGCCGTGTGCGCGATGCACCATGGCGTGCGCTTCATGGTCGTGGCGCCGAGTTCGACACTCGATTTGATGATGGCCACCGGCGAAGACGTCAGCCTGGAAGAGCGTGAGGCGGCTGAGTTGCTGGATGTGATGGGTCAGCGCTTGGAGGTTGCGGCGTTTAACCCGGTGTTTGATGTGACGCCGGCCGACCTGATTGATGTAATCGTGACTGAAAAAGGCATTGTTGAACGGCCGGATACGGCGAAGTTGGCCAAGTTGATGTGCCGTAAGCGGCTGCATTGAGGGCTTTGCTGTCTGTGGAGTCGTCATCGCAGCGGTGCGACGATTCGACAAGCCAGCTCCCACACTTACTGTGCCCACAGATCAAAATGTGGGAGCGCGCTTGCCCGCGATTGGCCTTAAAAGTCAATAAACCCATCGGATCTGCCCTGGAAAAATAGCACCACCCTACCTCTGAGCCTCTCTCGTCCCCCTCAAGCCTGTCATCCGTCAACTAACTATGCTCCATGCGCATCAGGGGGATAGGTGCGTGGCGGCGATTGTGATAACATCCGGCGGTTTCCAGGGTCGCCCCGAGGGGCTGCCTATAACGTGCAGATCCGTGTCATAACTCGTTGATTTGTCGTAAGTCGTTGTCAGGCACTCTGCCGGCAGCGGCGAGCTTCGTTCGTCCCATAGGATGTGACGAGGTTTCACCCGAAAAAGGAATCAGGCTTCTCATGGGCGAACTGGCCAAAGAAATCCTCCCGGTCAATATCGAAGACGAGCTGAAACAGTCCTACCTCGACTACGCGATGAGCGTAATTGTCGGTCGGGCACTGCCTGATGCGCGCGATGGCTTGAAGCCCGTGCACCGGCGTGTGCTGTTCGCGATGAGCGAGCTGGGTAACGACTGGAACAAGCCGTACAAGAAATCTGCCCGTGTTGTCGGTGACGTGATCGGTAAGTATCACCCTCACGGCGACACTGCGGTGTACGACACCATCGTTCGGATGGCCCAGCCGTTTTCCCTGCGCTACCTGCTGGTAGACGGCCAGGGTAACTTCGGTTCGGTCGACGGCGACAACGCCGCGGCCATGCGATACACCGAAGTGCGCATGACCAAGCTGGCGCACGAGCTGCTGGCCGACCTGCATAAAGAAACCGTGGACTGGGTGCCGAACTACGACGGCACCGAAATGATCCCGGCGGTCATGCCAACCCGTATTCCCAACCTGCTGGTCAACGGCTCCAGCGGTATCGCCGTGGGCATGGCCACCAACATCCCGCCACACAACCTCGGTGAAGTCATCGACGGTTGCCTGGCCCTCATCGACAACCCTGAGCTGACCGTCGATGAGCTGATGCAATACATCCCCGGCCCGGACTTCCCGACCGCCGCGATCATCAACGGTCGCGCCGGCATCATCGAAGCCTACCGCACCGGTCGCGGGCGCATTTACATGCGCGCCCGCTCGATCATCGAAGACATCGACAAGGTCGGTGGCCGCCAGCAGATCGTCATCACCGAGCTGCCTTACCAGCTGAACAAGGCGCGTCTGATCGAGAAGATCGCCGAGCTGGTTAAAGAGAAGAAGCTCGAAGGCATCACCGAGCTGCGCGACGAGTCCGACAAAGACGGTATGCGCGTAGTGATCGAGCTGCGTCGCGGTGAAGTGCCTGAGGTGATCCTCAACAACCTCTACGCCCAGACCCAGCTGCAAAGCGTGTTTGGTATCAACGTGGTTGCACTGATCGACGGTCGCCCGCGCATCCTGAACCTCAAGGATCTGCTGGAAGCCTTCGTGCGTCACCGCCGCGAAGTCGTCACCCGCCGTACCGTGTTCGAACTGCGTAAAGCGCGCGAGCGTGGGCACATCCTCGAAGGCCAGGCGGTTGCCCTGTCGAACATCGACCCGGTTATCGCCCTAATCAAGGCTTCGCCGACGCCGTCGGAAGCTAAAGAAGCCCTGATCAAGATGCCGTGGGAATCCAGCGCCGTTGTGGCGATGGTTGAACGTGCCGGTGCCGATTCGTGCCGCCCGGAGACCCTCGACCCGCAATACGGTCTGCGTGACGGCAAGTACTTCCTGTCGCCGGAACAGGCCCAGGCCATCCTGGAACTGCGCCTGCACCGCCTGACCGGCCTGGAGCACGAGAAGCTGCTGGCCGAGTACCAGGAGATCCTCAATCAGATCGGCGAGTTGATCCGCATCCTCAGCAGCGCCGTGCGCCTGATGGAAGTGATCCGCGAAGAACTGGAAGTGATCCGCGCCGAATACGGCGACGTGCGCCGCACCGAAATCCTCGATGCGCGCCTCGACCTGACCCTGGGTGACATGATCCCGGAAGAAGAGCGTGTGGTGACCATCTCCCACGGTGGTTATGCCAAGACCCAGCCGCTGGCTGCGTACCAGGCCCAGCGTCGTGGCGGTAAAGGTAAATCGGCTACCGGCGTGAAGGATGAGGACTACATCGCTCACCTGCTGGTTGCCAACAGCCATACCACGCTTCTGCTGTTCTCCAGCAAAGGCAAAGTGTACTGGCTGAAAACCTACGAAATCCCTGAAGCCTCGCGTGCCGCCCGTGGTCGCCCGCTGGTCAACCTGCTGCCGCTGGACAGTGATGAATACATCACCACCATGCTGCCGGTCGAGGAATACACCGAAGGTCACTTCATCTTCATGGCGACCGCCAAAGGCACCGTGAAGAAGACCCCGCTGGAATCATTCAGCCGTCAACGCAGCGTGGGCCTGATCGCCCTGGAGCTGGATGAAGGCGACGTACTGATCTCCGCCGCCATCACCGATGGCGAGCGTGAAGTCATGCTGTTCTCCGACGGCGGCAAGGTGACGCGCTTCAAGGAATCCGACGTTCGCGCCATGGGCCGTACCGCCCGCGGTGTGCGCGGCATGCGTCTGCCGGAAGGGCAGAAGCTGATTTCGATGCTGATCCCGGAAGAAGGCAGCCAGATCCTCACCGCTTCCGAGCGTGGGTATGGCAAACGTACTGCCATCAGTGAGTTCCCGGAGTACAAGCGTGGCGGCCAGGGCGTTATTGCCATGGTCAGCAACGATCGCAACGGCCGTCTGGTCGGCGCGGTCCAGGTGCTCGATGGCGAGGAAATCATGCTGATTTCCGACCAGGGCACCCTGGTACGTACCCGTGTGGCTGAAGTGTCGAGCCTGGGCCGTAACACCCAGGGCGTGACGCTGATCAAGCTGGCCAAAGACGAAAAACTGGTCGGCCTGGAGCGTGTACAGGAGCCATCGGAAGTCGAAGGCGAAGAGCTGGAAGGCGAGGAATTTGAAGGCGAGGTGATCGCAGCAGGCGATGACAACGTTGACGAGCCAACCCTCGACGCTGCCGCAGACGAAGAAGAACCGCAGGAATAAGCGGACACACAGGGGGCGGATGAAGATTCGCCCCCTTGTTGTTTGTCCCCTTTGAAACACAAGTTTTTGTCCTGGCTCGGTCCCACAAAGGTCCGCTCCAGAGAAAGCGCGTTACCGAACATGATTGCAGCCCCAACCAGAGCAGAGTGAGATTGGATGTGAGCAAGAGAGCCTATAACTTCTGTGCCGGTCCCGCGGCGCTTCCTGAAGCAGTCCTGCAGCGTGCGCAGGGTGAACTCCTCGACTGGCATGGAAAAGGCCTCTCCGTGATGGAAATGAGCCATCGCAGCGATGAGTTCGTGTCCATTGCCACCAAGGCCGAGCAGGATTTGCGCGACTTGCTGGACATCCCATCCGATTACAAAGTGTTGTTCCTGCAAGGCGGCGCCAGCCAGCAGTTTGCCCAGATTCCGCTGAACCTGCTGCCGGAAGGCGGCACTGCCGACTATATCGACACCGGTATCTGGGGCCAGAAGGCCATTGAAGAGGTCTCGCGCTACGGTCACGTCAATGTGGCTGGCACCGCCAAGCCTTACGACTACTTCGCGATTCCGGGTCAGAACGAGTGGAAGCTGTCTGCGGACGCGGCCTACGTTCACTACGTCGCCAACGAAACCATCGGCGGCCTGGAATTCGACTGGGTGCCGGAAGTGGGTGACGTGCCATTGGTGTGCGACATGTCCTCGGACATCCTCTCGCGCCCGATCGACGTGTCCAGGTACGGCATGATCTACGCCGGTGCACAGAAAAACATCGGCCCGAGCGGCATCCTGGTCAACATCATCCGTGAAGACTTGCTGGGTCGCGCCCGTTCGGTGTGCCCGACCATGCTCAACTACAAGGTCGCGGCTGACAACGGCTCGATGTACAACACGCCGCCGGCATTTGCCTGGTACCTCTCGGGCCTGGTGTTCGAGTGGCTCAAGGAGCAGGGCGGTGTCGCCGCCATGGGCAAGCTGAACGAAGAGAAGAAGCGCACCCTGTACGACTTCATCGACGCCAGCGGCCTGTACAGCAACCCGATCAACCTGACCGACCGCTCGTGGATGAACGTGCCGTTCCGCCTGGCTGATGACCGTCTGGACAAGCCGTTCCTGGCCGGTGCCGACGCGCGTGGCCTGCTGAACCTCAAGGGCCACCGTTCAGTGGGCGGCATGCGCGCCTCCATTTACAACGCTGTCGACATCAACGCCATCAAGGCGCTGGTTGCCTACATGGCAGAGTTCGAAAAGGAACACGGCTAATGTCTGAGCAAGAACTCAAGGCCCTGCGCGTACGCATTGACAGCCTGGACGAGAAAGTCCTGGAGCTGATCAGTGAGCGCGCGCGGTGCGCCCAGGAAGTGGCACGGGTGAAAATGGCTTCCCTGGCGGAAGGCGAAGTGCCGGTGTTCTACCGGCCTGAGCGTGAAGCCCAGGTGCTCAAGCGCGTCATGGAGCGCAACAAGGGCCCGTTGGGCAACGAAGAGATGGCGCGGTTGTTCCGTGAAATCATGTCGTCGTGCCTGGCCCTTGAGCAGCCGTTGAAAGTCGCGTACCTCGGCCCTGAAGGCACCTTCACCCAGGCGGCGGCCATGAAGCACTTCGGCCACGCGGTGATCAGCAAGCCGATGGCGGCGATCGACGAAGTGTTCCGTGAAGTGGCGGCCGGTGCGGTGAACTTTGGGGTGGTGCCGGTGGAAAACTCCACCGAAGGCGCGGTCAACCACACGCTGGACAGCTTCCTCGAGCACGACATGGTGATCTGCGGCGAAGTCGAGCTGCGCATCCACCACCACTTGCTGGTGGGCGAGAGCACCAAGACCGACAGTATCAGCCGTATCTACTCCCACGCTCAGTCGCTGGCCCAGTGCCGCAAGTGGCTGGACGCGCATTACCCGAATGTCGAGCGCGTGGCGGTGTCCAGCAACGCCGAAGCGGCCAAGCGGGTCAAGGGTGAGTGGAATTCGGCGGCGATTGCCGGTGATATGGCCGCGGGCCTCTACGGCCTGACGCGCCTGGCCGAAAAAATCGAGGACCGCCCGGATAACTCCACGCGCTTTTTGATGATCGGCAGCCAGGAAGTGCCGCCGACCGGCGACGACAAGACCTCGATTATTGTCTCCATGAGCAACAAGCCCGGCGCGTTGCATGAGCTGCTGGTGCCGTTCCACGACAACGGGATTGACCTGACGCGAATCGAAACTCGCCCTTCGCGCAGCGGTAAATGGACGTATGTGTTCTTTATCGACTTCATCGGCCACCACCGCGATCCGCTGGTTAAAGGTGTGCTGGAGAAAATCAGTCAGGAAGCCGTAGCACTCAAGGTGCTGGGCTCTTACCCGAAAGCGGTTTTGTGAGGCTTTAACATGAGTGGCAACTTCCTCGCCCTGGCTCAGCCGGGCGTGCAACAACTGTCGCCTTACGTACCAGGCAAGCCTGTGGACGAGCTGGCGCGTGAGTTGAACCTGGACCCGTCGAAGATCGTCAAGCTGGCCAGTAACGAAAACCCGCTGGGTCCAAGCCCGAAGGTATTGGCGGCGATTCGTGAAGAGTTGGCCGAGTTGACGCGCTATCCGGACGGCAACGGTTTTGCCCTCAAATCCCTGCTGGCGGAAAACTGCCGGGTCGAGCTGAACCAGGTGACCTTGGGGAACGGTTCCAACGACATTCTTGAACTGGTCGGCCGCGCGTATCTGGCGCCAGGGCTGAATGCAGTGTTCAGCGAGCACGCATTCGCGGTCTACCCGATCGTCACCCAGGCTGTCGGCGCCGACGCCCGCGTGATTCCCGCCAAGGATTGGGGGCACGACTTGCCGGCCATGTTGGCCGCCATCGACGCCCAGACCCGCGTGGTGTTTATCGCCAACCCGAACAACCCGACCGGCACCTGGTTCGATGCGCAAGCGTTGAACGACTTCCTGCAAGACGTGCCGGAGCACGTGTTGGTGGTGCTGGACGAGGCCTATATCGAGTACGCCGAAGGCAGCGATCTGCCGGATGGCCTGGACTTCCTGGCGGCTTACCCGAACCTGCTGGTGTCGCGCACCTTCTCCAAGGCCTATGGCCTGGCCTCGCTGCGGGTTGGCTACGGCCTGTCCACGGCGGTGGTCGCCGACGTGCTGAACCGCGTGCGCCAGCCGTTCAACGTCAACAGCCTCGCTTTGGCGGCGGCGTGTGCGGCGGTGAAAGATGCCGAGTACCTGGAAGAAGGGCGACGCATCAACGAAAGCGGCATGCTGCAACTGCAGGAAGGCTTCCGTGAGTTGGGCCTGGGCTGGATTCCGTCCAAGGGCAATTTCATTTGTGTCGATCTCGCTCAAGTGGCCGCCCCGGTGTTCCAGGGCCTGCTGCGCGAAGGCGTGATTGTGCGTCCGGTCGCCAACTACGGCATGCCGAACCACCTGCGTATCACCATTGGTTTGCCGGCGGAAAACAGCCGCTTCCTGGAGGCGTTGGCCAAGGTTCTGGCTCGTGGTTGATGTCACTGCATTGCAACCTGCTGTGCCTATGATCGGTCGCCTGGTGGTGGTCGGTCTGGGGTTGATCGGCGGCTCTTTCGCCAAAGGCCTGCGTGAAAGCGGGCTGTGTGGCGAAGTGGTCGGTGTGGACCTGGACCCGCAATCGCGCAAGTTGGCGGTTGAGTTGGGCGTGGTGGATCGCTGTGAAGCAGACCTGGCGCTCGCGTGCCAGGGTGCGGATGTGATTCAGCTCGCGGTGCCGATTCTGGCGATGGAGAAATTGCTGGGCTTGTTGGCGGGTATGGACCTGGGGCAGGCGATCCTGACGGATGTCGGCAGTGCCAAGGGCAATGTGGTGCGCGCGGCGCAAGTGGCGTTTGGCGGCATGCCGGCGCGCTTTGTGCCGGGGCATCCGATTGCCGGTTCCGAGCAGAGTGGGGTGGAGGCGTCCAATGCGCAGCTGTTCCGCCGCCACAAGGTGATTCTGACGCCGCTTGAGCAGACCGATCCGGCCGCCCTGGCGGTAGTGGATCGCCTGTGGCGCGAGTTGGGCGCGGATGTCGAGCATATGCAGGTTGAGCGTCACGACGAAGTGCTGGCGGCAACCAGCCATTTGCCGCATCTGCTGGCTTTTGGCCTGGTGGATTCGCTGGCCAAGCGTAACGAAAATCTGGATATTTTCCGCTACGCCGCCGGTGGCTTCCGCGATTTCACGCGCATTGCCGGCAGTGATCCGGTGATGTGGCACGACATCTTTCTCGCCAATCGCGAGGCGGTGTTGCGCACCCTGGATACCTTCCGCAGTGACCTTGACGCCTTGCGCGATGCGGTCGATGCCGGAGATGGCCATCAATTATTGGGCGTGTTCACCCGTGCGCGGGTGGCGCGCGAGCATTTCAGCAAGATCCTGGCGCGCCGGGCCTATATGGAAACCGCTGTGAACGCCGATGAGCAGACCTTTATCGCCAGCCCCGGTGGCCGCTTGAGCGGGCAGATTCGGGTGCCTGGCGACAAGTCGATCTCCCATCGCTCGATCATGTTGGGTTCGTTGGCCGAGGGCGTGACCGAGGTTGAAGGTTTTCTTGAGGGCGAAGATGCGCTGGCGACCCTGCAGGCGTTTCGCGACATGGGGGTGGTGATTGAAGGGCCGCACCATGGGCGTGTCACCATTCATGGCGTGGGCTTGCATGGCCTGAAGCCCGCGCCAGGCCCGATCTATCTGGGTAATTCCGGTACGTCGATGCGCCTGTTGTCCGGCTTGCTGGCGGCGCAGCGTTTCGACAGCGTGTTGACTGGCGATGCTTCGTTGTCCAAGCGCCCGATGAGCCGCGTGGCCAAGCCGCTGCGGGAGATGGGTGCGGTGATCGAAACCGGGCCGGAAGGGCGTCCGCCGTTGACCATTCGCGGTGGCCAGGCGTTGAAGGGGCTGACCTATACGCTGCCGATGGCCAGTGCTCAGGTCAAATCCTGCCTGTTGCTGGCGGGTTTGTATGCCGAGGGTAAAACCTCGGTGACCGAGCCTGCGCCGACCCGTGACCACACCGAGCGCATGCTGCGCGGCTTCGGGTATCCGGTGCAAGTACAGGGCGCTACGGCGTCGGTCGAGTCGGGCCATGCATTGACCGCTACGCATATTGAAGTGCCGGGGGATATTTCTTCTTCGGCGTTTTTCCTGGTGGCGGCGTCGATTGCCGAAGGCTCCGAGTTGTTGCTGGAGCATGTCGGCATCAACCCGACACGTACTGGGGTGATCGATATCCTGCGGCTGATGGGCGCGGATATCACCCTGGAAAACCTGCGTGAAGTCGGTGGTGAGCCGGTTGCGGATCTGCGCGTGCGGGCTGCAGCGCTGAAGGGCATCGAGATTCCTGAAGCGTTGGTGCCGTTGGCTATCGACGAATTCCCGGTGCTGTTCGTCGCGGCGGCCTGTGCTCAAGGGCGCACGGTATTGCGCGGCGCTGAAGAGCTGCGCGTGAAGGAGTCCGACCGTATCCAGGTCATGGCCGACGGTCTGCTGGCTCTGGGTGTGAAGTGTGAACCGACACCTGATGGGATTATCATTGACGGTGGCCTGATGGGCGGCGGTGAAGTGCATGCCCATGGCGATCACCGGATTGCCATGGCGTTCAGCGTGGCCTCCCTGCGTGCGGCGGCGCCGATTCGTATCCGTGACTGCGCCAATGTTGCTACATCTTTTCCGAATTTTCTTACACTGTGTGCCCAAGTCGGCATCCGTGTTGCCCAAGAGGCTCAATTGTGAATATCAAAGCACCGGTGATTACCATCGACGGGCCAAGCGGCTCGGGCAAAGGCACAATCGCCGGCATCCTGGCCAAGCGCCTGGGCTGGTGCCTGCTGGATTCCGGCGCGCTGTACCGCTTGCTGGCATTTGCCGCACGCAACCATGGCGTCGACCTGACCAACGAAGAATCCTTGAAGCTGTTGGCGGCGCACCTAGACGTGCAGTTCGTCGGCGCGACGGAAGGTCATCCACAGCGCATCATCCTCGAAGGGGACGATGTGACCGATGATCTGCGTAATGAACAAGTCGGCTCGTGGGCTTCCCAGGTTGCCGCGCTGCCGGCCGTGCGCGACGCTTTGCTGCAGCGTCAGCGGGCATTTCAGGAGCCGCCGGGTTTGGTGGCCGACGGTCGTGATATGGGCACCGTGGTGTTTCCGGAGGCCCCATTGAAGATTTTCCTGACCGCCAGCGCCGAGGAGCGGGCTCGCCGCCGCTACTTGCAGTTGAAGGGCAAAGTCGATGGTGTTAGTCTGTCGAGTCTGCTAGATGAGATCCGTGCACGCGATGAGCGTGATACCCAGCGTGCGGTAGCCCCGCTTAAGCCGGCGGCTGACGCTATACAGCTGGATTCCACGGAGTTGTCCATCGAGCAGGTGCTGGAACGCATCTTGAGTGAAATCGCCATTCGCGATATCGCCGGGTGACCAAGAAGGCTGCAGGGGACCAGTCATAGTCCTGTGGTGCTTCTTTTAATTGAAACTGACCCACACCGTCTGGGGTGTGGAGATGGGCGTATTCTTCGCCCTTATCAACAGGAATTAAAATGAGCGAAAGCTTTGCGGAACTCTTTGAAGAAAGCCTAAAAACCCTGAACCTTCAGGCAGGCTCCATCATCACCGGTGTTATCGTTGATATCGATTACCAAGCTCGCTGGGTAACCGTTCACGCTGGTCTGAAGTCTGAAGCTCTGATCCCGCTGGAACAGTTCTACAACGATGCTGGTGACCTGACTATCAATGTCGGTGACGAAGTTCACGTTGCTCTGGACTCGGTTGAAGACGGTTTCGGTGAAACCAAGCTGTCCCGTGAAAAAGCCAAGCGCGCTGAATGCTGGATTGTTCTCGAAGCAGCCTTCGCAGCTGAAGAAGTGGTCAAGGGCGTTATCAACGGTAAGGTTAAAGGCGGCTTCACTGTCGACGTTAACGGCATCCGTGCGTTCCTGCCAGGTTCTTTGGTCGACGTTCGTCCAGTGCGCGACACCACGCACCTGGAAGGCAAAGAACTCGAATTCAAGGTCATCAAGCTCGATCAGAAGCGCAACAACGTTGTCGTTTCCCGTCGCAGCGTCCTGGAAGCAGAGAACTCCGCCGAGCGTGAAGCTCTGCTGGAATCCCTGCAGGAAGGCCAACAAGTCAAAGGTATCGTCAAGAACCTCACCGATTACGGCGCATTCGTCGATCTGGGTGGCGTCGATGGCCTGCTGCACATTACCGACATGGCTTGGAAGCGTATCAAGCATCCTTCCGAAATCGTCAATGTTGGCGACGAGATCGATGTCAAGGTTCTGAAGTACGATCGTGAGCGTAACCGTGTTTCCCTGGGCTTGAAGCAGCTGGGCGAAGATCCATGGGTTGCTATCAAAGCTCGTTACCCAGAAAGCACTCGCGTTACCGCGCGTGTTACCAACCTGACCGACTACGGCTGCTTCGCTGAGCTGGAAGAAGGCGTGGAAGGCCTGGTACACGTTTCCGAAATGGACTGGACCAACAAAAACATCCACCCTTCGAAAGTCGTACAAGTCGGCGACGAAGTGGAAGTTATGGTTCTGGACATCGACGAAGAGCGTCGTCGTATCTCCCTGGGCATCAAGCAGTGCAAATCTAACCCATGGGAAGATTTCTCTGGCCAGTTCAACAAGGGCGATAAAATCTCCGGCACCATCAAGTCGATCACCGATTTCGGTATCTTCATTGGTCTGGACGGCGGCATCGACGGCCTGGTTCACCTGTCCGACATCTCCTGGAACGAAGTGGGCGAAGAAGCTGTTCGTCGTTTCAAGAAGGGCGACGAGCTGGACACCGTTATCCTGTCGGTTGACCCAGAGCGCGAGCGTATCTCCCTGGGTATCAAGCAACTGGAAAGCGACCCGTTCTCTGAATACGTTCAGGACAACGACAAAGGCGCAATCGTTAAAGGCATCGTGAAAGAAGTTGACGCTAAAGGCGCCATCATCACTCTGGCCGACGATATCGAAGCGACTCTGAAAGCCTCCGAAATCAGCCGTGACCGCGTTGAAGACGCGCGCAACGTTCTGAAAGAAGGCCAGGAAGTAGAAGCCAAGATCATCAGCGTTGACCGCAAGAGCCGCGTAATCCAGCTCTCCATCAAGTCGAAAGACGATGCTGAAGAGAAAGAAGCAATCCAGAGCCTGCGCGACAAGCCAGCTACCTCTGAAATTGCTGCTGGTCCTACCACTCTGGGCGACCTGCTGCGTGCACAAATGGAAAAACAGAACTAAGTTCTGTCAGACCATAGAAAAAGGGCGACTTAGGTCGCCCTTTTTTGTGCCTGAAATTTGTTGAATCAACAACTTAGAACCAAGGCGTGCAGTCGGCTGTCAGAACTGACTATAGTTTTAATGCTGGCTATCCCCGTGTTGCTGCTTCAATAAGGATTTGAATGAACAAGTTTATTGTCATCTTCTCAATCGTACTGCTTGCAGGGTGCTCCACCAGTGCCAAGACTCATGCCAGGCATGGCGTCAGCGGCATCGAGATTGACTGTTCGGGGCTTGGTTCCAATTGGGAGAAGTGCGAGAAGCGTGCTGCCCGTGAGTGCAAGATGCAGGGCTACAAGGTTGTAACGCGTTCCAGTGATGCTAAAGACGAAGAGGGCGACTACGTGTTTGGTTGGAACCCGGCAGGTGCAGTGACCCGCACGATGCTGGTGATCTGCAATTGAAGAGCTAAGGTGCTTTTTGAGGGCACTAAACCAACCTGAAGATAAGTTAAAGCGTGGGCTGTTCAAATTCACCAAGTCATGCTAAAACCTTTGGAGCGCTTTTCCTAGCTGCTTGAAAAAGAAGGGAAAAATATGACGAAGTCGGAGTTGATCGAACGAATTGTCACCCATCAAGGGCTGCTTTCATCCAAGGATGTAGAGCTGGCTATCAAGACTATGCTCGAGCAAATGTCCCAATGCCTTGCCACGGGGGATCGAATCGAGATCCGTGGCTTTGGTAGTTTTTCCTTGCACTACCGCGCACCGCGAGTGGGCCGTAACCCGAAAACCGGGCAGTCCGTCAGCCTTGACGGTAAGTTTGTGCCGCATTTCAAGCCGGGCAAGGAATTGCGTGATCGAGTGAACGAAGACGAGGAAGAGGGCGTCTGAGTGGTTTTAGGGTAGGAGTAAGTTATGCGTGGGATTAAACGCGTTTTTCTGGTGTTGGCAGTGCTGGCTGTCGCACTGGTGGTTTTGGCCTTTGTGTTGGAAAACCAACAAGGCGTTTCTCTTTCGTTCTTGGGTTGGACCACCCTGCAACTGCCGGTATCAGTGTATGTTGTGGCTGCGCTGATTGTCGGGCTGTTGATAGGTCCGTTATTTTGTGTTTTGGCCGCAAGTGGTCGTCGTAATAAGCGAGCGCCGGTCGCGCGCGGATAAAGTCCTCCTCACCACTGCTCGCTCATGTGGGTCGGGTGGGGGAGGCTATTTCTTTTCGGTAATCCTCTTGTGAGGCACGCGCTATTTTGGGGGACGCTAAGGTGAATGTGCCCCTCCCTTCTGTCAGTCGGGTCAACCGATACCGCGTTTTTAAGCCATTCTTTCAAAAGAATCAGATAGTTACGGATAGCATTGCCCCGGACGAGCTTCATAAAATAAGCGCGTCAAGGTTCAAAGCTCGCCGGTTATCGGGTAAAATGCTGCCCGATAACGGTAGCGGGTGTCTTGCGTCTTCAATACTCGGCAGGTGAGTGGGTTTTGATCGACCATCTGTTATAGCAAACACCCTCGTATCTGTATGACCCCCCAAGTTTGTGTCCGAGAAAAATGTCAGGGCAGCAACTAGTCGGCTCGCGAGCAACTGTCCTCGCGGGTCTTGTCTTTAAGTAACTATCTGGCCTAAGCCTAGTACGCAAAAAATGTTAGCGGTGCAATACCCGTGAACAGCTTTTTTACAACTAATTATCGCAAGCGAGCGATAGTCAGGGCTATCCGTCTTGAATTTTTGTAGAAAGCAGTTGAGGGAGTGCCCTTAGAAAAAAAATTTTTGCTCGCGGGTCTTGAGGCTAGTGGCGGTGGCGAAATGGCTGCCTTGCTTGAGGCGGCTGTTGCACAGGCGTCGCTGCCAGACTGAAAACGCGCATCCGGGGCCAACCCCACGCGTTCTCGGGGGGATTGTCGACTTATCTCGCTGGTGACTTGCGTTTCGGGCATAAACCAAGTGAAAATTTGTATGATCAATTTCATGCTGTAGAGCCCGCATAAAAAGCTTCTACAGAAAGGCTGCATGAGGTTTGTGGTCGATAATTGGATTTTGGTCAGCTTATATCGAGGTTCATTGGAGAATTGACTGGTAGGTTCAACCAGGCTCCAGCCTTTAAGAAAACGTCTCAAAAAGCATAGTCATATTCAGGGCTTGAGCGCTGTTTTAGGTTATGTGAAGCGGTCAATGAAGGGCTCCTGATCGTACGTGCTATTTGTAGGGAAAAATCATGGCATATTTATCAAGCGAACAGCTGGCCCAAATGGGCTTTAAAGCATTCGGCAAAGAAGTGAAAATCAGCGATCGCGCCAGTATTTATAATGCCGATGAAATTGAGATAGGTGATTACTCTCGAATTGACGATTTCTGTGTGATCTCGGGTAAGGTAAAAATCGGCAAGTTTAATCATATAACCCCTATGTGCCTGGTTGCAGGGGGTATCCCGGGGATCATATTCGAAGACTTTTGTACGCTTGCGTACGGCGTCAAAATATTCTCCCAATCTGATGATTACAGTGGTCAGACGCTGGCAAATTCTCTCATCCCGAAAAAATATAAAAACGAAACGTTCTCTGCTGTGCACGTACACAAGCATGTCATCGTCGGCGCCGGGGCGGTAATTTTCCCTGGCGTAGTATTGGCTGAGGGCTGTGCAGTGGGCGCGATGGCGCTGGTGACTAAAAGTACTGACGCTTGGGGTATTTATGCGGGAGTACCTGCAAAGCGAGTCAAAGATAGGAAGAAAGATTTACTAAAGCTAGAAGAAGAATTCTACGGTGAGCGTGATGAAGATTCCATTTAATAAACCTCCCTATACGGGTAATGAAGATCAATACGTAATGCGCGCTATGCGCAGCGCCAAGATGTCGGGTGACGGTGAGTTCACCATGAGTTGCCAGCGTTGGTTTGAAGAAACATTTTCCTGTGAAAAAGCGTTGCTGACACCCTCGTGCACTCAAGCGCTCGAAATGGCTGCCATCCTGATAGATATACAGCCGGGTGATGAAGTCATCATGCC
Source organism: Pseudomonas sp. MONT-RG-20F-20-E-7-02 (assembly GCF_022662395.1). Classification (NCBI taxonomy): domain Bacteria; kingdom Pseudomonadati; phylum Pseudomonadota; class Gammaproteobacteria; order Pseudomonadales; family Pseudomonadaceae; genus Pseudomonas; species Pseudomonas sp. MONT-RG-20F-20-E-7-02. Next base: position 501,516 of record NZ_JAKNQN010000003.1, read on the forward strand.
CAGCTATACCTTTGTAAGTACTGCCAATGCCTTTGTACTTCGAGGCGCAAAGATTGTGTTTGTGGATATTCGTCCAGACACGATGAATATCGATGAAACACTTATCGAAGCGGCGATCACTGAAAGGACCAAGGCGATTGTGCCCGTTCATTATGCCGGTGTTGCCTGTGACATGGACGTGATCATGGACATTGCCCAGCGACACGACTTGTTTGTCGTGGAGGATGCTGCTCAAGGCATGATGTCGACTTATAAAGGGCGCTGGTTAGGCACCATCGGGCATTTGGCTGCCTATAGCTTTCATGAAACAAAGAACTACACCAGTGGCGGTGAGGGTGGCTTGCTGTTAATCAATGACAAGCGGTTCATTGGTCGTGCCGAAATCATCAGGGAAAAGGGGACTAATCGTAGTCAGTTCTTTAGAGGGATGATTGATAAGTATACGTGGGTTGACATCGGCAGTAGTTATTTGCCGGGTGAGCTACAAGCCGCTTACTTATTTGGGCAATTAGAGTGCGCGACGCTTATTAATGACTTCAGACTCAGTATTTGGCAGCGCTACCGTACGGCGTTCGCAGAGTTGGCTGCGACGGGGCTAATTGAAGTTCCTAGCATTCCAAATGACTGTGTCGCGAATGCGCACATGTTTTATATTAAATTAAAAGATATCTCCGCACGCAAGTCAGTGCTCAGTCATCTAAGTGCTGCTGGCGTGGGGGCGGTTTTTCATTATGTTCCGCTTCACAGCGCGCCTGCAGGTGTTTTGCTCGGCCGATTTGCCGGCGAAGACCGTTTTACCACCAAGGAAAGTGAGCGTCTTATTCGTTTGCCTGTCTGGCATGGTATGACAGAGGCTGAGACCCAGCATGTTATCGATTCCGTGATAGGTGCAGTTGATGCCGTCGGCCGGTAAGTTGAAAGCTTCAGGCGGCGGTATGCTGATCGGCGCTTTTTTTACAAGCGCCGCACAAGCATCAAAGATACTGGTCGGCTTCTGTGTACTGAAATTGATCGCCCTGTACCTGGGGGCGGATGGCCTGGGCAAGCTAGGACATTTCATGAGCTTGGTGTCTATCACTGTCCTGCTGGCTGGGGGCGGGATAAGCCACGGGGTAATCAAGTACGTTGCAGAATTTAAAGACAGCCGTTTTAAGTTGTATAAGTTGTTTTCGACGTCGATCTTTTATGCGTTGAGTTTTTGCGTTGTGTCGTTTGTTTTGCTGGTTGTGTTTTCAGCAGAAATCTCGACGCTTGTGTTCGGACAACGTGAAAATTACTGGGTAGTCATAGTGCTGGCTTTTGCTCAGTTTGTATTTGCGTTCAATATTGTGTTCTCCGGTTTTTTTAATGGGCTTGGAAAGTTGAAGGTGAACGCCAGCGTTCAAGTCATTTCTAATATTCTTGTGCTTCCCATTATTTGGTGGCTAATTTCTGCATGGGGTGTGCCAGGGGCATCAATAGCAATGGTGTCAATGTTCACAATGCCCGCGCTCATCGCTTTCTTTTTTCTGAAAAGGATGCCCATTCTCAGAATGGTCACGTGGCGAAAGTTTGATATCACACTGGGCAAGCAGTTCTCCAGATTCGGCTTGATGTTGCTGGTCAGTGCCTTGATGTTTCCAGTGGTGGAGATAATCATCAGGCAATCGCTGATCACGCAGGTAGGCTATGCCCAGGCGGGTATATGGCAGGGGAGTATCAAGCTTTCGAGCGCGTATATTGGTTTTTTCAGTGTTTTTCTAGCGTCTTATTACATGCCGCTGGTGTCTTCGACGCAAGACAAAGCAGTGATCAAAGCCCAGGTAGTGAAATTCATGCTGCTGGTAATGGCGGCCTTTGTGGCTGGCGGCAGCGTTCTGTATTTTGGGCGTGGTTTTTTTATCCCTGTATTATTGTCTTCCGAGTTTCATGAATTGGAAGGTTATATAATTTATCAGTTGATTGGAGACTTCTTTAAAGTCTCCGCTTATGTCGTGGGTTTTGTCGCGGTGGCGAAAGCGGCAACAAAGTTGTATATATTTTCTGAGGTGCTGCAGGCGCTCCTTTTTGTCGGTTTTACATTTACGGTCGGGCGTGAAGTGGGTGGGGTATACGGTGTTATGTATGCTTACATGCTGGCATATATTGTATTTTTTGTGATTTCGATCGCCGGTTTTATTTATTGGGCGCGTAACTGATGGGTATGCAGTTTTACCTTCCGTTGTATCTTGTATTCGGGTTTCTAGTCATCGTCGCCGCGTGGGACATACTCAGTGAGCACGCGCGGCCACGCGCAGTTGTTTCTGCCCTGATGGGTGTGCCGCTGGTCCTATTGGCTACCTTCAGGGTGCCCGGTGTGGGCAATGACGATCTTGCCTACCTGAAAATGCTGCATGAAATCCCCTCAGTGCTGGAGTGCAGTAATATTTACTGCGACTACAGCTATACAACGTTTAACATCGAATTCGGCTTCTTTATGCTCCTCTCAATGCTGGCGGCATTGGCGAGGAATTCTTATATTTTGTTTGGTGTCAGTTCGCTGGTTGCGGTAAGTCTGAATGTCAGGAGTATTCGGTATTTCTCTCCTTACTTTGCCTTGGGCATGCTGGTTTATTTTACGCATTTTTATCTTGCGAAGGACCTGAACGCGATTCGCTTGGGGATGGCATCAGGGTTAGTATTTTTGGCCGCGACGTATCTCCACAAAAAACAATACATGCTGTTAGTATTTTATCTTGCGCTGGCGATGATGGTGCATGTGTCGTCAGCCATTTTTATCATGCCTGTCGTATTGTATTTGCTCAAGCCGACACGCGCTGTGTACTTGGTGCTCAGTGTCGTTCTTGTTTTGACGGCGTCCTTTGTCGACTCAAAATGGTTGTTAGGTCAGATGGCGTTCATTAGTTTTATCAGTGAAAAAATTGACGCCTATCTAACGACCGAAAAGTACGGCTATGCACTGCCGTTCTTTGATTTGGTCAACATCAAAAATTTACTCCTGGTGGCCGCCGGGTGGGTGTGGTCGAAACAACTGGAGCTGCACTATCCCACCTTCAGGCTGGCTTTCTGCGTCTTTTATTGCGCGACATTCTTACGAATTGTAATGGGCGACTTTGCAATTCTTGCGGGTCGAGGGTATGCGAGCATATCAATGTTTGAATATGTACTGTTACCCATGATCGCAGTGCACTTGTTTGGTAAAAAACGTGGGTTTTTAATTGTTGCTGTTTATGCTCTCGGCGTCCTTTACATGAATTTGACTAGCCATCGGGGGTGGACGGGTGGCTCTGAAGTGTTTTTTGACTTTTTATAATTTATCTCGGTGAGCGTATGAAGAATATTTTGTTTGTGTTGGGTGGCTTGGCCATGGGTGGCGTTGAGACCTATGTTGTCAGATTGGCTAAGTACCTCAGTCAGGCGGGGTGTAATGTAACGGTTACATTACTTTCCAATAAGTGTGATACAGGCCTGTTCAACGAATTATCTCGCTATGCTACCGTCCATGTCGTTGAACGCGTGCCGTTTTTTTCCGCGTCCAGTTGGATAAATGCGTTGTTGCCGGTAAAGAAAGATCCGGTTGTATACGACGTTGTTCATGTCGTTGATGTGTTGACGTTGGCGTATGTTTTTCTGAATAAGGCGCGACTGAAGTTCTCTTTCCTCAGTGTTGGTATCTATCACTCAATGGAAATCAGTTGGTGGCGGGGGCGCAATATCTATTTCAGAAAGAAAATGCTCGAGTTGTACGATAGAAACGTCCAGTTGACGCTGTTCCCCAATGAGCGCACCGCTGAGATGGCCGCGGCGTTTTCTAATGTAGATCTGGCGACGCTGGATGTATTGCCGCTGGGTGTTTCCTTTGAAAGCTATGGCGCGTGTCAGCCGCTTCAATCGTCCCTGCGCATCGTTTCGATCGGTCGTTTAGTCGATTTTAAAGTTTACAATAAGCACGTCATTACACAGCTGCCTGAGCTGCGTAAACGCGCCAATTTTGAATATTTTATCTACGGTGCCGGTCCGGAGCGCGCGGCGCTCGTCGCGTTGGCTGAGGCGCAGGGTGTCAGTGACTACGTGCACTTTATGGGCGAGGTGGAGTATGCCGAACTCCCCAGCATTTTCGACGGTGCGTTTTGTTTTGTAGGCTCTGGTACGACGATCATCGAAGCGTCTGCCGCCGGTATTCCTTCTGTGGTGGGCATTGAATCAATAGCGTTGCCCTTGACCTGTGGGTTGTTTTCGGATGTTTCAGGCTATTCCTACAATGAAGAGTCGGCGACGACGGTGAGAATGGGGATTCTGGAAACCATCGAGAAGCTGCACACTATGAGTCCCGAACAATACAATGAAGTGTCCGATAAGCATCGACAAAAAGCGAGAGCGTTTGATATTGTCGAAACGTCAAAAAGATTTGTAGAACTGTCTAATCGCAGGCCCGTTTTTGACGGTTCGATGAATCGCTGGGTTGCGATATTGTCATTTTTCAAGTCCGTAATTGTGCAAGGGCCCAAGGCGCTTAAATCCCGATTTGATAGTGTGGGATGATATGTCTTTGAATATTGCGATTGTCACTCAGTATTTTTATCCTGAGAGCTTTATTATCAATGATATTGTTGAGGAGCTGGCTTGCCTTGGGCACACGGTTGAAGTCTTTACCGGGCAACCTAATTACCCGGACGGTGAGACTTATCAAGACTATGATCAATCGGCTTGCAGCGAGCAGGTGTACAAGGACAGTATAAAAATACACCGTGTTCCGTTGAGGCCGCGAAAGTCAGGCGGTGCCCGGAACCTGCTTCTCAACTATCTCTCCTTTGTGAAAAATGGAATCAGGTATTTTCCCAAGCAGAGTGCCGGTAAGCAGTTCGACGCGATTATTGTCTTTGCGGTCTCGCCGATTACCGCCGCTATTCCAGCCATCGTATTGAAGCGTTCCAGCAACGCTCATTTGATGGTTTGGGTGCAGGATTTATGGCCCGAGACGCTTAAGGCGACGGGGTTCATCACTAATTCGCTGCTGTTGAAGGCCATCGGCGTTTTAGTCCGTTTTATTTACGCCAAGGCCGACACGGTGCTGGTGCAGTCCGAGGCGTTTATTTCCTCGGCATCCAAATATGTGGCAAAAGACAAGCTGGTCTACTACCCCAACTCTTACCGTGTTCCTGCCGCTCAGACAGACCCTTGCGACCGTCTGCCGCTGGAGGTCAGCCGATTATTGTCGTCCAATTTTTGTGTGGTCTTCGCCGGGAACCTCGGGTTTGCGCAGTCCTTGGAAACGATAGTCGATGCCGCAAAAGCACTGCTTCATTTGGACTGCAAGATTGTCGTGGTGGGCAGTGGCAGCCGTTTGGATTGGATGCATGAGCAGAAGCGTCAACACAACCTGCATAATCTTGAGCTCGTAGGGCGTTTGCCTTCCTCGGTCATGCCTGAACTGTTTTCAAAAAGTGAGGCGCTACTGGTCACACTCAAGCGCGAGGAAATATTCGCGTTGACCATACCCAGTAAGATCCAGGCGTATATGGCAGCGGGCAAGCCTATCCTGGCCGCCCTGGATGGAGAGGGCGCGAGAATAGTGGAGCAGGCAGGTGCCGGGTTGTGTTCTCAGGCAGAGGACGCAGCAGCGCTTGCCAGGAACATCGAGTCGCTCTACGAGGCTTCGCCGGAAAAAAGAGCCGCCTACGGGGCGGCGTCGTTCAGCTTTTTCTGTAACAATTACGAAATGAAAACGCAGTGCCGTCGATTGGTACAGATTATTAAAGAACGAATTGGCAACCTTTAGAGATAAACCATGAAAATATTAGTGTTGGGCGTGACGGGAATGCTTGGTAGTGCGGTGTTCAAGTATCTTTCCAATCACACATCACATAGTGTTTTCGGCACTATGCGTGGGCAAAGCGGGGCAGCGTATTTTGAAGAAAGGCATCGCGGCAGCTTTTATTCAAATGTTGACGTTCTGGATTACGAGTCGCTGGTCTCGGTGTTTGAAGACAATCGTCCGGACGTGGTGATCAACTGCGTCGGCTTGATCAAGCAATTAGCCCACGCCAACGACCCGCTGTCGACGTTGCCGCTCAACTCTATGTTGCCCCATCGGTTGTCCAAATTATGCAAGCTGGCCAACGCGCGGCTGATTCATATCAGTACCGATTGTGTATTTACCGGCTCGAAGGGCATGTACCTCGAGTCGGATATTTCCGATGCCGTCGACTTGTATGGGAAGTCCAAGTTTATTGGCGAGTTGAATGATCAGCCTCACGCGATCACCTTGCGCACCTCTATCATCGGCCATGAGTTAGCGAGCACGGCGTCTCTGGTTGATTGGTTTCTGTCCCAGGAAGGGTCGGTAAAGGGGTTCACGAAAGCTATTTTTTCGGGCGTGCCTACTGCAGAACTGGCGCGCATCATTGTTGAGTATGTGCTGCCGAACGAGCAGTTGTTCGGCCTCTATCACGTCTCGGTTAACCCTATTGATAAGTTCACGCTGCTGAATGAAATCGCCAAGGTCTATCAAAAGGAAATTGATATTATTCCCGATGATAAATTGGCGATTGATCGTTCCCTTGACTCGACACGCTTCCGTGAGGCCGTGGGTTACCTCCCACCGTCATGGCCGGACTTGATTCAGTTTATGCGTGCACAGCGATAGTTAGGAGTTTGTATGTTTGATAATAAAGTATTGATGATCACCGGTGGCACCGGTTCTTTTGGTAATACCGTGCTGAAGCGTTTTCTCGACACGCAAGTCAAAGAAATTCGTGTGTTCAGTCGCGACGAGAAAAAACAGGAAGATATGCGCATTGCGCTCGGCAATGACAAAGTCAAATTCTATATTGGTGATGTGCGCGATTACGCCAGCATTTCCCAAGCCATGGTCGGTGTGAACTATATCTTTCACGCGGCGGCACTCAAGCAGGTGCCGTCGTGTGAGTTCTACCCGATGGAAGCGGTTAAAACCAACGTTCTGGGTACGGAAAATGTGCTCAATGCAGCCATTGCCAACAACGTAGAACGTGTCGTGGTGTTGAGCACCGACAAGGCGGTATACCCGATCAATGCCATGGGGATTTCCAAGGCCATGGCGGAAAAGTTGGTGGTGGCCAAATCCCGGATGATCCCGCAAGGCGGCCCGGTTATTTGCTCCACGCGGTACGGCAATGTGATGGCTTCACGGGGCTCGGTGATCCCGTTGTTCATCAATCAATTGAAACAGGGCAGTGAACTCACGGTCACCGACCCGAATATGACCCGCTTCCTGATGTCGCTGGAAGACTCCGTTGACCTGGTGCTGCATGCGTTCGAATTCGCCCAGCAGGGTGATATTTTCGTGCAAAAAGCACCGGCGTCGACCGTGGCGGATCTGGCGCAGGCACTCAAGGAACTCTTCAACCGCTTAAACGCAATTAAAGTCATTGGCACGCGTCATGGCGAGAAGCTCTACGAGTCGCTGATTTCTCGCGAAGAGATGGCCAAGTCCGAAGACATGGGCCGCTACTACCGTATTCCGGCGGATAACCGCGACTTGAACTATGAAAAGTATTTTGTCGAAGGTGAAACGCACATCTCCGAGCTGGATGATTACACCTCGCATAACACCGAGCGCCTGGACGTCGAGGGCGTTAAAGCGCTGCTGTTGAAGTTGGAATTTATCCAGGAGCAGCTCAATGCTTAAGGTTATGACGCTGGTCGGCACGCGCCCGGAACTCATCAAGATGAGCCGCGTGATCGCTGAGCTCGATAAGCAAACTCATCATATTCTGGTTCACTCGGGGCAGAATTATGACTATGAGCTTAATCAGGTCTTCTTTGACGACTTGGACATTCGCAAACCCGATCATTTCCTGGGCGCCGTGGGCGACACTGCAGCGCAGACAATTGCACAGGTCATCGCCAAATCCGACGAGCTTTTCGAATTGGAAAAGCCGGATGCCCTGCTGCTTTACGGTGATACGAATACTTGCCTGGCGGTCATTTCCGCCAAGCGGCGCAAAATCCCGGTTTTCCATATGGAAGCGGGAAATCGCTGTTTTGATCAGCGTGTGCCTGAAGAGCTCAATCGCAAGGTGCTTGACCATTTGAGCGACATCAATATGGTGCTGACCGAGCATGCTCGTCGTTATCTGCTTGATGAAGGCGTGCGTCCTGAAACAATCATCAAGACCGGCTCGCATATGGCCGAAGTCCTGGATCACTACATGCCGAAGATTCAAGCCTCGGATGTTCTCGCACGGGAAGGCCTGGCAGCAGGGGAGTATTTTGTTGTCAGTGCGCACCGCGAGGAAAACGTTGATACGCCCGACAACCTGAGAGACTTGCTGGCGTCGCTGAAGGCCTTGGTCGACAAATACCAATACCCGGTCATCGTGTCGACTCACCCGCGCACCCGTAAACGCCTCGAGGCACTGGGCGAGTCGCTGGATCATCCTTTGATTCGCTTCGTTAAACCGTTTGGCTTGCTCGACTACATCAAGTTGCAGATGGAAGCGTTTTGCGTGCTGTCCGACAGCGGCACTATCACCGAAGAGGCTTCGCTGCTGAACCTGCCCGCGGTCACCATCAGGAACGCGCATGAGCGCCCGGAGGGCATGGATGAAGGCACGCTGATCATGTGCGGGCTGAAAGCTGAGCGCGTGCTTGATGCGGTGCGTGTCGTCACGACACAACACGTGCGTGGCGAGCGGGTAATGTCGGTGGTCGGTGATTATCTTGGCGGTGCCGTCTCCAAGAAAGTCGTGCGTATTGTGCACAGCTACACCGATTACATTAACCGCACCGTCTGGTCCAAATCGTAAGCAAGGAGCTTTGCGTGCACATATTCGTGACTGGGGCTTCGGGATTCGTGGGAAGCCGGTTGGTCCAAGTGTCAGCCGCCCGCAATGATGTTCGCGTCACTGTTGCAGCAAGAGGCAGCCGTTTTACCTGTGCAACGGCTGCGCGCGTGGTTCGATTCGATGACCTCTGCACTGCAGACTTTTCCGCTGGACTTGCCGGCGTGGACGCGGTGGTTCATTGCGCCGCTCGCGTGCACGTCATGAACGAGCTGGACGCAGACCCGCTACAGGCCTTCCGCCATGTCAACGTCGAGGGCACGCTTAACCTGGCTCGCCAGGCCGCAGCGGCCGGGGTGCGCCGATTTGTGTTTCTCAGCTCGATCAAGGTCAACGGCGAAGGCACAGAGCCCGGCGTACCGTTCACAGCGGATCAGCCAGCCAACCCCGCAGATCCTTACGGCGTTTCAAAGATGGAAGCCGAGCAGGGCCTTCGGGAACTGGCCGTGGCCACCGGTATGGAAGTCGTGATCATTCGGCCCGTACTTGTTTATGGGCCAGGGGTAAAAGCCAATTTCCTCAGCATGATGCGTTGGCTGCACAAAGGTGTACCGTTGCCTTTCGGCGCCATTCATAACGCTCGTAGCCTTGTGGCCCTGGACAACCTGGTTGACCTGGCCCTGCTGTGCACGAGCCATCCAGCCGCAGCCAATCAGACCTTTATGGTCAGCGATGGCGAAGATTTGTCGACCACCGTTCTGCTACGCAAGATGGCGTCAGCGTTGGGCAAGCCGGCACGTCTTCTGCCTGTCCCGGCGGTTTTGCTGAGCGCCGCTGCAAGGCTGCTGGGCAAGCGCAGCCTTTCTCAACGTTTGTGTGGCTCATTGCAGGTTGATATCGCCAAGACGCGCGCTGTTTTGGATTGGACGCCGCCGCTGTCAGTGGACCAGGCGCTGAAAGTGACAGCCTCCGATTACATGGAAAATGAAAAGACATGAGTGAGTGGTGGATCGTTCTTGCTGTTGCATTGATTTCATTTTTGATGACTGCTGTATTAAGACGCTATGCGCTTTCGCGCAGCATAATTGACATCCCGAATGCACGCAGTTCCCATTCGGTGCCCACCCCGCGAGGCGGTGGTGTCGCGATTGTCCTGGCGTTTCTGGTGATGATCCCTGTGTTGGGGTGGCAGGGGCTGGTGGGTGGCGACATGTTGATCGCAGTGGGAGGCGCGGGTGCGCTGGTGGCCGTCCTGGGTTTTATGGACGATCATGGTCATATTGCTGCCCGCTGGCGCCTGGCAGGCCATTTTGCAGCGGCGGCATGGGCGTTGTTCTGGATGAACGGGCTTGCGCCGCTGACGGTATTTGGCTGGGACCTGCACCTGGGGCTGATCGGGAATATCCTGGCTGCGATCTATCTGGTCTGGATGCTCAACCTCTACAATTTCATGGATGGAATTGATGGGATCGCCAGTGTAGAAGCGATCTGCGCCTGCCTTGGCGGCTGTCTACTTTATGCGCTGAGTGGTCAGCAGGGCATGATTTGGCTGCCGCTGCTGTTGGCCGCGGCGGTAGGTGCGTTCCTGGTGTGGAATTTCCCGCCTGCCAAAATCTTCATGGGCGATGCCGGCAGTGGGTTCCTGGGCGTTGTCCTGGGCTGTTTCTCTATTCAGGCCGCCTGGGTTCATTCTTCTTTTTTCTGGGCGTGGTTGATTTTGCTGGGCATATTCGTGGTCGACGCTACGTTTACGCTTGTGCGCCGCCTGCTACGGGGCGATAAGGTCTATGAAGCGCATCGCAGTCATGCCTATCAGTTTGCTTCACGCAAGTTCGGTAAACACCTGCCGGTGACGTTGGCAGTGGCGGCCATTAACCTCGTTTGGTTATTGCCCATTGCACTCGGTGTTGTTCTGTATGGATGGGATGGAGCGTGGGCACTGGTTCTCGCTTACGTGCCGCTGATCCTCCTGGCAATCAAGTTTCACGCTGGCGAGCTTGAGCGGTAACGGTAGCAACTGAGTCGCAGGTGCAGCCAGCCTTAAAGCCTTCAGAGGGTTCATGGATGGCCTTACAAAGGCAAAGTAATAGGATGTTAAGAGGTGTTTGAAACCGCTATGGATAAGTTACGGGCCTATTTGGTCGCTTTGCCCAGACGAAAAAAACGACTGATTCAGGTCGGCACGGATGTGTTTGTCGTTTGGGCTGCCTTGTGGCTTGCGTTCGTTGTACGCCTGGGCATTGATGAATTGGTCAACCCGGTTCGTCTTCACCTCTGGTTGTTCATTGCCGCTCCAGTGATTGCCATTCCGCTGTTCATCCGCTTCGGCATGTACCGGGCAGTGATGCGCTACTTCGGCAACGACGCATTGATCGCGATTATCAAGGCGGTCAGCTTGTCCTCGCTCATCCTTGGCGTGGTGGTTTACTGGTACAGCAACCATCAAAATGTGGTGCCGCGCTCCATTATCTTCAACTACTGGTGGCTCAGCCTGATCATGGTGGGCGGCGTGCGGTTGGCCATGCGCCAATATTTCATGGGCGACTGGTTCTCCGCGGCACAACATGTGCCGTTTACCAACCGCGAGGATGGCCTGCCGCGTGTCGCCATCTACGGCGCAGGTTCTGCCGGCAATCAGCTGGTAGCAGCCTTGCGAATGGGCCGTGTGATGCGGCCGGTGGCATTTATTGACGATGATTCAAGTATTTCCGAGCGCGTGATTTCCGGGCTGCAAGTGTATAAGCCCAAGCACATCCAACGCATGATCGACGCGACGGGCGCGCAGGAAATATTGCTGGCGATTCCTTCCTCCAACCGCGGGCGTCGCCGTGAGATCCTCGGGTTTCTTGAAGGTTTCCCTCTGCATGTGCGCAGTGTTCCCGGGTTCATGGACCTGGCCAGTGGCAGGGTGAAGGTCGACGATATCCAGGAAGTCGATATTGCAGACCTTTTGGGCCGGGACACGGTGCCTGCCCAGCACGAATTGCTCGAACGCTGTATCAAAGGGCAGAACGTGATGGTAACGGGGGCGGGCGGCTCAATTGGTTCAGAACTGTGCCGGCAGATCCTGACACTGCGCCCGACATCGTTGCTGCTGTTCGAACACAGTGAGTTCAATCTATACAGCATCCTGTGCGAGCTGGAAGAGCGTATAAATCGCGAGTCGTTACCGGTCAAAATCTTGCCCATCCTGGGTTCGGTGCGCAATCAATCCAAGTTGCTGGATGTGATGAAAGCCTGGCACGTCAGCACGGTTTATCACGCTGCCGCGTACAAACACGTGCCGATGGTCGAGCACAACATCGCCGAAGGTGTGTTGAACAATGTCATGGGCACACTGAACACTGCGCAAGCTGCATTGCAGGCAGGCGTGGCCAATTTCGTGCTGATCTCTACCGACAAGGCGGTGCGCCCGACCAATGTCATGGGCAGTACCAAGCGCCTCGCCGAATTGACCCTGCAAGCCCTTAGCCGCGAAGTAGCCCCGGTATTGTTTGGCGACAAATCGAACGTCTCGCGCGTTAACAAGACCCGATTCACCATGGTGCGTTTCGGCAATGTTCTCGGCTCCTCCGGTTCGGTGATTCCGCTGTTTCATAAGCAAATCAAGTCGGGTGGCCCGGTGACGGTCACTCACCCGAAGATAACCCGCTACTTCATGACCATCCCGGAAGCTGCGCAGCTGGTGATTCAGGCCGGTTCAATGGGCCTGGGCGGTGACGTATTCGTGCTGGACATGGGCGAGCCGGTGAAGATCGTCGAACTCGCTGAGAAGATGATTCACTTGTCTGGCCTGAGTGTGCGCTCGGATAAAAACCCGCATGGCGATATCGCCATCGAGTTTTCAGGCCTGCGCCCTGGTGAAAAGCTTTACGAAGAGTTACTCATTGGCGACAACGTAGTTGCCACTCAGCACCCGATGATCATGAGTGCCAATGAAGACCACCTGGCCTGGGATCTGCTCAAGGTCAAGTTGAATGAACTGCTGGGGGCCGTGGATCAGGACGATTACTCCCGCGTTCGACAGCTGCTGCGCGACACCGTAAGTGGCTACTCGCCGGACGGTGAAATCGTCGATCTGATTTTCCAGCAGCGCCGTTTGGAGCCTTAAACTCACACTCTGTAACCCCTGCGTTTTTGACTCCTTCCAGACATCGCCTAAGTTTGAAAAGCAGCTTCGGAAAGCTGCTTTTCTTCTACCGATGTCATGGAGCGTCACCAATGCAAAACACTTACATCTCTTCCCTGATCTTTGCCTTCCTCACCACGTTCTCAGTTGCCGCCAACGCAGCGCCCTCTATCAAACCCGAAGCCCCAACCCCCATCGCCGCGCAGATGAACAAGGCCGAGCAATCCGCCAAGGTCAACCTGAACGCCGCCGACGCGGAAACCCTGCGTCGCGACCTCTTCGGCATCGGCGCGGCCAAAGCCAAGGCGATCATCGCTTATCGCGAAAGCAATGGCCCGTTCACGGCAGTGGATGAGTTGTTGGAAGTTAAAGGCATCGGCAAGGCGTTGCTGGAGAAGAACCGCGACAGGCTGGCGATCAATTGAGGATGTGAACGTTGCCAGGGAGGCCGGTCATTGACCGGCCTTTTCAGCCTCTGCAACCTGCGCCTTCAAACTGGCGCGTACCACGTCCAGGATGCGCGTCGCCAACTGCGTACTTTCGACACTGCGGGCCAGTACCAGCGCGCCCACGAGCGTAGACATCAACACCAGGCTTTGTTCATCGGCATTCGCGCTGCCAAGCGCCGCCTCGACTTGTTTCAACCGAGCCCCAAGTACCGCATCCGTGGTCGGACTATGTTGGCCTTTGAGGCCAAGTTCCGAAGACATGGTCGTTAGCGGGCAGCCCTGATCCGGCGAGGTCTGGTGCCATTCGGACAGGTAGCTGTCGATAAACGCATCCAGCGGCCGTTCCTGGCTGAACAGCATTTCGCAATGTGCATCCAGTTCTGCAGCGGCTGCCTGCAGGGCTTTTTCCACCAACTCGTGTTTGGATTTGAAATGGGCATAAAACCCGCCGTGCGTCAGGTCCAGCGCTTTCATCAACGGCTGCAGGCCAGTAGCGTCAATGCCGTCGCGGCGAAAGCGCACCGAGGCTTCCTTGATGATGCGTTGGTGAGTCTGGGCTTTATGGTCTGACGAATAACGCATAGGACTGCCTCGTGAACAAGCGCGCATTTTAACGGGTAACGCTGTTTTAAACATCCAGAGAAGCCCGAGCGCGTTGGCATGAAAAGTGATTACATCTTACCCAGTGATTGTTCAACAATCGTGAGGTAGTCATGACGCTCAGCTTGTCTTTAGCCGATCAGATAGCGCTTGAATTGCGTGCCGACATCATTGGCGGGCGGCTGTTACCTGGCATGGCGTTGGTCGAGGCGGACCTGGTCAAGGCCTATAACGCCTCGCGCAATACCATCCGCGAGGCCCTGCATCGCCTGGGGCAGGAGGGGCTGACACGCTACGTGCGTAACAAAGGTGTGATGGTGCGACGGTTAGAGCGAGACGAGGTGCGTGATCTGTTCGTCGTGCGTCGTACCCTCGAATTACAGGCCATCACCCAGAGCGGCGCGCTCACCGACGCTCAGTCCGAGCACATGCAAAACGCCATTGAGGCCACCACGCTGGCCCGCGACCGTGAAGACTGGCGCGCCGTGGCGACGCACAGCCTGGTGTTTCACCAGCAGATTGTCGGCCTGATGCGCAGCCGATTATTCGATGAGTTCTTCGCCCAGGTCATTGCCCAACTGCGCCTGGTGTTTTGTTCCGCCATTGATGAACAACGCTTCCAGTCGCCCTGGTTGGAGCGAGACCGCGAGATTTACGCGTTATTGGTGCAAGGGGACAAACCGGCGGCAGGTCAAGCGATGAGCTTGTACCTGGATGATTCGGAGCGCCTGACATTGGCCCTGTTTACTCAACCTGATCGAGGATCGCAGCATGTACAAAGACTATCCGGCCGCTTACCAGGTCAGTAAAGGTTCGGCCCTGCAGGTGGACACGGCGTTCTACGAGCGCATTCGTGACCAGGCGGATAAACGCACGTTGGTCGAGCAGTTCGAAGTGCCGATTCGCACGGGCAGGGCATGGAAAGTGCCGGCCGGGCATGTGTTCCGTGTCACCACGCCGGTGGGGCCGCAGGTCGGCGACTTTAATGTGTGGAACGCCAACGACCCGCGCGAACGCTTGTGGGCGGCGCGCACCCGGCAGTTGCAAGGCGCGCATGTCAGCACCCATGACCGGCTGTGGTCGAACCTGCCGTTTCTGCGGCCTTTGGTCACCATCACCGATGACAGCCTGGCGAGCTACGGCATCGATGAGCATGGCGGGCGCCTGCATGATTTGCTTGGTACGCGTTGCGACCCGTATGTGAACCGCATGCTCACTGGCGAAGACTTTCACCACCATTGCCATTCAAACCTGACGCGCGCTGTACTGCCCCATGGCCTGACCGAATTTGATGTACATGACGTACTGAACATCTTCCAGTGCACGGGCCTCAACCACGACGACATGTACTTCATGAAGGCCTGCCCGGCGCAGAAGGGCGACTACCTGGAGTTTTTTGCCGAAATTGATTTGTTGTGCGCGCTGTCGACGTGCCCCGGCGGGGATCTGTCGCTGCCGATGTGGGGGCCGGACGCGCAAGACCCGCTGACGGTATGTCGCCCGCTGGGTGTGGAGATTTATCGGTTGGAGGATGAGTTGCTCAAGGGCTGGAGCCAACCCGAGCGTGCGGCCTATAAAGGCCAGCACGGGTTGCATATCGCCAAGGCGGCGTGGGAGTAGCGGCAGGTTCAGCGGTCCTGGGCGTCCTTTGAGTCCGCTTGGGCGTTGCGCTCGGCCACGCGTTTGCGTTGTTCGTCGGTGAGTTCCACCTTGTTGGCGCTGTCACGCAGCATCAATAAACCACCGACGATCGAACCGATCGCGACCACTAAAATCAACCAGGCATACCACGGCATAGGGCTCTCCTTGAGGCAGCAAACCGTGGGGGAATTTCCCACGGTAATAGCTGCTTTGAGTAACGGGCTTTCTTAGTAGTTCATTGTAGGCCCGTTCTGCTCCAGTAGCCTCACAACCCGGTCAACATCGCATCCGCCGGTGCATCGGCGCGGTCCTGTGCGGTCAGTTGGAAGTACACAAACCCCACCACCATGAAGCCCAGGAAAATCAGCCCGATCAGCGCGTTGAACCAGGCCATGGCCACCAGGCACACCAGCGCCAGTACCAGCGCAATGCCCGGCACAATCGGGTAGCCCGGCGCACGGAAGGTACGCTCCAGCAGCGGTTCGGTCTTACGCAGCTTGAACAGGCTGAGCATGCTCATGATGTACATCACGATGGCCCCGAACACTGCCATGGTGATCATCGCCGCCGTCAGTGTCATGCCGCCCAGGTTGATCAGACCGTCGCTGTAGATGGCCGCGATACCGACCACGCCACCGGCGATGATTGCCCGGTGCGGTGTCTGAAAGCGCGACAGTTTGGCCAGGAAAGACGGCAGGTAACCGGCGCGGGCCAGGGCGAAGAACTGGCGCGAGTAACCGAGGATGATGCCGTGGAAGCTCGCCACCAGGCCGAACAGGCCGATCCACACCAGCATGTGCAGCCAGCCGGAGCTGTCGCCCACCACGGTTTTCATGGCTTGCGGCAACGGGTCATTGATGTTCGACAGGGTGCGCCAGTCGCCCACGCCGCCGGCGAAGAACATCACGCCCATGGCCAGGATCACCAGCGTCAGGATGCCGCTGATGTAGGCTTTTGGAATGGTGCGTTTAGGGTCTTTTGCCTCCTCGGCCGCCATGGCTGCGCCTTCGATGGCGAGGAAGAACCAGATGGCAAAGGGAATGGCGGCGAACATCCCGGCAATGGCCGGGGCGCTGAAGGTGTCAGAACCGGCCCAGCCATTCAGGGCAAAGTTACTGAAGCTGAACGCGGGCGCGACCACGCCCATGAACACCAGCAACTCGGCGACGGCCAGCACGCACACCACCAGTTCGAAGGTGGCGGCGAGCTTCACGCCGAGAATATTCAAGCCCATGAATACGATGTAGGCGCCGACCGCCGCGTGTTTGGGGTCGAGTGCCGGAAACTGCACATTCAGATAGGCGCCGATAGCCAAGGCAATGGCGGGCGGGGCGAAGACGAATTCGATCAATGTGGCGAGGCCGGCGATCAGGCCGCCTTTTTCGCCGAAGGCACGACGGCTGTAGGCAAACGGTCCGCCTGCGTGGGGAATCGCCGTAGTCAGCTCGGTGAAACTGAAGATAAAGCAGGTGTACATGGCGGCGACCATCAGCGAGGTCACCAGAAAGCCCAACGTACCGGCCACGCCCCAGCCATAGCTCCAGCCGAAGTATTCGCCGGAAATCACCAGCCCCACGGCAATGCCCCACAAGTGCAGAGTGCCCAAGGTGGGTTTGAGTTGTGTGTTCATCGTGTTGCGCTCCCTGAACGGTTTGGAATGATTCAGGGTGTTGCAGCGGCCATGCCAGTGCGCCATTCATTGTCGTAAAGACGCCGAACTGTCGCCGAGGAGACGGTTTGGCGTTTGAAATCTTCTGTCATTGCACCAGTTAAGTGCGTGGGTGTTTGAACTGCCGTCATCGCGGGCAAGCCCGGCTCCCACAGGGGGTTGCGGTTACCTGTGGGAGCCGGGCTTGCCCGCGATGAGGCCCCAACAGCCACCACCGACCTCTGTAAACCCCGCATAAACCCACTCTTTACGCCGTCTTTACGCCCGGCCCCCACCGTCGCTCTCGTTCCTTTACGCCACTCCTGCGGACAATTGCCCCACACGCGGCAATCGCCGCAAAACGGAGAGACTTCCATGAGCGTTCTGGACGGGGTGTCACTGCTATTGGCCGTGGCGCTGTTCATTTATCTGCTGGTTGCGCTGTTACGCGCGGATCGGAACTAGGAGCAGGCTATGCACAGTTATGACTATTGGCTGATCATCGCCTTCTTTGCCGTGGTGCTGGTGCCGGCGCCGTTCCTGGGGCGGTTCTACTACAAGGTGATGGAAGGCCAGCGCACCTGGCTCTCGCCGGTGCTGGGCCCTGTCGAGCGCGCGTGTTATCGCTTGTCGGGCGTGGATGAACATCAGGAACAGAGCTGGCAGAAGTACACGCTGGCGCTGCTGGCGTTCAACCTGGCGGGTTTTGTGTTGCTGTTCTCGATCCTGCTGTTCCAGGACTATCTCCCACTGAACCCGCAGAAATTGCCGGGGCAGGAATGGACCTTGGCCTTCAACACTGCGGTCAGTTTCATGACCAACACCAACTGGCAGAACTACAGCGGTGAAGCCTCCCTGAGCTACCTCAGCCAGATGGTCGGCCTGACCGTGCAGAACTTCGTCAGCGCCGCTACTGGCTTGGCGGTACTGGTTGCGCTCTGCCGTGGCATCGGTCGCAAATCCACCAAAACCTTGGGCAACTTCTGGGTCGACATGACCCGCGCCACCCTCTACGGCCTGTTGCCGTTGTGCCTGGTGTTCGCGTTGTTCCTGGTGTGGCAGGGCGTGCCGCAGACCTTCGCTCACTATGTAAACGCCGTGACCCTGCAAGGCGTTGACCAGGTGATCCCACTCGGCCCGGCAGCCAGCCAGATTGCGATCAAGCAACTGGGCACCAACGGCGGCGGCTTCTTCGGCGTCAACTCGGCGCACCCGTTTGAAGACCCGACCGCATGGGCCAACTTGTTCGAGCTGTCGGCGATCATTCTGATCCCGGTGGCGCTGGTGTTCACCTTCGGCCATTACGTGAAGGACCTGCGTCAGAGCCGTGCGATCCTCGGCTGCATGCTGGCCCTGTTCCTGATCGGCGGCGCAACTTCGCTGTGGGCCGAATACCAGCCCAACCCGACCCTGAACAACCCGGCCGTCGAGCAAACCGCACCGCTGGAAGGTAAAGAGGCACGCTTCGGCACCACCGGCACCGTGTTGTGGTCGGTGGCCACGACCGCTGCGTCCAACGGTTCAGTCAATGGCATGCAAGACAGCCTTAACCCGCTGAGCGGGATGGTGGCACTGATCAACATGATGGTCGGCGAAGTGATCTTCGGCGGCGTCGGCGCCGGCATGTACGGCATGTTGCTCAACGTGTTGATCGCGGTGTTCCTCGCCGGCTTGATGATCGGCCGCACACCGGAATACCTCGGCAAGAAGTTGCAGGCCAAGGAAGTGCAGTTGCTGGTGGTGACCCTGCTGGTAATGCCGGTAGGCACATTGGTGCTGGGCGCCATCGCCGCCAGCCTGCCTGGCCCGGCGGGCGCCATCAGTAACCCTGGCCCGCACGGTTTCAGCCAGTTGCTGTACGCCTACACCTCGGCCAGTGCCAACAACGGTTCGGCGTTCGGCGGCTTCAGTGCCAACACCACGTTCCACAACCTGATGATGAGCCTGTCGATGTTGCTTGGCCGCTTCGGCTACATCCTTCCGGTACTGGCCCTGGCCGGCAGCCTGGCGATGAAAAAGACCGCACCAATCGGCCAGAACAGCTTCCCCACCCATGGCGCGCTGTTCGTGACCCTGTTGACCGTGACCATTTTGCTGGTGGGCGGCCTGACCTTCCTGCCGACACTGGCGCTGGGCCCAATTGCTGAACACCTGAGCATGGCTGCTTCTAGATGAAGAGCCGAGGGATATGAAAATGAATATGCCTGCAAAAAACGCCGCCCCTGTGACCACTCAGGAGTCGCCAAAAACCGCCATCTCTGCGCTATGGCGCCCGGCGCTGGGCCAGGCGTTCGTCAAGCTCGACCCACGCCAGCTGCAACGCTCGCCGGTGATGCTGGTGGTCGAACTGACCGCCATCCTCACCACCGTGTTGTGCTTTGTGCCCGACACCAACGTGCCGACCTTCGTCGCCGTGCAAATCGCCGTGTGGCTGTGGTTCACCGTGCTGTTCGCCAACTTCGCCGAAGCCTTGGCCGAAGGCCGCGGCAAGGCCCGCGCCGACAGCCTCAAGGCCGGCAGCGAAGGCCTCAGTGCACGCCGCAAAGAGGCTGACGGCAGCTTCAAGGTCGTGCCGGCCACCAGCCTGCGTAAAGGTGACGTGGTACGTGTTGCCGCCGGGGAAATGATCCCCGGCGACGGCGAGGTCATCGAAGGTATCGCGGCGGTCAACGAAGCGGCGATTACCGGCGAATCCGCGCCGGTCATCCGCGAATCCGGTGGCGACCGTTCCGCCGTCACCGGCAACACCCGCCTGGTGTCGGACTGGCTGCTGATCCGCATCACCGTCAACCCCGGCGAGTCGACCCTGGACCGCATGATCGCACTGGTGGAAGGCGCCAAACGCCAGAAAACCCCCAACGAAGTCGCGCTGGATATCCTGCTGATCGGCCTGACGCTGATCTTCCTGCTGGTGGTGGTGACCCTGCAGCCATTCGCCCACTTCGCCAATGGCAGCTTGCCGCTGGTGTTCCTGGTCGCACTGCTGGTGACGCTGATTCCAACCACCATCGGCGGCCTGTTATCGGCCATCGGTATCGCCGGCATGGACCGTCTGGTGCGCCTCAACGTGATCGCCAAATCCGGGCGTGCGGTGGAAGCCGCGGGTGACGTGCATGTATTGCTGCTGGATAAAACCGGCACCATCACCTTCGGTAACCGTCGCTGTGCCGCAGTGATCGCCGCGCCGGGTGTCAGTGGCCGTGATTTGGCCGAAGGCGCGCTGCTGGCCTCGCTGGCGGACGACACGGCGGAAGGTAAATCCATCGTCGAATACCTGCGTGCCTTGCACCCACAGGCCGAGCCGACCCTGGACCAACTGACCTCGGTGCCGTTCAGTGCTGAAACGCGCTTGTCCGGTGTCGACTACCAAGGCCGTGTGTTCCGTAAAGGCGCCGTGGATTCGCTGCTGGCGTTTATCGGCCAACAACGTCGCGACCTGCAACCGGCACTCTCGCGGGAAATCGACAAGATCGCCCAAAGCGGCGGCACACCACTGCTGGTGTGCGCTGACGGCAAATTGCTCGGTGCGATCCATCTCAAAGACGTGGTCAAGCCCGGCATCCGCGAACGTTTCGCCGAGCTGCGCAAACTGGGGATTCGCACCGTGATGGTGACGGGCGACAACCCACTGACCGCCGCGGCGATTGCTGCCGAGGCGGGCGTGGATGACGTGCTGGCCGAAGCCACACCGGAGAAAAAACTCGCGCGCATTCGGCATGAACAGAATGACGGTCGCCTGGTGGCAATGTGTGGCGACGGCGCCAACGACGCCCCGGCACTGGCCCAGGCCGACGTCGGCATGGCGATGAACGACGGCACCCAAGCCGCCCGCGAAGCCGCCAACATGGTCGACCTCGACAGCGACCCGACCAAGCTGCTGGACGTGGTGCAGATCGGCAAGGAACTGCTGGTCACGCGCGGCGCCTTGACGACGTTCTCCATCGCCAACGACGTGGCCAAGTACTTCGCGATCCTGCCGGCGCTGTTCGCCTCGATCTACCCGCAACTGGGCGTACTCAACGTGATGCACTTGCAGAGCCCGCAAAGCGCGATTCTCTCGGCCATCGTGTTTAACGCACTGATCATCGTGGTGCTGATTCCGCTGGCGCTGCGCGGTGTGCGCGTGCAGGCGGCGAGTGCGGCGGCGTTGCTGCGGCGCAACCTGCTGATCTATGGGCTGGGCGGGATTCTGGTGCCGTTCGTGGGCATCAAGGCGATCGACATGCTGCTGACGGCGCTGCACCTGGTGTAACCCGGATCGTTCCCACGCTCCGCGTGGGAATGCTGCCCTGGACGCTCCGCGTCCCGCGCTGATAAACGAATTGAGGAATCTGAAATGTCCAACATGATCCGCCCGGCCCTGAGCCTGCTGGTACTCATGACCCTGATCACCGGCGTCGCCTACCCACTGGTGGTTACCGGTGTCGCCCAAGTCGCCTTTCCGGCCCAGGCCAACGGCAGCCTGGTGCGCGATGCCGACGGCAAAGTGCGCGGCTCCAGCCTGATCGCCCAGGATTTCACCGGTGACAGCTGGTTCCACCCGCGCCCCTCGGCCGGCGCGTTTGCGACGGTTTCCAGCAGCGCGAGTAACCTTGGCCCAAGCAACCCGGCGTTGGCCACGCGCATTTTCGATGACGCGAACAAACAGTTGGTGCCCGGCCAAGGGCCGGTGCCTCTGGCCTCGTTGACTACCTCCGGCAGCGGTCTTGATCCACACTTGCCACCGCAGGCGATTGCCTATCAACTGGCGCGGGTGGCAGCGGCGCGGAATGTGCCGGTGTCTACACTGCAGCGCTTGCTGGATGAGCACATCGAAAGCCCGCTGGTGGGCCCGCCGGTGGTGAATGTGTTGGCGCTGAACATGGCGCTGGAAAGTTTGTAAGCAGTGGTGCCGCCATCGCGGGCAAGCCCGCTCCCACAGGGGAATGCATTCCAACTGTGGGAGCGGGCTTGCCCGCGATGGCGGCCTGAAGGACTCCAAATAAACACCTGAAGGAACCGCAAAGCATGAGCGACTCCGGCCGCGCCGATGCCCTGTTAGCCGATCTGCCACGGGACGGCCGTGGCCGGCTCAAAGTCTTCCTCGGCGCCGCGCCGGGTGTGGGCAAGACCTACGCCATGCTCCAGGCCGCCCACACCCAGCTGCGCCAGGGCGTGCGCCTGCTCGCCGGCGTGGTCGAAACCCACGGCCGCGCCGAGACCGAAGCCTTGCTCAGCGGCCTGCCGCAGCAACCATTGCTGCGCAGCGAATACCGTGGCGTGATGCTCGAAGAAATGGACCTCGACGGCCTGCTCGCCGCCAAGCCCAAGCTGGTGCTGGTGGACGAATTGGCCCACAGCAACGCGCCCGGCAGCCGCCATGAAAAGCGCTGGCAAGACATTCAGGAACTGCTTGCCGCCGGCATCAACGTGTTCACCACGGTCAACGTCCAGCACCTGGAAAGCCTCAATGACCAAGTGCGCGGCATCACCGGCGTGCAGGTGCGCGAAACCCTGCCGGATTGGGTGCTGCAAGAGGCTGACGAACTCCTGCTGATCGACCTGCCATCGCGCGAGCTGCTGGAGCGCCTGCGCGACGGCAAGGTGTATGTGCCGGAACAGGCTCGCGCGGCCATCGACGCGTTTTTCACCCAGACTAACCTGATGGCCCTGCGCGAGTTGGCGATGCAGACCGCCGCCGCCCACGTCGATGACGACCTGGCTCAAGGTTATCGCCAACTCGGCCAGGCCGCGCCGGCGGTACGCGGGCGCTTGTTGGTCGGCGTGGACGGTGATGCGCAGGCCGAACGCCTGGTGCGGCATGCCAGCCGTGTGGCCCAGCGTCGGCATTTGCCCTGGAGCCTGGTGCATATCGATAACGGCCGCGCGCGCGATGAGCAATCGCGCCTGCGCCTGCAAAATGCCCAACAGCTGGCTGAGCGCCTGGGCGGCGAAGTGGTGTTGCTGCGGGCCGGGGAAGTGGCGAAAACGCTGATCCAGCACGCCGCCGAGCGCCGCGCCAGTCTGCTGCTGGTGGGGCAGTCGCGCATGCGCTGGCGGCGTCGTTTGTTCGGCGGCGGGCTGGCGGCGCGCTTGTTGCGCAATGCGCGCGGTTTGGAAATCAACGTCCTCGACAGTGACGACATGCCCGCACCGCCGCGCCTGCCGGATGTGCGCGGGCTGGTGTGGTTCGATTATGGCCTGGCGGTGGTCGCGACCTTCGTGGCGGCTGCTTTGGCCTGGGCGGTGGCCAGCGTGTTGCCGCTGCCGAATATCTCCCTGGTGTTTCTCGCGGCGGTGTTGCTGGTCGGCGTGCGCAGCAGCCTGGGGCCGTCACTGGTGTGTGCGGCGCTGTCGTTCCTGACCTACGACTTTCTGTTTATCCCGCCGAGTTTCTCCTTCGCCATCCAGCGTGAAGAAGATGTATTGACGCTGTTGTTCTTTCTGTTGATGGCGGCGCTGACCGGCAACCTGGCGGCACGCCAGCGGCGGCAGCTGCAGGCCTTGCGCGACACCCAGGAAGAAACCAGCGAACTGCTCGACCTGTCGCGCAAACTCACCGCCGCCACCGATCGCCAGGCGGTGATCAGCGCGGCGGCGCATCACCTCGAAGGCTGGAGCGACCTGGACCTGTGCCTGGTCAACCGTGACAGCCAGGGCGACTGGAAGGTCGAGACCGGTTCACCGCTGAACCTCACTGAAGCCGAACGCGCCGCCGCCGATTGGGCCTGGCAGCATGATCAACCGGCCGGGATGGGCACCGGCACCTTGCCGTTCGGGCGCTGGTGGTGGTGGCCGCTGTCGGGCGAGGAGGGGCCGCTGGGCTTGCTCGGCGTCAGCCCCAAACCGGGCCTGGAATTGAGCGGCCAGCGTCGTCGCCTGCTTACCGCTTTGAGCCAGCCGCTGGCCCAGGCCTTGGCGCGGGCACAGCTGGCACAGGAGCTGGAATCTGCACGCCTGCACGGCGAGACCGAACAACTGCGCAGCGCCTTGCTGGCGTCGGTGTCCCATGATTTACGCACGCCGCTGACGTCCATGCGCGGCAGCATCGACAGCCTGCTGGCACTCGGCGAGGCGATTCCTTTGGAGGATCGCCGCGAATTGCTCGAAGGCACTCGCGATGAGGCCGAGCGCCTCGACCGTTATATCCAGAACCTGCTCGACATGACGCGCCTGGGCCACGGTGCCCTGAAGCTGGCGCGCGATTGGGTTTCGCCGGGTGATATCGTCGGCAGTGCCCTGGGCCGTTTGCGCGCGGTGTTGGCGCCGTTGCAGGTGAAGACCGACGTGCCTGCCGAGTTGCCGTTGCTGTATGTCCATGCCGCGCTGATCGAGCAAGCGCTGGTTAATGTGCTGGAAAACGCCGCGCGATTCTCACCCGCCCAAGGCCGTTTGGAAGTGAGTGCGGGCGTGGCGGATGACCAGCTGTTTTTCGCGGTGGCCGATGAAGGGCCGGGGATTCCCGAAGATGAGCGCGCGAAGATTTTCGATATGTTCTACACCGCCGCCCGGGGTGATCGCGGCGGGCAGGGCACGGGCCTCGGCCTGGCGATCTGCCAAGGTATGGTCGGCGCCCACGGCGGGTGTATCAGCGTCGCCGACGGCATTGACGGGCGGGGTACGTGCATCACTTTGTTTCTGCCATTGCCGACTCAACCTGGCCTGGAACGCGAGGCTTGAGCTACCCTCTTTTTTTCACGGATTTTGATTGGACACCATGAGCCAGACCGCGACGATTTTAGTCATTGATGACGAACCGCAGATCCGCAAATTCCTGCGCATCAGCCTGGCCTCCCAGGGCTACAAAGTGATCGAGGCCGGCACCGGTAACGAAGGCCTGGCCCAGGCGGCATTGAGCAAACCGGATTTGCTGGTGCTCGACCTCGGCCTGCCCGACATGGACGGCCAGCAAGTGCTGCGCGAGTTTCGCGAGTGGTCGACGGTGCCGGTGCTGGTGTTGTCGGTGCGGGCGAGTGAAGTGCAAAAGGTCGAAGCCCTGGATGGTGGCGCCAATGACTACGTGACCAAGCCCTTTGGCATCCAGGAGTTTCTCGCCCGCGTTCGCGCATTGCTGCGCCAGGCGCCGGCAGGAGAGGCCCAGGAAGCCGCCTTGAGTTTTGGCCCGCTGACCGTTGACCTGGCTTATCGGCGCGTGCTGCTGGATGGCGCCGAGGTGGCGCTGACCCGCAAGGAGTACGCGGTGCTGGCGCAATTGGCGCGGCATCCGGGGCGGGTGATTACCCAGCAACAACTGCTCAAGGATATTTGGGGGCCGACCCACACCGAAGACAGTCACTACCTGCGTATCGTGGTGGGGCATTTGCGCCAGAAGCTGGCGGATGACCCGACGCAGCCGAGGTTTATTGTGACTGAGGCGGGGGTGGGGTATCGGTTGTTGAATGGCTGAGATTATCGGTGCTTGAACTGGCCTCATCGCAGGCAAGCCAGCTCCCACCTTCGATATGTGAATACATTCAAAATGTGGGAGCTGGCTTGCCTGCGATGGAGCGCTCAGCCCCACCCAAAATTTCAGCTTTGCTCACTCTCATATTTGTCCAGCGTATCCCTGGCAATTTCCCGCCCCAGCGCGATCAACTCCGGCGCCTTGTAGAACTCGAAAAACCGGCACACGCGCTTGGGCACGTTGATCAGCACATCCGGCGGATACCCGGCGATCTTGTATTGCGCCAGCGATGTCTGCATCACCTCGAAACTCTGGTTGATCAAGTCCAGCAGCGACGCCGGCCCGACGTTGTCGATGATGAATGAACCGGTCGCCGACTTCGGTGCCCCGGCTTTTTCCGGCGCGGCGGCGGGTTGCTGGGATTCGGGCTCGGCCGATTCCAGCCAGGGGTTAATCTCCGCCGTCTGGGCGTGCAGTGCCTCCTGCTCGAGCTTCATCAACTGCTCGGCTTGTTTTCGTCGAAACGGCAAATGTGAGCCCAATGACTTGGCCAAACTGTTAAAGCGGCTCTTGAACGCAGGCGGGCGCTGGATCACCGGCAGTTGGTAGTGTTTTTGATTGGTGGCGTTGAGGTTGACGGCGATGATCAAGTCGCAGTGGCTCGACACCACCGGCACGATCGGCAGCGGGTTGAGCAGGCCGCCGTCGACCAGCATGCGGTTGCCCTGCATCACCGGCGTGAACAGGCTCGGGATCGCCGCCGACGCGCGCATGGCCTGGTGCAGGCAGCCTTCCTGAAACCAGATTTCCTGCTGGTTGGTCAGGTCGGTGGCGACGGCGGTGTAGGGAATACGCAGCTCTTCGATATTGATCTCGCCGACGATCTTGCGGATTTGCCCGAAGACTTTTTCGCCGCGAATGGCGCCCAGGCGAAAACTCACGTCGACCAGGCGCAGCACGTCCAGGTAGTCGAGGCTTTCGATCCAGTTGCGATACTCATCCAGTTTGCCGGCGGCATAGATTCCGCCGACCACCGCGCCCATGGAGCAACCGGCGATACAGGCGATGTCATAACCGCGCCGTTCGATCTCCTCAATCACACCGATATGGGCGTAGCCCCTCGCCCCACCGGAGCCGAGCACCAAGGCAACACGCTTATTCATGGTCCATGTCCTTCCCAAGTCAGGTGCCCACAATGCACCCATTGAGGGGGCGGCTTCAATCTTCGCCGAGCCTTGTAATATTTTTCCAGAATAGTGAGCAGGCTCGGGTATGCTCTGACGATAGGCGCTTCTGATTTCAGGCGGCAAACAAGGCACTTTTCCTTGTGGGCAACGTCTACACCGTACGACTGTTTTTCTTTATTTGAGGTGTCATTGATGAAAGCCTGGATGTGTGTACCTGTGATCGTGTTGGCCCTGGCCGGTTGTGCCGGGAAAACCGCATACCGCGATAGCTGTGGCACGCAATTGGATGCGGCGTGGCATGAACTGGACTTGGCCAAGGCCGAAGGTTTTGCCGGCACCGTGAGCTACTCCAAAGCCTTGTCTTTGCTGACGGGCGCCAAGACCCAGCAGCAGTTCGAAGCGTTTGAAGGCTGCTCCAACAAGGCCGAAAAAGCGCGGTTCTATATTCGTGAGTCGCGCGCCGGGCGTTAACCTGTAGCACCCACCAGGATTTTTCATCGTCAAGGGAGCAAGGAATGTCAGCTTTGGTCGATCAGTTAGTCGCTCAGGTCATTGGCCTGGAAGTAGGGTTACTGAGCTGCCAGGCTCGCCTTGCCGCCGTCACCGACGATGAAGCCTTGCACGACTTGCGCACTACCGTGCGGCGCCTGCGCAGTTTGTTGCGCCCATTGCGTGGTTTGCCGGGTGTGGAACAGCTCGAGTTGGCTGCCAGCACGGTCGGCCAATTAACGACGCCGCTACGCGACCGCGAGGTCCTGGCGGCGTATTTGCATCAGCACGGTTATCACGACGCGGCTGATCGGCGCCTGCGCCTGCAGCCCGATGCCTATCGCCAAGTGGCGCAAAGCCCGGAGCTGGCGCACCTGCTGCTGATCCTTGATGCATTCCCTCGCTTCATCCGCGCCTCCCAACACCAGAAGTTACTCAAGGGCCTGCGCCCGCGCATCGAAAAACGCTTGGCCAAACAATGGCAGAAACTGGGTGAAGCGCTCAAAGACCCGAACCACGATCGCCATCGTCTGCGCCTGCTGATCAAGCGCGTGCGCTACGCCGCCGAGGCTTATCCCGAACTGGACAAGCTGCCTGCCAAAGCCGTGTCGCGGCTCAAGCAAGCCCAAGGCGCCCTGGGTGATTGGCACGACTGCTGGCAGTGGCTGGCCCAGGCCGGGCACCAAGCGGATTTGCAGCCCTGCGTGCCGGTGTGGCATCGCACCATGACCAAGGCGGAAAGCCAGGCCGATCGAGTGCTGGACAAACTCAGCGCGGATTGTTTCTAAGCCGGTCCGGCTTTTGGCCGGAATAGGCGCTGTACCTCACCGGCGCGATGGTTAAGATCCCTTATCGGTTTTCTTGATGTGAGGTCGCCATGCGCTTTAGTGATTTGCTCGACGCTGCCCGTAGCAACCCGTTGGACGTCACCATCCCCGCCGAATGGGCCCAAGGCCGCGCGACCTTTGGTGGCCTGGTGGCCGCGCTGCAATATGAAGCTCTGCGCACTCAGGTGCCGACAGATCGCCCTTTGCGCTCACTGGCCGTGACCTTTGTCGGCCCGGTCGCGCCGGATGTACCTGCCAGTTATCAAGTCGAAGTGCTGCGCGAAGGCAAGGCTGTCAGCCAGTTGCTGGGCCGCGTGGTGCAAAACGGCGAAGTGGCGACACTGGTACAGGCCAGCTTTGGCGCGTCTCGCGAGTCAGTGATTGAGGTCGCAAGCGAACCAGCGCCTGCGTTCAAACACTGGGATGAATGCCAGGAGCTGCCCTATATCAAGGGCGTGACCCCCGAATTCATGCGCCATCTGGCCATGCGCTGGAGCGTCGGCGGGCTGCCGTTCACCGGCAATAAATCGCGCGACATGGGCGGCTGGGTGCGCCTGCGTGGTGATGTGAAGGAAGAGCCGCTGACCGAGTCGCACATCCTCGCCCTGGTCGACGCCTGGCCCCCGGCTTTACTCCCGCACCTGACCCGACCGGCACCCGGCAGCACGCTGACTTGGACCATCGAATTTATCCAGCCACTGCAAGACCTGACCACGCTGGATTGGTGCCAGTACTACGTCAATATCGAACACGCCCGCGACGGCTACGGCCATGCCGCCGCCGCACTCTGGAGCCCGAGCGGGGAACTGATCGCCATCAGCCGCCAGACCGTGGTGGTCTTTGCCTGAGCCTCAGAACCGCTGGCTGCCTTGAGCTTCCAGCTTACGACCGTGGCGCTGAAGCGCCACGCCGGCCAACACGCCGATCACGCCGACGGCAAAACTGGCCAGGCTCAGGCTGAACACACCGGACGCCATCAACAGAAAACCGATGATCAGCAGCGGAACGGCAATTAACTGCAGCCCCAGGTTGGTCGGGTGCTGATGGGTTTCTGGGTGAATGCGCCATTGCCAGGCGGGGAAGTTGGGGTGACGTTTGCCCATGATGGTGAATCCTCTGTCCGTTGAAACAACTTGAACAAAGTTTAGATCGCAGGCGGGCGGGGCGGCGAATCAAGGCTCGCTATGGGGGCCATAGCCAGCCTTGTTTGGATTACAACTTCAACTGCCCAATCGCCTTGCTCAACTCCCCGGCCAACGTCGCCAGTTCATTGCTGGTCGTCGCTGAATCCACGGTTTGCTGCACCGTGTTTTCGGTCACATCACGAATGCTCACTACCGCGCGGTTCATCTCTTCGGCGACGTGGCTTTGCTGTTCGGCCGCCACGGCGATCTGGGTGTTGCTCTCGCGCATCTGCGCCACGGCGCCGGTTATTTCGGCGAGGGCCGCGCCGGCTTCCTGGGCTTGCTGTACGCAGTCGTCGGCCTTGAAGGAGCTTTCCTGCATGAAGTCCACCGCGTCGCGGGTGCCGGCCTGAAGCGCCGAGACCATGCGGGTGATTTCGTCGGTGGAGCTTTGCACGCGTTTGGCCAGGTTGCGTACTTCGTCGGCGACCACGGCAAAACCACGGCCCATTTCGCCGGCACGGGCGGCTTCGATTGCGGCGTTGAGGGCGAGCAGGTTGGTCTGTTCGGCGATGCTGTGGATTACGCCGACCACGCCGTTGATTTTCTGGCTGTCCTCGGCGAGTTTCTGGATCATTTCGGCGGTCTGTTGCACGCCGGTGGACAGCCCGGCAATCGAACGCTGCACCCGGCTGACCACTTCCCGGCCGCTGCCGGCGAGGGTGTCGGCGGTTTGGGACAGGTCGCGGGTGGCGCCGGCGTGCTGGGCGATGTGGTAGACGGTGGCGGTCATCTCATTGATCGCGGTGGCGGCCTGATCGGTTTCGCTTTGCTGGCCGAGCATGCCGTGTTGCACCTCGTTCATGCTGCTGGCCAGGCGCGCGGCACCGTCATCGAGCTGCTGCGCGGTGCGCGCCACCGTGCCGACCACCCGCTGGTAGCCGGCTTGCATGGCGTTGAACGCGCTGGCCATCTGGCCGACTTCGTCCTTGCAGGCCAACGGCACGCGGGCCGACAGGTCGCCGGTCTTCTCCACGTGCAGCATCACATCCTTGAGGGTGTTGAGCTGGCTGAGCAGGAAGCGGATCAGCAGTTGCGAGGCACCGAGCATCGCCAGCATCAGGATCAGCACCGCCACGGCGTAGTTGGCGAAGCGTTCGCCGAAGACTTGGCTTAGGCTGCGCCCGTAGGCCAGCACGGCGATCTGTTGACCGTCGGCCCGCGCGACGACATCGGCACCAAGCAGTGGGTTTTCGCCGAAAAGCGGCATGTGATTGAGCTCGACCCAACCACTGGCGGTGCTCAGGGCTGACAGATCCTGATCGGCCAGCTGTGGGACTTGGCCACGGGCAAACGTCAGCCAATGCTCATCTTTGGGCAGTGTCTTATCGGCCGGCCACGCACCGAGCAATCGCGCCTGCGCCTGCGCCGAGGCCTGGGACGCATCGCTGCGTGCCTGTTGTTCGAGCTGCACGGCGTACAGCACCAGCAGCAAGGTGGTGATGAAGGCGACCGCGTTGACGGCCCAGAATTTGTATTTCAGCGAGATATTGCTAAGCCAGGCACCCATGGAAGGTTTTCTCTGATAGCGGAAACAACATTGGCAAGGTGCCATTATTGTGCCGCTACTCTGGGAACCGGTTTTGACATGGGTCAATGCGCCGCATTAATCCACGGCAGGCAAGCCAAAAAACGCGCGCGAGCAGGCGGTGCTGTGTTCGGCCAGGTCTTGCACCGTTTCATTGCGGTGCAGGGCAACTTCGCGCAGTACTTCCGGCAGGTAGGCCGGTTCATTGCGGCCATTTTTCGGCTTCGGTCGCAGTGTGCGCGGCAGCAAGTAGGGCGCATCGCTTTCCAGCATCAGGCGACCACGGGGAATTTCCCTGACCAGTGGATGCAGGTGTGTCCCACGGCGTTCATCGCAGATCCACCCGGTGATGCCGATATGCAAGTCGAGGTCGAGGTAGCTGAACAGGGCTTGCTGTTCGCCGGTGAAGCAATGCACCACGGCGGCGGTCAGGTGGTCGCGGTAGTCCTTGAGGATTTCCAGCAGGCGCTGGTTGGCGTCGCGTTCGTGGAGAAACACCGGCAATTTCAGCTCGACGGCCAGGGCCAGGTGTTCTTCGAGGACTTTTTCCTGCTGTGGGCGCGGGGAAAAATCGCGGTTGAAATCCAGCCCGCATTCGCCCACTGCACGCACGCGGCTTTCGTTGAGTAAACCGCGCAATTGCCGTGCGCTGTCGCCGTTCCAGTCACTGGCGGAGTGCGGGTGGATGCCCGCGGTGCTGAACAGGCGCTGGCCGCTTTCATCGAGTTTTACACAGAGCTCCAGTGCCTGTTCGCTGCCTTCGACACTGGTGCCGGTGAGCACCAATTGCTGCACGCCGGCGGCATAGGCGCGGTCGAGAACGGCCGGGTGCCTCTCGTCGAAACTGGGGTTGGTCAGGTTGACGCCGATATCAATGAGTTGCATGGTGCTATCTCCGCCTGCGGCCGGAAAGCATATCAGAGCTGTAGATTTATAAGAAAAACTAAGAACTACAACGAGTTATAGCTGTCTTTGAACGTCGCAAGTGACATTGTGGTCGGCCGTACGCCTTCCTCCATGCCACCGTTGCGCGCCTTGCCAGCGCATAAAGCGCTCTGTTTCTGACCTCCAGCCCTTTGTCTTTCACGAAGGTGCTGGCCAGTATTCTTTCCGGAGAGCGGATGATCCGACCCTCGGCGTTGCTTGTGTTGTGCTTGACGTTACTGCTGCCCACGGCGGCGGTCGCACGTCTGGACGGGCCGCTGGAAGTGACCAAGCCCGGCAAGGTGCGTGACCTGGCGCAGATTCGCTCCAGTCGCACGCTGCGCGTGCTGGTCAACCAGAGCCGCAACAGTTCCGGTGAAGTCCAGGGCCAGGCCATCGGTGTCGAATACCACCGCCTGCGCGCTTTCGAGCAATACCTCAATGGTCACGCCCGTGACGGTGAGGAAATCAACCTCAAGATTATTCCCAAGGCCAAGGACCAATTGCTCGGCGCATTGGCGCGTGGCGAGGGCGACCTGGTGGCGCCCGGTGAATTACTTGATGTGAAGGCCGTGCACAAGATCAGCACCAGTGACCCGATTGCCAGTGATGTGCCGTTGTGGCTGGTGGGCGTCAAGGGTGAACGACGCTTTACCAAGTTGGAGCAGCTGTCCGGGCGCACCCTGGCGTTGACCACCGGCAGTGCTGCGGCGGATGCGATCAATCAGTTCAATCAGCAGTTGGCCCTGCATAAGCGGCCGCCGGTGAAGGTGGAGTGGGTCGATCCGACACTGGCGGTGGAAGACGTGCTGGAGATGGTCCAGGCCGGGATCTTCCACCTCACCATCGTCGAGAAGCCGATTGCCGAGCGCTGGTCGAAAATCCTGCCCAAGTTACGCTTTGACCGGCAGGTGGCTATCAGCGAGCCGGGGGATGAATACTGGTTCGTGCGCCAGGATGCCTCGATGCTGCGGGCCAGTATTGACCGTTTTCTCAAGACCTACCGAACCCCGTCCGATCAGGACGTGGCCTTCCAACGTATCTACCGTCGCCTCTATCAAGTGCGCAACCCGCTGGCCCGCGCCGACCGCCAGCGCCTTGAAAAACTGCGACCGGTCCTGCAAAAGCATGCTCGCGAGCAGGGCATGGACTGGTTGAACCTGGCGGCGCTGGCGTTCAAGGAGTCCGCTCTTGACCCCGGTGCACGTAGCAGTGGCGGCCCGACCGGCTTGATGCAGATCACGCCGTCGGCGGCGCAGCGCGTCGGCGTCAACAATATCGAGAGTCTGGACAGCAATGTGCAGGCCGGGGCCCGCTACCTGGCGATGATCCGTCGCAAGTTCTTTGCCAGCCCCAAACTCAACGAGCGTGAACGCATGGCCTTTGTACTGGCGGCCTACAACATGGGGCCTGAGCGGGTGCAGGGTATGCGCGCGGAGGCGCGTCGGCGGGGGCTCAACCCCAATCAGTGGTTCTTCCAGGTCGAGCGCATTGCCATGGAGCAGGTGGGAATGGGCGGCGTCAGCTATGTTAATAGCGTGAACAAGTACTATTTGGCGTTTGATCGGGAGCGGGAGTCCCTGGAGCCGGCGACGCCAAAAATTGCCTCACGCAAATGATCGGGTTTATAGATAAGTATTAGGCATTATTTGCGCTTTTATCATTGCTTTATCCGATTAATATAGCGGCCAACCCACCCCTACTTTGAAAAGGATTAGCACCATGAGCCCACTGATCACCCGTATTCTGTCTACCCGCGCTGGTTACGGCCTGACCATCCTGCGAATCTTTGTCGGCATCATCTTCGCAGCCCACGGCTCGCAAAAACTCTTCGGCTGGTTTGGTGGCTACGGCTTGGCGGGTACTGCGCAGTATATGGAAAGCCTCGGCCTGACCCCTGGCACCTTGATGGCGGTGCTGTCGGGCGGTACGGAGTTCTTCGCCGGCCTGGCCTTGATCATCGGTTTATTGGCGCGCCCTGCGGCACTGGGGCTGACCTTCCTGTCGCTGGTGGCAATCTTTTCGGTGCATATCCATAACGGTCTGTTTATGGCTAACAACGGGTATGAATTCGCACTGGCCTTGCTCGGTGGCTCGCTGGCGGTGCTGCTGGAAGGGGCTGGCAAATTGTCCGTCGACCGCGCCATTGCCCACTGACACTCACATAACACCGGTAAAAAGCCCGCCATGAGCGGGCTTTTTCATTGCTCGGGATTCTTGACACTGCCCCACCGGCTTCTCTAGGATGCTGCTCATGCGCCGATTTAAACAGCTAATTGCGGGGCGCCACTGGGTTCAATGCAGCCCGACAGAAGCATGCACTCGTACAGAGTCAGGTTTCGAAATTCCGCTAAAGCGCTGGTTCGGTGTTGCCTCTCACCTGCCCGCAGACTTTTGAGGCAGAGACACGACACGATGAATGCACTACGCCCCCTCATACGCCTGGCCCCGATCACCGCGGACCTGACCCAACGCAACCCCAAAATCCTGCTGGGCGGCAAGCACCAGCCGACGCTATTACGTTATCTGGACGGCTGGCCGCGTCGCACGGGGCGCCCGTCGGCGTTCCTGATCCAATTCGTGGAAGATGGCGAATCCCTGGCCCGTTTTGCCAGCAACAGCTTTGATCTTGCGGTTATCCAGGCGCCCAGTGCCGACCACGCCGAAGAGGTGATTCGTCAACTGACGCGCATTGCGCGACAAGGGCTGATTGCTCGTCGTTGACGCTCTGGTGTTGAGCGTTCAGCGAGGCCAGGTGGCAGCAGATGATCGACGCCGGCGCTGGTAGATAAAAACGGCCCAGGCGATCAGGCATAACAGCAGGGGCACCGCCGCAATCATCAACAGCTTCAGGTGGCGTTCTGTTTGCTGCACCTGTTGGTAAGCCTCGACTTTGAGGGCATGCAGCTCCATGGGGAGTCGCAGGCGTTCCTTGTTCAACGCTTGCAACTGGGTATTGCTGTCCACCGCTTG
Source organism: Pseudomonas sp. MONT-RG-20F-20-E-7-02 (assembly GCF_022662395.1). Taxonomy (NCBI): domain Bacteria; kingdom Pseudomonadati; phylum Pseudomonadota; class Gammaproteobacteria; order Pseudomonadales; family Pseudomonadaceae; genus Pseudomonas; species Pseudomonas sp. MONT-RG-20F-20-E-7-02. The sequence continues at coordinate 536,222 of NZ_JAKNQN010000003.1, forward strand.
AGTGCCGACGCTTGAGTTCGGTGGGTTCAAGCGTTGCCACTCCTGTTCTGTTCGTTCAAGTCGTCGCTCAAGTTCAGCCGACTTTTGCGCATAGGTCTGTGCGGCCACCTCGCGCATGTGCTCGAGCGGGTTTGAAGATTGGTCAGCCATTGCACGGGGTCTAATGCTCGCGAGCGCTTCGGGAGCAGCCAGGTTGTCCAGGGTATTCAACACAAACGACACGTTGCTGTTGGGGGCCGAATCGATGACGGCATCCGTGAGCAGGTCCGTGTCGGCGACCACGACTACCTGGATGTTTGCAGCCTTCTGCAAACCAGCCGCACCGCTTTTTATGCCGTCGGGGAATGTGGAGTAGGCCGGCCCATCGAGGCGAGCAGCGATCACCTGGCGCTGCCCGAGCGTGGACGTCTCATCAATCAGTGAATCGAACGCGGTCGCTGCTGCAAAGCGCTTGGTGTCCAGCAGTGCTGACTGCCTGGAACTTTGGAGTAGCGGGGTGAAGTTTGTGCGGCTTTTTCTTGGTCGAGAAAGTGCGCCACTGCTTGAGACAATCACCGAGTTCAATTTCCAGGCACTGGCATCATTTTCTGTCATTGCTTGGCGTGGCAGGATTAACCGGGCCGGATGCACTACGGTCGCCTGTCCTGTACCCAATGAGGCCGATGAGGCGTAGAGGTTGTCGACCAGTAGTTTGTCCGTTGGCATCTGTAGGCCCCAGGCTGACAGCAGCCCGTCCAACTTGTTGTTTGTAGGGGCCACGTTTGTATCCATCTCGCTCATTGGGTCAATAAACAGCATCGCCTTGGCGCCGCTCAGTACAAACTGTTCAACCGCATACAAGGTTGCCTCCGGCAGCGCGCCCGGATGCACCACCATCAGCGCGCCGACTGATTGAGGGATTTGATCGGTGTTTGCTGCCAGTTCAACAAGGTTGAAATGCCGCTGCAGTTGCTCCAATACCTTTGCACCAGGCTGATCTAATGAAAGCCCTGATAGAAGGCCGACGGTAGGGCGCTCAGGGTGCACCAACTTGTAGATCAGGTGGCTGATCTCGTACTCAAGCAACGAATCGTCGTCAAGACGGAATGCGTTGATACGTTGAGCGGCCTGGCCTGCACGAGTGCCTATAAGGCCGAGAAACCCTTGCGAGTCGTCAAGGCCGAACAAGCCGGCTTTGTAGGCATCTTCTGAGTAAGGTGCAGGATCAATAACGTGCAGGTTAATCATGCCCTTTGCCGCTTTTTCGAACTCTTTAAGCAGGTCTTCCACATGTTCGCCATGGCGTTCCAGCGCTGGGCTTTTCTTCGGGTCATTGCTCGAATTGAAGTAATAAAGATCCAGGGGGTGTTCCAGCGTCGAGAGTAATTGGCGGACAGGGGGCGATAGCGTGTGGATTTTTTGTTGTGAAAAGTCCCAGCGCACATTGGGCAGATGGTTTACCCACGTTAGATTAAATGCCAGGAAAATCAGGAGTATGACCGTAAGTGTCATACCGGTACCAAGAATGGATCGCATGCGTTGCTTTCCTTTTCAACTGGTTTTGTAGTTCACAGTGACAATCGTTGCCGACAGAAAGGCAAAGATCATGCTGATGAAGTACAAACTGTCATGGAGTGTCAGCTTGCCGTTGTCGATAGCGCTGAAACGCGAGATTGGGTTAAGGGCGATCAGGCTGTCGATCACCCAAATGGGGGCCTGACGTTCAAGTGCATCCAGCACCGAAGAAAGTGCACTGGCAGTAAGCAGCAAACCCAGGGTCAATAGGAAAGTCACCATGCGCCGGTGCGTCAGTGCGCAAATGAAGCAGCCGACAGATAAATAGCTTCCGGCGAGCAACCAGCTGGCCAAAAATTGTGAGCTGATAACGAGATTGTCCGCGGCGCCCAAGTAATTGGCGATGACCACTATGGGAAATGTAAGGGTCAGGGCGATACCGCATACGAGCCAGGCGGCTAGAAACTTCCCGAGCACGCGTTCGGTTACCGTGAGGGGCAGGGTGTTCATCACGTCGCGTAAACCGGGGTTGCGTTCGTCCGACCAAAGTTGCGTCGATACAGCGGGAATCAGCAGTAAGTAGAGCCAGGGATGTAACTGGAAAAAGACCTGTAAGTCGCCACTGTCCTGTTCCAGCCATGGGCTCGTGTACAACCCCAGTGTTGCGCACAACCCCAGAAACGCAGCTACACTCAGGTACGTGCCGGGTGTGCTGGCGTAACTGGCGAACTGACGTTTGAAAATGACGGGCAGCTGTTTCAAGGGCTTACCTCTTGGCTCAGATGGTGCACAACTTCGTTCAGGCGCCCTGGCTCCAGATTCAGCGAAGTTATGTTCCAACCGCGGCTGGCAATGAGTGCATTGATGGGTGGGTAGATGTTGTGCCCTGGCATGGCGAGAACCGTCACCTTGCCCGGTGCATGCCGGTCTTCTTCGATGCCAGCGACACCGGGTAGTACTGCCAGTGCAAGTAAGTCCAAAGGCGTTTCTGCGGCCAGGGTTACGGCGCGAAAATGCCGAGAGTTACGTTGCAGATCGAGCAGCGGGGCGTCAGCCATCAGTCGGCCTCCCGCGATAACCAGCGCACGCGTGCAGATGCTGGATAGCTCATTGCAATGTCGAGAGGCGATGACGACCGTCATTTCGTCGGTCAAGGAGTGGATAAGTGTCCTGAACTTAAGCAGTTGATCCGTCGCCATGCCTTCAGTGGGTTCATCCAGCAGGAGCAGGCTGGGTGTATGCAGGATCGCCTGGGCGATAGCGACTCTGCGCTTCAAACCGCTGGAGAGCGTAGCGAGCGGGGCGTTGAGCACACGTGACAACTCCAGACGCATGGCCGCCCGATCTACCCGGCTGCGCTTTTCAGCGCCGCTGAAGCCTCGGATGGCAGCAATGAAGTTGAGCATGTCTTTTACCGACATTGTGTGATGGTTGAGACCCTCCTGAAGTTGGTAACCCAGTGCTTTGCGTGCTTGAAGTGGATGGGTTTGGGTGTCGAACCCTTGGATGTTGATATGCCCTCCGGAAGGTTTCACCAATCCGGATATCAAGTTCAGCAGTATGGTTTTACCCGCGCCATGTTCCCCGAACAGGCCTATGCATTCTTGGCGTTGAGCGCAAAACGAGAGGTTGTTGATAACGTTTCTTTTGCCCAAGTGCTTCGTCAGGCTGCTTATCTCGAGCATTTTTTTACCGAATAAGTTTTGCAGGACGTGAAATAGGCTTGCCATTTTGGTTGAACGCCGAAAAGGTTACGTTCAATCATTGCAGTTGGGAACGTGGGGGTGGCGATATCAGAAAAGTCCTACGTCAGGCCGGATAACTTGCTGTAACAATTACGTTGTTACGAGGCTTATTAGTGGTCGGGTGTAAATCCGACATTTATATAAGGTTTGTTCTTTTGTAATGAGGCCTGATTATCATGATGCTTTTACGTACGCTTGTTCTTGAACGCAACGGTCAGGACACCCCGGTCAACGGTGCGCTGCTCTGCGGGTTTGCGATTGCACAAACCGATTCCAACTTTCTCGTTTATAGCCTGGATGAAGAGACCGAGCCTGGTAACTCCAGGGTCTACATCGCGGCGTTACGTAAAAAGCTCGATCGGTATTTTCTCAGCGGTGTCGAGTCCAAGGAAGACCTGCAGGTGGCCATGCAAGTCTTCAAGCAAATCCTCACGACGGCCGCCGCTGGCGGTACTAAGGCAACTACCGATATCGAGGCAGGAGTGCCCTTTCATTTCATCGATTTGAAAGGCTGCAAGTTGCCGCCTGCCAGGCCAGAGGATCATCATTCAATGATCATCAAGAAGGCATTGGTGATGAAAGTGATCACGTTGGGTATGTCTGCTCCCTCGTTGCCGGCCATCGAGAGTGCTTCATTGATCGTGCCGTCCATTCGCTTCTCGTCGCAAATGGTCTCGCCGGCTGCCAGAGCCTCGAACCAGCCCAAGCTCGTGGAGGTGCCTGCACTCGAGCCTGTTGTTGAAGAAGCGTTGAACCCGGCCATTGCAATAACGCAGCCAGCGCAGGTGAGTGAGGTCCCCCAGGTCCCCCAGGCCGCGCAGAAAGTAGAGTTCACTGCGCCGCCCGCTCAAGCTCGATTTGAGCCTGAGGAACCCGCGCCGTCGAAACGCCCGGCCCCGATGGAACACGCAGCGATGCTCGAGGTTGACAGCACGCTGACCAGCCTCGCCAAGGTCGCCCAGGAGCTGACGCAACAAAAGCTCGCGGTCATCGAACGTGAGGAGGCGCTTGAGCAGTGGCAGGCTGGGCTGCAGCAGGCACAGGAAGAGCTCGACCAGAAACTCGGTGAGCTGGAGCAACGTGATACCCAGCTGCAACGCCAGCGGGTGGAGGTTAGCCAAAAGAGCCGTGAGTTGGAGCAGCGTGAAGCACAGTTGCTGAGCCAACAAGCGGACGTCAGCGAGAAGACCGAACAGTTGACGTTGGCGATGTCGCACTTGTCGACTATGCGCCAGCGCTTGCAGGGCGTGCTCCTTGAACTGGATCAAACTTTGGATGGCCACGCGTGAATTGATGCGTTTTGCGACCTGGCTACTTTGCCGGGTTCATTTATCATCAACCCCTGCCAGCCGACGCCAACGCTTGAGACCGCGGTGTAACGGCATTATTGGACATTGCCTGGGGATGCATGCGTTTGAGTACCAAGCTGATAACCAAAGAAGGTCATGAAGCGCTGAAAAAAGAGCTGGATTACCTGTGGCGTGAAAAGCGTCCGGACACCACCCGTAAGGTGACCTGGGCGGCTTCCCTGGGGGATCGTAGCGAGAACGCGGATTACCAGTACAACAAGAAGCTGCTGCGTGAGATTGATCGGCGGGTGCGCTATTTGCGCAAGCGGCTGGAAGATATGCGGGTGGTGGAGTACATGCCCGAGCAGGAAGGGAAGGTGTTCTTCGGTGCCTGGGTCGATATCGAAAACGAGCAGGGCGAAACCAAGCGGTTCCGAATCGTCGGCTATGACGAAATTTATGAGCGCATGGACTACATCTCCATCGATTCGCCCATGGCCCGTGCATTGCTGCGTAAGGAGGTTGACGATGAAGCGATCGTGCAAACCCCGAACGGCGATGTGTGTTGGTGGATTACCGGTATCGAGTATGTGAAGTAGACGATGGCCGGCACGCAGCAGCGCGTGCTGGCCATCGGCCTTTTCAGCCTTCGCGCAACACCGTCAACGGGCTTGCATTCAATGCACGGCGTGTACCGAATACTCCGGCACCACCGATCAGCAAGGCGCCGATCACCGGCAAGAGTATCAGCCACGGGTGAGGGTGCCAGGCCAGGTCAAACGCGTAACGGTACAGTACCCAGGTCACCAGCTCGGTACCCAGCGCTGCCAGCAGGCCGCTGACCGCGCCCAGCAAGCCGAACTCTATACGTCGCGCCTTGACCAGCAACTTACGCTCCGCTCCCAGCGCACGTAACAGCGCGCCTTGGCGAATCCGCTCATCCAGGGTGGCCTGCAAGCCGGAAAACAGCACTGCCATGCCCGCTGCCAATACAAATAACAGCACGTATTCCACCGCCAGGGTCACTTGGGCGAGGATGCTGCGCAACTGCTCAAGCAACGCCTCAACCTGCAGGATCGTAACAGCTGGAAACGCGCGGGACAGGTCGACGATCTGCTGGTCATGACCCGGCGCGAGGTAGAAGCTGGTCAGGTAGGTCGCGGGTAGATCCTTCAAGGTGCCCGGCTGGAAGATCATGAAGAAGTTGGGCTGGAAGTTGTCCCAGTTGATCGTCCGCAGGCTGGTGACACGCGCTTCGCGGTTCTCCCCACCGATGGTGAACACCAGAAGATCGTTCAGCTTGAGCTTCAGGCTTTCAGCGACTTTGGCCTCCACTGACACCCCGGGAATTTCATCACTCGGTTGCCGCGTCCACCAGGAACCTGCGGTCAAGACGTTGCCCGGTGGCAGGTCGGCTGCCCACGTCAGGCTCAAGTCACGTTGCACGGCACGGTCACCGCTGGAGTCCTTGCTGACGATCTGCTGCACCGGCTCGCCATTGATGCTGATCAAGCGCCCCGGTATCACCGGATACAACGGCGCCGCTTGAGCCTGCACCTCCAGCAGACGCGCGCCAAAGGCCTCCTTGTCGGCCGGCAGGATGTTCAGGGCGAAATAATTGGGCGCGTCCTTGGGCAACTGGTTTTGCCAGGTGTCGAGCAGCTCGCCGCGCAACAGCGCGATCAAGCCCATGGACAACAGGATCAAGCCAAACGCCAGGGATTGCCCGGCCGCTGCCAATGGATGACGCAGCAATTGGCCCAGGCCCAGGCGCCAGGGCAGGGTGGCGCGTGCCAATAAACGCCGCAGGCTTTGCAGCAACAACAGCAGCAAGCCGCCGAGGATCAGCGCAGCTACGACACCGCCGCCCAGTAACGCGAAGGTCAATACCAGGTCGAGGCTCAGTCGCCACATGATCAGGCCAAGCGCGAACAGCGCCGCGCCATACACCATCCAGGTACTGGAAGGGATCGGCAGCAAGTCACGGCGTAACACCCGCAACGGTGGCACGCGACCCAGCGCCGCCAGGGGCGGCAGGGCGAAGCCGGCGAGGGCGACCAGGCCAGTGCCGATGCCCGCAACCGCCGGCAGCAACCCGCCGGGCGGTACGTCTGCCGGCAGCAGGTCGTGCAGGAAGTAGAACAGGCCAAACTGCGCCAGCCAGCCGAGCAGGGCACCGGCCAGGCTCGCTGCCAGGCCCAGTACGCTCAGTTGCAGGCTGAACAGCAACATCGCTTCGCGTCGTGACAAACCCAGGCAACGCAGCAGTGCACTGGCGTCGAAACGGCGGCTGGCAAAACGGTTGGCCGACAGCGCCACCGCCACACCGGCCAGCAGCACTGCGACGAGGCTGGCCATGTTCAGGTAGCGTTCGGCCTTGCCCAGGGCGCCGCCGATTTGCTGGTTACCGTCTCGCGAATCCTGCAAGCGCTGGTTGGCGGCAAGCCCTGGCTTGACCAGGTCGCGGTAGGTCTGCAGCGCCGTACTGCCTTGAGGCGCGCGCCACAGTTCGCGGTAGCTGACGCGGCTGCCGGGCTGGACCACGCCGGTAGCGTCCAGGTCCGCCAGGTTGATCATCACCCGTGGCGTCAGGCTGTAGAAGTTGCCGGCGCGGTCGGGCTCATACGTCAGGATGTGCGTCAGGCGCAGGGTCTTGTTACCGACATCAATGTCATCGCCGACTTTCAGGTCCAGTGCTGTCAGCAGTCGTGCTTCCACCCAGGCCTCGCCGGGCTTGGGGCCGCCACCCGCTGTTTCAGCGCCGAAGGGCTGCGTGGCACTTTTGAGCTCGCCACGCAGCGGGTATTGCTCGTTGACCGCCTTGATACTGGAGAGCTGGATGCCGTTGTCCGTGGCGATGACGCTGGAGAACTCGACGATGCGTGCGTGATCCAGGCCTAGCTCAAGGCCGGATTTGATTTGCTCGGGCCGGGCCGGCGAGCTGCCTTCGAGCACCAGGTCTGCACCGAGGAACTCGGTGGCACGCAACAGCATGGCACCGTTGAGGCGCGCGCCGAAGTAGCCGATGGCGGTGCTGGCCGCCACCGCCACCACGAGGGCGAAAAACAACACGCGCAACTCGCCGGCGCGGGCATCGCGCAGCAATTGACGCATGGCAAGGCTGAACAGGCGCAACAGCGGCAAACGTGCCATCAAGGCTCCAGGGGCGCGACCATCAGGCCGGCTTCAAGGCGGATCAGGCGTCGGCAACGGTGGGCCAGGCGCTCATCGTGGGTCACCAGCACCAGGGTCGTGCCGCTCTCTTTATTGAGTTCGAACAGCAGGTCGCTGATACGCTCGCCGGTGTGGCTGTCGAGGTTGCCGGTGGGTTCATCGGCAAACAGCACGTCCGGCTCGGCGGCAAATGCGCGGGCAATGGCGACCCGTTGTTGTTCGCCGCCGGACAGCTGGCGCGGCGAGTGGGTGAGGCGCTGGCCCAGGCCGACGCGCTCCAGCAGGTGCCGGGCGCGCTCGCGGGCGTCTTTGCGGCCGTCCAACTCCAGCGGCAGCATGACGTTTTCCAGCGCGTTGAGGCTGTCGAGCAGTTGGAATGACTGGAAGACGAAGCCCACGTGCTCGGCGCGGATGCGCGCCCGCTGGTCTTCGTCGAGGGTGCTCAAGGCTTGCCCGGCGAGCGTGACTTCACCGCTGCTGGGCAGGTCGAGGCCGGCCAGCAGGCCGAGGAGGGTGGATTTACCGGAACCTGAGCTGCCGACGATAGCCAGGCTATCGCCCTTGTTCAGTTCCAGGCTCAGTTCGTGCAGGATAGTCAGTTCACCTTCCGCGCTGGGAACCACTTTGCTAAGGTTCCGCGCGGTGAGAATGCTTGCGCCCATGGAGAATCCGATGCGAATGTGGTTTTTGAGTGCTGGCCTGGCCTTGATGTGCATGGCCCAGAACGCAGCGGCGGGTACAGTCCTGATCGTTGGCGATAGTATCAGTGCCGGTTTCGGCCTGGATACCAGCAAAGGGTGGGTGGCGTTGCTGGAACAACGGCTCAAGCAGGAAGGTTTCGACGATAAAGTGGTCAACGCGTCCATCAGCGGTGACACCAGCGCCGGAGGGCTCGCGCGGCTGCCGGCGGCGCTTGCAGAGCATAAACCCGAGGTCGTGATCCTCGAGTTGGGCGGTAACGATGGCCTGCGCGGGCAGCCGCCAGCGCAATTGAAACAAAATCTTGCGTCGATGATCGACCAGTCCAAGGCCAGTGGTGCCAAGGTGCTGTTGTTGGGCATGCAATTGCCGCCCAATTACGGGCCGAAATACACCACGGCGTTCGCCGAGGTCTACGGGGCCCTGGCCAAGGAAAAAAGCATCCCGCTGGTGCCGTTTTTCCTTGAAGGCGTGGGCGGTCATCCGGAGTTGATGCAGGCAGATCAACTGCACCCGGCGGTCGGCGCGCAGGGCAAGTTGCTGGAAAATGTCTGGCCGACGCTAAAACCGCTGCTATGACGCTTTTCTACCGGCAGGCTTTCGGCTAAGGTGGCGCCCCCCCGATCTGGAGCCCCCGATGTCGCGCCCTGCCTGGTCCCTGTTCAACTACCAACTGATCGAGCCTGACGAGCAGCTGGATCTGTTCGCCTGCCAGGAAGTCCGGGTGCATCTGGTTGCGCGTCAACTGGAGCTGGGTGGCTCGATCGACCGCACGCTCTGCGGCACGTTGCTGCCGGCGCAACCGCGCTGGTCGTCGGTGGATCGCGCGATCTTCCAGGACCAGCGGCTGTGCCCACTGTGCCGGGCCATTCTCGAATCGCAAAAGCGCGGCACACCGCTGATCTGGCCGGAGCTGCGCTTCGAATAGCAGCGGGGCGCACTGATGCTTGAAGCGTGCTTCACGTATACAATCAGTTTTTCCCTACCCGTCGTTCTGCGAAGGATTTTCCGGATGTTGTCGCGCCTCTCCGTCGTTACCTGCTGCCTGTCTCTCGCTGCCGTCTGCGCAGCCGGTTCGGCGTCAGCCTTGCAGTTGCCCCTGCCGCCGCCGGGCGAAGACATCGTTGGCCAGGTCCAGGTGATCAAGGCCAAGTACGAAGACACCTTTGCTGACCTCGGCACCACCTATGACCTGGGCTATTCGGAAATGGTCGCGGCCAACCCTGGCGTTGATGCCTGGCTGCCCGGTGCAGGCACCGAGATCGTGCTGCCCACCCGGTTTATCCTGCCGCCCGGCCCCCGCGAAGGCATTGTGATCAACTTGGCCGAATACCGGCTTTATTACTATCCCAAGGGGCAGAACGTGGTTTACACGTTCCCGTTGGGCATTGGTCGTGAAGGCTGGGGTTCGCCGGTTGCGCACACCACCATCACCGGCAAAATCCCCAACCCGACCTGGACGCCACCCGCATCGATCAAGGCCGAGCATGCCGCCAATGGCGATCCACTGCCTAACGTAGTGCCTGCCGGGCCGGACAACCCACTGGGGCCGTTCAAATTCACCTTGGGTACGCCGGGTTACCTGATCCACGGTTCCAACATGAAATTTGGTATCGGTACGCGTACAAGCCACGGCTGCTTCCGCATGTTTAACAACAATGTGCTGGAAATGGCCGACATGGTGCCGGTCGGCACGTCGGTGCGCATCATCAACGATGCCTACAAGTTCGGCAGCAGTGGCGGCAAGGTCTACCTCGAAGCCCATACGCCACTCAATGATGACGGCACACCGTCGGTGGTCGACAAACACACCGCGGTCATCAATGCCTTGCTCAAGCGCGAAGACCTGGCTAACAACCTGCGGGTCAATTGGGACCAGGTGCGTGACGTGGTGGCGGCCGAAGATGGTTTGCCGACAGAGATCGGTGTACCGGGCGCCAATGCGCCGGTGGCGTCGAGCACGCCGGTCGATCTGCAGCAGTAGCCTGCTCGATCAAAGCCCGCCACAGCCTTGTGCTGCGGCGGGCTTTTTTATTGCCTGAGTTTCAGGCCTGAATCCCAGGCATAAAAAAGCCGACCCAAGAATGGATCGGCTTGATAACAACCCCGGAGGATTATTACTTGCGGCTTGCTTTTTCAAGCATGCGCAGAGCGCGCTCGTTAGCTTCGTCAGCAGTCTGTTGTGCTTTTTGAGCAGCAGCCAGAGCTTCATCAGCTTTACGGTAGGCTTCGTCTGCACGAGCCTGGGAGCGAGCTGCTGCGTCTTCAGTTGCAGTCAGACGAGCTTCGGTTTCTTTGGAGACGCTGCTGCAACCGGTAGCCAGAACTGCGGCCAGAGCCAGAGCAGAGAATTTCAGAACGTTGTTCATCGTGTTCCCCTTCAAGGACTTTCTATTAAATGGCTACTTTCTCAGAGTGAGCTGATAGCCGGCGTACATACTACTCATTACTTGTAGTAAGTAAACTGACGTAGCGCAAGAAGCAAAAAAAATTCTTGTGCCGAATCTATTTTGGCTAGTCTTTAGGAGGATTGTATAAAAACTGTCCAGTTTTTTTCAGCGCGGTGGGAACTGGATCCAAGCTGAGAGGTCCGGCCTGCATGTGTCGGGCCGGGTAAACAGGTAAAGATTTATATATCGACGCCGACACTTTTTTTCATTTGGCCTTTACCGCTCCCGGCATCTTTTGCGCATGTAGAGGTGACTTTAAGAGCGGCAGTTCGTCTCATGCTTCAACTGCCGGCAATGTTCAGGCTATCGATCACTGATTGATCGAAGCCCTGTCTGTAACCTCCAGCGGCAGGGGATGACGAGTGTGCCTTGAGCTATCACAGGATTGGTGCCTACTATTCCCTACGTGCTGGTTGTGAGCGCTATAGGTTTTCTCGTTGTCGAAACCGGCACGGGGTGGCGTAGATGTTCCTTCGCCGGAAAAACATCGGTAAGGTAGGGGTCGAATTCCAAGACCCGCGAGGAGTAGTGATGAGCGAGGCGTTGTCCATCCACCATGACCAGGCTGGTCATCAGTTCGAGACCAATGTGGACGGTCATCGTGCCTATCTGACCTATATGGACCTCGGGAAGCAGACCCTGGATATCTATCGCACCTTCGTGCCCAATGCACTGCGCGGTCGCGGCATTGCTGCTGCGTTGACCGAGGAAGCATTGAAGTTCGCCGAAGAGGCCGGGTACACCGTGATTCCATCGTGCTCCTATGTAGAGCGCTACATGGAACGCCATCAGCGCCACGCCGCCAAGCTGAATATTGAGTAAGGCGGGACGCAGAGCGTCCCAGGCTGCATTCCCACGCAGAGCGGGGGAACAATCAACCATAAATGACAACATAAAAAACGCCGGGCTAAGCCCGGCGTTTTTGTGTGCGCAGTTTAAGGTCAGGTGCGTTTGCGTTTGGGTAATACGTCCTTGAGCTTGGCGTGCATGCTGCGCAGGGTGGTCTCGGTGGCGGACCAATCGATGCAGGCATCGGTGATCGACACGCCGTACTGCAAGTCGGCCAGGTCTTTTGGAATCGCCTGGCAACCCCAGTTCAGATGACTCTCGACCATCAAGCCGATAATCGACTGGTTGCCTTCGAGGATCTGGTTGGCGACGTTTTCCATTACCAGCGGCTGTAGCGCCGGATCTTTGTTGGAGTTGGCGTGGCTGCAGTCGACCATGATGTTCGGCTTGATCCTGGCCTTGTTCAGCGCCTGCTCGCACAGCGCAACGCTGACCGAATCATAGTTGGGCTTACCGTTGCCGCCACGCAATACCACGTGGCCATAGGCGTTGCCCTTGGTGGTGACGATGGACACGCCACCTTCCTGGTTGATACCCAGGAAGCGGTGCGGGCTGGACACCGATTGCAGCGCGTTGATCGCCACGGTCAGGCCGCCGTCGGTGCCGTTCTTGAAGCCCACGGCCGAAGACAGGCCGGACGCCATTTCGCGGTGGGTCTGGGATTCGGTGGTACGTGCGCCGATGGCCGACCAGCTGATCAGGTCCTGCAGGTACTGCGGGGAGATCGGGTCGAGGGCTTCGGTGGCGGTGGGCAGGCCCATTTCAGCCAGGTCCAGCAGCAATTGACGGCCGATGTGCAAGCCGTCCTGGATCTTGAACGAGTCGTCCAGGTACGGGTCGTTGATCAAGCCTTTCCAGCCGACGGTGGTGCGCGGTTTTTCGAAATAGACGCGCATCACCAGGTACAAGGTGTCGGATACTTCAGCCGCCAGCACCTTGAGGCGCTCGGCGTATTCGTGGGCAGCCTTGAGGTCGTGGATCGAGCACGGGCCGATCACCACAAAGAGGCGGTGGTCGGTGCCATCGAGAATGTCACGGATGACTTCGCGGCCCTTGGTCACGGTCTGCAAGGCAGCGTCACTCAGGGGGATTTCGCGCTTGAGCTGATCGGGAGTGATCAGGGTCTCGTTGGATTCGACGTTTAGGTCATTGATCGGTAAATCAGCCATCGTGTTACTCGCCAGGGTCACGGGTGCCGGCCGCCAGCCATCCCCGTGCGGCGGGCACAGCATGATTTGAATGCAGGGGGGAGGAACCTTAGCGCGTAATGCGGGCCCGCGACAATGGGCAAAGCCGGCTTTAATCCAGCGCTGGCGCCACAACAGCCTCGTGGGAGAACTCGCCGGCATGGCGTGAAACCCATTCGCGGGCCATGGCCTCGAGTTGCACCGGCGTCGGCTCGGTGTGTTCGTGCAGGCGGCAGTAGCGTTCGATCTGGCACACTTGCTCACCCATTCGCGCACCGAACAGCGCGTGTTCATCGGTAAAAGAAATACCGACGCGATAGCCCGTTTCGACCTTGCGGCACCAGGCTACATAGCCCGGATAACGGGCACTGGCGCCCAGGGACGGGATGCGCAGATCAACCGCCGTGCCCTGGCGCCAGGCACGCGGGCAATTGCAGGCGACGCCGCCCAGGCCGATAGTGTGCAGGCGTTGGCGGGGAATGGCAGGAGCGGGGCGTTGGATTAACTCGACAGCGACATCATCAGGGTGAGGTAAAAAACGACCCATGTACACGGACTCCGAGCACCGTCCAGTTGACGGCGGTGGCAGCAGTATAGTGAAGGAACTGGAATTGACCGACCTGGATATTGACCAGCAATTGCTGGGATTGCCAGGTATTTCGCTTGTGGTGTTTACCAGTGTCGGCTGTTCCAGTTGCCGCTGGGCACGCCAGCAACTGCCCGGCTGGCGCTTGCCCGTAGACCGCGTGTGCTGGGTGGATGCCGGGCACAACGGCGGTGCGGTCGAGCGCTACCAGATCTTTCATTTGCCCGCGTTGTTCCTCGTGTGCGAGGGTCAATTCCTTGGGCAGTTACAGAGCCGACTTACGCTTGGCGACCTGACTGAGGCCGTGAATCAAGCACTCACCCGTACACCAGAGGATTTGCCATGACCGCAGTTGCATCCCCGTCGCCACGCATAGGCATTATTGGCACCGGTGCTATCGGTGGGTTCTACGGCGTGATGCTCGCGCGTGCCGGTTTTGATGTGCACTTTCTGTTGCGCAGCGAATACGCAGCGGTCAGCGAGCACGGGCTGCACCTCAACAGTACATTGCATGGCAAGTTGCACCTGCACCCGGTGCAGGCCTATGCCCGCGCCGCCGATATGCCCGCGTGCGATTGGCTGTTGGTAGGCACCAAGTCCACCGGCAATGTGGACCTGGCGCCGACCATTGCCCAGGTCGCCGCGCCGGACGCCAAGGTGGTGCTGTTGCAAAACGGCCTCGACGTCGAAGACAGCCTGCGTGAACACCTACCGGCGTCGCTGCATCTGCTGGGCGGGTTGTGCTATATCGGCGTGCACCGCTCCGCGCCGGGCGTCGTCGAGCATCAGGCCTTGGGTCGAGTCAACCTGGGCTATCACAGTGGCACCGCGGCCAACGATGAGGCGAGCCAGCAGGCGATAGTCGAAGAGGGCGCCGCACTGTTTCATACAGCGGGTATCGAGTCCCAGGCCATGGCCAATGTGCACCTGGCCCGCTGGCACAAATTGGTGTGGAATGTGCCGTACAACGGCCTCTCCGTGTTGCTGGGCACCGGCACCACGGCAATGATGGCCGATGAATCCAGTCGTGAGTTGATCCAGGCATTGATGGCCGAAGTGGTGAAGGGCGCCCACGCCTGCGGCCATGAAATTCCAGCCAGCTACGCTGAGCAGATGTTCGCCATGACCGAAACCATGGACGACTATCTGCCCAGCATGTACCACGACCATGTGCACAAACGCCCGCTGGAGCTGGCGGCGATCTACGCCCGGCCATTGGCCGCCGCGAAGGCCGCAGGGTGCGAATTGCCACGCATGCAGGCGCTGTACCAGGCCTTGAGTTTTATTGATCGGCGCAATCGCTGATACGGGCGCTGATTCGGGGGGAACACCATGGCAAAGGGATTGGGCGACAAACTGGTGCTGGCGATTTCGTCGCGGGCACTGTTCGACCTGAGTGACAGCCACAAGGTCTACCTGGCCGAAGGGGTGGAGGCTTACCGCAAGTACCAGATCGAACACGAGGAAGAAACCCTCGAACCCGGTGATGCCTTCCCGCTGGTCAAGAAGCTCTTGAGCCTCAACGCCAGCCTGGGCCGTGCCCGCGTCGAGGTGGTGCTGGTGTCGCGCAACAGTGCCGACACCGGTTTGCGCGTGTTCAACTCGATCCAGCATTACGGCCTGGATATTTCCCGCGCCGCTTTCGTCGGCGGGCGCAGCCCTTATCCTTATCTGGCCGCGTTTGGTTGCCATCTGTTTTTGTCGACCCATGCGGACGATGTGCGCAGTGCCCTGGACGCCGGTTTTGCCGCGGCGACGATTCTGTCGGGCGGCCCGAATCGGGCGTCGAGTGAAGAGCTGCGGATTGCGTTCGATGGCGATGCGGTGCTGTTTTCCGATGAGTCCGAGCGTGTCTATCAGTCAGGCGGGTTGGAAGCCTTCCTGGCCAACGAACGCGAGTCGGCGCGCCAGCCGTTGCACGGTGGCCCGTTCAAGGGATTCCTGGCGGCGCTTAACGTGTTGCAGCGTGAGTTCGCAGACGAGGCGTGCCCGATCCGCACGGCGTTGGTGACTGCGCGTTCGGCGCCTTCCCATGAGCGGGTGATTCGCACCTTGCGCGAATGGGACATTCGCCTGGACGAGTCGCTGTTCCTCGGCGGCCTGGAAAAATCAGCGTTTCTGGAGGCGTTTGCCGCCGATGTATTTTTCGATGACCAGGCCGGTCATTGTGAGAAAGCCAGGGAGGTGGTCGCCACCGGGCATGTGCCCCATGGCATCAGTAATGAGTTGAAAACCCACACCGAGAGCTAATCAGTCGAACTCCCGCAGGCGCTGCTAAGCTCATTCAATCCTCGCCATCCTGGCAGTCCAGGAGGTTCTATGATTCGTTCGATGCTGTATGCCACGGACCTCGGTCTGTATGCGCCTTATGTCATGCAACATGCGCTGGCGCTGGCCCGAACGTTCAAGGCGGATTTGTATGTGATTCACGTGGTCGAGCCGATTGGGCTGTTCGCCGAATCGGTGTTGCAGAGCTACCTTGATGAGAAGGCCTTAAACGAATGGCAGAGCCAGGGGCTGACCACCGTCATGGCAACCATCGAGCAGCGCGTGCTGGACAGTTTTCGCGAGGAGTTGGGGGAAGGGGAGCAAGACTTGAAATTGATTCGCTCGGTGCGGGTGATCCAGGGGGACCCGTGCGAGGTGATTCTCGACCAACTGCGTAAACTTTCCGTCGACCTGCTGATCGTAGGAAGTCACAGCCACGCCACCGCGGCTGCCACGCCGCTTGGGCGCACCGCTGCGAGGGTGCTGCAACTGGCGACAGTGCCGGTTTATATGGTGCCGTCGTTGCAGCGTCGGCGCAGTGATGACAGTTGAAGGGTCAAAACGATAAAAAGTTCTAGATTTATCCGTCCTACCTTTAATATAGTTATATACCGTCGCTGATACCCGTGGCGTCTATCTGCTTTGAGGGACATATATGAAGCTTCAACAACTGCGCTACATCTGGGAAGTGGCGCACCACGACCTCAACGTTTCCGCTACCGCTCAAAGCCTCTACACCTCGCAACCCGGTATCAGCAAGCAGATCCGCCTGCTCGAAGACGAGCTGGGCGTTGAAGTGTTCGCGCGCAGCGGCAAGCACCTGACCCGCGTCACCCCGGCTGGCGAGCGCATCATCACCACCGCCGGTGAGATCCTGCGTAAAGTCGAAAGCATCAAGCAGATCGCCCAGGAATTCTCCAACGAGAAAAAAGGCACCCTGTCGATTGCCACCACCCACACCCAGGCGCGTTATGCCTTGCCGCCGGTGATCCGCGATTTCATCAAGCAATACCCGGACGTCGCCCTGCACATGCACCAGGGTTCGCCGATGCAGATCGCCGAGATGGCCGCTGACGGCACCGTCGATTTTGCCATCGCCACCGAAGCGCTGGAGCTGTTCGGCGACCTGGTGATGATGCCGTGCTACCGCTGGAACCGTTGCGTCGTCGTGCCCCAGGGCCACCCGTTGGCCAAGCTGCCGAAGCTGACCCTGGAAGCCCTGGCTGAATACCCGATCGTGACCTACGTATTCGGTTTTACCGGCCGTTCCAAGCTCGACGAAGCCTTCAGCCATCGCGGCCTCACGCCGAAAGTGGTGTTCACCGCCGCCGACGCCGACGTGATCAAGACATACGTGCGCCTGGGCCTGGGCGTGGGCATCGTCGCCAAGATGGCGGTCGACACTGCCCTCGACAAGGACCTGGTGGTGCTCGACGCCAGCGAGTTGTTCGAGTCCAGCGTGACCAAGATCGGCTTCCGCCGCGGTACATTCCTGCGTGGCTTCATGTGCGACTTCATCGAAAAGTTCGCGCCGCACCTGACCCGTGAAGTCATGGCCAAGGCGATCCAGTGCCACAACAAGCAGGAACTGGAAGAGCTGTTTGACGGCGTAGAACTGCCCGTCCACTGAGTGGTTTATTTGGCCTCGGTAACCGTAAAGTGTTGCCGGGCGCCTGCCACCAGAATCTCCACCTCATCACCTTCGAACTTGCCCAGCAGGCTTTTACCCAGGGGCGAGCGCGGGGTGATGACGGTCACCGGTTGCCCCACCACATCCACCTTCAAGCCTGCCGCGTCCGGCGCCAGAAACAGCCATTGCTGGCGAGCGTTTTCGTCTTCCAGGCCCACCAGTGCGCCGACTTCTATGCCACGCTGATCATCGTAAGCGCGTAGCTGCAAGTTCTGGCACAGCGCCAGTGACTGTTTGATTTCCTCGACCCGCTTGGCTTGCCCGGCCGCCAGGTAGGACGCTTCCAGGCCCAAGGTGTCGTATTTGTTTTCGGCGATATTTTCTTCGTGGGTCGCAGTTTCGTAGGCGGTCTGCGCGGCACGCTGGGCGATATCGAGGTCGACGCTGAGCTTTTCCAGGATCAACTGGAGAACGGCATGTTTATTCATGGTCATCAATCGCAGAATTGCAGGACATTTGCCTTGCTCTTTTCATTGGGCGCGTTCTGGTCCTGTTGCAGCCAGAACTGGCATTTGGGGTTGGCCAGGTTGCGCGCGTTGGTGCGTGCCTGATCCAGGGTCTGCTGCTGTTCCTGCTTGCGAAGGTTCTCTTGGTACTGCTCGAACATGCGATTCGGCAGTTCCGGCGCGGCCACGGCGGGTTTGCCCAATTGCTGCACCGCCTGGGCTACCGGCGCCAGGCTTTGCGGGAACAAGTAGCGCGAGGCCAGCCAGGTGCTCAGCACAATGGCGATAAACCCCAGCCACAGGCCGAACGCCACAGCAACACTGAGCTTGAACAGCGACAACGAACGATCAGACATGGTGGCCTCCTGGCAGGCATTTGCGGCGTGGCGGCGATTGTCGCACAGCCACTGTGCAGAATAATCGCGATCAAGCCTTCTGCATCGACGCATTTATGCGGACAATCGAGCCTTTGAGCGTTGGAGCCCGGAATGAAAGCCCGCTGGGATATTTTTTGCAGCGTCGTCGACAACTACGGCGACATCGGCGTGACCTGGCGCCTGGCCCGGCAATTGGTGGTGGAGCACGCGTGTGAGGTGCGTCTGTGGGTCGACGACCTGCGCGCCTTCGAACGCCTGTGCCCAGAGATTGATGTGCGGCTGGACCAGCAGTGGCAGGAAGGTGTGGAGGTGTGCCATTGGCCGGCGCAATGGCGCGACACGCCCTCGGCCGATGTGGTGATCGCCGCGTTCGCCTGCCAGTTGCCGCCAGACTATATGGAAGCCATGGCCGCGTGCGAACGCACACCCTTGTGGATGAACCTGGATTACCTCAGTGCTGAGGACTGGGTGGTGGGTTGCCATCGCCTGCCGTCGGTGAAGTTCAAGGGCGTGCAGAAGTACTTCTTTTTTCCGGGCTTTCGTCCGGGGACTGGCGGGCTTTTGCGCGAAGGCGGGTTGCTGGAGCAGCGTCAGGCGTTTCAGCAGGACCCGGCAGTACAGCAACAATTCCTACAGGCGCTCGGCGTATTTCCAGCAGCGGGTGTGCGTTTGATGTCGTTGTTCGCCTACGAAAATGCCGGGCTCGCCAGTTGGCTCGACGTGCTGGCGACGGACGGGCGTGCCACTCATCTGTTGGTGCCGGAAGGGCGCATCCTCGGCGATGTGCAGCGCTGGCTCGGTGTAGACGGGCTGGCCGTGGGAGATCTGCATCAGCGCGACGCCCTGACCGTGCAGGTGCTGCCGTTCGTGCGCCAGGAACAATATGACCGCCTGCTGTGGTGCTGCGAATTCAATGCGGTGCGCGGTGAAGACTCGTTCGTGCGCGCGCAATGGGCGGGACGCCCGTTGCTGTGGCACATCTATCGCCAGGACGAAGACATCCACCTGGACAAGCTCGATGCCTTCCTGGAGCTGTACACCGCCGCCTTATCGCCAGCCGCCAAAGCGGCAGTGGTTGCACTCTGGCAGGCCTGGAACGCTGATGGCGATATGGCACAACCGTGGAAAATGCTGCTGGAGCACTGGCCAGAGGTGTGCCGCAACGCCGATTCGTGGTGTCTGGAACAAGGCTTGCAGGCGGATCTTGCGACGGCGCTGGTGAAGTTTTATGAAAGTTGGATATGATACGCCACCTTGAATTTTGTAAATCCCATCCAAATTTCGGATATATGCAATGAAAACTGGTAAAGAACTGAAACCCGGTACAGTGATCCGTCTCGAAAACGACCCTTGGCTGGTTCAGAAAGCTGAGTTCACCAAGTCTGGTCGTAACAGCGCAATCATGAAGACCAAGCTGAAGAACCTGCTGACCGGTTACAAGACCGAGATCGTCTACAGCGCCGATGACAAACTGGACGACGTGATCCTCGACCGCAAAGAAGCGACCCTGTCCTTCATCAGCGGCGACACCTACACGTTCATGGACACCACCGACTACACCATGTACGAGCTGAACGCTGAAGACATCGAAGCCGTTCTGCCGTTCGTTGAAGAAGGCATGGAAGACGTCTGCGAAGCGATCTTCTTCGAAGATCGCCTGGTTTCCGTAGAGCTGCCGACCACCATCGTGCGTAAGGTTGCCTACACCGAAGGTTCCGCTCGCGGCGACACTTCCGGCAAAGTCATGAAGCCTGCCAAGCTGGCTAACGGTACCGAACTGCAAGTGGCCGATTTCATCGAAATCGACGACCTGATCGAGATCGACACCCGCGAAGGCGGTTCGTACAAAGGTCGCGCCAAGAAGTAATTCTGGCCTCGCCGATACGAAAAAAAGCCCGACCTTGCGTCGGGCTTTTTTGTGGGCGTTTGTTAATCAGACCGTCACGTGCAGGCGCACATCGACGTTGCCACGGGTGGCGTTGGAGTACGGGCAAACTTGGTGGGCGGCGTCGACCAGGCTTTGCGCGTCGTCTTGATCCAGGCCCGGCAAGTTGATGTTCAGGTCGATATCCAGGCCGAAACCACCGGGGATTTGACCGATGCCGACGTGGGCAGTGATCGAAGCGTCATCCGGGATTTTGCGTTTGGTCTGGCTGGCGACGAATTTCAGTGCGCCGATAAAGCAGGCCGAGTAGCCAGCAGCAAACAGTTGTTCAGGGTTGGTGGCCTGGCCACCGGCACCACCCAATTCTTTAGGGGTGGAGAGTTTGACGTCGAGGATGTTGTCGCTGGAAACAGCACGACCATCACGGCCGCCGGTGGCGGTAGCTACTGCGGTATAGAGCGTTTGCATGGGGTCTTCCTCTTGGTTTGCTAGCGCTAAATGTTTGTGCGCTAAGTAGTTGGTGGGATGAATGTATAGCGCTAATGTTTAGCGCGCAAGATAAATTTATAAAAATGTTTCCCAAAGAGAATTCCCTGACACACCACACAAACAAATGTGGGAGCTGGCTTGCCTGCGATGGCGGTATGTCAGCCACTCTATTCATGACTGATGGACCGCGATCGCAGGCAAGCCCGCTCCCACATTTATACTGCGTAAATGCCTTCAAATTGCGTTTTGCAGATTGCCCCGCAAGGCAATCAAATCCCCCTGCAATTTGCGCAACTGCTCCAGTTGCAGCCCGCTGGCGCCGAGGATGCACTGCGGAATGCCCATGGCTTTTTCCTGCAGCGCACGGCCTGCCTGGGTCAATTCCACCACCACCACACGCTCATCCTCGCGGCTGCGGGTGCGGCTGAGCAGACCTTCGGCTTCCAGGCGCTTGAGCAGCGGCGTCAGTGAGCCCGGGTCGGTCAGCAGGCGGCTGCTGATTTCGCCGACGGTCAAGCCATCCTCTTCCCACAACACCATCATGGCCAGGTACTGCGGATAGGTCAGGCCGAGGGCTTGCAGCAGTGGCTTGTAGACCTTGGTCATCAGCAGCGAAGTGGAGTGCAGGGCGAAACACAGCTGGTTATCCAGCATCAAGGATTCGCAAGGATCGGGGTTTTTGCTCATGACGGTGCCTCGAAAAAGCGTGTATGGGCTGGAATCTAGCGGTCAAACCTTTAATGCGCCAGATAATTCTGTCTGCGCGGTCAGACCAAACCGCTTTGCAGCGCCAGATCCCACGGCGGCACCGGGCTGAAACGTGACTTCAAGTATTCCAGCAACAACCGACTACGCGCATTTGCCTGTTGCTCCAGGCGCAACGCGTAGATGCCGCTGGTTTCCGGGCTGGGTAGCCCATCTTCGCAAAACAGCGGCAACAGTTCGCCGCGCACCAGGTATTCACTGGCAAGCCAGGTGGGCAGGTGCGCGATACCCAGCCCGGCGAGTGCGCCCGAGAGCAGCGCTTCGGCGTTATTGGCACTCATGCGAATGCGCTGCGGGCGATAGGTGGCGCGGCGCCCATCCAGCTCGAAGCGCCAGGCGAACATTGGCGCCAGGCCGTCCCAGTCGAGGCCGTCGTGTTCGCTCAACTCGCGCGGATGCGTCGGCGTGCCTCGGCTTTTGAGATAGGCCGGGCTGGCGCAAGCGATTCGCACGATGCTGGCCAGCGGCGTGGCAATCAACCGCGTGTCGACGATATGCCCGGCGCGCAGCACCAGGTCGACCTTGCCCAAGTGCGCGCCCTGCATATCGACAAAGCTGTCGATCAGGTGCAGGTGCACGTCCAGCCCCGGGTACACATTCAGAAAATCGGCGATCACCGGCGCCAGATGCCGTCGACCAAACGCCGCCGGCGCGTCCACGCGAATCAAGCCCTCCGGCGCATGGCTCAACGACACCGCCTCGGCCCGTGCCAGTTGCAACTCGCCGACAATGCGCCGCGCCCGCTCGGCGAAGGCCAGGCCTGCCGGTGTCGGCACCACCGCGTGGGTGCTGCGCTGGAACAGGCGGCTGCCGACCGAACTTTCCAGGCTGTCGATCCGCCGCGCCACTGCCGAAGGCGTCAGCGGATGACGGCGGGCGGCGGCGGAAAAACTGCCGGTCTCCAGCACATCCAGAAACAGGCTCAGTTGATCGGTCAGGGTATTGGGGTTCATAGGCGCGCTTATGCGAGATTGGCACAGCCATTGTGCGTTGCTGTGCGTTTCCGCGCCAGAGCCGACTGCGTAGCATGCAAGGCCTGGGGTTTTGGAGTGAGAGCGGTGTTGGATTTAGCGATGTATCTGTTATTAGGCGCGGCCTTGGGCACGGTCGGCGGCCTGTTCGGCATTGGCGGCGGGCTGATTGCAATCCCGGTGCTGGGCGTGTTGTTCGGCCTCGATCAGCAACTCGCTCAAGGCACCGCTCTGGTGATGGTGGTGCCTAATGTGATGCTGGCGCTGTGGCGTTATCACCAGCGCAATCGCATCGAACTGCGCCACGCGTTGCCATTGGGCGTCATGGGCTTCAGCTTCGCCTGGCTCGGTTCGATCTGGGCGGTCGGCCTGGATGCCGGCGCCATGCGCGTGGGCTTTATCGCGTTTTTGCTGACGCTTTCGGCGTACAACCTGGTGCGCATGTTCACCCGCAACGCGCCGCCGACGGCCGAGATGCGCTATTCCTGGCCATGGCTCGGGGTGCTGGGCGCGGCGTCCGGCTCCATGGGCGGTTTGTTTGGCGTAGGCGGCGCGGTGGTCGCCACGCCGGTGCTGACCAGCCTTTTCGGCACCACCCAAGTGGTCGCGCAAGGTTTGTCGTTGGCCTTGGCGTTGCCCAGCACCAGCGTGACATTGGTCACCTATGCCTGGCACCACGAAGTCGACTGGATGATCGGCGTGCCCCTGGCCGTTGGCGGCCTGCTGAGTATCAGCTGGGGTGTAAAAGTCGCCCACGCCTTGCCCGAGCGCGTGTTGCGCGGCCTGTTCTGCGCTTTCCTGGCGATCTGCGCGGTGATGCTGACGTTTAAAGTCTGAAGCCTTCGAGGATGTACTCCGCCAGGCAATCGGTGATGGGCGAGTTCATGGACGGGTTACGCAGCAGCCGCAGGCTCATCGACGGCAACGCCGGAAAGCCTTCGTCGCTGCCCAGTACTCGCAGGTCTTCAGTGACCAGGCTTTCCATGCTGATCATGACGGCAAGGCCTGCGTTGACCACCGCCTGAATCGCTGCCACGTTGGAGCTGTGATACGCCAGGCGGTATTCGCGCCCGGCTGCGTCCAGGGCCGCCCGCGCCCAATTCGTGTAAAGGCAGTCAGCGCCGGAAACCGCCAGAGGCAAGGCTTCATGCTCGTCCACGCAGAAGCACGACGAGGCGACCCACACCATACGATCAGTGCGCAATAACTCGCCGATTTCACTGCCGGGTTCACGGCTGATAACCGTTAATGCCAAGTCCCGCCGCTGCATCAACACGGTGGATGCCTCGCAGTGCATTTCGATCTGGATCAGCGGGTAGGCCTTGGAAAACCGCTTGAGAATCCCCGGCAGAAAGCGCATCACGTAGTCATCCGGCGTGCCGATGCGCACCAATCCGACCATGTGCGGTTCGCGCAGGGTGTTGAACACCTCGCTGTGCAGTTTCAGGATGCGCCGCGCATAACCGAGCAACACCTGGCCTTCCGGCGTCAGCCGCACCTGGCGCCCGTCGCGCTCGAACAGCTTGCGTTGCAGCACGTCTTCTTCCAGGCGCTTCATCTGCATGCTCACCGCCGATTGCGTGCGGTTGACCAGTTCACCGGCGCGGGTAAAGCCGCCCTGATCGGCGATGGCGACGAAGGTGCGCAGCACTTCAGTGTCGATGCTGGGGTAGCCGGACAATTGATCAATCTCCGAGATGTATTGCATAAGAAACATTCGTTGGATTGATCATAAGGCCAGGCACACACTCTCGTCATCCCCACTGGAGGGCGAGAAGATGAAAGGTCAGAAAGGTTTTGTGTTGATGGCGAAACGTCCGTTTTCCGGGCTGTTTCACACGATTGCGCGCTGGCAGGCGTTGCATGAGGAGCGTCAGACACTGGCGAGCTTGAGCGATGAGGCGCTCAAGGACATCGGGCTGAATCGCGGCGATGTCGAGCAGGATCGTCACCTGCATTTCTGGCAAGACCCGCTGCGAAAATGACCCAGGATGCAGTAGGGTGGTCGGCGAGCCCATCCGGAGAGACCCATGCCCGCCGACCTGTCTTTTTCACTCAAGCAAGCGCGACGCCTGGCGCTGTCGGCCCAGGGGTTCTCCGGGCGCCAGGCGCCGGCACAGGTCAAGGCCGCGCACCTCAACCGGCTGATTGAGCGTTTGGGTGTGTTGCAGATCGACTCCGTCAATGCGGTGGTGCGCTCGCATTACCTGCCGCTGTTTTCGCGCCTTGGCCATTACTCCCCGTTGATTCTTGAGCAAGCCGCCTGGAGCCAGGGGCGACGGCGCTCGCTGTTTGAGTATTGGGGCCATGAGGCTTCACTGCTGCCTATGGCGTTGTACCCGTTGATGCGCTGGCGCATGGAACGGGCGAAACTGGGGCAGGGGATTTATTCGCAGATGGCGCGTTTTGGCCGTGAGCAGCAGGCCACTATTGAGCGCGTATTGCAGACCGTCGAGGCGCGCGGCGCATTGGGCGCAGGCAGTTTGTCGACCCGTGAGGAGCGCGCGGGCCCGTGGTGGGATTGGAGTGACGAAAAGCACGCGCTGGAGTGGCTGTTTGCCGCCGGGTTGGTCACCGTGGCGGGGCGGCGTGGGTTTGAGCGGCTTTATGACTTACCCGAGCGAGTGATTCCCGGCGAGATCCTTCAACAACCCTTGTTAAGTGAAGCCGAGGCCCAGCGTGGCTTGCTGCTGCACAGTGCGACCGCGCTGGGCGTGGGGACGGAAAAAGACCTGCGTGACTACTTCCGCCTTGACCCCGCCGACAGCCGCAGCCGCTTGGCCGAACTGGTCGAGGACGGTCAATTGCTGGCCTGCCAGGTGCAGGGCTGGAAAGCGCCGGCATTCTGCCTGCCCGATCCGAAAGTACCGCGCAAGGTGCCGGCCAGCGCCTTGCTGTCGCCGTTCGACTCGCTGATCTGGGAGCGCAGCCGTACCGAGCGGCTGTTCGACTTCCGTTATCGGCTGGAGATCTACACCCCGCAAGACAAGCGGGTGTACGGCTATTACGTGCTGCCGTTTTTGCACAACGAGCGCATCGCCGCGCGCGTGGACTTGCGCGCCGAACGCGCCAATGGCTGCCTGGCGGTGCATGCGGTGCACGAAGAAGAGCTGGGGTTGGATGGGGAAGGCATGCAGGCGTTGGCCTTGAACCTGGCGCAGATGGCCAGTTGGCTGGGGCTGGGGCTGGGGCAGGTCCAACTTAATTGCCGGCGGCCCAGTGCTGCTCGGTTGAGAGTAGCGATGCTCAACTTGGGTATAGGCCTTTAGGGCGCCATCGCGGGCAAGCCCGGCTCCCACAGTTGGAATGCATTTCCCTGTGGGAGCCGGGCTTGCCCGCGATGGCGTCGGCCCAGTCGACTCAACGTTTTAGCGCTTGACCTGCTTCAAGGTCTCGGCAATCAGGAACGCCAGCTCCAGCGACTGATCGGCATTCATCCGTGGGTCGCAATGGGTGTGGTAGCGGTCCGACAAACCGTCCTCGGTGATCGGCCGCGCGCCGCCGATGCACTCGGTGACGTTCTGCCCGGTCATCTCGATATGAATCCCGCCGGCATACGAACCTTCGGCCTGATGCACCTGGAAGAACTCTTTCACCTCGCCAAGAATCTGCGCAAAGTCGCGCGTCTTGTAGCCGCTGCTGGCCTTGATGGTGTTGCCATGCATCGGGTCGCTGCTCCACAGCACCTGCTTGCCCTCGCGTTGCACAGCGCGGATCAGGTTGGGCAGATGGTCGCCAACCTTGCCGGCGCCCATGCGCGCGATCAGGTTGAGGCGGCCGGGGTCGTTGTCCGGGTTGAGAATGTCGATCAAGCGGATCAGGTCGTCGGGGTTCATGCTCGGGCCGACCTTGACGCCGATCGGGTTATTGACCCCGCGCAGGAATTCAACATGGGCGCCGTCCAGCTGACGGGTACGGTCGCCGATCCAGAGCATGTGGGCCGAGCAATCGTAGTAGTCGTTGGTCAGGCTGTCGCGGCGCACGAAGGCTTGCTCGTAGTTGAGCAACAGCGCCTCGTGGGCGGTAAAGAAGCTGGTTTCGCGCAGCTGGGGTGAATCGTCCATGCCGCAGGCACGCATGAACGCCAGGGTCTCGTCGATGCGGTCGGCCAGTTGGCTGTATTTTTCGGCCAGCGCGGAGTTGGCAATGAAGTCCAGGTTCCACTTGTGCACTTGGTGCAGGTCGGCAAAACCGCCCTGGGCAAACGCGCGCAGCAAATTGAGCGTGGCGGTGGACTGGTGATAGGACTGCAGCAGGCGGTCCGGGTCCGGCACGCGGCTTTTCATGTCGAAGCCGATGCCGTTGACGATGTCACCGCGGTAGGCGGGCAGGGTGACGCCGTCGATGGTTTCATCGTTGGCCGAGCGTGGCTTGGCGAACTGGCCGGCCATGCGCCCGACTTTCACCACCGGGCAGCCGGCAGCGAAGGTCATCACGATGGCCATCTGCAGCAGCACCTTGAAGGTGTCGCGGATTTTTGCCGCCGAGAACTCGGCAAAGCTCTCGGCACAATCGCCGCCCTGCAGCAGGAACGCGCGGCCCTGGGTCACTTCGGCAAACTGACGGCGCAACTCGCGGGCTTCCCCGGCAAACACCAGCGGCGGGTAGCTGGCCAGGTTCTGCTCCACTTGCAGCAAGTGTGCAGCGTCCGGGTACTGGGGTTGTTGCTGGATCGGCAGGGCGCGCCAGCTGTCGGGGCTCCAGGGTTGGCTCATCATGAACTCGATTGGGTGATTGACGGTCGGGCGCCAATGTTATCAGCAATTAGTGCGTGACCTGTTGCCGCCGGTTGGCCGACAATCGCGCCTTTGCCGTGCGGTAAACCCTTTAGGAGTAGTGATGACCGAGGAGCGTGTCGAGCGCCTGCTGGCCGAAGTCCATGATGATTTCGGCATGATCCGCGTGCTCGAAGTGGCCGATTACCGCTTTCTCGAGTTTGGCGATGCCATCGAGCAAAGCTGCGTATTTACCGCCGACCCGAGCTGGCTGGAGTACGACTACACCCGTGCGATGCTGATTGGTGCGTTGTGCCATGAGCAACCTGAGAGCGCGCTGTTCCTCGGCCTGGGGGCCGGCACGCTGACCCAGGCGTGCCTCAAGTTCCTGCCGCTGGAAGATGTCGAAGCCATTGAGCTGCGCCCGGAGGTGCCGCGCCTGGCCATCGAATACCTGGGGCTGGATGACGACCCGCGCCTGTACATCCGCATTGGCGACGCGCTGCAACTGTTGGATACCGCCGAGTCGGCCGACCTGATTTTCGTCGACCTGTACACGGATGTCGGCCCGGGCGTCGGCCATCTGGCCTGGACCTTCCTGGAAAACTGCCAGAAGAAACTCAACCCCGGCGGCTGGCTGGTGATCAACCAGTGGGCGACCGACGATGGCAAACCGCTGGGTGCGGCGTTATTGCGCGGGTTGTATCACCGCCATTACTGGGAACTGCCGGTGAAGGAGGGCAATGTGATTTTGCTGGTGCCTTCGGAGCTGGATCAGGAGCTGGACATTGATGCGCTTTCGGCGCGGGCCGAAGCCTTGGCGCCGCGGTTGGGGTACTCGTTGCAGGCGTTGATCAAGGCGATTCGGCCGGCGACTTAGTTGCCTGTTCTGGCGCCATCGCGGGCAAGCCCGGCTCCCACAGTTGAAGTGTGTTCACCTGTTGAAATGCATTCCCCTGTGGGAGCGGGCTTGCCCGCGAAAAGGCCCGCATTGCCAGCTCAAATCCCCTTGAACACCCCCGGCCGCTTCTCAATCATTGCTCGCACGCCCTCTTTGGCATCTTCACTGTTGAGCAATTTCTCCACCACCCCCTGCAACCCGGCCGCCGCAACAGCCTCACCCTCCATCCGCGCCAGGCGCGCCGACATCAACGTCGCCTGCACCCCAAGCGGCGCCTGGCGGGCAATGCGGTTGGCCAGCTCGATGGCGCGGGGCAGCAAGTCTTCACTGGCCATCACTTCCTGCACCAACCCCAGCCGCAGCGCCTCGTGCGCATCAAATTCATCGCCGGTAAGCAACCAGCGCATCGCATTGCCCCAGCCGGCCACCTGATGAAAGCGCAGCGTCGCACCGCCAAACGGAAAGATCCCGCGCTGGACTTCCATCTGCGCAAAGCGCGTGTTGCTCGCGCAAATATTGATGTCCGCCGCCAGCATCAACTCGATGCCGATGGTCAGGCAGTAACCCTGGGCCGCAACGATTACCGGTTTGCTCACCCTGGGCCCGGCGAACACGCCCCACGGGTCGCAGCCGCCCAACGGTGGCTGCCAGCCGCCCGACATCACCCCGCTGACATTCGCCAGGTCCAGCCCGGCGGTGAAGTGGTCGCCGTGGGCAAACACCACGGCCACCCGCGCGTCGTCGTTTCGATCAAATTCGCCATAGGCCAGGCTCAGTTCATTGAGCAAATCCAGGTCAAAGGCGTTGCGCTTGGCCACCCGGTCCAGGCCCAGCAGCATGACATGGCCTTGAAGTGCACGGCTGACGCGACTGCTGCTGGCTTGATTCATCGAGTGTGCCCTCAGGGCGTGGGTAGGTTTCAGACCAAAGGTCTTAAGCGTTGGGTGAACCGTTTAAGCGTTATGACCAGCAGGGCCGGGCCTTTGAAAAATAGACCCTGGCACGGCTCTCTGCAAAGACTGTGACACAGCGCGGTATATCAGCGCTTTACGATAAAAAAAGCTCCCTTTTTCAGGTATTTCCGGTATAGTGCGCGCCGGCCTTTAACCGGGCCGCGTTTAGGTAGCGCAATTCCCCGAAGTCAGCTTCGGCTGCACGTCCGCACAGCGGACTCTTCCTTGACGAATCTTTTTCATTCATTCGTTTTCGCAAATCCCCGCCGACAAAGCAGCCAGGGCGACTCTTGAGTCTCAACACGGCATGCGCAGCTTTGGAGCATGGGTCTTTGCGGATGCACTTAGAGGCAGACCCATGACCCAGGAAACCGGCGGCTTCGCCGCTTTTAATCTTAACCCGAATATTCTTGCTGCCGTCATCGCGACCGGCTACGAAGAACCTTCGGCTATTCAGCAGCAATCGATCCCGATCATCATGGCCGGCCAGGACATGATTGGCCAGGCGCAAACCGGTACCGGTAAAACCGCCGCGTTCGCCCTGCCTATCCTGCACTGCATCGATCCTGCCAAGCGCGAGCCGCAAGCCCTGATCCTGGCGCCAACCCGTGAGTTGGCGCTGCAAGTAGCAACCGCTTTTGAAACCTACGCCAAGCAAATGCCAGGCGTAACCGTTGTGGCCGTTTACGGCGGCGCGCCTATGGGCCCACAACTGAAAGCAATCCGTAACGGCGCACAGATCGTTGTCGCCACTCCGGGCCGTCTGTGCGACCACCTGCGTCGTGACGAGAAAGTCCTGTCGACCGTGAACCACCTGGTTCTGGACGAAGCTGACGAAATGTTGAAGCTGGGCTTTATGGATGACCTGGAAGTCATCTTCAAGGCGCTGCCACCGACCCGTCAAACCGTACTGTTCTCGGCCACCCTGCCACAGTCGATCCGTGCCATTGCCGAACGCCACCTGCGCGATCCGCAACACGTGAAGATCCAGACCAAGACTCAGACCGTTACCGCGATCGAACAGGCTCACCTGTTGGTTCACGCTGACCAGAAGACCTCGGCTGTATTGAGCCTGCTGGAAGTCGAAGACTTCGACGCCCTGATCATGTTCGTACGCACCAAGCAAGCGACCCTGGACCTGGCCAGTGCCCTGGAAGCCAAAGGCTACAAAGCCGCTGCGCTGAACGGTGACATCGCCCAGAACCAACGTGAGCGCGTGATCGACTCCCTCAAGGATGGCCGTCTGGACATCGTTGTGGCGACCGACGTTGCGGCTCGTGGCCTCGACGTTCCACGTATCACCCACGTGTTCAACGTTGACATGCCTTACGATCCAGAGTCCTACGTTCACCGTATCGGCCGTACCGGCCGTGCTGGTCGCGAAGGTCGTGCACTGCTGCTGGTGACTCCACGTGAGCGCCGCATGCTGCAAGTGATCGAGCGTGTAACCGGTCAGAAAGTCGCCGAAGTCCGCCTGCCGGATGCCCAGGCTGTTCTCGATGCCCGCATCAAGAAACTGACCAACAGCTTGTCGCCGCTGGTGGCTGACGCTGAATCGACCCACGGCGACCTGCTGGACCGCCTGACCGCCGATATCGGTTGCACCCCGCGTGCCCTGGCTGCAGCCCTGCTGCGCAAAGCTACCAACGGTCAGGCCCTGACCCTGGCAGCCATCGAGAAAGAACGCCCACTGGTACCGAACAACGCGCCACGCGGTGATCGTCCAGAGCGTACTGGCGACCGTCCAGACCGTGGTGATCGTGAGCGTCGTGCTCCGGTTCCATTGGCCGAAGGCCGTGCTCGCTGCCGTACCGCGCTGGGCGCGCGTGATGGCATCGCTGCCAAGAACCTGCTGGGCGCTATCCTCAACGAGGGTGGCCTGGCACGTGAAGCCATCGGTCGCATCCAGGTCCGTGACAGCTTCTCCCTGGTGGAGCTGCCGGAAGACGGTCTGGAAAAACTGCTGGCCAAGCTGAAAGACACACGCGTTGCCGGTAAGCAGCTGAAGCTGCGTCGCTACCGCGAAGATTGATCCGCCTTTGGGCTGATTGATCGCACATAAAAAATCCCCGACTGGTTCGGGGATTTTTTTTGTCTTGCATTCAGGTTTGGGTCAACACTCGATCCCACATTTAGATCTGTGTCAGCCGAAGCGGTAGATGTCCATCCCGAGCGCACCCATGGTGAACCCCTGATGCGCCACGCTGAAATCACCACCAGCGCCGCGCGCAAAGTACAGCGGCAGCAGATGCTCGTCACTGGGATGGCTGCGCACCGCATGGGGCGCCTGGCGACGGTAATCGTGCAAGGCCGTTTCATCGTTAGCGGCGAGTTTATCCACCACCCAATCACGAAAATCCCGCGCCCAAGGCTCGATGCTTTCAGGCCCGGCCTGCCAGTTCAGTTCCCCCAGGTTATGGGTGATGCTGCCGGAGCCGATCAACAGCACGCCTTGTTCGCGCAGGCTGGCGAGCGCATGCCCGACGCGGGTCTGCAGGGCAGGGCCCATGCGGCTGGGCAACGACACCTGGACCACGGGAATATCCGCTGCCGGGTACATCAGCGACAGCGGCACCCAGGTGCCGTGGTCGAAGGGGCGGCGCTCATCGATTCGCGCAGCCAGGCCATCGGCGTCGAGCAGCTCGACAATTTCATTCGCCAATGTCGGGTTGCCCGGCGCAGGGTATTGCACGGCAAACAGCTCGCGGGGGAAGCCGCCGAAGTCGTGCCAGGTTTGCGGAGCGGCACTGCCGCTGACCAGTAACTCATGGCTTTCCCAATGCGCCGACACCACCACAATTGCCTTGGGCCGTGGCAGTTCGGCCGCCAGGCGCCGCAATGCCGGGCCGCTGGCGCCGGGTTGCAGGGCGAGCATGGGCGAACCGTGGGAGATAAACAGGCTGGGGAACATAAGTGGGGTCCTGAGCGTTAACATGGGCCCATCTTCAATCAGATCATTGATCTAAATCTAATATAAGTTTTAGCGCCTTTTGATCGAATTTTCAGGGTGATTTTATGGAGCCTAAGTTTTGGCAAGAGCGCTGGGCCCGCAACCAGATCGGTTTTCATCTGCCCGAGGTCAACCCCTGCCTGCAGCGTCACTGGCCGAAACTGGCGCTGGCCGACGGGGCGAAGGTGCTGGTGCCGCTGTGTGGCAAAAGCCTGGACCTGATGTGGCTGGCAAGTGCCGGGTATCGCGTGCTGGGGGTGGAGCTGTCTGAGCAGGCGGTGGAGGCGTTTTTCAGCGAGCAAGGGCTCGTGCCCAGGGTCAGCCAGCGGGGCGTGTTCAAGGTGTACCAGGCCGATCAGATCGAACTGTGGTGCGGTGACTTCTTTGCCTTGGACGCCGACGCGGTTGCCGATTGCGCCGCGCTCTACGACCGTGCGGCATTGATCGCATTACCGCCGTTGATGCGGGCGCAGTATGCCGGGCATCTCAATAGTGTATTGCGCCCAGGCTGCCGGGGTTTGCTGATCACCCTCGACTACGACCAGACGCAGAAGGCCGGCCCGCCCTTTGCGGTAACCGATGAAGAGGTCAGGGTATTGCTCGAATCACACTGGGCTGCGCAGGTGTTGGAGGAACAAGACATCCTGGGCGAGAGTTGGAAGTTTGTGCAGGACGGCGTCACGCGGTTGGAGGAGCGTGTTTACCAACTGGCAAAGTATTGACCCTGATATCGCCATCGCGGGCAAGCCCGGCTCCCACATTGACCGTGCCGTTCGCGCAAGATCCCTGTGGGAGCCGGGCTTGCCCGCGATGACGATTCAGGCGCCCACAAAAAAGGGGCGATCAAATCGCCCCTTCTCGTGTTACTGCCTGGCTATCAGCCCCGACGACGCAGTGCGTCAATCCGCTCTTCCAGCGGCGGGTGGCTCATGAACATGCGTGCAAAGCCTTGCTTGATGCCACCGTTGATACCAAACGCCGTCAGGCTGTCCGGCATGTGCACCGGCAGGCCTTGCTCGGAGCGCAGGTGTTGCAGCGCTGCAATCATCGCCCCGGTACCGGCCAGGCGGGCACCGGCTTCGTCTGCGCGGAACTCGCGTTTGCGCGAGAACCACATGGTGATTGCGCTGGCCAGGAAGCCCAGTACCACTTCGGCGAAGATGGTCGCCACGAAGTAGGCAATGCCGCGGCCGCCTTCGTTCTTGAAGATCACCTTGTCGACAAAGTTGCCGATGATCCGCGCAAAGAACATCACGAAGGTGTTCACCACGCCCTGTACCAGCGCCAGGGTGACCATGTCGCCGTTGGCCACGTGGCCGATCTCGTGGGCCAGTACCGCCTTCACTTCGTCGTAAGAGAAGCGTTCCAGCATGCCCTGGCTGACCGCGACGAGCGCGTCGTTCTTGTTCCAGCCGGTGGCAAAGGCGTTGGCTTCATAGGCCGGGAAGATCCCGACCTCAGGCATCTTGATGCCGGCCTCGCGTGACAGTTGCTCAACGGTTTGCAGCAACCATTGTTCATGCCGGGTGCGGGGCTGGGTGATGACCTGGGTGCTGGTGCTCATTTTCGCCATCCACTTGGAGATGAATAGCGAGAAGATCGAACCGGCAAAACCAAAGACTGCACAGAAAACCAGCAGCTGATTGAGGTTCAGATCAACCCCGTTGGCCGCCATGAACCCGTTGAAGCCGAAAAGGCTCAGGGTAATGCTGGCAATCAGCACGACCGCCAGGTTAGTGGCCAAGAACAGCAGGATGCGCATCATGGTTGTAGAGTTCTCCTCATGCTTAATATGTCGCGTACTGCGGGGTATATAAGGTGCGGCCAGGGGTGATTCAACCGAGCGACTATTTCAAACTGTGTCCTACAGCGCGAATGTAGAGCCTTGAAAGGATTTTCCGACCGGTAAAGCCAGCTGCGAACGCTGCAGTCACGCCTTTGTCCCCTGTAATTGCGGGGGTTGACCGGTCCGTGGTGTACAGCGGCAAGGGAAGAGGAGCGTCGCGCAGAGAAGTGTTGCCAGATACTCGCTGTACGACCGATTGTCGGTCGTACAGCGTCATTTGCACTACTGGCGATAGGACTTGAGGAAGTTGCCGATGCGACCAATGGCCATGTCCAGGTCATCCACCCGCGGCAACGTCACCACGCGGAAGTGATCCGGCCACGGCCAGTTGAACGCCGTTCCTTGCACCACCAGCAGTTTTTCCGACAGCAGCAGGTCGAGCACGAACTTCTCGTCGTTGAAGATCGGGCAGACTTTCGGGTCGATCCGCGGGAAGGCGTACAGCGCGCCCATGGGTTTTACGCAGCTGACACCCGGGATCGCGTTGAGCAGTTCCCAAGTGCGGTTGCGCTGTTCCAGCAGGCGGCCCTGGGGCAATACCAGGTCGTTGATGCTCTGATAGCCGCCGAGTGCGGTCTGGATCGCGTGCTGGCTCGGCACGTTGGCGCACAGGCGCATATTGGCCAGCATGTCGATGCCTTCGATATAGCTCTGGGCGTTGTGCTTGGGGCCCGAAATGGCGATCCAGCCGGAGCGGAAACCCGCCACGCGGTAGGACTTGGACAGGCCGTTGAACGTCAGGCACAGCAGGTCCGGCGCCAGCGAGGCGGTGCACACGTGCACGGCGTCATCGTAGAGGATCTTGTCGTAGATCTCGTCGGAGAACACCACCAGGTTGTGCTGGCGCGCCAGTTCCAGCATGCCCAGCAGGACTTCCCTGGAGTACACGGCGCCGGTCGGGTTGTTCGGGTTGATGATCACCAAAGCCTTGGTGTTCGGGGTGATCTTGGCCTTGATGTCGGCCAGGTCCGGGAACCAGTCGGCGCCTTCGTCGCACAGGTAGTGCACCGGGTGGCCACCGGCCAGGGTCACGGCGGCGGTCCACAGCGGGTAGTCAGGCGCCGGCACCAGCACTTCGTCGCCATTGTTGAGGAGGGCCTGCATGGACATCACGATCAGCTCGGACACACCATTGCCCAGGTAGATGTCTTCGATGCCGACACCTTCCACCTGCTTCTGCTGGTAGTACTGCATCACGGCCTTGCGCGCGCTGAACAGGCCCTTGGAATCGCTGTAGCCCTGGGCGGTCGGCAGGTTGCGGATCACGTCCTGGAGGATTTCGTCCGGCGCTTCGAAACCAAAGGGCGCCGGGTTGCCAATGTTCAGCTTGAGGATGCGATGGCCTTCCTCTTCCAGGCGTTTGGCGTGCTTGAGCACCGGGCCGCGAATGTCGTAGCAGACGTTGGCGAGCTTGTTCGATTTGCTGACCTGCATGGCGATGTGATCCTGAAAATGAACGATCCAGACGGCGTGGACACTACCGTACTGCGAATCCTGCGAGGCCTGCATCCATAAATACGTTTGAATGCCGATAGCGCGGGTGCCAGACTGGCGTTTTGAAGAGGCGCAATCATACGTGCCGCCTGATCCATGGAAAAGACACAGATCAGGCTTTTTCAGTTGCCGAGGTGTACCGATGGAAAAGTTGCAGAAAACCGTTGATGAATGGAAGGCCATGCTCGACCCGGAGCAGTACCAGGTTTGTCGTCTCAAGGGCACCGAGCGGCCTTTCAGCGGCAAGTACAACGAAACCAAGACCGACGGCGTTTATCACTGCATCTGCTGCAATGAACCGCTGTTCGATTCCACTACCAAGTTTGATTCCGGCTGCGGCTGGCCGAGCTTCTACGCGCCGATTGCCGACAGCGCGATGATCGAGATCCGCGACGTCAGCCACGGCATGATCCGTACCGAAGTCACCTGCGCCAAATGCGATGCGCACCTGGGCCACGTGTTCCCGGACGGCCCGCCGCCGACGGGCCTGCGTTACTGCATCAACTCGGTGTGCCTGGACCTCGTCCCCCGCTAAAACCACTGATCGCTGATCGTTCCCACGCTCTGCGTGGGAATGCCGCCCTTGACGCTCTGCGTCAGCTTCAAAGCAGTGACAGGCGTGCCTGCATCGCGGCCAAACCCGCCCCATAGTTGCATCGAGTACGCATCATCAATGCGATCAATTAAATTGCACACAATTGAATCGTCTACTATCTTTCAGCGTCTTTCATCTTAATCGAGGCACTGCCATGAGCAACAACCTGCTGAGCATCCCGTGCACCACCATCAAGGGTGAGCAAAAGACCTTGGCCGATTTTGCCGGCAAGGCCATTTTGGTGGTCAACACCGCCAGCAAATGTGGCTTCACCCCGCAGTACAAAGGCCTCGAACAGCTCTGGCAGCAGTACAAAGACCAAGGATTGGTGGTGCTGGGGTTCCCCTGCAACCAATTCGGTAAACAGGAGCCGGGCAACGAAACGGCGATTTCCGAATTCTGCGAATTGAATTTCGGCGTCAGCTTCCCGCTGTTCAAGAAGATCGACGTCAACGGCAGCGAGGCCCACCCGCTGTTCGTGCAGCTTAAAAAGCAAGCGCCTGGGTTGCTGGGTTCCAAGGGCATCAAGTGGAATTTCACCAAGTTCCTGATTGGTCGTGACGGTAAGGTGGTCAAGCGTTTTGGCCCAACCACCAAGCCCCAGAACTTGACCCAAGAGATCGAAGCCCTGCTCAAATGATCGACGCAACCACCGTGTCCCTGGCCCTGGACGACCAGCTGTGTTTCAAGCTCTACGCCGCCTCCCGCGCGGTGACGCGTGCCTACAAGCCAATGCTCGACCAGTTGGGCCTGACCTACCCGCAATACGTGGTCATGCTGGTGCTGTGGGAGTGGCACGCGGCAGCTGCGCCGCAGCCCACGGTCAAGGCATTGGGGCAGCGGTTGATGCTCGATTCCGGCACGTTGACGCCCCTGCTCAAGCGTCTTGAGCAGCTCGCCCTGGTTCGGCGCCAGCGCAGTGCGCGGGATGAGCGGGAGGTGCACTTGAGCCTGACCCCGGCCGGTGTGCATTTACGCGACCAGACCCACGGCCTGAAAACCCGGCTGTTGTGTGACAGCGGCATCGACCTGAATCAGGCCGACGCCTTGCGCCACGGCCTGGACCAGTTGCTGGCGCAGATCAAGGACTTGTCGTCTGTGGCACCCACAAGTCCAGCAGCGCCTTGAGTTCTTCACGGCGAAACGGCTTGGCCAGGTAGTCATCCATGCCGGCGGCCCGGCAACGTTCGCGTTCCTCGGCCAGGGCGTTGGCGGTCAAGGCGACGATGGGCAAGTCCGGCCAGCGCCCGCTGCGACGAATCTGCCGGCTGGCTTCGTAGCCGTTCATCACTGGCATGTTGCAGTCCATCAACACCATGTCAAAGCGCTGTTCCTCAAGGAACTTGAGCGCTTCGCCACCGTGGGCGGCCACGATCACTTCGCAACCGAGCTTGCTGAGCATGCCCTTGGCCACCAGTTGATTGACCGGGTTGTCCTCCACCAACAGGATGCGCGCCCGGTGCGTGAAGGGCGCGGCGTCCATCTGGATCGGGTCAAGGATCAGTTGTGCGTCACTGTGCAAGTTGCGCTGCAGAATCTGGTACAGCGCGTTGCGGCTCAATGGGCGTGCCTGTTGCTGCAGCGGCGCCAGGCCTGCGACTTCCTCGCTGGGCATGAAGTTGCCATAGGCGGTCACCAGCAGGATTGGCGCGGTAATCGCCGGGCGTAAGCGGAACAGGCACTCCGGGCAGTCAGTGATCAGTAAGTCGGGAGTTTGCCCGCTCAGGTCATCGTCCTGGGAGTAAAGGCGCGGCGTCAGGCACCAGTGCGGCAGCAAGTTGGTCAGCAACTCCGTCAGGCCATTACGGCTGCTGGTGATCACCATCACGTCGCCTGCCAGGGGCGCCTGACGGGCGGCGGGTAAATGCGTGGGCAGCGGCAGCTCGGCACAGAACTGGCTGCCAAACCCGACTTCAGAGCTGATACTCAAGCGGCCGCTCATTGCTTCACACAGGTTATGCGTCAATGCCAGCCCCAGTCCCGTGCCGCCAAACTGGCGAGTGATACCCGCGCCCGCCTGGGTGAACGGCTGGAATATCTTTACCTGCGCTTCCTGGGCAATGCCGATACCGGTGTCACAGACTTCGATTTTTACCCGGCCATCAAGGGCGCTCAGGTATACGTCCACGCGCCCGAAGCGGGTGAACTTCAAGGCATTGGAGAGCAAGTTGCTGACGATCTGCCGTACCCGCGTCGGGTCACCTATCACTTGGGCTGGAAACAGCGGGTCGATCAAGCAGGTCAACTCGACACTCGGCGCGGCGTTCTGCGACAGCAAGTTGGCGGTGTCTTCCACCAGCGACCCCAGGTCAAACGGGATGCGCTCCAGCTCCAGCTGGCCGGCGTCGAACTTCGACAGGTCGAGGATATCGTTGAGCAACTCCACCAGCACCTTGCCCGAATCGTGGGCGATGGACAGTTGTTGGCGCTGTTCGGCGTTCAGCGGGCTGTCCAGCGACAGCGCGATCATTCCCAGCAGCCCATTGAGCGGTGTACGGATCTCGTGGCTCATATTGGCCAGGAATGCAGCGCGGGCCTGGGCCATGGCCAATGCGGTCAACTTTGCCGCTTCCAGTTCATCGTTGGATTGGCTCAAGCGCTGGTTGCTGGCCTTGAGTTCAAGGGTGCGCGCAGAGACGATCGTTTCCAGTTGGCTCAGGTATTCGGTGAGGCGGTCCTCGGCGTGGCGCCGTTGCTGGATTTCGGTCTCCATGTTTTCAAATTGCTGGTTGGCAACGCTGACCAGCACGCCGATTTCGTCGTTTTCGTGCCCCGGTGGGCAGTCCAGGTGGGCCTGCTTGCTGGTGCTCAGCGCGCGAATAATGCGCACCAGTGGCTGAGTCAGCATCACGTAGAACAGGCCGAGCAGAATGCCCGTCAGCAGCAGGCTGCGGGCAAAGCCGTTGAGCAGGGTAATCTCGGCGCGGTGCAGGAAACGGCTGCCAAAGGCGTAAGTGTCCACGTCCAGGCGCAAGACGCCGAGGGAATCGTTGGGCATGTGGCTCAAGAACAGCCGGTCTTCAAACTGGCGGTTGGCGCCGAACAGAAAATCGCTGAGAGGCCGGTAGGTACTTTCCTTGCGCGGGCGATCGACGTCGGCCAGGACCACACCATTGTTATCGACCAATTGCGCATGAATGATCGCCGGGGAATGCAGCAGGCCCAGGGTCAGTTCCTGGGCGAGTTCGGCGTCGATGTTGTAGGCAATACGTGAAGCGGGGTTATGGCTGATTTCGATCAGCGAGCGTATTTCACGGTTGATGGATGCGTCTTCGCTGGCATAATCAATGCCGATTTGGATCAGACTGAGCAAGGTTCCCAAGACGAAACCGACCAG
The DNA here is from genome assembly GCF_022662395.1 of Pseudomonas sp. MONT-RG-20F-20-E-7-02. Classification (NCBI taxonomy): domain Bacteria; kingdom Pseudomonadati; phylum Pseudomonadota; class Gammaproteobacteria; order Pseudomonadales; family Pseudomonadaceae; genus Pseudomonas; species Pseudomonas sp. MONT-RG-20F-20-E-7-02. The sequence goes on from NZ_JAKNQN010000003.1 coordinate 575,377, forward strand.
CACAGTCAATCGAGCTTGTTTATAAGACAAGCGGTGGGCGAACTTGATATCCATCGGGTGTTGAACCACTTCACGTTTCCCTTCGCCCGGCAAGCATAGCTGAACATCCACACGCTCTGGCTTGGCCGGCATGAATCATTTTTTTACGCAGCCGCGTGCGGTCTGCCGCAGGGTTGCCAATACGCCATCTTTTGCAAGAACTTGCCAGAGGAATAATCGTGGATTCTCGATTGAATGCCTTTCTTGAGCGGGCCGATGCGGTACTGGCTCGCCTGGAACCCTTGTTACCTGCACCGCGCCAAGCCATCGACTGGAACCAATGCCTCGCCGCCCGTTGGCAGCGTGAAGGCCGCTCAGGCTTTTTGCTGCCGCTGGACGTCAGCCTGGACATGCGCCTGTCCGACCTCATAGGGGTAGACAAGCAACGTGAGCAGTTGGCACGCAACACGCAACAATTTCTTGATGGCCTGCCCGCCAACCATGCGTTGCTGTGGGGCTCGCGTGGCACGGGTAAATCGTCGATGGTGCGCGCCTTGCTGGCGCAGCACGCCAAGGCCGGTTTGCGCCTGATTGAAATCGAGCGCGATCACTTGGCCGACCTGCCGCGCGTGGTCGAGCAACTGCTCAAGCTGCCGCAGCGTTTTATCCTGTTCTGTGATGACCTGTCCTTCGAGGCCGGCGAGGGCGACTACCGCGTGCTCAAGAGTGTGCTGGACGGCTCGCTGGAACAGGCGCCGGAAAACGTGCTGCTGTACGCCACCTCGAACCGCCGTCACCTGGTGCCGGAAAACCAGAGCGACAACGACAATTGGAAGCGGGTGGATGGCGAGTTGCACCCCAGTGAGGCGGTGGAGGACAAGATTGCCTTGTCCGACCGTTTTGGCCTGTGGTTGTCGTTCTACCCGTTCAGCCAGGAACACTTCCTGGATGTGGTCGAGCACTGGATCGGCGAGCTGGCCAGCAAGGCTGGTTTGCAGTGGCAGCGTGATGAAGCCCTCGACATTCTCGCCGTGCGCTGGGCCACCGGGCGCGGCAACCGCAACGGCCGTTGCGCGTATCAATTCGCCCGTTACTGGGTAGGACTCAAGTTGTTGGAGCGTCAACCATGATCGATTTACAACAGGCCGGCACCGGCCTGGACGGCTATGCCATGCTTTGCGCGCAGTTGGAGTCGCTGCTGGCCGATGAGCGCGACTTCATCGCCAACAGTGCGCAGTTTTCGGCGTTTCTGTTCAACCAGCTGGATGACTTGAACTGGGCGGGCTTCTACCTCAATCGCAATGAAGAATTGGTGCTTGGCCCGTTCCAGGGCCAGATCGCCTGTGTGCGTATTCCGTTCGGTCGTGGCGTCTGCGGCGCCGCGGCGGCATCGCGGCAAACCCAGCGGGTGGAAGACGTTCACGCGTTCCCCGGGCATATCGCCTGTGACAGCGCGTCTAACAGCGAACTGGTGGTGCCGTTGGTCAAGGACGGCGTGTTGATCGGCGTGCTTGATCTGGACAGCCCGTCGCTGGCCCGTTTCAGCCTTGAGGACCAGGCGGGTATCGAGCGGTTGGCGGCGATTTTCCTGCGCTTGACCGACTGCTGATCTGTCAGGAAGGGGCTAGCCAAGGTTCTGGCTATCCAGCTTATGGAGCTGCACGTGCAGCGTCCTTTCCAATTCAAGCATGAGCTTTTCCAGGGACTTCACGTAGGTTTCGATCAGGGCACGATCCTCGCTGCGGGCGCAGGCCTGCTCGAGCGCTTCGCATTGCGTCGCCAGGGCGCTTGCCTGCACGATGCGCGCTGCGCCCTTGATTTTGTGGGCTTGCTCGATAATGGCTTGGGGCGGCGCCTGCCGAGCCAGCAGGGCCAGCAGTTCCTGGCGGTCCAGGCGGCTGCTGCTCAACAGTTCCTCCAGTAAGCGCCGGCTCAGGAGCGGGTCGCCACCGGTCAACGCATCCAGACAGTCCAGTTCCAGCTGCTGGCCCGCGGGTTGTGGCCGGATTTGCCCCAGTTGCAGTTCCAGTGCCGTGAGGCTGATGGGTTTGAACAGGCAATCGTTCATGCCCGCTTGCGCGCAGCGTAGTTTCTCCTCGGGTTGGGCGTTGGCGGTGAAGCCGAGTATCACGCAAGGCGCCAGTTGCTCACGTTGCTCATATTCACGGATCGAGCGGCTCAACTCGTAGCCATTCATGACGGGCATATTGCAGTCGGCGATCACCAGGTCGAAGCGCTCCTGGCGCCAGGCTTGAAACCCGGCGGCACCGTGCTGAGCGGCAGTGAACTGGTGCCCCAGGTAACCCAGTTGCTGGCACATCAACAAGCGGTTCGCCGGGTGGTCGTCCACCACCAGTACGTTGAGTACCGGGGCGGCAGCAGGGGCCTGCGACTTGAGTTCGTCCAGCACTTCGATCGGCTGCAGGAGCGTCATGTTCAGGGTGACATGGACCTGGGTACCCACCATCGGCACGCTGCTCAGGCTCAGTTGCCCGCCCATCATTGAGCACAGGCTGCGACAGATCACCAGGCCCAGGCCTGCTCCGCTCCTGGCCAGGTGCCCAGAGTTGTCAGCCTGGGCAAAGGGCTCGAACAGCCGTAATTGGTCGTCTCGGCTGATGCCGATGCCGGTGTCCTCGACCACCAGTTTCATCTGGATCTCCTGCGGCCGTTCGGTGGCGTGCACGTTCACCTTGATCTTCACCTGCCCGCGCTCGGTGAACTTGATGGCATTGCTGACCAGGTTGGACAGCACCTGTTTGAAGCGCAAGGGGTCGATCAGCACGGCGGTATCGTCGATAACGGGATCGGACTCCAGCAGCAGGCTGAGGGTCTTCTGCCGGGCCAGGCCATCGAAGACGCGCACCACCGACTCGATCACCTCGCCCAGGTTCACGCGCTCCGGGGCCAGGCTCAGACGGCCGGACTCGATGCGCGCGATGTCGAGGATGTCGCCGATCAGCTCCAGCAGGTCCTTGGCCGAGTTGTAGGCCACTTCGATAGCCGGGCGATCAAGATGGCCCTGGTCGGCGCGTTTGAGTGTCAGCTCGAGCATGCCGATCACCGCATTCATCGGCGTACGGATCTCATGGCTCATGGTGGCGAGAAAGGTACTTTTGGCACGGTTGGCTTCATCGGCGCGTTCCTTGGCGGTGCGCAACTCGTCGAACAGTTGGCGCCGCTCACTGATATCGATCCAGCCACCGATGATGCCTTGCACTTCGCCGACCGAGTCGCGATAGGGCAGGATCCAATGGTAGATCGTCAGTTTTTTTCCTTGAATATGCAGCGTGCGATCAAGGATCAACGGGTTACCTTCGTGCACCACCCGCTGGTAGTCGGCGTGGTACTGCGCAGCTTCCGACTCCAGCGCCATGTCCATCTGGATCACACTTTTGCCAATCACTTCTTCGCGCTTGACGTCGAACACCTGCAGGTAACTGTCATTGCAGGTTTGCAGCAGCCCCTTGCGATCACGCACATAAATGGGGTGCGGCGTTTCATTCACCAGTGCCCGCATGAATTCGAATTGATCGTTGAGGGCGCGCTCGGCCATCTTGCGGTGTTTGATCTGGCGGCGCATGTAGGCGTTCCAGGTCAACGAGATCAGCAGCAACAGCCCGGTGCCGATGATGATTTGCGCGATCAGTTGGTGGTAATTGCGCCAATAGCTGTCGGAGGCGGCGCTGTAGCCTCGCCAGCGACTGTTGATCACGCCCATTTCGTCCGGAGCAATGCTCAGCAGCGCCTTGTCCAGGATTGAACTGAGTTCGACCGCGCGGCGCGGCGTCGCCAGGGCGAACGTGGCGGGCAGGGTGCCGATACTGGTGCTGATCTGCAGCTTGTCCTGGAACATCAGCGAGGAGAGCAAATAGTTGGCGATCACCAGCGAATTCACTGCGCCTTCCACTTTTCCCTGGGCGAGCAATTCCGAGGCCTTGAAGGTATCGCTGACTTCCACCAGGTGGACCAGCGGGAAATCCTGGCGCAGGATTTTTTCCATTGGGTTGCCCTCGGTGATTGCCAGGCGCAGGCCTGCCATCTGTTCCAGGTTCGAGGGCGCGTTGGGCTCCTTGCGGGTCAGCAGAACATAGGAGTTTTCCAGGTAGGGGCGACTGAAACTCAGCTGGGTTTCCCGTTCGGCGCTGGGGACGATAGCGCCGATGATATCGGCCTTGCCGGTGACGAGCTGGTCGATCATCGCGTTGACTTCGCGAGTGCGCTGGATCTCGAAACGCAACCCGGTACGCAGGCGAATCAGCTCCAGCAAATCGGCGGTGATGCCACGAAAGTTGCCGTCGGCATCAAAGAACGTCAGTGGCGCGAGGGTCTCGTTGACCACGACCCTCACCACCGGGTTGTCTTTGAGCCAGCGCTCTTCGCGTTGGGTCAGCTGCAGTTTTTTATCGGTCAGCAAAATATCGCTGCCGGCGCTCCAGCGCTTGGCGATGCTGTCCCGCTCATTCATGGGTACGGCGGCCAGCACCGTGTCGACGATACTCAAGAGCGTGTGTTGGTCGTGGCGCATGGCAAAGCTGAAACCGTAGGCTTCATGCTTGCCGAAGTTGGCCATGCGGATATTCTTCAGGTAGCCCTTGTTGATCATGTAATGGGTGGAAATGGTATCGCCGAGAAACACGTCCGCCTGTTCGAAAGCCACCGCATTCAAGGCGTTTTGAAACGAGGGGTAAGCGCGAATCTGCGCTTGCGGGTATAACTTTTCCACTTCATCGAGCGGCAGGTAATGGTAGACCAGGCTCATGCGAAGCCCGGCCAGGCCGTCGCTCAGGCTGCGCGTTTCGCTCTCCCGGGTCACCAGCACGGGTTGATCCACGGCGTAGGGTTGCGACAACGTGAGGTTCGGGTTGGCGGCCTCAAACCCGTTGGCGGAGCCCAGCAGATCAATTTCGCCGGTTTCGAGGGCATGTATGGATGCCTCCCGCGATGAGTAGCGAAGTACCTTGATCGGCAAGGCCAGGGCTTTGCTCAACAACCCTGCGTAATCGGCGGTCAGGCCCTCATAATCGCGGCCGCTGGAGGTAAGATCGAAGGGCGGGTAGTCAGGTGCGGCAGTGCCTAATACCAACTCGCGTTTGTTCTGCAGCCACTGGCGCTGAGCCTTGTCCAGTTGAACATCCAGTTGAACGGCAGCCGCGCGGCTCAATAAGGTGAAGTGTTCCGGACCGGGTTGAGAGGTCGCGGATGCGGTCGTGCTGAAGCACACGCCGGCGATTAATATAATCAAATAGTCCTTTATACACCTGGGCATCCGCTTTCTCACACTAGCGCGTTTCGTTTTGCCATCTCGATAAGTTCTACCAAGGATTTGGCTTTAAGTTTTTGCATCAGCCTTTTTTTGTAAGTGCTTACTGTCTTGTTACTGAGAAACATGCCTTTGGCTATTTCTTTGTTGGTGCGGCCTTGTGCAAAAAGTTGTAACACCATTAGTTCTCGATCATTCACTGTCTTGAACAGTTCAAGTTCCTCGAAGTCCTTGCCGTCTGCGTTGTTGGCGTTCAAGGCCTGGCTGGGGAAGTAATTGTAGCCCGACAGCACCGCACGGATCGCGCTCAGCAGCTCGCTCAGGTCGCCTTCCTTGCACACATAACCATCCGCACCTGAGCGCATGCAGCGGGTGGCGAACAGCGTCGGGCATTGGGCGGTCAGAATCAGGGTTTTCATCGAGGTGTTCATGGCGTTGAATCGGCACAGCACTTCGAGGCCATCAAGTTTGGGGATGCTGATATCCAGAATAATCAAGTCCGGCAGGCACTCACGAACCATCTGTATCGCATCACAGCCGTTGTCCGTTTCACCGACGACTTTATAACCTTCGTGTTCCAACAACATCCGAATCGCCAGCCGTATAACCGGGTGGTCATCAATGATAAAAACTGTGTTCATAATCACGTTCCATGCAAGTGCAAATAAAGCGGGCACATTAGCTCAGAAGATGAGGGGGGCGCATGAACCTTGTGGGGAGTAGGTATAAAACAAGAGAATTCCTACATGAAAAAAGGTAATAGCCTACCAGTCGATAAGTCTTTGTGACGGTAGGTGTAAGCAATTATTGAGGCATTGTGCTTATTGGCGGCGCCAAGGGTTTAGCGGAGGGTTCAGGTGATGTTTCGTCGATGGACAGCGTTTAAAGTCCTACATTTATAATCGGCGTATTGGTGCAATTAACGTTGCAAGTTCGTCTCTGTTCAAAGGTTTCAATAAATAACCCAGGAGGGGTAAACCGCGCGCCAGGGCTTGGCTCATCAGGTTGGAAAGTTCTGTGGCGGGGAGCCCGCTCAATAGGATGGCACCCATTATAAAGCGTTGGCGGGTGGCGATTTCCACCAGTTCCAGCCCCGGTAAATCCGGCAGGCATTGGTCGCATAGCATCAGATCAAAGGGTGCCTGGGACGCAGACATCACGCGGATAGCCTGTTCGGCATTTTCAGCCAGGGTCAGGCGCTCGAAGCCGAAACTTTTGAGAAGGCACTGAGTGGCCAGCAGTTGAAAGGGATGATCCTCCACCAATAGGATTCGGAGGGGGGAACTGGGCATAGGAGGCACATGGGTCAGTCAAGAGTCGATGGGGTGGGGCGTAGGAATTGCTCGCCACGTCCGCCGGAAGCGTGCGTGATTATTCCTCGAATGAATGTGCGAATTCGATCAGGCCGCTCTGTTCCCGCCGTAGGCAAATTCTGTGCGGGAGGCAGGCGGCGTGACCCATTTCTTCACTGCGGGCTGGAGCGCCCTGTCATCTCACGCGCCATTTCGGTTGCATAGCTGTCGGTCATGCCGGCGATAAAGTCGATCATGCGCAGGAACGACGCGTGCAGCGGCCAGGCTGGGTTGGGTGCGTTGTTACCCAGCAAGTCGAGGATGCGCCGGTTCTTGAACGACGGCGTGCGCCCGCCATGTTGCTCCAGCGCTGCACCACAAAACGCGTTCAAGAGGATTTCCAGCGTGGTGTAGGCGCCGATTTCATGCAGGGTCTTGCGCTTGTCCTGGAAGATTTTCTTGCGCGCCATGTCCTTGGCGTCCAGCACGCAACGCTTGGCGGGGCCGTGCATGTGCTCCACCAAGTCGCCCGGCAGCGTGCCGGCGAGCAAGGCATCCTGTTGTTCGACGAAGGCACGTGCAGCGGCATTGGTCAGGTGCTCAATGGCCTTGCCGCGCAGGATCGCCAGCTTGCGTCGACGCGAGTCCTGCGCGCCCAGTTGCCGATACGTCTGGGGCAGATCGTCGCCCACCAGGTCGAGCAACAATGACTCGACCTCGGTGTATTCCAGCAACTCCATTTCCAGCCCGTCTTCGAGGTCGATCAACGCGTAGCAGATATCGTCGGCTGCCTCCATCAAGTACACCAGCGGGTGACGGGCCCAGCGTTGTTCTTCCAGCTGTGGCAGCCCGAGCTTGTGGGCGATCTGCTCAAGGATCGGCAGCTCGCTCTGGTAACAGCCGAACTTATGCTTTTTATAACCCAACGAGTCCGCGTGGCGGGCGGTCCAGGGGTATTTCAGGTAAGTGCCCAAGGTGGCATAGGTCAGTCGTGTACCGCCGTCGAACTGGTGGTACTCAAGCTGGGTGAGCACGCGAAAGCCTTGCGCGTTGCCTTCAAAATTGAGGAAGTCATTGCGTTCGGCACTGCTCATGTCGTCCAGCCAGCCGCGCCCGGCTGCCTGCTGGAACCAGTGACGAATCGCATCTTCACCGGAGTGCCCGAACGGCGGGTTGCCGATGTCGTGGGCCAGGCAGGCCGATTGCACCACCATGCCCAGGTCGCTCGGGTCGCACCAGTCGGGCAGGGCGCTGCGCAGGGTTTCGCCTACGCGCATGCCGAGGGAGCGACCGACGCAACTGACTTCCAGTGAGTGGGTCAGGCGGGTGTGGATATGGTCGTTGCTGGACACCGGGTGCACTTGGGTCTTGCGCCCCAGGCGACGGAACGCGCCGGAGAAAATAATGCGGTCATGGTCCTTGTGAAACGGGCTGCGACCCAATTCTTCCGGGCTATGCAGGGGCTTTCCAAGACGTTCGCGGGTTAGCAGGGTGGGCCAATCCAAGGCGGGTACTCTCCGTGCGGTGAATGACACTGCCCAGCTTCGCGGTTCCGCCCTGGCGGGGCAAGCGAAAATCTACAGTCCGGCCGCGTCGATATCGATTAACAGCAAACGCTGACCGTTATCGAAGAATTGTCCGGCGGTCAGGCAGTACTGGTTGGTGGTGGCATCGCGGTAGGTTGAGGAAAGGGTCAGGCGCCGTTCCTCCCAGCCTTCGGCGAGCAGATAGTAGAAGTAGGGCCGCCACGACCAGTTGTGGCCCAGGTAGCGACTGTCGGCCTGCCAGGCGTCCTGGCGCCACTCGAAGTTGGGCGTCAACTGGGTGCCATGGCGGTCGCACTGGTAAAAGCGCAACAGCCAGGGGAAGTCCGGCAATTGCGGCAAGTGGTCCAGCGGTGCACGGTTTTGTGCCCAGGCCTGGAGGATTTTCATCAGCTCGGCCAATTGCAGGCGCAACTGCATGATACGACCGCGCTCCGCCAGTTTGTGCTGCACGTAGACGCTGCGTAGCTGGGCAAAGCGCGACACGAACGCATCCGTGGCAAACCAGTCGAGCTGCGCCTGGGCAAACAGGTAACCCTGCACATAGCGTGCGCCGCATTCCAGGGCAAAACTCAACTGCGCCTCGGTTTCCACGCCTTCGGCGATGATCCAGCACCCGGTTTTTTCGGCCATTTGCGCCAGTGCCCGCACCACTTCGCTGCTCGGGCCGCCTTTGGCGGCTTCCTGAAACAGGCGCATGTCCAGCTTGAGGATGTCCGGCTGCAGCGCCAATACCCGATCGAGTTGGGAATAACCGGCGCCGAAGTCATCGATGGCGATGCGTGCACCGGCTTCGCGATAACGCGCTACCACATCGGCGAGGCGCTGAATGTCGCCGCCCAATTCGGTGATCTCGAACACGATGCGCTGCGGGTCGACGCCATGGGCATGCACCTGCTTCAAGCTGGGCAAGGCTTGGCCGGGGCGCAGTCGGTTGATCCAGCGCGGCGAGATGTTCAGGCTGAGGAACCAGTCTTCGGGCGCTTCATGCAGACGGCTCAGGGCATTGTCGCGGATCTGTCGGTCGAGGCGGCGCAAGGCCACGCCCGGCGTGCGTGGGTCGGCAAACAGTGGGCCTACCGACTGCAAGCGGCCATCCGCCTGGCGCAGGCGGCCGAGCGCTTCGACGCCAGCGATGCGCCCGGTGGCGGTGTCAATAAACGGCTGGAAACAGGCGAGCGGTTGCCCGTCGATCACGAGGCCTCCTTAAAAACAATCAGCGAAAAAAGGCCCGGCCCTCAGTAACGAGGGCCGGGCCGATTCTGTTTGCAAGAATGCAGCCAGCGCGAGCTTAGCCTTTGCGCGAAGCGCCTTGCATGGCCAGCTTGATCAACGGGATCAACCCCGCCCCCAGCCGCACCAGGCGCGTCAGGCTGCTGATACTGCCGCCTTTGGCGCCCTTGCCGGTGAAGAAGCCCATCAGCGTCACCGCCGCCACGCCCCACAGCGGCGCGTGTTTGATGCCCAGGCTGTCTTGCCAGTTATGGCGCATGTCACGCACCTTGTTCAGGGGCGCCATGAGTTGCTGGGACTCGTGACGGATTTCCTGACGGTGCATTTCCATGCGCAGGCGAATCAACGCCTTGCGCATTTCCCGACGCGTGGTGTTTTGCGGGACTTCAGTGAGGCTCATGGCAGCAGGCGCTCCCGATCATTGGCCAGCTCTTCAAGGGTGGCGTGAAACGGCGTGGATTCATCAAATATCGCCGCTTTCAAACGCACCCCGCAGAAGGCTGCGGCCAGGGTGTAGAACACGCAGAGGCTGATGATCCCCGTAAGACGGTAGGTGTCCCATACCAGAATCATCACCAACGCCGACAACCCCACCAGCAACAGCAGGGCAAACACCAGCGCCAAGCCGGCAAACAACAGCAGGCTGACCGTACGCGACTTCTGCTCTTGCAACTCGATGCCAAACAACTCGACATGGCTGTGCAGCAGGCCGAGAACGGCCGCGCCCAGGCGTCGTGATGTGGAGCCTGCGCCCGTGGACGGGCCGTTTTCGCCGATTGCCATAGTTAGCGCCTTGTAGCCAGCAGGCCGATCAGAAAGCCCACGCCGGCAGCAATGCCGACAGACTGCCAAGGGTTGGCCTGCACGTAATCTTCCGTCGCAGTCACCGCCGCCTGGCCGCGCTCACGCAGGGAGTCTTCGGTCAGTTGCAGGGTTTCACGGGCCTTGAGCAGGCTGTCATGGATCTTGGTGCGCAGCTCATCGGCCTGGTCACCGGCCAGCACGGCGGTGTCGTCGAGCAACTTTTCGGTGTCGCTGACCAGGGTTTGAAAATCCGCCATCAGTATTTCTTGAGCAGTCTTTGCAGTTCTTCTGGCCATGGTTATCTCCGTGATTGGCTGATCTGTACAGCTGTTGTGTTCGTTACGTTTGTTTTCGAGTCACCGGCTTCGGTGAAGGTTCAGTGCAATTGTCTGGTACAGCTTTTGCTTTGCCTTGGTGCGCAAGCCCTGGGGCCTGCGCTGAATCCGGGCGGTTCGGGCGAATGCCTTGAAAAACCTTACCCTAAATAACCGAAACTCGCGGAAAAACCCTGTCGGCAACGGCCTGTTGTGTTGATCGCTGCGCTAAAGCGGTTCACGCCCTCTGAAGAGGGGCGGGGTCGTTGGTGCCAATTTAGTGCGCGCAACCCCCGGCTTGAACCGCTTTGGTGCTTTTTGCCTTTATTACAGGCCTGCCAACCTCCATGGACAACCTGCAAAGTGCAGTGGACACGCTCGTCCACAGCTCCAACACCCTGTTTATCCTGATCGGCGCGGTCATGGTCCTAGCCATGCACGCCGGCTTCGCATTCCTGGAAGTCGGCACCGTACGCCAGAAAAACCAGGTCAATGCCCTGTCGAAGATCCTCAGCGACTTCGCCATCTCCACCCTGGCCTATTTCTTTATAGGCTATTGGATCTCCTACGGTGTGAGCTTCATGCAACCGGCGGCGGTGATCAGTGCGAATCATGGCTATGGCCTGGTGAAGTTCTTCTTCCTGCTGACCTTTGCGGCGGCGATTCCGGCAATTATTTCCGGCGGCATTGCCGAACGTGCAAAGTTCGCTCCGCAGCTGTGCGCCACCGCGCTGATCGTGGCGTTTATCTACCCGTTTTTCGAAGGCATGGTGTGGAACGGCAACTTCGGCCTGCAAGCCTGGCTGCTTGCGCGCTTCGGCGCCAGTTTCCATGACTTCGCCGGTTCCGTGGTGGTGCATGCCATGGGCGGTTGGCTGGCGCTGGCGGCGGTATTGTTGCTGGGGCCGCGCAACGGGCGATATCGCGAAGGGCGACTGGTGGCGTTTGCGCCGTCGAGCATTCCGTTCCTGGCGCTGGGCTCGTGGATTTTAATTGTCGGCTGGTTCGGTTTTAACGTGATGAGCGCGCAAACCCTCAATGGCGTCAGCGGCCTGGTCGCCGTGAACTCGCTGATGGCCATGGTTGGCGGTACCGTGGCCGCCCTGTTAATCGGCCGCAATGACCCAGGTTTCCTGCATAACGGTCCGCTGGCCGGGCTGGTGGCAATCTGCGCCGGTTCCGACCTGATGCACCCGGTGGGCGCGCTGGTCACGGGGGCGGTGGCCGGAGGCTTGTTTGTGTGGTGCTTCATCGCGGCCCAGGATCGCTGGAAGATCGACGATGTGCTGGGTGTGTGGCCGCTGCATGGTTTGTGCGGCGTGTGGGGCGGCATTGCGTGTGGCATCTTCGGCCAGACCGCTCTGGGCGGCCTGGGCGGTGTCAGCCTGATCAGCCAATTGATCGGCACGGCGCTGGGCGTGGTAGTGGCGCTGGTCGGCGGCCTGCTGGTGTACGGCGTGATCAAGCGCGTGCATGGGCTGCGCCTGAGCCAGGAACAGGAGTATTACGGCGCGGACCTGTCGATCCACAAAATTGGCGCGGTCAGTCAGGATTGATCGGTTTTTCAGTCGGCGGGTAAACGCCGTGCAGCAGGCGATAACGGCTGCGCCGCACGTCATCGACCCGCGCCTGCACCTGTTGGTCCGGCAGGCCCAGCAGGATCAAGGCGTGGGAGGCGAGCATCAGGCTCGACTCCAACAGCTCGGGCACCACTTCGCTGGCGCCCGCTGCTTTCAATTCGGCCAGTTGGCTGTCATCCCGGGTGCGCACCAGGATGGGCACCCGCGGGTTGATCCTTCTTGCCTCCTTCAGGACGGTCAGGGCGACATCGCTGTTGTCCACGGCAATCACCACCAACCGCGCGCGTTCCAGGCCGACGGCACTGAGCAGGGCGCCGCGACGGCAGTCGCCGTAATGCACGTTGCGGTCTTCGGTGGCGGCTTCCTTGACGCGTTCGGGGTCGTCATCCAGGGCGATAAACGCCTGTTGTTCGCGGCGTAGAAACCGCCCGATGGTTTGCCCGACGCGGCCGTAGCCGCAAATCACCGCATGGCCGCGTAACTCGGCATTGAGTGCGGTGATTTCTTCCAGCTGCACTTGCTGGTTGGGCTTGCGGTGCAGGCGCAGGGCAATCGCCGGTGCGGCGCGCAGCAGCAATGGGGTCAGCAGCATCGAACAGAAGGTGGCGGCCAGCAGCAAGCCGTTGAATGCGTCCGGAATCAGCCGGCTCTGTTGCATTTGCGCCATCAGGGCAAAACAGAACTCGCCGCCTTGCGCCAGGGCCAGGCCGCTGCGCCAGGCGGTTTCACTGTCGCTGCCGCGCAGCTTGACCAGCGCTGCCACGACGCAGCCTTTGATCAGCATCAGCGCGAGGGTCAGGCCGAGAATCAGCAGGCTATGGCTGACGAACAGCTGCAGGTCGATGAGCATGCCGATGCTGACGAAAAACAGCCCCAGCAGAATGTCGCGAAACGGGCGGATATCCGCTTCGATCTGATGACGGTAGTGGCTTTCCCCCAGCAGCATGCCGGCCAGGAACGCGCCGAGGGCAGGGGAGAGCCCCAGCAAGTGTGTGAGCCAGGCGGTGAGCAATACGATTACCAGGGCTAACAGTACAAACAGCTCCGCCGAATGGGACGCGGCGACTTCATGGAACAGGCGTGGCAATAACCAGCGGCTGGCGAGCAGCAGGCCGACGAACAACACCACGGTTTTGCCCAAGGTCAACGGCAGCGCCCAATACCAGGCCTGCTCGCTGCTGCCGGCAAACACCGGCACCAAGGTCAGCAGCAACACTGCCACCACATCCTGGAACAGCAGCACGCCTATCGCGTTCTGGCCATGGCTGCTGAAGATTTCGCCGAGGCTGCCCAACTCCTTGCTGACGATGGCCGTAGACGACAGTGCCAGGCCCGCGCCGAGCAGCAGCGCAACACCTGGCGACAGGCCGAAGCCCATCAGCAGGCCGCCCAGCAACACCCCGCAACCGAGCACCTGCAAACTGCCCAGGCCAAACACCACGCTGCGCAGGGCCAGCATCTTGGTCAGGGAAAATTCCAGCCCCAGGGAAAACAGCAGGAACACCACGCCCAGTTCGGCGAGGTCGGGCAGGTCTTCGCTGTCGTTCACCCAGTCGAGGGCAGTAGGCCCCACCGCCAGGCCCACACACAGGTAGCCCAGCACGGGCGGCAGTTGCAGCCGGCGAAACAGCGCAATCACCACCAGGGATGAGGCCAGAATGATCAGCAGGTTGGCGAACACGAGCAGCTTCCTTGCAGGTTGAGCGGACAAAAAGCCGCGAGAATCGCTGAATCAGTTATAGGCCATGGTGATCTGGGTCAGGTGTTTTGTGAGTAGTCGGGCTTATTCTGGCGGGCATACAATGACCGTCTACTTTCTGATCGAGCCCATCGCCATGCTTCCTGAATGCCAGTTGTTCGGCACCCTGGGTTGCCATCTTTGTGAGATCGCCGAGGTCGAAATCATGCCGTTGGTCGAACACGGTTTGCTGGTGGAGCTGGTGGACATCACCGACCCCGACGACCTGACAGAAGCCTACGGCCTGCGGATTCCGGTGCTTCGCCGGGTGGACACCGGGGCGGAACTGGACTGGCCATTCGACACTGAACAGATTGTTGCCTTCCTTTCTTAAGCCTTCTCCGATGGCGGGTTTCCAAATATTACGATACTGTATGCTTGTACAGCGATTGAATAGAGGGAACGCCCGTGGTGAATGTTGAACAACTGAAAAGCAGCGTCAATCGCATGTCCGCCGACGTCGTGCGCGACGCGGTAAACGAGCTGCGCCTCGACGGCCTGGTCACGGAAGGCAAGACGCCGTTTAACAAAGTGCATTTCAATACCTGCTTTGCCGAGATCGAAGCGTTGTTCCAGCGCGCCGGTTATCACAAGCAGTTGGATGTGGTGGGTTATCAGGGCTTGATGTACGCGCTTTACGACCCTGGCCGTTGGGAAGCCGTAGACGTGCTGCGTTGGCTCAAGGAATTCACCGAGGCCGCCAGTGACTCGCCGATCCTGCGCGCGCAATTGGCCAAGGCTTGAGAGATGCCCTAGGCTCAATCCCGTTGCATGCGGGATAATGCCTGCCTGTTTTTTCCAGGCTTCGAGCATGTCCATGTCCACAACCGGTTTTTGCGCCTCGCAACATCAAGCCAGCACGCTGTATTTGCCACCCGGCCCTTGGGCCACGGTGCTGGATTGCCTGTGCGAGCACTTTCCGGCGATCAGCCGTGAGCACTGGCTGGACCGCATCGCCCGCGGCCGCGTGCTGGACATCAACGGCACGCCCATCCGCCTGGACCTGGCCTATAAAGAGGGCCTGTGCATTTATTACTTTCGCGAAGTGCCGAATGAAAAAGTGATCCCGGTGCAGGAAACCATCCTGTACGCCGACGAACACCTGGTAGTGGCCGACAAGCCGCACTTCCTGCCGGTGACGCCCGCCGGTGAGTACGTCGAGCAAACCCTGCTGCGCCGTCTGATCCGTCGCCTGGATAACCCCTCGCTGGTGCCTTTGCACCGCATCGACCGGCACACCGCGGGGCTGGTGTTGTTCTCGGCCAACCCGCAGAGCCGTTCGGCGTATCAACAGCTGTTTCCCACGCGGCGCATCGACAAATTCTACGAAGCCATCGCCCCCGCTTTGCCGAACCTGACGTTCCCGTTGGTGCACAAAAGCCGCCTGGTGGAGGGCGAGCCGTTCTTCCGCATGCAGGAAGGGCCGGGTGCCAGTAACACTGAAACTGCCGTGGAGGTGCGCGAAAAAAATGGCGAGTTGTGGCGCTACGGCCTGTTCCCCGTGACCGGCAAGAAGCACCAGCTGCGTGTGCACATGACAGCGCTGGGGGCGAGTATCTGCAATGACCCGTTCTACCCCGAGGTGCTCAAAGACGCCGAAGACGACTACGCCAAGCCACTTAAGCTACTGGCCCAAGGCGTGCGGTTTATCGACCCGGTCACCGGCGAGCAACGCGACTTTCGCAGCCAAATCACCCTCGGCTGGTAACCCCCGGAAACGACAAGGCCCGCGCGAGGCGGGCCTTGGGGCAAACGCTTAAGACTTACAGGTCTTTAACGGTGCGAACCTGGTCTTTGTTGATGCGGGTCTGCTTACCGTCAAGTTGTTCGAACTCATAGAAGCCCGAAGCCTTGTCGTATTTAGGGGTGTCGACGGCCTGGATTTCGCGACCGTCATTCAGGGTGATCACTGTAGGCGAGGCGCAACCGGCGAGAGTAGCGAGGCCCAGTGCAAGCATGAGAGCGGCGATGGTCCGTTGAGTCATGAGTTTGTCTCCGAGAGAATTCTTTTAAATTGCTGACCGTGTGACGCGCGCGGCGTCGACAAAGTTCCTTGTGCGAGGTTCATTCTGACACGCCGGAGCCTGGGTGCAACAGCTCAGGTGTATTCAGGTTGGCCAGGCGTGGGTCATTCGCGGCGCATTCCAGGCCCACGCCACCCAGTTGCAGGAGGATCTTGCGCGGGCTGCGTTCACCGGCGTCCCAGGCCCGTTCTACCTCGGTTTGCAGGTGGGTGGGGATGATGCAGATCAATGGTTCCCAGAACTCGCCATGGCGCACCATCACCGGCAGCTTGGGATGGTGGCGCGCAGTCTCACGCAGGTCGGTCAGCAGTCTCACATCAATGTTGGGCACGTCACACGGCAGTATCAGCAGATGCGCATGACGCGCGGCGGCCATCCCGGCGCGGATGCCGGCCAGCGGGCCGGGGAAGTCCGGGCTGTCGTCACTCACCAACTGGTCGGCATAAGGCGCATAGAGGTTGTGGTTGCGGTTGCAGGAGATGATCAGGTCATCCGTCAGCGGCCGGGCCAGGCCCTGCAAGTGCGCAATCAATGGCTGGCCGCGCCAGGGCAGCAGGCCTTTGTCCTGGCCGCCCATGCGTTGGCCACGGCCACCGGCCAGCAACAGAATCGAACAGGGCAGGGGCGAAGAATCGAGAGACATGGCGGTTCCGCAGCGGCAGGCAAATAGGGCCCTGTGATATAACATCGGGCTGTTCCTTCGACAACCGGACCGAGCCATGAAAGCCAAGGCTGATGCGCCCTTCGTACCCCTGAATATTGCTGTGCTGACCGTCAGCGACACCCGCACCCTGGACACCGACACCTCGGGCCAGGTCTTTGTCGACCGCCTGAGCGCCGCCGGCCACAACCTGGCCGAGCGCGTGCTGCTCAAGGACGACCTCTACAAAATTCGCGCGAAAGTTGCGCACTGGATCGCCGAAGACGTGGTGCAAGTGGTGCTGATCACTGGCGGCACCGGCTTCACCGGCCGCGACAGCACGCCCGAAGCGGTGAGCTGCCTGCTCGACAAGCACGTCGATGGTTTTGGCGAACTGTTCCGCCAGATCTCCGTGGCCGACATCGGCACCTCCACCGTGCAATCGCGCGCGCTCGCCGGCTTGGCCAATGGCACGCTGGTGTGCTGCCTGCCGGGCTCGACCAACGCGGTGCGCACCGGCTGGGACGGCATCCTCGCCGAGCAACTGGATAACCGCCACCGCCCGTGCAACTTCGTGCCCCACTTGAAGCAGGCTGAACCCTGCGAAACCCGTGGATAAGCCCGGCAAAACCGGCGCGCTGATGCCGGTGGAAGACGCGCTGCGCCAACTGCTGGACATGGCCGAAGCGGCGCCGATCCGTGAGCCCCACGTGCTGCCGCTGGCTGACTGCGATGGCCGCGTATTGGCGCAAGACCTGATCTCCACCCTTGACCTGCCGCCGTGGCCGAACAGCGCCATGGACGGTTACGCCCTGCGACTTGCGGACTGGACAGGCGAGCCCTTGCAAGTCAGCCAACGGATCTTCGCCGGTCAGGCGCCGCAGCCGTTGGCGGCTGGCACCTGTGCGCGCATCTTCACCGGCGCACCAGTGCCCGAAGGCGCGGATTGCGTAGAGATGCAGGAAAACGCCGTGGTCCACGCCGACGAACGCGTGAGCTTTACCGAGCCGTTGCAGGCGCACCAGAACATCCGCCCACAAGGCCAGGAAACCACCGTTGGCGAGCGGGTGTTGAACGCCGGCACGCGCCTTGGCCCAATCGAACTGGGCCTGGCCGCGTCCCTCGGCCACGACCGCCTGAGCGTGGTTCGCCGCGTGCGCGTGGCCGTGCTGTCCACCGGCGACGAGTTGATCGAACCGGGTTTGCCGCTGGGCCCGGGACAGATCTACAACAGCAACCGCCGCGTGCTGTGCAGCTGGCTGGCGCGCATGGGTTGTGAAGTGATTGATGCCGGGATCCTGCCGGATGACCTGGAAAAAACTCGCAAACGCCTGGCAGACCTGGGCAATGTCGACCTGATTCTGTCGACCGGCGGTGTGTCGGTGGGCGAAGCGGACTTCCTCGGCATCGCCCTGCGTGAAGAGGGCGAGCTGGCCCTGTGGAAGCTGGCGATCAAACCCGGCAAACCGCTGACCTTCGGCCATTTCCGCGGCGTGCCGGTGATCGGCCTGCCCGGCAACCCGGCCTCGACCCTGGTGACCTTTGCGTTGTTGGCGCGGCCCTATCTGCTGCGCCGCCAAGGGGTGCAAGAGGTTGAGCCGCTGCGTTTTGAAGTGCCGGTGGGGTTCACCTGGCCCAAGCCGGGCAACCGTCGCGAATACCTGCGCGGGCGTATCGAGCAGGGCAAGGCGATCATCTACCGCAACCAAAGCTCCGGCGTGCTGCGCAGCGCGGCGTGGGCGGAAGGGTTTGTGGAGGTGCTGGAAGGGACGACGTTGGCTATTGGGGATCGGGTCAATTTCATTCCCCTGAGTGAAGTCCTGGACTGACCATAGAGAACCACTGTGGGAGCTGGCTTGCCTGCGATAGCGGTCTACCTGTTCCAGATAAGCAAGCTGACACACCGCTATCGCAGGCAAGCCAGCTCCCACATGTGTATGCGTGAATGTCTGAGATGCTCAGTAATCATCCCCACGCTCAGTCACATCGCGCTCCACCGGCTCGGCATTCGGGTCGTAGCCCACCGGAAACTTGCCCTTCAGCGTCCACGCAAACGCAATAATCTCCGCCACCGTGCGGTACAACTCTTCGGGGATGCTGTCGCCCAGTTCCATGCGCGCCAGCAGCTTCACCAGCTCGGCGTTCTCATAGATCGGCACTTCATTTTCCCGCGCCAACTTCAAAATGGCTTCAGCCAGGGCGTCGTCGCCCTTGGCCGTCAAGGTCGGGGCTTGCTGGCCGTCATACTTGAGCGCAATCGCCTGGCGCGGTGGAGACGGGTTTTTCATGCGGTTTCATCCACCCAGCGTTGTTCCAGTCCGGTTCTCGGCCCGCGAGGCGGCGTGCCGAGGTGGCAATCGAGGTCGCCAACGTTGAGGCCCGAGGTCACCAGGCGCTCGCGCAAGCTGCCCAAATGGCTTTCGATCAAACTCGCGGTATAGGGCCGGGTCGCCCACAGCTGGCTGGACAGTTTGCCCTGTGTCAGTTGCGCCTGAACCTGCAGCGGCCCCAGCGGCTCCATGTCGAACGCCAGCTCGACGCGCCAGAGCATCTGTTTCGGGTCTTTCTTGTCTTTGCGCTCCGGCTGGTCCTTGTCCGGCGCCGGCTCTTCGCGCTGGAACTTGACCTGCAACGGCACAATGTCCTGCAAGGTGCGCATGGGGATTTCCAGCTGCCAGGTGGTTTGCAGGCGGCCGTCGGCGGTGGTGCCGGTTTGCTCCAGGCTCGACAGCTGGTGGCTCTGCAGGCGCGAAATCGCCCCGGCAGCCAGGCGTAGCAGGTTTTCCAGGTCGCCTTCGCCTTCCAGTTTCGCCATCAGCCGCTCGGGCAACGGGAAGCCGGCGGGTGTCTGGCGGGCGCTGACCTGGCCCAGTGTGTTCAACGGGCTGCGCACAAAATTCGGCAGCACCTGGGCGAGGGTGTTGGCAGCGAGAATCGCGTTGAGGTTGGTGGCGCTGGGCAGGGCCGGCAGCAAGTCTGCGACCAGCCGCAGCAGCGCGCCTTTCATGTCCAGCGGCGGTATTTGCGGGTTTTGCCCGGCGAGTAGCTTGGCTTCAAGGAACGCGCCGCTGTTCTGAACCAGTTGCGCCAACACCTTGGGGTTGCTGACTTGTGCCAGGTCGGGCAGCGCCGCCAGCAAACGCGCGGCAGCGGCACGCAGGTCGGTGGAAGTGCTGTCGTCCGTCGGCAGGTTTTGCGCGGCGGTGAAGACCACGTCCAACGAGCCTTGGCGACTTTGCTGGGTGGAGAGCTGTTGCGCGACCGCCAATTGATCCTTGAGGCCGCTCAATGGCACGAAATTCAGTGTCTGCGCGTTCTGCACCACTGCGCTGAGCAAGCTGCCGACCCGCAGCGGCTGTGGGCTTTCCAGCGTCAGCGTGGTGCCGGCAAGGGCGTTATTCAGCACGGTCACCAGCGAGCGATAAATGGCCGGTTGCGTGGTGCCTTGCGGCAGCATCTGCGTGGTCAGCACCTTGGCTTGCAACAGCGTGCCCACCGGCATTTGCGTGGTATCGATGCGGGTGAGGGCAGCCACGTTGGCGCTCAAGGCTTGCTGCAAGGAAATGGTCAGGTTGCCGGTGGGCGTCTGGCTCACCGCCACGTTGCTGCCCAGCGGCAACGGCTGGGCGCTGCTGGCTTGCACCAAGGTCTGGCGGCCGCCTTCGAGGGTCAACTTGAGCAACAACTGAAACGCATCGCCGCCTTGTTTAAGCGCGATCACCTCGGCATTGACGGTTTTCCCAGGGTCGATCAGGCCGGTCTGCGGCTCCAGCAGCTTGAGCAGCTCACCGGTCGGCGGCAGCGGGGCAGGGCTGGGCGCCGGGGCGGCAGGCGGCAGCGTGGGAAGGTTGATCTCACCGGTCATCGTGCGCGTCGTCTCTGGGGAAATTGCCCTCTTTAGAGTAGGGCATCACATGTATAATGCCGCCCGTCTGCAAAGAGAGCGGTAAAAACCTCACAACTATTTGATCCAGCTCTCTAAAATCGGTCGCCAAAGCCGTTATTGTGCTTTTCTCTATAACGGCTGCTGCACCGCCGACTTGAACCGTAAAGGCCCGCGATCTTTTGACCAGCCCTCTTCTTGAAGCCGTAGCGCTCTCCTGTGAACGCGACCTGCGCCTGCTGTTCGAGCACCTCGACCTGCGGCTGACGGGCGGCGACATGGTGCAGGTCAGCGGCCCCAACGGCAGCGGCAAGACCAGCCTGCTGCGCCTGCTGGCCGGGTTGATGCAGCCGACGGCCGGTGAGGTGCAACTCAACGGCAAACCCCTGACCGAGCAACGCAGCGAGCTGGCCCGCAACCTGACCTGGATCGGCCACGCTGCCGGCATCAAGGATGTGCTCACGCCGGAAGAAAACCTCAGTTGGCTCAGCGCCCTGCATCACCCGGCTTCCCGCGACGCCATCTGGCAGGCCCTGGCCGCTGTCGGCCTCAAGGGTTTCGAAGACGTGCCGTGCCACACCCTGTCGGCCGGCCAACAGCGCCGCGTGGCCCTGGCGCGTTTGTATTTGCCTGGGCCGCCGCTGTGGATTCTCGACGAGCCGTTCACCGCCCTCGACAAACAAGGCGTTGCCCAGCTCGAAGAGCACCTGGCCCAACACTGCGAGCAGGGCGGGCTGATCGTGCTCACCACGCACCACACACTGACGCGCATGCCCGCCGGTTACCGCGACCTCGACCTGGGCCGGTGGTCGGTATGAGTGTGTTCGCCCTGCTGGTCGCCCGCGAAGCGCGGCTGTTGTGCCGCCGCCCGGCTGAATTGGCCAACCCGCTGGTGTTCTTCGCCATTGTCATCGCCCTGTTCCCGCTGGCGGTCGGCCCCGAGACTAAACTGTTGCAAACCTTGTCCCCAGGACTGGTGTGGGTAGCAGCGCTTTTATCGGTGCTGCTCTCGCTGGACGGGCTGTTTCGCAGTGATTTCGAAGACGGTTCCCTTGAACAGTGGGTCCTTTCGTCGCACCCTTTGCCACTTCTGGTACTGGCCAAGGTGCTGGCACACTGGGTTTTTTCCGGCTTGGCGCTAGTCTTGCTCTCGCCGCTGTTGGCGATGATGCTGGGCTTGCCCGTCGAGTGCCTGCCGGTATTGCTTCTGTCCTTGTTACTCGGTACGCCGGTGCTCAGCCTGTTGGGGGCGGTGGGCGCAGCGTTGACCGTCGGTTTAAAGCGCGGTGGCCTGTTACTGGCCCTGCTGATTCTGCCTTTGTATATCCCGGTGTTGATCCTCGGCAGCGGCGCCTTGCAGGCCGCGCTTATGGGCATGCCGGCGACCGGTTACCTCCTGTGGCTTGGCAGCCTGACCGCCCTGGCGGTAACCCTGACACCCTTTGCTATAGCGGCTGGCCTGAAGATCAGCGTCGGCGAATAATGAGGTCTGGTTAAGCGTTATTAACCAGTAAAGACCCTGAGTTTCTCGCCAAGACGAGAAACCACCGTGATGGAAACAGCAATGAACTGGACCTGGTTTCACAAGCTCGGCTCGCCCAAATGGTTTTACGGCATCAGCGCCAGGCTGCTGCCGTGGTTGAGTGTCGCCGCCGTGTTGCTGATCGGCATCGGCCTGGTCTGGGGCCTGGCCTTCGCGCCGCCGGACTATCAGCAAGGCAACAGCTTTCGCATCATCTATATCCACGTTCCCGCCGCGATGCTGGCGCAGTCCTGCTACGTGATGCTGGCAGTGTGCGGCGTCGTCGGCCTGGTGTGGAAGATGAAACTGGCCGACGTCGCCCTGCAATGCGCCGCGCCCATCGGTGCGTGGATGACCGCCGTGGCGCTGGTCACCGGGGCGATCTGGGGCAAACCGACCTGGGGTTCGTGGTGGGTGTGGGACGCGCGTCTTACCTCGATGCTGATCCTGCTGTTCCTGTACTTCGGCCTGATTGCGCTGGGCAACGCCATCAGCAACCGCGACAGCGCCGCCAAGGCCTGCGCGGTGCTGGCCATCGTCGGCGTGATCAACATCCCGATCATCAAATACTCGGTGGAGTGGTGGAACACCCTGCACCAGGGCGCCACCTTCACCCTCACCGAAAAACCGGCCATGCCCGTGGAAATGTGGGCGCCGCTGCTGCTGATGGTGCTGGGGTTCTACTGCTTCTTCGGCGCTGTGCTGCTGATGCGCATGCGTCTGGAAGTGCTCAAACGCGAAGCCCGCACCAGCTGGGTCAAGGCCGAAGTGAAAAACAGCCTGGGAGCGCGTGGATGAGCTTTAACTCTTTCAGCGAATTTCTCGCCATGGGCCATCACGGCCTGTATGTCTGGACCGCCTATGGCATCTGCCTGGCGGTACTGGCCCTCAACGTCGCCGCGCCGATCCTGGCCCGCAAGCGTTACCTGCAACAAGAGGCGCGTCGTTTGCGCCGGGAGACCGACAAGTGAATCCGCTGCGTAGAAAGCGTCTGTTAATCATCCTGGCCATCCTGGCCGGCGTCGGCATCGCGGTGACCCTGGCCCTGAGCGCCTTGCAGCAGAACATCAACCTGTTCTACACCCCGACCCAGATCGCAAATGGCGAAGCGCCGGTGGACACGCGCATTCGCGCCGGCGGCATGGTCGAGAAGGGCTCGCTGAAACGTTCCGGTGATTCCCTGGACGTCACCTTTGTGGTCACCGACTTCAACAAGGCCGTGACCATCACTTATCGCGGCATCCTCCCGGACCTGTTCCGCGAAGGCCAGGGCATCGTCGCCCTGGGCAAGCTGAATGCGGACGGCGTAGTGGTCGCCGACGAAGTGCTGGCCAAGCACGATGAGAAATACATGCCGCCCGAGGTCACCAAGGCCCTCAAAGACAGCGGCCAATCGGCCCCTGGCTCAAATACACAGCCTGCCAAGGAGGGCTAAGCCATGACGTCCGCACTGTTTATTCCGGAGCTGGGCCAGTTGGCGATGATCCTCGCCCTGTGCTTTGCCGTCGTCCAGGCCGTGGTGCCGTTGCTCGGCGCCTGGCGCGGTGACCGCCTGTGGATGAGCCTGGCCCAGCCGGCCGCCTGGGGCCAGTTTGCCTTTCTGCTGTTCGCGTTTGGCTGCCTGACCTACGCCTTTATGACCGACGACTTTTCCGTCGCCTATGTCGCCAACAACTCCAACAGCGCCTTGCCGTGGTACTACAAGTTCAGCGCCGTGTGGGGCGCCCACGAAGGTTCGTTGCTGCTGTGGGCCTTGATCCTCGGCGGCTGGACCTTCGCTGTGTCGGTGTTCTCGCGCCAACTGCCGCAAGTCATGCTGGCGCGGGTGCTGGCGGTGATGGGCATGATCAGCATTGGCTTCCTGTTGTTCCTGATCATGACCTCCAACCCGTTCAGCCGCATCCTGCCGCAGATCCCGGTGGACGGCCATGACCTCAACCCGTTGCTGCAAGACATCGGCCTGATCGTGCACCCGCCGATGCTCTACATGGGTTACGTGGGGTTCTCGGTGGCCTTCGCCTTCGCCATCGCTGCCTTGCTCGGCGGTCGCCTCGATGCGGCCTGGGCGCGCTGGTCGCGGCCATGGACCATCGTCGCCTGGGCCTTCCTCGGGATCGGCATCACCTTGGGCTCGTGGTGGGCCTACTACGAACTCGGCTGGGGCGGCTGGTGGTTCTGGGACCCGGTGGAAAACGCCTCGTTCATGCCCTGGCTGGTCGGCACCGCGCTGATTCACTCGCTGGCCGTGACTGAAAAACGCGGCGTGTTCAAAAGCTGGACTGTGCTGCTGGCGATTGCCGCGTTTTCCCTCAGCCTGCTCGGCACCTTCCTTGTGCGTTCGGGTGTGCTGACGTCGGTACACGCGTTCGCGTCCGACCCTGCGCGCGGCGTGTTCATCCTGATCTTCCTGCTGTTTGTGGTCGGCGGCTCGCTCACCCTGTTCGCCCTGCGTGCGCCGGTGGTCAAGAGCCAGGTCGGCTTCAACCTGTGGTCGCGGGAAACCCTGTTGCTGGGCAATAACCTGGTGCTGGTGGTGGCCGCGTCGATGATCCTGCTCGGCACCTTGTACCCGCTGGTGCTGGACGCGCTGAGCGGCGCCAAGCTGTCGGTCGGCCCGCCGTACTTCAACGCGTTGTTTATCCCGCTGATGGGTTTGTTGATGGTGGTGATGGCCGTCGGCGTGCTGGTGCGCTGGAAAGACACCCCGGTGAAATGGCTGGCCGGCATGTTGATGCCAGTGCTGCTCGGCAGTGTGGCCTTGGCGGTGATCGCAGGCGTTGCCTACGGCGACTTCAACTGGGCCGTGCTCGCGACCTTCCTGCTCGCCGCCTGGGTGTTGCTGGCCGGCGTACGCGACATCTTCGACAAAACCCGCCACAAAGGCCTGATCAAAGGCTTGCCGACGCTGACCCGCAGCTACTGGGGCATGCAGGTCGCGCATATCGGCATCGCCGTGTGCGCCCTCGGCGTGGTGCTGTCCAGCCAGAACAGCGCCGAGCGCGACCTGCGCCTGGCGCCGGGCGAGTCCATGGACCTGGCCGGTTACCACTTCATCTTCGAGGGCGCCAAGCACTTCGAAGGCCCGAACTTCACCTCAGACAAAGGCACCGTGCGTGTGGTGCGCAACGGCAAGGAAGTGGCGGTGCTGCACCCGGAAAAACGCCTGTACACCGTGCAGAGTTCAATGATGACCGAAGCCGGTATCGACGCTGGTTTCACCCGCGACCTCTATGTGGCGCTGGGTGAACCGCTGGGCGACGGTGCCTGGGCGGTGCGGGTGCATGTGAAACCGTTCGTGCGCTGGATTTGGTTCGGCGGTTTGCTCACCGGTTTCGGTGGTTTGCTGGCCGCGCTGGACCGGCGTTATCGGGTCAAAGTAAAAAGCCGCGTGCGTGAAGCTCTCGGCCTGCAAGGAGCGGCGGCATGAAGCGTTGGTTGATGGTGTTACCACTGGCGGCCTTTCTGGTGGTGGCGGTGTTTCTGTATCGCGGCTTGTATCTGGACCCGGCCGAGCTGCCGTCGGCGATGATCGGCAAACAGTTCCCGGCCTTCAGCCTGCCGACGGTGCAGGGCGACAAAACCCTGACCCAGGCTGATCTGCTGGGCAAACCGGCGCTGGTCAACGTGTGGGGCACCTGGTGCATCTCGTGCCGCGTCGAACACCCGGTGCTGAACAAACTGGCCGAGAAGGGCGTGGTGATCTACGGCATCAACTACAAGGACGACAATGCGGCGGCCTTGAAATGGCTGGCGGAATTCCATAACCCGTACCAGCTGGATATCCGCGACGAAGACGGCAACCTCGGTTTGAACCTTGGCGTGTACGGCGCCCCGGAAACCTTTTTCATCGATGCCAAGGGCGTGATCCGCGACAAGTACGTCGGCGTGATCGACGAAGTGGTGTGGCGCGAGCAACTCGCCGCCAAGTACCAGGCGCTGGTCGATGAGGCCAAGCCATGAAGCGTCTGTTAGCCGCTGCGGTTCTCGCACTCGGGTTGGTCGGCGTCGCGCATGCGGCCATCGACACCTACGAGTTCGCCAAGGACAGTGACCGCGAGCGTTTTCGCGAACTGACCAAGGAACTGCGCTGCCCCAAGTGCCAGAACCAGGACATCGCCGACTCCAACGCGCCGATTGCCGCCGACTTGCGCAAAGAGATCTTCCGCATGCTGGGGGAGGGCAAGGACAACCAGCAGATCATCGACTTCATGGTCGACCGCTACGGTGATTTCGTGCGTTACAAACCGGCCCTCACCGGCAAGACCGCGCTGCTCTGGTTCGGCCCTGCCGGGCTGTTGCTGGCCGGTGTGGTGGTGATGGCCGTGATCGTCCGCCGTCGCCGCGCCGCGCCTACTGATGGCTCCGACGCGTTATCCCCTGAAGAGCGCAAACGCCTCGACCAATTGCTGGACACCAAGACTGATGATTGATTTTTGGCTCGCAGCAGGGTTGCTGCTTCTGATTGCCCTGAGTTTCCTGTTGATCCCTGTGTTGCGCGGCCGCCGTGCCCAGCGTGAAGAGGATCGCACCGCGCTGAACGTGGCGCTTTACCAAGAACGCGTGGCCGAGCTGCAAGTGCAGCAGGACGAAGGCGTGCTCAACGCCGCGCAACTCGACACCGGCCGCGCCGAAGCTGCCCGCGAACTGCTGGCCGATACCGAAGGCGTGGAAAAACCCCGCGAATCGCGCCTCGGCAAACCGCTGCCGTTTCTGGCGGCTTTTCTCGTGCCGGTCCTGGGTGTTGCGCTGTACCTGCATTACGGCGCCAGCGACAAGGTCGAACTGACCCGCGAATTCTCCCAGCCGCCCGTGTCCATGCAAGATATGACCCAGCGCCTGGAGCGCGCCGCCGCCGCCCAACCGGATTCGCCGGAAGGCTTGTACTTCCTCGGCCGCGCCTACATGGCCCAGGACCGTTCGGCCGATGCTGCGAAAGTCTTCGAACGCACCGTGGCCCTGGCCGGCCGCCAGCCGGAACTGCTCGGCCAATGGGCGCAGGCGCAGTACTTTGCCGACAATAAACAGTGGTCACCCAAAGTGCAGGCGTTGACCGATGAAGCCTTGAAGCTGGACCCGAAGGAAGTCACCAGCCTCGGCCTGCTGGGTATCGCCGCCTTCGAAGGCCAGCGTTATCAGGAAGCCATCGATTACTGGAACCGCCTGTTGGCGCAACTGCCAGCGCAAGACAATTCCCGGGTCGCGCTGCAAGGCGGGATTGACCGCGCGGCCGAAAAGCTCAAGGAAAACGGCGGCACCGTGGCGCCAAAGACCGTGATGAACGTGCGTGTGGACCTGTCTGCCGAGGTGAAAGCCAAAGCCTTGCCCACCGACAGCGTGTTCATCTTCGCCCGCGCCGTCTCCGGCCCGCCTGCGCCGCTGGCGGCCAAGCGCGTGACCGTCGCCGAACTGCCTGTCACCGTCGAACTGGGCGATGCGGACGCGATGATGCCGCAGTTGAAACTGTCCAACTTCCCCGAAGTCCAACTGGTTGCGCGCATATCCCGGGCCGGTCAGCCGACCACTGGCGAGTGGATCGGCCGCAGCCAACCGCTGGCCAGCTCCACCACTGCGTTGCAGCAGCTGACCATCGACAGTCCGGACAAGTAATTTCGAGGAAACGCCTATGACCGCATTTGCACGTATCACCTTGCTCAGCCTGGTATTGGGGCTCAGCGCTTGTGCGGTCCACCGCCCCCCTCAACCTACCGGCCCGACCATCCCGCCGTCCGGCCCGTCGACCCAGCCGAGCACCAAGCCTACCGGCCCGGTCACCCCGCCGCCAAAACCGCTGCCAAGCTCATCGCCTACGTTCGCCCCACCACCGGGCGCCGCCAGCCACTGGGACGGCAAAATGCAGGTGTATGTGCTCGAAGAACAGCCCGACACCTTCTACCGCCAGCGCACT
Organism: Pseudomonas sp. MONT-RG-20F-20-E-7-02; assembly: GCF_022662395.1. NCBI lineage: Bacteria > Pseudomonadati > Pseudomonadota > Gammaproteobacteria > Pseudomonadales > Pseudomonadaceae > Pseudomonas > Pseudomonas sp. MONT-RG-20F-20-E-7-02. The sequence continues at coordinate 603,098 of NZ_JAKNQN010000003.1, forward strand.
TACTACCGCTGGAGCAACGGCTGGAGCCGCTCGATCAGCCCGAACGGCCCGTGGGAAGAAACCGACGTGCACGGCGTGCCGCCGGGGTTGAGCAAGCAGTACGCGCAATGACAAAAGGCGACCATCGGGTCGCCTTTTTCATAACCTTGAAATACATCCCTTCAAAACATGGGTCTTAAATGTGAGAGCCGTTTGCCTGCAATAGCAGTCAGTTAGAAAAAAAGACTTTTCTACCCTTTACTATGTGCGCACGCCGTTTGAGGTGTTTTCAGCGTTCGGCTCGCGACGAAGATTGCCAGCACCGCCAAACTGAAGGTGGCCCAAGCCATCAAGCTAGTCCCCCCTTCAAATGCGCGTGTCGCACTGCGCATCAATTCATCGGCTTGATCCTCCGACAATGTCGCCGATACCGCGTACGCTCCCGCCAATGTTTCGCCGGCTAACTGTGTTTGCAGCGATGTCAGGAAGTCCGGTAGCTGTAATGTGCCGCGGTAGTACGCGGTGACAATTCCACCGAGCAGCGTGGTGCCAAGTACAACGCCCACTTCATAGGCTGTCTCACTGATGGCGGATGCAGCTCCGGCTTTATTGGGCGGGGCAGCCGATAGAATCACATCGTTAGATACAGTGGCGATGGCACCGACGCCGATGTTCAGCAACGCAAATGCCAGCACCAACACCGTCAGACTACTCCCGAAGCTGGCTACCATGAAAAATGCCCCGGCCGTAAAGGCCAGCAAGACCGGAATTAGAACATTGACCGAAACTCGCTGGGCGACTGGGACTATCAGGATACCTACGACAATCGCCATGATCTGACCCGGTATTAATACCAGGCTGGCGCTAAGGGGGGACATGCGCAGGACGATTTGCAGGAGTTGAGTGGAGAAAAATACAAAGCCGATCAGAAATGCCAGGCTCATCAGGTTGATGGTCACAGACCCGCTGAAGGTCTTGTTGCGAAACAGGCTCAGGTCCATCAATGGCGTCGGTAGGTTTAGTTGTCGGTGCACGAATTTCCAGCCAACAACGATAGCAATACAGAAGGCCGCCAATGCCAATGCATCGGGCCCATCACTGGCGATGTGCTTGATGCTATACACCAGCGCGCTGAGGGCTACCATGGACTGTACAGTACTGAGCACGTCTATCGGCCCAGACGCATCGGGCTCCGACTCAGGTAACAGCAATGGTCCGAGAATCAATAATGGCACCAGCACCGGTATTGCCAGCAGAAAGATCGATCCCCATCTGAAGAACTCCAGCAATAGTCCGCCGACTAAAGGCCCAAGCGCAGAACCGACTGTCAAGGTCGTTGCCCAGATAGCCACGGCTAGCCGCCGTTCCTCTCGATCATTAAAGAGTGAGCGAATCAGCGCCAATGTTGAAGGCATCAGCATAGCCCCGAAGATCCCCATGCAGGCGCGCCCTGCGATCAGTTGCGCGGCAGTGCTGGAATAGGCCGTCATTACGGAAACGACGGTAAACCCCAGTGAACCGATGAGCAGTAGTTTTCGATGACCTTTACGGTCACCCAAACTACCCATGGTAATCAGCAATCCGGCCAGCACTAATGAATAGGCATCAATCATCCATAGTTGCTGACTCGCGCTGGGATGCAAGGCCTCAGCGATTTTTGGCAGGGCGAAACCCAATACGGTGTTATCCACTGTCACCAGTAAGACCGGCAGCATCAAAATAGCTAGAGCCCACCACCGCTTGGACCGGGGTTGCTGTTTTACATCGTCAGCCGTCAATGGCATCACCGGCTCCTTATCAATAAAGTTCATGATCCCTATCAAGCTGTCGGCTAAGGGATGAAAGTCGTTCTTGTAGAAGAACGTGCTGAACTTTTTATAGTCTGTAAGAGGGTGCGGCCATCGAGTATTTGTTTCATGTTGTATCGTATTTACAAATGCACATTTCCATAAGGAAAGCCCTGGGCACGCTGTATGAAATTTGTCTCGGAAGAGCCGTAGGAAGTAGCCGAGGTGCAAGGCTTACCTTCTATCGTCGAGCAAGCAACATGCGCAATAAAAAAGGCGATCTTCGGGTCGCCTTTTTATTGTCTTGAATTACCCCTCATCCTCTGTAGGACAAATGTGGGAACAGGCAAGCCCGCTCCCACATTTCGATCTTCATTCGGCCTGAGATTTACGCCAGTTCTTGAGCTTGGCGTGGCGCGCCGAGCCAATGAATCACCCCAGCCAACACCCCCAGCACAACCCCAAACTCCACAATCCCCACCCACCCAAACCTGGCCATCAACCACCCACTCACCGTCGCCCCCACCGCTCCACCCACAAACGTCGCGGTCATATACAAACTATTGATGCGCCCCTGCGCCTTCGGGTCCACCGCAAACGCCCGCGTCTGGTTCGCCACCAACCCCGCCTGCACGCCGATATCCAACACGATCACGCCAATCACCAGCAAGATCAGCGAGGTCTGCGCCCCAGCCAACAGCAGAAATGCCAAGGTCACAATCCCCACGCTGGCTCCAATCACCTTGCGACAACCCACCTTATCCGCCGCCCGGCCGCCATACGACGCTGCAAACGCACCCACCGCGCCAATAATCCCAAACCCACCGGCCCAGGCACTGCCCAACTGCCACGGCCCATTGGCCAGCAACCCCGCCAGATTCACCCAGAACGCGTTAAAGCACGCCCACAACAATGCCTGCACCATCATCGATTGCCGAATCGGGCTGTTATCGCGCATCAAAGGCCACAGCGAAGCCAGCAGGCGAGGATAGGACAGGTTGCTGCTCGGCACGCCCGGCGGCAGCAGTTTGGCCGCGATAAACCACACCGGCAGCATGAACGCCGCCTCCAGTGCATACACCGCGCGCCAGCCATACGCCTCACCGACCACACCGCTGATGGTGCGCCCGAGCAAGATCCCCAGCATGATCCCGCTGACCACCGTGCCCACATTGCGCCCGCGCTCGTGGGGCGGCGACATCACCGCCGCAAACGGCACCAGTTGCTGCGGCACGCAACACACGATGCCCAAGCCAAACGAGGCGCCGATCAACGCCCAGATACTCGGCGCAAACGCTGCCGCCAAGGCAAAACACAACGCCAGGGCGATCTGCCCCAGCACCAGCTTGCGCCGGTCAAAGCGGTCGCCCATCGGCAGCAACAGCGCCAAGCCGGTGGCAAACCCCAGCAAGGCCGCGCCCGCCACCAAGTTGACCGTCGAGACGGCCACGTCCAGGTCCGAGGCAATCAGCGGCAGCACCGGCTGCGTGCAATAGATATTGGTGACCACCGCCCCGGCGATCACCGCCATCATGATGTTCTTGCCTCGCGGCGGGGAATTTTCGGATGTCATGGCGTTTACCTCATGTCGCAGGGGGAAGAGTCGCCAACCTTACGCAGTCGCGTTTATGTCGATAATCCCCTAGGATCGGGAATCATCCTTCCAGAATTTGATAGGGCGTTATGAACCGTCTTGAGTCGATGTCGGTGTTTGTTGCGGTGGTCGAGGCGGGCAGCCTGTCGGCGGCGGCGCGCCAGTTGGGCATGCCGTTGGCCACGGTCAGCCGCAAAGTCGCGGAGCTGGAAGCCCACCTGAAATCCCGCCTGCTGCACCGCACCACGCGGCAACTGTCGCTGACCGACGTGGGCGCGTCCTATCTGGCGGCGTGTCGGCGCATTCTTGAAGAGATTGGCGAAGCGGAGCGGGCGGCCACCGGCGAGTACGCCGTGCCCAAAGGTGAGCTGGTAGTGACCGCGCCCATCGTGTTCGGGCGCCTGCACATCGTGCCGGTCGTGGCGGAGTTTCTGGCGCAGTACCCCGAGATCAGCATCAACCTGATGCTCACCGACCGCGTGGTGCATCTGATGGAAGAGCAGTGCGACGTGGCCGTGCGTATCGGTGACCTGCCCGACAGTGCGCTCAAGGCGGTGCAGGTCGGCACGGTGCGGCGGGTGGTGTGCGCCAGTCCCCGGTATTTGCAAACCCATGGCGAGCCGGCCACGCCGCAGGCGCTGACGGACCACAGTTGCATCACCTTTGAAGTGCTTTCCTCGGTGGGCGCCTGGTTGTTTGGGGCGGGGAAAGCGCAACAGAGCGTGTCAGTGCAGTCGCGGCTGTCGGTGAACACGGCGGAAGCGGCAATCACGGCGGCGACATTGGATGTTGGCGTGATTCGGGTGCTGTCCTATCAAGTCGCGGATGCGGTGCACAAGGGTGAATTGCAGGTGGTGCTGCAGCCGTTCGAGTCGGCCGCATTGCCCATCAGCCTAGTGCACAAAGGGCAGGCGCCACTGCCGCTGAAAGTGCGCGCCTTCCTGGATTTCGTCACGCCACGGCTGCGTGCCCGCGACGCAAACATCCCTTGATGCACACGGAGCAAATGTGGGAGCTGGCTTGCCTGCGATAGCAGTGTGTCAGCCATACATCTGCCAACTGACCCACCGCCATCGCAGGCAAGCCAGCTCCCACAGGGATCACCGCGGTATCAAGCTACGGGGCACTCGCGATTCAGTGCTTGATCCACCAACAACTGCGCAATCTCAAGCATCTGCACCACCGCCAGTACCTGCTTGCGGCTTGAGCCATCCAAGTGCTCCGCACAGTCGTAGGCGCACACGGTCGCCGATTCCAGCATCTCGCTGGCATTGCTCAAGGCAACTTCGGTGCTGAGGCCGGGGCGGACGGAGAAGATGAGGTTGGGTGGGGTTTGTGGGGTGTCATCCGAGGTGGATGGCGGGGGATTGGGTGTGACTTTTTTCATGGTGTTACTCCTGGAGTTAAAGGAGTCGCCACGATCACTTCCACATGATTGGGTGGCGACTGTACGCAGGTGTGGAAGACCGGACTCCAGGACCCCGGCGCACCCGAAGGTGCCCCGCGCACAGCCGCCATAACACTTTATAGCGGGCATGAAAAAAGCGCCCGCTAGAGGCTATGGGCGCTTATACGCCTGGAGAGTTCGGGCTTCCACACCCGTTCGCTGATTTTGCAGCGACCCGTGAAGGTTAGCGGTGAGGTTGGTCGGACGCAACCCGAAATATGTGTAGGGCAGATCTTCACATACATTGGCCGGTCTCTATCACACGATGGAGGGAGGCGACCGTACACGGGGTGGTAGGCCGGTCATAGAAACCCGGCAGGCCGAAAAGCCTCCGATGCACAGCCGCCACAAAGCAGGTTGGAAAGGGTGAGCCATACGCAGGTCGGTCGACCGGGCAATGGGAAAACCGGCAGGGCTTGGCCCTCTCGCATATGGTTCAGTCCACATAATGCAGAGTGGTTAAATGACTGGTTGTAGGGAAAGTCTTGTTCAGCTTTCGTTATCACCAAGCCTTTCTATCAATGTAGTCAGCGCGCCCTTAAAGATCGGGTGCCATTCAGGGGTAAGTTCACTGCTCAATGGGTGCCAGAAAAATCGAAATTCATGGCCTCCATCATCTTCTGCAAAATGGGTCCAGGTATCCGCAAGCTCTACCGAAGCCTGGCATTGGTGAAAAGCCCAGGTATGTCCGGTGATTTCTGAATACCAGGTGCCCAAGCCCCGTATTACGCTGCCGGTTATTCCAGACTCTTCGCGCAGTTCTCGGATGGCGGCGGTTTCTGTGGTTTCGCCTGGCTCTACGCTGCCCTTGACCAGTTGGAAACCGGCGAGGGGGTGTTCGAAGGCCAGGATTTCCAAAGTCTGTTTTTTTCGCAGTACGACGGGGCAAGCCTTGGCGATGACCATTGAGGTTTGTCTTCCATGTTTTTGGGACAATTTATGTGGGCGTGAAGCAATAGATCGTTCCCACGCTCCGCGTGGTAATGCATCCCGTGACGCTCTGCGTCATCCCTGCGCAGGGTTCGGGACGCAGAGCGTCCCAGGCGGCATTCCCACGCAGAGCGTGGGAATGATCGGTCAACACTGAATACCTTAAGGCAAGCCAATCCCCTATGGCGAGCAGGCTTGCCCTGCGTTGGGCTGCGAAGCGGCCCTAAAACCTGAGGACGCGTTCTGCCTGAATAAGCGCGGTGGTCTTATTGGGGCTGCTGCGCAGCCCAACGCAGGGCAAGCCTGCTCGCCACAACAAGATGCGGAGCGTGGGAACGATCATTGCGCTGGCTGTGCAACCTTTCACAAAACCTTCATCAAAGCGCCGCCCGCCAGTCATGTGCAAGTAATAGCACTGACACCTGGCGCGCCTACTGTCGTTTGAACTCAACCGCAGCCCTGTTGTGGCTGTTCAAACCAGACAGAGAAGCCCATGACTCACGCTATCCATGTCGATCACTTGAACAAGACCTTTGCGAAGAAATCCGCATTGGTCGACCTCGAACTCACCATTGCATCCGGTGAGATGGTCGCGCTGATTGGCGCTTCCGGTTCCGGCAAGTCCACGTTGTTGCGCCATTTGGCAGGCCTGGCGTGTTGCGACAAGAGCAACGGCGGCAGCGTCAAGGTGTTGGGCCGTGAGGTGCAGGCCAGTGGACGCTTGAATGGCAAGGTGCGGCGGTTGCGCGCGGACATCGGCTACATCTTCCAGCAGTTCAACCTGGTCAACCGCCTGAGTGTGATCGACAACGTATTGCTCGGCTGCCTGGGCCGCATGCCACGCTGGCGCGGCAACCTCGGCTTGTTCAATGCCGAAGAAAAGGCCTTTGCCATGGAATCCCTGGCCCGCGTCGGCCTGGCCGATCTCGCCGCGCAACGTGCGTCGACCTTGTCCGGCGGCCAGCAGCAACGCGTGGCGATTGCCCGCGCCTTGACCCAGCGCGCCGAGGTGATCCTCGCCGATGAGCCCATCGCCTCGCTGGACCCGGAGTCGGCGCGCAAGGTCATGGAGATCCTCGCCGACATCAACCGCCGCGACGGCAAGACCGTGGTGGTGACCCTGCATCAAGTCGACTACGCCATGCGTTATTGCCCCCGAGCCGTGGCGCTCAAAGGCGGGCGAATTCATTTCGACGGGCAGGGCAGCGCCATGAGCAGCCAGTTCCTCAACGATTTGTACGGTGCCGACGTCGACACCAGCCTGATGTTTTCCGACCAGACCCGCCACCCCGAAACTACCCCTCGGCTGGCCCTGGCGCGCGCTTGAAACCCTACTCACGACCCACAGGAATCCTTTCCATGTTGAACCGTATCGGCCACGTGTTTCTGTCTGCGGTGTTGCTGGCCGGCGTCGCCCTGGGCAATGCCCAGGCCGCCGACAAAGCCATCAACTTCGGCATCATGTCCACCGAGTCTTCGCAGAACCTCAAGAGCATCTGGCAGCCATTTCTGGATGACATGCACAAGAAGACCGGCCTGACCATCAACGCCACCTTCGCCTCCGACTACGCCGGCCTGATCCAGGGCATGCGCTTCAACAAGGTCGACGTGGCCTGGCTGGGCAACAAGGCGGCGATGGAAGCCGTGGACCGTTCCAACGGCGAGATCTTCGCCCAGACCGCCGCCGCCAACGGCGCCGCCGGTTACTGGAGCGTGCTGATCGTGCGCAAGGACAGCCCGATCAACAACGTCGACGACATGCTCAAGAACGCCAAGAACCTGACCTTCGGCAACGGTGACCCGAACTCCACTTCCGGCTACCTGGTGCCGGGCTACTACGTGTTCGCCAAGAACCACGTGGATGCCGCCACCGCGTTCAAACGCACGCTGAACTCCAGCCATGAAGTTAACGCCTTGAGCGTGGCCAAGGGGCAGTTGGACGTGGCCACCTTCAACACCGAAAGCTGGGATCGCCTGGAAGTCACCCAGCCGGACAAGGCCGCCATGCTCAAGGTGATCTGGAAGTCGCCGCTGATCCCGGCTGACCCGATGGTCTGGAGCAAAGCGCTGAGCGACAGCGAGAAGACCAAGATCCGCGATTTCTTCGCCCACTACGGTGACACCGACGAAGAGAAGGCGGTGCTGAAGAACATGCAGTTGGGCAAGTTCCTCGCTTCGAATGACGACCAACTGCTGCCGATCCGCCAGCTGGAGCTGTTCAAGCAGCGCACCACCATCAGTTCGGATGACCACCTCGAAGCGGCTGACAAAGCCAAGAAGCTCGCCGACATCGACGCCGACCTGGCCAAGCTGCAACAGCGCATCTCTGAGCTGGACAAAAAGACCGCAGCCAACGGCTAACCCCCTGTGGAAACCGGATTCATGTGGGAGCGGGCTTGCCCGCGATTGCGGTGTATCAGGCAACACATTTGTAACTGACAAATCGCTATCGCAGGCAAGCCAGCTCCCACATTTAGATTGAGGCGATCCAATGACTACCTTGCACGCTGAAGCCGTCGGCAAGCGCACCTGGCCGCAATACCTCGGCTGGGGCCTGTTCCTGCTCCTGCTGGCCTGGGCCTGGCACGGCGCGGAAATGAACCCGCTGGCGCTGTACCGCGACTCCGGAAACATGGCGACCTTCGCCGCCGACTTCTTCCCGCCAGACTTCCACGAGTGGCGCTCCTACCTCAAGGAGATGATCGTCACCGTGCAAATCGCCCTCTGGGGCACGGTGCTGGCGATTGTCTGCTCGGTGCCGCTGGGTATCTTGTGCGCCGACAACATCACCCCGTGGTGGGTGCACCAGCCGCTGCGCCGGGTGATGGACGCCTTCCGCTCCATCAATGAAATGGTGTTCGCGATGTTGTTCGTGGTCGCCGTTGGCCTCGGTCCCTTCGCCGGTGTTCTGGCGCTGTGGATCAGCACCACCGGCGTGCTCGCCAAGCTGTTTGCCGAAGCCGTCGAGGCCATCGACCCCGGCCCGGTCGAAGGCGTACGGGCCACCGGCGCGAGTGCCTTGCAGGAAGTGATCTATGGCGTGATCCCGCAAGTCATGCCGCTGTGGGTGAGCTACGCGCTGTACCGCTTCGAAGCCAATGTGCGTTCGGCCACGGTGGTCGGCATGGTCGGCGCTGGCGGGATCGGCGTGATCCTCTGGGAAAACATCCGCGCCTTCCAGTTCGTACAAACCTGCGCGGTGCTGCTGGTGATCATCGTGGTGGTGAGCTGTATCGACGTGCTGTCCCAACGCCTGCGCAAGCAGTTCATCTGAAGCCTGAGGGGTGCCCGCGCGGCGCTTTTTTTAAGCATGCAGTTGTCTAGACAAGATGAGCCGGTGTACCGCGAACTCGCGGATATCCTGCGCCGTGAACTGAGCAGCTACAGCGCCGGCGACTTCCTGCCCGGCGAGGTGCACATGGCCGAGCGCTTCGGCGTCAACCGCCACACCCTGCGCCGTGCCATCGACGAGTTGGTGTTCGAAGGCAGCCTGCTGCGCCGCCAGGGCAAGGGCACCCAGGTGCTGGACCGCCCGCTGATTTACTCGATGGGCGCCGAGACCTCCTACAGCCAATCGCTGTCGGCCCAGGGCGTCGGCGTGCAGGCGCTGCTGCTCAAGCGCCGCTATTGCTACGCCAGCCGCGACGAAGCCCTGCACTTAGGCATTGCCGAGATGGCGCCGATGATCGAGCTGCAAACCCTGCGCAAGCTCGATCACCAGCCGGTCAGCCTGATCCGCCATCGCTACTGCGCCAGCCGTGCGCCGTTGCTGGCCGACTACAACGGCGGTTCGCTGCGCCAGTACTTGCGCGAGCGTGACCTGCCGCTGACCCGCACCCAAAGCCTGATTGGTGCGCGTTTGCCCAACCGTGATGAAGCCGCGCTGCTGATGATGCCTCGGCACTTGCCGGCCCTCACGGTTTTTACCCTTTCCTGTGATCCCGACGGCCGCCCGGTGGAGCTGGCGCAGTCCACCAGCCGTTCGGATCGCTTTCAGTACCAAGTGGTGACTTGAATGATGAGTGTGTCCCCGCGACAACATTGGATCGGCGTATTAGCCCGCGCCCAGCTCAATGAACTGCAACCCCACGAAGCCGCCTTGAAGGACGCCGACTACCAACTGATCCGCGCCCCGGAAATCGGCATGACCCTGGTACGCGGGCGCATGGGCGGTGACGGCGCCGCCTTCAACGTCGGCGAAATGAGCGTGACCCGCTGCGTGGTGCGCCTGGCTGACGGCCGCACCGGCTACAGCTACCTGGCCGGGCGCGACAAGCTGCACGCCGAGCTGGCCGCGCTGGCCGATGCCCATTTGCAAGGCAGCCAGCCGAGCCTGTGGCTCAGTGATTTGATCACCGCGCTGGCCACTGCCCAAGCCAAACGCCGCGCGCAAAAAGAAGCCGACACCGCTGCCACCAAGGTCGAGTTCTTCACCCTGGTGCGAGGAGAAAACTGATGAACGCTCACCTGTTACAGCCGGCGTTTGTCGACCCGGTATTGGACGCCCAGCGCGGTTTTCGCGCGGCGCTCAAGGCGCTCGCCGAACCTGGCCTGCTCCAGCATTTGCCCTCGGCGCCACGCCTCGACGGCCTGGCGCCTGCCACCTACGCGCTGTGCCTGGCGCTTCTGGATATGGACACGCCGCTGTGGCTGGCGCCGAGCTTCGACACGCCGCTGATCCGCGCCAACCTGGCCTTTCACTGTGGCTGCCCGCTCACCGATAAACGTGAAGACGCGGCGTTCGCGCTGCTCGGCGAACACGACTTGCTCGACCTCAGCGATTTCGACCACGGCAACGACCGTTACCCCGACCAGTCCTGCACCTTGCTCGTGCAACTCACCGACCTGGAATCCGGGCGCGGCCTGCACTGGCGCGGCCCCGGCATCAAGACGCAACGCCTGGTCAATGTGCCGGTGCCGCAAGCCTTCTGGCTCGAACGCCAGCGCCGCGAAGCCTTCCCGCGTGGCCTGGACGTGGTGTTCAGCGCAGGTCATCACCTGATCGGCCTGCCACGCAGCAGCCGACTGTTAGAGGAGCGTGCCTGATGTACGTAGCCGTCAAGGGTGGCGAACAGGCCATCGACAATGCCCATCGCCTGCTGGCGAAAAAGCGCCGGGGCGATACCCGCGTGCCTGAACTGAGCGTGACGCAAATCCGCGAGCAACTGCCGTTGGCCGTGGCGCGGGTGATGACCGAAGGCTCGCTGTTCGACGAAGAACTGGCTGCGCTGGCGATCAAGCAAGCGGCGGGTGATTTGGTTGAGGCGATCTTCCTGTTGCGCGCCTACCGCACCACGCTGCCGCGCTTCAGCCCGAGCTTGCCGATTGATACGTCGCAGATGTCGCTGAGCCGGCGTTTGTCGGCCACGTTCAAGGACGTGCCCGGCGGTCAATTGCTCGGCCCGACCTTCGACTACACCCACCGCCTGCTGGATTTTTCGCTGCTCGCTGAAGGTCAATACCCAGGCCCGCAGACCACGCCCGAGGCGCGCATCGAAGCCTGCCCACGGGTGCTCGGCTTGCTCGCCAAAGAAGGCCTGATCAAAAACGAAACCGACGACAACGCCAGCGTCGCCGACATCACCCGCGACCCCCTGGAGTACCCGGCCAGCCGCGCCGAGCGCTTGCAGGCCTTGGCCCGTGGCGATGAAGGTTTCCTGTTGGCGCTGGGCTATTCGACCCAGCGCGGTTACGGCCGCAACCACCCGTTTGCCGGTGAGATTCGCATTGGCGACGCGGAGGTGTGGATCGACCCCGAAGAGCTGGGCTTCCCGATCTGCCTGGGCAGCATCGAAGTGACCGAGTGCGAGATGGTCAACCAGTTCGTCGGTTCGGCCACTGAGCCGGCGCAGTTCACGCGCGGTTACGGCCTGGCGTTCGGGCATGCCGAGCGCAAAGCCATGGGCATGGCGCTGGTCGACCGCTCGCTGCGCGCCGAGGAATACAACGAAGAAGTGGTCTCACCGGCCCAACGCGAAGAGTTTGTGTTGGCCCACTGCGACAACGTCGAGGCGGCGGGGTTTGTCTCGCACCTCAAATTGCCTCACTACGTGGACTTCCAGGCCGAACTGGAACTGATCCGCAAACTGCGCCAACCGGCCGAGGGCACCCGCCATGAATGACTTGACGCAAACCCCGGCGCGCGACCCGGCGTACAACTTCGCCTACCTCGACGAGCAGACCAAACGCATGATCCGCCGCGCCTTGCTCAAGGCTGTGGCGATTCCCGGTTACCAGGTGCCGTTCGGTGGCCGCGAAATGCCGTTGCCGTATGGCTGGGGCACGGGCGGCATGCAATTGACCGCCGCGATCCTTGGTGATGACGACGTGCTCAAGGTCATCGACCAAGGCGCCGACGACACCACCAACGCCGTGTCGATCCGGCGCTTTTTTGCGCGCACGGCCGGCGTCGCCACCACCGAAGCCACACCGCACGCCACGGTGATCCAGACCCGCCACCGCATCCCGGAAACTCCGTTGCAGGCTGGCCAGATCATGGTTTACCAAGTACCGATCCCCGAGCCGCTGCGCTTTATCGAGCCGTCGGAAACCGAGACCCGCACCATGCACGCCCTCAACGATTACGGGGTGATGCACGTGAAACTCTACGAAGACATCGCCACCTTCGGCCACATCGCCACCGCCTACGCCTACCCGGTGATGGTCGACGAACGCTACGTGATGGACCCGTCGCCTATCCCCAAATTCGACAACCCGAAACTCGACATGAGCCCGGCGCTGATGCTGTTCGGCGCCGGTCGTGAAAAGCGCCTGTACGCAGTGCCGCCGTACACCCAGGTCACCAGTCTGGACTTTGAAGACCACCCGTTCGAGGTGCAGAAGTGGGAGCACAACTGCGCCATCTGCGGCAGCCACGATTCCTTCCTCGATGAGCTGATTCTCGACGACGCGGGAACCCAGAGTTTTGTGTGTTCCGACACCTGGTATTGCGCCCAACGCGTGAAGGAGAACAACCAGTGAGCCAGCCGTTATTGCAAGTGCGTGACATGTCTCTGCTCTATGGTCCGGAGAAGGGCTGCCAGGGCGTCAGCTTCGACCTGTACCCCGGCGAAGTGCTGGGGATTGTCGGCGAGTCCGGCTCGGGTAAATCCACCTTGCTCTCGCTGCTGAGCGGGCGTTTGCCACCGCAAGCCGGCACCATCGGCTACCGCAGCAAGGACGGCGAATGGCTCGACCTCTACAGCGCCAGCGAAGCCGAGCGCCGCACCTTGCTGCGCACCGAGTGGGGTTTTGTCGAGCAGAACCCACGGGACGGCCTGCGCATGGGCGTGTCGGCCGGGGCGAATATCGGCGAGCGTCTGATGGCTCAGGGCGTGCGCAACTATGAGCAGCTGCGTGGCGCCGGTCTCGACTGGCTGGGCCAGGTGGAAATCGACCCGCAGCGCATCGACGACCTGCCGCGCACCTTCTCGGGCGGCATGCAGCAACGCCTGCAAATCGCCCGCAACCTCGTCTCCAGCCCGCGCCTGGTGTTTATGGATGAGCCGACTGGCGGCCTCGACGTGTCGGTGCAGGCGCGCTTGCTCGACCTGTTGCGCGGCCTGGTGCGCGAGCTGGACCTGGCGGTGGTGATCGTCACCCACGACCTGGCGGTGGCACGTTTGCTGGCCGACCGCCTGATGGTGATGCGCCGCTCGCACGTGGTGGAAACCGGGCTCACCGACCAGATCCTTGATGATCCACAGCACCCTTACTCTCAACTGCTGGTGTCTTCGGTATTGCAGCCATGATGAATGCCTTGATCGAGGTCCGTGACCTCTCGAAAACCTTCACCTTGCACCAGCAGAACGGCGTGGTGCTCAATGTGCTGCGCGGTGTGGAATTCAGTGTGCAGGGCGGTGAATGCCTGGTGCTGCACGGCCAATCCGGCGCGGGTAAAAGCACCTTGCTGCGCACGCTGTACGGCAACTATCTACCGGCAGGCGGCAGCATTCGCGTAAGGCATGCCGGTGAGTGGTTGGAGCTGGTCGGCGCCGAGCCGCGCGACATTTTGCAGGTGCGCCAGCACACCCTGGGCTATGTCAGCCAATTCCTGCGGGTGATTCCGCGCGTGGCCTGCCTGGACGTGGTGATGGAGCCCGCGCTGGCCCGTGGTTGGTCGAAGGCCAATGCGCAGTCACGCGCCGAGCACTTGCTGACGCGTCTGAATATTCCTCAGCGCCTGTGGCAACTGGCGCCCGGCACCTTTTCCGGTGGCGAGCAACAGCGCGTGAATATCGCCCGCGGCTTCATGGTCGAGTGGCCGGTGATGCTGCTCGACGAACCCACCGCGTCCCTGGACGACAACAACCGCCAGGTGGTGCTGGAACTGATGAACGAAGCCAAGGCGGCGGGTGCCGCGCTGATCGGCATCTTCCACGACCGCGCCGCCCGTGAAGCGGTGGCTGACCGCCATTTCGACATGACCCCCACGCCCGTTGCCGAAGAGGAATATGAACATGCCCGCTGAACAGATCCTCAGTAATGCCCAGGTCGTCACGGCGGAGCGTGTGTTCCTCGGTTCGGTGGTGCTGCGTGACGGCAAGATCGTCGACATCGCCGAAGGTCGCAGCCAGTTGCCCCAGGCCCAGGACCTGGGCGGTGATTGCCTGCTGCCGGGGCTGGTGGAGTTGCACACCGACAACCTGGAAAAACACATGACCCCGCGCCCCGGCGTGGACTGGCCGTCGACCTCGGCGGTGCTCAGCCACGATGCGCAGATCATCGCAGCGGGGATCACCACGGTGTTCGACGCGGTGTCCATCGGCGATGTGAACCCCAAGGGCAACCGCATGAAAAAACTGCCGGCGATGCTCGATGCCATCGCCCAGGCAGAAGGCGCCGGGCTGACTCGCGCCGAGCACCACCTGCACCTGCGCTGCGAGTTGTGCCACCCGGACACCCTCAGCGTGTTCCGCGACCTGGTGGAAAACCCGCTGGTGCGCCTGGTGTCGGTGATGGACCATTCGCCGGGTCAGCGCCAGTTCGTGCTCGAATCCAAGTACCGTGAGTACTACATGGGCAAGTACCACCTCAACGACGAAACCATGGACGCGTTTATCCTGCTGCAAATGGCCAACTCACGCGAGTACAGCGACCGCTATCGCGCGGCCATCGTCGAGCATTGCCTGGGGCGCGGCCTGTCGGTGGCCAGCCATGACGACGCGACGCTTGCACATGTCGAGGAATCGGCGCGCTATGGCATGACCATCGCCGAATTCCCGACCACGCTGGAAGCGGCGAAGGGCTGCCAGGCGCTGAACATGAAAGTGCTGATGGGCGCGCCGAACGTGGTGCGCGGTGGTTCGCACTCGGGTAATGTGGCCGCCGCCGGCCTGGCGGCCGAGGGCTTGCTGGATATACTTTCCAGCGACTACTACCCGGCCAGCCTGTTACAGGCCGCGTTCGTGCTGGCCGACCAACAGGACGGCGGCGACCTGGCACGCGCGGTCAAGATGATCAGCCTGGCACCGGCGCAAGCGGCGGGCCTGACCGATCGCGGTGAAATTGCCATTGGCCTGCGCGCCGACCTGGTCCAGGCCAAGCGCCGCGAAGGGTTGCCCGTGGTGCAACAAGTGTGGCGACAAGCGAAGAGGGTGTTTTGATGGCAGGCAGGTTGATCTATCTCATCGGGCCATCGGGTTCGGGCAAGGACAGCCTGCTGGATGCCGCGCGCCCGCGCTTGGCCGAGCGCGGCTGCCGCATTGTGCGCCGGGTGATCACCCGTTCGGCCGAGGCGGTGGGCGAGGCGGCCCAAGGTGTGAGCCCCGAGCAGTTCGCCGCGATGGACGCCGAGGGCGCGTTTGCGCTCAGTTGGCACGCCAACGGGTTGTCGTATGGCATTCCCAAGGCAATCGATGCATGGCTGGCGGCGGGGGACGATGTGCTGGTCAACGGCTCCCGTGCGTACCTGGCGCAGACGCGCGTGCTTTATCCGACGGTGTTGGTGCTGTTGCTGACGGTGGACCAGGCCGTTTTGCGCCAGCGTCTTATCGCGCGCGGGCGTGAGTCGCTGGCCCAGATCGAAGAGCGCCTGGCGCGTAATGCGCAGTTCACCGCCGAGCTGATCAGCGACAATAGCTCGGGGTTGTTTGTGCTGGATAATTCCGGCCCATTGGACAACACCGTCGAGCGCTTGCTGTGCTGTCTGGACCAAGGGCACTCGGCATGCGCCTGACATTGCTGGGCACCGGCGACGCGCGGCAAGTGCCGGTGTATGGCTGCGAATGTGCGGCGTGTGGCCTGGCGCGCAGCGATGCAAGCCTGCGCCGCCTGCCGTGCAGCGCGTTGATCGAATGCGGCGACCAGCGCTGGTTGATCGACAGCGGTTTGCCCGACCTCTGCGAACGCTTCCCGCCGCGCAGCTTCAACGGGATTTTGCAGACTCACTACCACGCGGATCATGCCCAAGGTTTGCTGCATTTGCGTTGGGGCCAGGGCTTGATCATTCCGGTGCATGGCCCGGCGGATCCAGAGGGTTTGTCCGACCTCTACAAACACCCTGGCATTCTGGATTTCAGCCAGCCGTTCGCGGCGTTCGAAACCCGGCAGTTCGGCGAGCTGAGCGTCACCGCGTTGCCGTTGCAGCATTCCAAACTGACCCTGGGTTATGTGCTTGAAGGGCAAGGGCGGCGCATCGCCTACCTCACCGACACTGTCGGCCTGCCGCCCGACACGCTGGCCTGGTTGCAGCGTGAGCCATTGGATGTGTTGGTGCTCGATTGCTCCATGCCCCCACAGCCGCAAGCACCGCGTAATCACAATGACCTGACGCTGGCGTTGCAAAGCATTGCGGACAGTGGTGCGCAATTGGGCGTGTTGACCCATGTGGGGCATACGCTGGATGCGTGGTTGCTGGAACATCGGCGCGAGCTGCCCAGGCATGTAACGGTGGCATGGGATGGCCGAATTCTCTAGGCAGCGCATAACCCTGTGGGAGCTGGCTCCCACACAAGCCAGCTCCCACACAAGGCACCTTCCAGACAAGCCAGCTCAACCTGGCTGTATTCCAAGTCGGGACGTGAGTGTCCTGCGCTTCTTGGCGCTGTGATGTTTGCGCAGTGTTTAATTGTAGAATTTTATGTGCGGTCCTTTATTCTCCAAGCCTGTAATTGCGGGCGGGTGAAGAGTTTTAAGATGTTTTAAAGTTTGAACATGAAATACTATCGGGTTGGCGTTAGCGAGTTGTCTATGGGACTTTATTGTTGCGGTAAGTTGGAATTGCCGTCATCACAGCCTTTTGGCAGGGCTGAATATAAAGTTTTTCAAAGGATGTTTTATGCGTGTTGCTCATTCGTTTGTTAATCAGCCTGTTCCCAATAATGAACTTCCTACGCTGAATGCTCCCGCTTTCTCACCGTACTCGACGTTATCCACTCGCGCAACTCAACAACGTTCCTTTAACACGGAGGAGGCTGCCCAGCAGATTCTGCGAGAAGGCTATCGGCATTATGATCGCAATGGTGACGGGAAAATCGAGCTGTCTTTCACCCTTGATCCCGCCTTCTCCGCACCCCAGAAAGTGGCTATTCGCAAAGCGCTGCAGGCCTGGCAGGACGTGGCCAATATTGCGTTCAAGGAAGGCTCAACGGAGTTGGACGGTTCTATAACGTTCAAAGCCGCCCCCAATACCAGTGGGGGAAAGTCACATTTGCCTGATTGGGATCACGCTGACATGACCACCACGATCGGAACAAAGGGCGCTTCTGAAACGCCCCAAAATGGCGACTATTTTTTATTAACCGCCATACATGAAGTGGGGCATGCCATTGGTCTCGGCCATCCCGGCGACTATGAAGAGAGTGTGGACAGCTATACAAAGACGCCCTACAAACAAGACACTCGGGCCCATAGCGTAATGAGTTATTGGCCTGAAACTAATCAACCCGGGCATGATTTCAAGGAGCGTGGGCCTTCAGTACTGATGAAGGATGACATTGCGTCGGGGCAGAAATTATATGGCGTCAACTTCAAGACTCGGAATACGGACACCGTCTATGGTTTTAATGCCACTACTGGCGATGGTTACTTCAGTCTTAACTCCGCGAATGACAAACCTGTGTTTTCAATCTGGGACGGCGGGGGTAATGACACGTTGGACTTCTCCGGCTTTTACCAGTATCAGAAAATCAATCTGCTCGCTGAATCGTATTCCAGTGTGGGCGGCTTGAAGGGCAACGTGTCCATCGCCAAGGGCGTCGTCATGGAAAACGCAATCGGCGGTTCCGGCGATGACGACATCAATGGTAACGAGGTTGGCAACAGGCTCCGTGGCGGGGGCGGTGCGGACCGGTTGAGAGGCGGTGCAGGCGCGGATATTTTTGTTTACGACAAAGCCAGTGACTCTACGCTCGACAGCCCGGATGACATTCTGGATTTCACCAGCGGGTCGGACAAAGTTGACCTCAGCGGCTTATTCAAAAACTACTCGGTCAAGCATTTCAAGGTGGTTGAGCAGTTTACCGGGCGAGCCGGCGAGATCGTTCTCAGCCATGATCAGAACAGCGGGAATGGCAGCTTGAGCGTTGACCTGACGGGGCGTGGCAAAGCCGATGTGTTTATCAGAAGCGTGGGCGCTATTCAGGCCAGTGACATTGTCACTGGCGTGGGTGTTGCGCAACCGAACCCCACCCCGATCATCCAGGGCTCGGGCGGCCACGACACCCTGGACTTTTCCGGCGCCAGGCAGAACCAGACCATCGACTTGCGCCGCTCTGCAAGCTCCAGCGCAGACGGCCCGCGCGACCACGTCTCAATGGCGGAAGGTATTCTCGTGGAGAATGCCATCGGCGGTTCAGGCAGGGACCGGATCATCGGCAACGAGGTGGACAACACCCTCGCCGGCGGTGGCGGCGGCGATGTGCTGTGGGGCGTGGGCGGTAGAAACACATTCAAATATGCCAAGGTCACCGACTCGATCTTTTACGACCCTGACCAGCTCATGGATTTCGCCAGTGGCGAAGACACGATCGACCTGACGGCACTGGCAACCGAGCTGGGAACCCCTTTGCGCCTGGTTGATGCCTACACCGGGCGTATTGGCGATACCGTGGTCAAGCACGACCCAAGGACTGGCCGATCCGTTGTGGGAATCGACCTGCTCGGCAGGCGTCACTCGGACTTCCTTATTCGAAGCGCGCGGTTGATCAAGCCGCATGACCTGCTCGGCGTGGCCAGCCGTTAGCGCCGACCGGCTCAGGCGTTGAGCAGCGTTTCGACATACTCCACAAACGCCCGAGCCTTGGCGCTCGCCATCCTGCCGGTTGGGAACACCGCCCATAAATCAACCGGCGGGAGATGCCAGTCGGTCAGCACCGGCTTCACTTCGCCATTGGCCAGTTCCGGGGCAAACATCCAGGTCGACGCCATGGTCAGCCCCAAATGGCTCAGCACGGCGGCGCGTACGCCTTCCGCGGCGGTGACGCGTATGCGGCCGCGGGCGACGATGGGGTATTCGCTGTCGCCTTGGCTGAAGGCCCAGCGTGAGCCGCCGCCGAGGGTGTAGATGATCGCCGGGTGCTGCAGCAAATCGGCTGGGGTGGCCGGCTCGCCGAAACGCTCGAAGTACGCCGGGGTGGCGAGCACTTGGCGCGGGGATTGGCCGATCTTGCGTGCGGTAAGGCCGGAGTCGGTCAAGTTGCCCATGCGCAGGGCAACGTCGATGCCTTCTTCCACCAGGTTGAGGCTGTGGTCATTGAGTACCACTTCGATACTGACCCCGGGGTATTGCTCCAGGAATGGCCCCAGGTGAGGAATGATGTGCAAGCGGGCGAAGGTGGTAGCGGCGCTGATGCGCAAGTTGCCCGAAAGCCCTGTACCCGCGCCTCGGGCGGCGTCATCGGCTTCGTTGGCTTCGTCGATGGCGCGCTTGGCTTTTTCAAAAAATGCCACACCTGCTTCGGTCGGGGTCAGGCCACGCGTGGAGCGCAGCAGCAAGCGCACCGCCAGGCGCGCCTCCAATTGCGCGATGCTTTTGGAGACGGCGGGTTGGCCAACGCCAAGCTGTTTGGCGGCGGCGGAGAACGAGCCCGTCTCGACCACATGCACGAACGTTTCCATGGCGGTGAGGCGGTCCATCGAGTCTCCTTGGTTTATCGGTTAAGGGGTTATTGGGTAAGCGCGTCGAGCATCGCCGACGGTTCTGGGCGTTGAGTGTAATCCGGGTTGACCTCGGCGTATCGAATCACGCTGTCCTGGCCGATCACATAGCGCGCAGGCATGGGCAGGGTCCAGGCCGGATCATCGTTGATCAGCGGCAGGTTGTTGCCGAAGCCCTTGTAGAGTTCGATCAGGTAGTCCGGCAGTTGAAAGCGCAGGCCAAACGCCTCGGCGACGTCGTTGTGGGTATCGCTGAGGATCGGGAAGTCCAGTTCGGCGATGCGCTCGGCTTTACGGCTGTTGGCGGCCGTTTGCGGCGACAGGGCCAGCAAGGTCGCGCCGGCGGCTTTCAACGTCGGCAGAAACGCTTGCAGCGCTTGCAGCTCCATATTGCAGTACGGGCACCACACGCCCCGGTAGAACGTCAACACCAGCGGGCCTTTGGCCAACAGGTCGGCGGAGGACACCAGGGTGCCGTCGGCGTCCTTGAGGCTGAACAGCGGCGCCTTGTCACCCACCTTGAGCGCGCGTTCTGCGGCGCCGGAAGCGATCAACTCAGCGGTGGCGCGTTCCATGATCGGGTGAATGTGCGCCGGTGCGTTGTAGGGCGGCTTGCCGGCTTTGAAGTCGGCGCGGAAGGCATCAAGTGTGGCTTGAAGTGTCATTGAGATATTCCCTCGGGAGATGAGCCAGGTTGGCTGGAGAGCAGCATGAGGGAGGCAGGATGGGCGAGGAAGCCGGGCGCAGGGCATAGGATTTATGCTCTGTGGGAATAGGTTCTGCGGTTTTCCAATATGGCGTAATACAACCGTCAATCCATTCCAGCAAATCTGTGCTTGAGTAAATATAACTCTAGGGTTACTTTTATTCAGGCCAAGCCAAGGAGGCTGGGGTGCAAAGCAGGTTATTGATCAAGGAGCTGCAAGAGGCGGGTTGGGTGCTGGATCGGGTTACGGGCAGTCATCATATTTTTACTCACCGCTATAACCCGTACACGATCCCGGTGCCGCACCCCAAGAAGGACTTGCCCCTGGGCACCGTCAGAAGCATCAGGAAACGCGCCGGGCTGTTTCAGTTTTAAGGAGAGCACTCATGCAATACCCAATGTGTATCGAATGGGGCGACGACTTCACCGCCACCGGTATTCAGATCCCCGATATTCCAGGCGCGGTCACCGCCGGGGACAGCTTCGAAGAGGCATACAACGCCGCCGTGGAAGTCGCGCACATCATGCTGCAGGAGATCGCCGCCGAAGGCGGGCCGATTCCGATGCCCACCTCGGTGGCCCACCACCACGCGAACGAAGACTACGCCGGGATGGGCTGGGGGATGTTGGAGTTGGATATCTCGCCCTATCTGGGCAAGACCGAGAAGGTCAATGTGACCTTGCCCGGTTATGTCATCCAGCGAATCGACCGCTATGTGCGTGAGCACAAGGTCAAAAGCCGCTCGTCATTTCTGGCGGATGCGGCCTTGGAGAAGTTGGTGCGCTCCTGACCGCCATCAGGCTGTGGCGACCGCCACTTGCCGCGACGCACTCAGGAACCGCAACAACGCCACCAGCGGGAACGCACTGCCCACCAGCATCACGCCCAGCCAGCCGCCGTGTTCATACACGCTGCTGGCAATCGCCGAGCCGAAGGCACCGCCGATGAAGATGCTGGTCATGTACAGCGCGTTCAGGCGGCTGCGGCTGTTGGCGTCGAGGGCGTAGATGGCGCGTTGGCCGAGCACCATGTTCATCTGCACGCAAAAATCCAGCACCACACCGGTCACGGCCAGGCCGATCACGCTGTACAGCGGGTGCACAAAGGCCGGCAGAAAACTCAGCGCAGCAAACAGCATGGCCAGCAACGAGGCGCGATGCGTGTGGCCTGCATCGGCCAGGCGGCCGGCGATCGGGGCGGCAATCGCGCCCAGTGCACCGACCAGGGCGAACAACGCGATCTCGCTTTGGCTCAGGCCGTGATTGCGTGCCAGCTCAAGCGGCGCGGCGGTCCAGAACAGGCTGAAGGTGGCAAACATGCAGCCTTGGTAGAACGCCCGCTGGCGCAATACCGGTTGCTTGCGCAGCAGCGTGCCGAGTGAACGCAGCAGTTGGCCGTAGCTCGCGCTGTGGTCGGGTTGACGCTTGGGGATGGTCAGCAGCAGCACGATGCTGATGAACGCCATCAACGCGGCGGCGGCCATGAACATCGCACGCCAGCCGAAGTGATCGGCCACCACGCTGGACACCGGCCGTGCCAGCAGGATGCCGAGCAACAGCCCGCCCATAATGCTGCCGACGACGCGGCCACGGGATTCGGCAGGCGCCAGGTGTGCGGCCAGCGGGATCAGAATTTGCACCGAGACGGAACTGAATCCGATCAGCAACGACACAAGAAGGAACAAATTCGGCTGCTCGGTGAAAGCCGCACCCAGTAGGCTGGCGATGGCCAGTACCGTGGTGGCGATCATCAGCTTGCGGTTTTCCAGCAGGTCGCCCAGCGGCACCAGGAAGAACAGGCCCAAGGCGTAGCCGATTTGCGTCAGGGACACGATCAGGCTGGCCATCGCCGGGGTCAGGCCGATGTCCGGCGCAATCAATTCGATGATCGGTTGGGCGTAGTAGATGTTGGCCACAATGGCGCCGCAACAGAACGCAAAAAGCATCACCATGCCTCGGGTCATGGTACCTGTAGCGTGTGGAGTCGCATTCATGGTGTTCTCGTTAAAGCAAAGGAAGATGGCGTGCGAGAGTAAAGACAACCTCGCGGCCGGAGTAGAGCGCTGTGAGTGATATCACTCATGCCGCAAATTAATGACTGAATCGTTAACTTTCGAGTCGAACGGCAATGATACATTCAGTCACAACTGCCGAAACAGGAAATCCACTTTCATGAAAATCACGCTGAACAAGATGATCCTGGCTTCAACCCTCGCCGCGGCCATGGCCATTGGCTTGGCCAACGCCGCCAATGCCGCCGACGCGCCACGCGTTGGTGTGCGCGGCGCCATCACGGCGATCGACGGCGACGCCATGCACGTCAAGATCAACAGCGGTGAAGACGTCACCGTGCACCTGACCAAAGACACCCAGGTGCGCGCCGTCACCCTGGCCAAGATTGATGAAATCAAGCCTGGCAGCTACATCGGCTCTGCCGCCATGCCGAACGCCGACGGCACCCTGACAGCCCTGGAAGTCCACGTGTTCCCACCGGCCCTGGCCGGCACCGGCGACGGGCACCGCGCGTTCGATCTGAAAGAAGGCAGCAGCATGACCAACGGCACCGTCGGCGACCTGGTGGTCAGCAACGGTCGCACCTTGACCGTGAAGTACAAAGGCGGCGAGCAGAAGATTGTGGTGCCGGACGATGTGCCGATCGTGAACCTGGAGCCAGGTGACCGCAGCTTGCTCAAACCGGGGGTGAAGGTGGTGATGTTTGCGGCGCAGGGCGCGGATGGGACGATCACTGCCCAAGCGATCTCCGCCGGCAAGGATGGCGTGACACCGCCGATGTAACGGCCAAGCACTAAACCAAATGTGGGAGCTGGCTTGCCTGCGATGCAAGCACCTCGGTGTTTCAGGCATTGCGAGGTGATGCTATCGCAGGCAAGCCAGCTCCCACACTCAGTTACTGACCGGAATAAATCTGATCAAAAACCCCACCATCATTGAAGTGGGTTTTCTGCACGGTGCGCCAGTCACCGAAGGTCTTCTCTACCGACAGGAAGTCGACTTTAGGGAAGCGGTCGGTGTACTTGGCCAGCACCTTCGGGTCACGTGGGCGCAGGTAGTTGTTGGCAGCAATTTCCTGGCCTTCCGGCGACCACAGGTATTTCAGGTAGTCCTCGGCAGCCACGCGGGTGCCTTTCTTCTCGACCACTTTGTCGACCACCGACACCGGTGGCTCAGCTTCGGCCGAGACGCTTGGGTAGATCACTTCGAACTGGTCACGGCCAAATTCACGCGCGATCATTTCCGCTTCGTTTTCAAACGTCACCAGCACGTCGCCGATCTGGTTGGTCATGAACGTGGTGGTGGCTGCACGGCCGCCGGTGTCCAGCACTGGCGCGTGTTTGAACAGCTCGCCAACGAATTTCTTCGCCTTGTCTTCATCGCCGCCGTTCTTCAGCACATAACCCCAGGCCGACAGGTAGGTGTAGCGGCCGTTGCCCGAAGTTTTCGGGTTGGGCACGATCACTTGCACGCCGTCCTTGAGCAGGTCCGGCCAGTCTTTCAGGGCTTTTGGGTTGCCCTTGCGCACGATAAACACCGTGGCCGAGGTGAACGGCGCGCTGTTGTTCGGCAGGCGCGTTACCCAGTTGTCCGGCACCAGCTTGCCGTTGTCGGCCAGGGCATTGATGTCGGTGGCCATGTTCATGGTGATCACGTCAGCCGGCAGGCCGTCGATTACCGAGCGCGCTTGTTTGCTGGAGCCGCCGAAGGACATTTGCAGGGTCAGCTTGTCGTTCGGGTGCTCGGCTTCCCAGTGTTTCTGGAAGGCGGCGTTGTAGTCCTTGTAGAAGTCGCGCATCACGTCATAGGAGACGTTGAGCAGTGTGACGGGGGCGGCCTGGACGGCGCCCGCCAGGGCAAGGCCGGCGGCCAGGAGAGAGGCGCTAACGAGTTTTTTCACTGCTCATTCCTTGTTGTTCGAGAAGGTTGCTGATTGAGTAGGGGCAATTTGCCAGCGACTATAGCCGGGCCTGCATAGACGTTTAAAGATTAAAACGAACTTTGCTTATTCCACTTTACGAAACAAGTTACTGCCACAGCGCGAGCAAAACGCCGCGTTGGGTTCGTGGTTGTCTTTCTTGCACACCGGGCAATCGTGCTGCAACTGCTCGCCGCGCATGGCGCTGGCCAATTCGGCGGTGAAAATCCCGGTGGGCACGGCGATGATCGAATAACCGGTGATCATCACCAGTGACGAAATCACCTGGCCCAGCGGGGTCTTCGGCACGATGTCGCCAAAGCCCACGGTGGTCAGGGTCACAATCGCCCAATAGATGCCTTTGGGAATGCTGGTAAAGCCGTGTTCTGGGCCTTCGATCACGTACATCAAGGTGCCGAACACTGTCACCAGGGTGCACACGCTGACCAGGAACACCACGATCTTCTGCTTGCTGCCGCGCAGCGCCGCCATCAGGTAGTTGGCCTGCTTGAGGTACGGGCTGAGCTTGAGCACGCGGAAAATCCGCAGCATCCGAATGATGCGGATGATCAGCAGGTACTGGGCGTCGCTGTAATACAGGGCGAGGATGCCGGGCACGATGGCGAGTAAATCCACCAGGCCATAAAAGCTGAAGGCATAGCGCAACGGCTTGGGCGAACAGTACAACCGCAGCCCGTACTCGATGGCGAAGATCAGCGTGAAGCCCCACTCGATATACGCCAGCAGATTTGCGTAGTTCTGGTGAATCTGGTCGATGCTGTCGAGCATCACGATCACAATGCTGGCGAGGATGATCAGCAGCAGGATGCCGTCAAAGCGTCGGCCGGCCGGCGTGTCGCTTTGAAATACCATGACGTAGAGCCGCTGACGCCAGTCGTTGTTGCTGTCCATAAAGCCCGCCCAAATCGAATATCGAGCAAGCCTAGGGGGATTCGAACGGGCTGTCCACGCGGGCTTTTAACATCCGCTGGCTGGCGCGTACCAGCCAGCAGGCGAGTATAAACGGCGCGGTCAGCGCAGGCAGGTGCAGGGCAGCAAAACCAGGCGTGAGAATGACCGCCAGGAGAATGCCGAGCAGCGGCAGCCACGGTTGGCGACGTGTCTGGCTCAACGCCAGTGCGGCCAACGCCGGGTTGTAGCTGTGCAGGCCGAGGAGGGCGCTGCCGGTTTCGTCCATCAGCAGGGCGAGCAGCACGCCGCAGCTGGCACCGATCAGCGCCCACAGCGCGGCGCGGCGGTTGGCCAGCAACAGGCCCAGCGCAATCAGTGCGCCGGCCACCGGTTGGTCCAGCAGCATGATTTGCGCGAGCCCGGTAAACGGCGCGCTGAGCACGCTCAACGTATCGGGTTCGGTGAGTGTAAATGTGTTCTCAGGCACGCTGCCCAGCAGCAACCAGCCCAGGCCGACAAAAGGCGCGGTATAGGCGGGCAGGTCATCCGCCGCCGTCGCGTGTTTCAGCCATTGCCGTGTGAGCATCGCACTTAAGCCGCCACA
Source organism: Pseudomonas sp. MONT-RG-20F-20-E-7-02 (assembly GCF_022662395.1). Lineage (NCBI taxonomy): Bacteria > Pseudomonadati > Pseudomonadota > Gammaproteobacteria > Pseudomonadales > Pseudomonadaceae > Pseudomonas > Pseudomonas sp. MONT-RG-20F-20-E-7-02. The sequence goes on from NZ_JAKNQN010000003.1 coordinate 629,085, forward strand.
CGCCAGGATCAGCGGCGGCAACAAGGCCGACCAGGCGAAATGCTGGCTGATCAACACACCCAGCAGCACAGCGTTGTAGCTATAGAGCCCGGCCTGGCGTTCCGCCTTGGGATAACCCCGGCGCTGGGCGGTGAGCAAACCCGCGACGCCACCCAGCAACGCCCCGCCGAACAAGGCCGGGGCGCCGATCAGGATGGCCAGCAGGCACAGCAAGCCACACAGTGGCTGGCGTTGCAGGAAGATTTGGCTGAAGCCGTTGAGCAGGGCTTCGGCCCAGTCGGGGCAGGTTGGGTTGTGCATGGTGGTTAGTCAGTGAGACCGAGTTGGCCCCAATCGCAGGCAAGCCAGCTCCCACATTTGACTGTGTTCACACATCAAAAAATGTGGGAGCGGGCTTGCCCGCGATGGGGCACTTACAGACGCTAAATCAACGTCTCGATACGCAACGAGTTGGTCGACCCCGGCTGCCCGAACGGCACCCCGGCGGTAATCACCAACGTATCGCCGCGCTGCGCCATGCCCTGGGCCTGTGCAATTTCCAGCGCTGTGGAACACACCTCATCCACTTGGCGCAGCCGATCATTGACCACTGAGTGCACGCCCCACGCCACACTCAAGCGCCGCGCCGTGGACAGGTTGGGCGTGAGGTTGAGGATCGGCGCCACCGGCCGCTCCCGCGCTGCGCGCAGGCTGGAACTGCCGGACTCGCTGTAGTTGACCAGCACCGCCACCGGCAGGATGCTGCTGATACGCCGGATCGCGCAGCTGATGGCGTCCGACACCGTGGCATCGGCCTTGGGCCGGCTGACATCGAGTTGCGTCTGATAATCCGGGCCATTTTCCACCTGGCGGATGATCTTGCTCATCATCTGCACGGCTTCCAGCGGGTACTCGCCCGACGCGGTTTCCGCCGACAGCATCACCGCGTCGGCGCCTTCGGCCACGGCGTTGGCCACGTCCGTCACTTCGGCGCGGGTCGGCGCCGGAGAGAAGCGCATGGATTCGAGCATCTGCGTGGCCACCACCACCGGTTTGCCCAACTGGCGGCAGGTGCTGATGATGTCTTTCTGGATTTGCGGCACGCTTTCGGCAGGCACTTCAACGCCCAGGTCGCCTCTGGCCACCATGATTGCGTCGCTCAGTTCGGCGATTTCCTGCAGGCGTTGCACGGCGGACGGCTTCTCGATCTTGGCCATCAAAAACGCCTTGTCGCCGATCAACTCGCGGGCCTCGCGGATGTCTTCCGGGCGCTGCACGAAGGACAGCGCCACCCAATCCACGCCCAGTTCCAGGCCGAAGCTCAAGTCGCGGCGGTCCTTGGCGGTCAGCGGGCTGAGTTCCAGCAAGGCTTGCGGCACGTTCACGCCTTTGCGGTCGGACAGTTCACCGCCATTGAGCACGGTGGTGTCGATGGCTTCGGCATGTTTGGTGATCACCCGCAGGCGTAGCTTGCCGTCGTCGAGCAGCAGGTCCATGCCCGGCTCCAGCGCCGCGATGATTTCCGGGTGGGGCAGGTTGACCCGGCACTGATCGCCCGGCGTCGGGTCCAGGTCCAGGCGCAATGCCTGGCCGCGCACCAATTGCACCTTGCCCTCGGCAAACGTGCCGACGCGCAGCTTCGGCCCTTGCAGGTCCATCAGGATGCCCAGCGGGTAATTCAGCTGGCGTTCCACCTGGCGAATCCACTGGTAACGCTGTGCATGATCGGCGTGGTCGCCGTGGCTGAAGTTGAGGCGGAAGATATTCACCCCGGCTTCCACCAGCTCGCGGATGTCATCGATGCCGTCGGTGGCCGGGCCGAGGGTGGCGAGGATTTTGACCTTCTTGTCAGGCGTCATGGTTGGCAGTCTCAAGGATCAGGATGGCGCGCAAGTCATTGACGTTGGTGCGCGTCGGCTCGGTGACGATCAAGCCGTCGAGGGCAGCGAAGTAGCCGTAGCCGTTGTTGTTATCCAGCTCATCGCTGGCCGACAGGCCCAGGGCTTCGGCGCGCGCGTAGCTGGTGGGGGTCATGATTGCGCCGGCGTTGTCTTCCGAGCCGTCGATGCCGTCGGTGTCACCCGCCAGGGCATATACGCCGGGCAGGCCTTTGAGGCTGTCGGTGAGGCTGAGCAGGAACTCGGCGTTGCGCCCGCCACGGCCATTGCCGCGCACGGTGACGGTGGTTTCACCGCCGGAGAGGATCACGCACGGTGCCGCCAGCGGCTGGCCATGCTGCACGATTTGGCGGGCGATACCGGCGTGTACCTTGGCCACGTCCCGCGCTTCGCCTTCGAGGTCGCCGAGGATCAGCGGGCTGAACCCGGCCTGACGCACCTTCACCGCCACCGCTTCCAGGGATTGCTGCGGGCGGGCGATCAATTGGAAGTGGCTGCGCGCGAGCACCGGGTCGCCGGGCTTGACGGTTTCCGACGCCGGGTTCTGCAACCAGCTGCGCACCGAGGCGGGCGCGTCGATGCCGTAGCGTTTGAGGATCGCCAGGGCTTGCTGCGAGGTGCTCGGGTCGCCGACGGTGGGGCCGGAGGCGATGACGGTGGCCTGGTCGCCCGGCACATCGGAAATCGCGTAGGTGTAGACCGTCGCCGGCCAGGCCGCCTTGGCCAGCCGCCCGCCCTTGATCGCCGAGAGGTGCTTGCGCACGCAATTCATCTCGCCAATGGTTGCGCCGGATTTGAGCAGGGCTTTGTTGATGGTTTGCTTGTCGGCCAGGGTGATGCCTTCGGCGGGCAGCGCCAGCAAGGCCGAACCGCCACCGGAGAGCAGGAAGATCACGCGGTCGTCTTCGGTGAGGTTGCTGATCAGCTCCAGCACGCGCTTGGCCACCGCCAGGCCCGCTGCATCGGGCACCGGGTGCGCGGCTTCGACCACTTCGATTTTCTTGCACGGCGCGCCGTGGCCGTAGCGGGTGACAACCAGGCCGGTGACCTCGCCCTGCCAGCAGTTTTCGACGACAAGGGCCATGGCGGCAGCGGCTTTGCCGGCACCGATCACGATCACCCGGCCACTGCGGTCGGCGGGCAGGTAAGGTTCAAGGACCCGCCGGGGGTGGGCGGCGTCGATGGCTGTGGCAAACAGCTCGCGAAGCAGGTGTTGCGGATCGACCGACATAAGCGGGCTCCCGGGGATTTTTTGTTATTAGAGATGCAGCGATCGTTCCCACGCTCCGCGTGGGAATGCCTCATGTGACGCTCTGCGTCATGCTTTGGGACGCGGACCGTCCTGGGCTGCATTCCCACGCTGAGCGTGGGAACGATCAGTGGTGTTTCTTATTTATCGCGAATCGAAAAATTCGCCATATGCTCCAGCCCCTTGATCAGCGCCGAGTGGTCCCAATTGCCGCCACCCATCGCCGTGCAGGTGCTGAACACCTGCTGCGTACCGGCCGTGTTAGGCAGGTTGATCCCCAGCTCCTTGGCCCCGGCCAGTGCCAGGTTCAAATCCTTCTGGTGCAGGTTGATGCGGAAGCCTGGATCGAAGGTGCCTTTGATCATGCGCTCGCCATGCACTTCCAGAATCTTCGACGAGGCAAAGCCACCCATCAGTGCTTCACGCACCTTGGCCGGGTCGGCGCCGTTTTTCGAGGCGAACAACAGCGCTTCGGCCACCGCCTGGATGTTCAGCGCAACGATGATCTGGTTGGCCACTTTTGCGGTCTGGCCATCGCCATTGCCACCGACCAGCGTGATGTTCTTGCCCATGCTCTGGAACAGCGGCAGGGCGCGTTCGAAGGTCTGCGGCTCGCCACCGACCATGATGCTCAAGGTGCCGGCCTTGGCGCCGACTTCACCACCGGACACTGGCGCATCCAGGTACTGCGCGCCGGTTTCGTTGATCTTCGCCGCGAATGCCTTGGTGGCGGTGGGCGAGATCGAGCTCATGTCGATCACCACCTTGTTCGGCGACAGGCCCGCCGCGACGCCATCCTTGCGGAACAGCACGTCATCGACCTGCGGGGTGTCGGGTACCATGACGATGATGAATTCGGCTTCCTGCGCCACTTGCTGCGGGTTGGCCAAGGCCACGGCGCCGGCGTCGATCAGGGCTTGCGGGGCTTTGCCGTGGTGTTCGGAGAGGAACAGTTGGTGACCTGCTTTCTGCAGGTTCGCAGCCATGGGTTCGCCCATGATGCCGGTGCCGATAAATCCGATTTTAGCCATGATCAAAATCCTCTTTTTATTAGATGGGCAGGCCTGTTTCGGGCCTGCCAGACACCGAAGATCTACTGTGGGAGCTGGCAAGCCAGCTTCCACAGAGTTCTGTGTTGTGTCTGTTAGATAGCGTTGTGGCTCTTGAGCCAGCCCAATCCCGCCTCGGTCGTGGTCAACGGCTTGTACTCACAGCCGACCCATCCTGCATAACCAATGCGGTCCAAATGCTCGAACAGGAAGCGATAGTTGATCTCCCCGGTCCCCGGCTCGTTACGCCCCGGGTTATCGGCCAGCTGGATGTGATTGATCTCACCCAGGTGCGCCGCCATGGTCCGGGCCAGGTCACCTTCCATGATTTGCATGTGGTAGATGTCGTATTGCAGGAACAGGTTGGCGCTGCCCACCTGCTCGCGAATCGACAGGGCTTGCGCCGTGTTGTTCAGGTAGAAGCCCGGAATGTCACGGGTGTTGATCATTTCCATGACCAGCTTGATGCCCGCCGCTTGCAGCTTGTCGGCGGCGTATTTGAGGTTGGCGACAAAGGTTTTTTCCACGGTTTCGTCGTCAACATCCTGTGGCCGGATGCCTGCCAGGCAGTTGACCTGGGTATTGCCCAGCACCTCGGCGTAGGCGATGGCCAGCTTGACCCCGGCGCGGAATTCCTCGACGCGGTCCGGGTGGCAGGCCAGGCCGCGTTCACCCTTGGCCCAGTCACCGGCCGGCAGGTTGAACAGCACTTGAGTCAGGCCGTTGGCGTCCAGCTGTGCCTTGATGTCGGCGGAGCTGAACTCGTACGGGAACAGATATTCCACACCCTGGAAGCCCGCATCGGCGGCCGCTTTGAAACGGGCGAGAAAGTCCTGCTCGGTAAACAGCATGGACAGGTTGGCAGCAAAGCGCGGCATAGGGTTCTCCTTAATCGAGCAGGGAAATGGCAGTCGGCGCATCGTTGCCGACCAGTGCCAGATCTTCGAATTCGTTGACGGCGTTGATCTCGGTGCCCATGGAAATATTGGTCACGCGCTCCAGAATAATCTCAACAATCACCGGCACCTTGAATTCTTCGATCATTTCCTCGGCGCGGCGCAACGCCGGGGCGATCTGGCCTGGCTCGAACACACGCAGGGCCTTGCAACCCAGGCCTTCGGCGACCGCGACGTGGTCGACGCCATAGCCGTTGAGTTCCGGGGCGTTGAGGTTGTCGAAAGACAGCTGCACGCAGTAGTCCATTTCAAACCCGCGCTGGGCCTGGCGGATCAAACCGAGGTAGGAGTTGTTCACCACCACGTGGATGTAGGGCAGCTTGAATTGCGCGCCTACGGCCAGCTCTTCGATCATGAACTGGAAGTCATAGTCACCCGACAGCGCGACGACCTTGCGGCTCGGGTCGGCCTTGACCACGCCGAGTGCTGCTGGAATGGTCCAGCCGAGCGGGCCGGCCTGGCCGCAGTTGATCCAGTGGCGCGGCTTGTACACATGCAGGAACTGCGCGCCGGCAATCTGCGACAGGCCGATGGTGCTGACGTAGCAAGTGTCTTTGCCGAACACCTGGTTCATCTCTTCGTACACCCGTTGCGGCTTGACCGGCACGTTGTCGAAGTGGGTCTTGCGGTGCAGGGTGGCCTTGCGCTGCTGGCAGTCATTGAGCCAGGCGCTGCGGTCCTTGAGCTTGCCGGCGGCTTTCCACTCGCGGGCCACTTCAATGAACATCGTCAGTGCGGAACCGGCGTCGGACACGATGCCCAGGTCCGGGGTGAACACGCGGCCAATCTGCGTCGGTTCGATGTCGACGTGAATGAATTTGCGCCCTTCGGTGTACACCTCCACCGAGCCGGTGTGGCGGTTGGCCCAGCGGTTACCGATGCCCAGCACCACGTCCGATTTCAGCATCGTCGCGTTGCCATAACGGTGCGAGGTTTGCAGGCCGACCATGCCGACCATCTGCGGGTGATCGTCCGGGATCGTGCCCCAGCCCATCAGGGTCGGGATCACCGGAATGCCGGTGAGTTCGGCAAATTCAACCAGCAGTTCGCTGGCGTCGGCGTTGATCACGCCGCCACCACTGACCAGCAATGGGCGTTCAGCCTGGTCGAGCAGGGCCAGGGCTTTCTCGACCTGAATGCGCGTGGCCAAAGGCTTGGCCAGGGGCAGCGGCTGGTAGGCGTCGATGTCGAACTCGATCTCGGCCATCTGCACGTCGAACGGCAGGTCGATTAGCACTGGGCCGGGGCGGCCGGAGCGCATTTCATAGAAGGCTTTCTGGAACGCGTACGGCACTTGGCCGGGTTCCAGAACGGTGGTCGCCCACTTGGTCACCGGCTTGACGATGCTGGTGATGTCGACGGCCTGGAAGTCTTCCTTGTGCATCCGTGCACGTGGAGCCTGGCCGGTGATGCAGAGGATCGGGATCGAGTCGGCCGAGGCGCTGTACAGGCCGGTGACCATGTCGGTGCCCGCCGGGCCCGACGTGCCGATGCACACGCCGATATTGCCGGCCTTGGTGCGGGTGTAGCCCTCGGCCATGTGCGAGGCGCCTTCAACGTGGCGAGCAAGGACGTGATCGATGCCACCGACCTTCTGCAAGGCCGAATACAGCGGGTTGATGGCGGCGCCCGGGATGCCGAAGGCGGTGTCCACACCTTCACGTCGCATCACCAGGACGGCGGCTTCGATTGCTCTCATTTTGCTCATGGTTTTGGTGCCTCTTGCGTTTTGTAATTGTATACAAGTGGTGTCTGTTCAAAGTGTATTCACGGCGAGCGGCGCAGGTCAATGCATTTTATAAACTGGCGTTTGCGTTCGTCTGAATGGCTTTTTTCGACGTATGGAGCCTTTGTGCGAAAATATTGTATACAAAAACAATATTCATTGTGTTCTATTCGTTTGATCGAGCTTCTGATCCTTCAGACCTCAGCGGCTTTACCCATAACAAGATAAGGACGGCACCTATGAGCGCTTTAACCTTGAAACTCGCCACCCAACTGGCCAGCCAGGCCCTCACCGCAGGCCGCACGATTTCAGCCGCGCCGTTGACCATTGCGGTGCTCGACGGCGGCGGCCACTTGGTCACCCTGCAACGCGAAGACGGCGCCAGCCTGCTACGCCCGCAAATCGCCATCGGCAAGGCCTGGGGCGCGATTGCCTTGGGCAAGGGTTCACGTTTGCTGGCGCTCGACGCCCAGCAGCGCCCGGCGTTTATCGCCGCCTTGAACAGCCTGGGGCAGGGCAGCGTGGTGCCGGCGCCGGGTGGGGTGTTGATTCGGGATCAGCAAGGGGTGGTGCTGGGGGCGATCGGGATCAGTGGGGATACATCGGATATTGATGAGCAGTGTGCGATTACCGCGATTGAGGCGGTGGGGTTGTTGGCGGATGCGGGGGTGTCTGCTTGATTTGAGGTGACAGTGCTGGCCCCTTCGCGAGCAAGCCCGCTCCCACATTTGATTGGATTCACATATTTATATTTGTGAATGCGGTCAAGTGTGGGAGCGGGCTTGCTCGCGAAGGCGGCGCCTCGGTCTCGGCTCTAAACCCAAACCGCATCCCACAACGGATAGTCGCCAATCCGCTGTACCAGTCCCGCCCGAAGCGGATTAGCTACCACATACCTGGCCATTTTTACCAAGTCATCTTCCTGGCGCAGTGCTCGGTCATGAAAACTGGTTTGCCAAAGACGCCCCTTGCGTCCAGTAGCGCCATTCACCGTCCGGGTGCTTTTGGATTTCACCTGGCACATCAAATCCCCCAGCGAGCCTTTTTGCAGTTCGATCAGCCAGTGGAAATGGTCTGGCATCACCACCCAGGCCAGGGAGTTAGCCAGCCCTTGGTACTGGGCGAGTCTGAATTGCCAGACCACCAGGCGACCCAGATGAAAGTCACTGAATAGGGGGACACGTTCGTGGGTGTTGGTGGTGATCAGGTAGATGCGGTTTGGTTCGCTGAACCGTCCGATGCGCAGGCGGTGTGATGTGGCTGGATCAGGCATTCCTTGGCCTCTCTTCAGGTGGTGTTCTGAGAGGCTAGATCTCGATGGCAGATGCTGATCTGTAGGCTTTTGGCAGGATGTGTCTGGGAGGGCGCTTTCGCGAGCAAGCCCGCTCCCACATTGGCTTTGCGGCGTTCCGACAAATTATGTCTGGCGCAGATCAAATGTGGGAGCGGGCTTGCTCGCGAATGTCACAGGCCCCTCGGTATTTCAGTCCGGCTCACACCCCTTCAACACCAACCGAATAATCGTCTGCGCCGCCGCTTCATAATCCGCCTCATCCAGCTTGGCTTTCCCGGTTACCGCCGATATCTGCCAATCAAAATCCGCATACGTCTGCGTTGCCGCCCAGATGCTGAACATCAGGTGGTTGGGGTCGATGGCGGCGATCAGGCCGCGGTCCACCCAGCTTTGGATGCAGTCGATGTTGTGCTTGGCCTGGGCGTTGAGCTGCTCGATTTGCTCGGGGCTCAGGTGCGGGGCGCCGTGCATGATTTCGCTGGCGAATACCTTGGAGGCAAATGGCAGGTCGCGAGAGATGCGGATTTTCGAGCGGATGTAGTTGCTCAGCACCACCGACGGCTCACCCTCGGGATTGAACGGCGTAGAGGCGGCCAGGATCGGCTCGATAATACTTTCGAGCACCTCGCGGTAGAGGTTGTCCTTGGACTTGAAGTAGTAGTAAACGTTGGGCTTGGGCAGCCCGGCCTTGGCGGCGATGTCGCTGGTTTTGGTCGCGGCGAAGCCCTTGTCGGCAAACTCCTCGCTGGCCGCCCGCAGGATCTTTTCTTTGTTGCGCTCGCGAATGGTGCTCATAAACCAACAGTTTCCTTGCCAAGACAGGCGGTCGAGCATGGTAGCACCGGCTTGACGCAGGGCTCAATAATACCGGCCCAGCCCTTGCACGCCGGGCGTTTGAGCTGACTTTGTCTGTCTTGATGCTGAACGTATTCACGGTAGTACAGGCACAGGCCAGACGCGCTGCTAGAGTTCAAAGCAACGACGCGGCTGTGTTGGCCGGCGTTCAGTCCTGTAGTCGGCGTTCGAGTGAGAAACCGTGGAGAAAAGCAGACGACGTACGTTCGCCTGGGTGGTTAGCGCGTTGTTGGTAATAGCGTTGTTGATTGGCCTGGGCCTGCACTTTTTTGGCGGCACCCACAAAGGTCGGCCACCGTCGCCCGGCGAGCCGGTGGCCGTGGTGCCGGTGGTTTTGCAGGATGTGCCGGTGTACATCGACGCCCTCGGCACCGTGACGCCCACCCGCAGCGTGACGGTAGTGACGCAGGTCAATGGCATCCTCAGCAGCGTGGAATTCAAGGAAGGCCAGCACGTCAGCAAAGGCCAGGTCATCGCCCGTATCGATGACCGCGCGCTCAAGGCGCAGTTGGCCGTCGCCAAGGGCACACTGGCCCATGATCAAGCCGTATTGAGCAACGCCCAGCGTGACCTGGCGCGTTACCGTGACCTGGTCAAGGCCGGTTCCGCCAGCCAGCAAACCCTCGACACCCAGGCCTCGCTGGTGCAGCAACAACAAGGCACCGTCGCGGCCGACCAAGGCAATGTGCAAAACCTCGAAGTGCAACTGAGCTATTGCACCATCACCTCGCCGGTGGATGGTGTGGTCGGCCTGCGCCTGGTCGACCCCGGCAACTACGTGACCACTGCCAGCACCACCGGCATCGTGGTGATCACCCAGATGAACCCGGCCACCGTGGTGTTCGCCGTGCCCGAAGATGACCTGGGGGCAATCAACCAGGCCATGTCCCATGGCAGCGTCACGGTGTTGGCCTACGACCGCAACAAGAAATCCCTGCTTGCCAGCGGCACGCTGCTGGCGCTGGACAACGAGGTGGATACCAGCACCGGCACGGTCAAGGTCAAGGCGCAGTTCGATGACTCGGGCAATGCGCTGTTTCCCAACCAGTTCGTCAATGCGCGGCTCAAGGCCGACACCTTGAGCCAGATTGCCGTGGTGCCGACCCGCGCGATCCAGCACGGCAGCAAGGGCGACTTCGTGTTTGTGGTCAACGACAACAAGGCCAGCCTGCGCACCATCAAGACCGGTGCGTCAACCGGGGACGTTACCGCAGTGCTCGCCAACGGGGTCAAGGCCGGTGAGCAGGTGATCACCGAAGGCGCCGACAAACTGGACGATGGCTCGCCGGTGAAGGTCGTCGCCCAGTGAGGAGCTGCCGAGGATGAATATTTCGCGGCCCTTTATCGAACGCCCGGTGGCCACCACGCTGATGATGGTCGCGGTGCTATTGCTCGGTCTGTTGGGTTACCACTTGCTGTCGGTGTCGGCGCTGCCGGAGGTGGATTACCCGACCATCCAGGTGTTCACCCAGTACCCCGGCGCCAGCCCGGATGTGGTCAGTTCTTCGATCACCGCGCCGCTGGAACGCCAGCTCGGCGAGATGCCCGGCCTCAAGTCGATGAACTCCACCAGCTCCGACGGCGCCTCGGTGGTAACCCTGCAATTTGACTTGTCGCTGTCGTTGGATGTGGCCGAACAGGAAGTGCAGGCCGCAATCAACGCGGCGGGCACGTTCTTGCCGGCCAACCTGCCGTACCCGCCGGTGTACAGCAAGGTCAACCCGGCGGACGCGCCGGTGCTGACCTTGTCGCTGACCTCCGACGTGCTGCCGCTGACCAAGGTCGAAGACCTCGCCGACACGCGTCTGGCGCAGAAAATCTCGCAGATTACCGGTGTCGGCCTGGTCACCATCAGCGGCGGCCAGCGCCCGGCGGTGCGGGTCGAGGCCAACACCTCGGCACTCAACAGCCTCGGCCTGTCTTTGGATGACCTGCGCACCTCGCTGGGCACCGCCAACGTCAACCAGGCCAAGGGCAATATCGATGGCAAGTTCCAGGCGTATTCCATCGGCGCCAACGACCAGTTGCAATCGGCCGAGGAATACCGCGATCTGGTGATCGCCTATAAAAACGGCGCGCCGATTCGCCTGTCGCAGATCGCCAGTTCCACCCAAGGCCCGGAAAACCCGCGCCAGGCCGCGTGGACCAACGACACGCCGTCCATCGTGCTGAACATCCAGCGCCAGCCCGGCGCCAACGTGATCGAAGTGGTCGACCGTGTGCAGCAACTGCTGCCCAAGCTGCGCGCCAGCCTGCCGGGCACCTTGAAGGTCGCGGTGTTGACTGACCGCACCCAGACCATCCGCGCCTCGGTGACGGATGTGCAGTACGAATTGGGGCTGGCGATTCTGCTGGTGGTGATCGTGATTTTCGCCTTCCTGCGCAACATTCCCGCCACGATCATCCCCGCCGTGACCATCCCGCTGACGCTGATCGGCACTCTGGCAGTGGCTTACGCGCTGGGCTTTTCCCTGAATAATCTGACATTGATGGCGTTGACCATCGCCATCGGTTTTGTGGTCGATGACGCCATCGTCATGATCGAAAACATCACGCGCTACCTGGAGGCCGGAGACACGCCGTTGCAAGCTGCGCTCAAGGGCGCGGAGCAGATCGGCTTCACCATTATCTCGCTGTCCATCGCGCTGATTGCGGTGATGATCCCGCTGCTGTTCATGGGCGATGTGGTCGGGCGGCTGTTCCGTGAATTCGCCATGACCGTGGCCGTGACCATCGTGATTTCAGCGGTGATCTCCCTGACGCTGACGCCGATGATGTGCGCGCGCATGCTCAAGTCCAAACATGAGGAGCGCCGCGCGGACTTCTTCGACCGCATCAACCACCATTACGTACGCGGCCTGGATTGGGTGTTGGCGCACCGCACCTTGACCCTGATTTCGGTGGTGCTCACCGCCGCGCTGACCTTGTTCACCCTGGTGATCATGCCCAAGGGTTTTTTCCCCGATCAGGACACCGGCCTGATCCAGGGCATTTCCCAGGCCTCGCCGACCATCTCGTTCCAGCAGATGCAGGTCGAGCAGCAACGCCTGGCCGCGCGGATTCTCAAGGACCCGGCGGTGCTAAGCCTGTCGTCGTTCGTTGGCATCGACCAGACCAACCCGACCATCAACCAGGGCAATTTGCTGATCAACCTCAAGCCACGCGGCGAGCGTGACAGCAGCACTGAAGTGATCCGTCGCCTGGCCGACGCGAATGCCGACGACGCCGGCATCCGCCTGTACCTGCACTCGGTGCAGGACCTGACCCTGGACGCCACGGTGTCCACCACCAGCTACCGCCTGGGCCTGCAAGCCACTGACCCGGATGAGCTGGAGCAGTGGACCACCAAGCTGCTCGCCGCGATCAAGCAAGACCCGATGTTCACCGACGTGCAAAGCCAGGCCATGCAGTTCGGCAACCAGATCAAGCTGACCTTCGACCGCGCCACCGCTTCGCGCCTGGGGATTACCCCGCAGGCCATCGACGATGTGCTCTACGACGCCTTCGGCCAGCGCCAGGTCTCGACCATCTACACCCAGCTCAACCAGTACCACGTGGTGATCGCCACCGACCACCCGCCGCGCAATTTGCCGGACTTGCTCACCGGTTTGTACGTGGACATTCCCGGCGGCGGCGTGGCGCCGCTGTCGAGCATGGCGACCATGGAAGTGGTGCGCTCACCGGTCACCATCAACCGCCTGGGGCAGTTTCCCTATGCGGACGTGTCGTTCAACCTGGCCCCCGGGCAGACGCTGGGCGCGGCGGTGACGCGCTTGCAGGACATTGAAGCCAAGGTCGGCCTGCCGCTGTGGGTGCAGGCCAACCTCGAAGGCGCGGCGGCGACGTTCCAGGCGTCGCTGTCCAACCAGGTGTTCCTGGTGCTGGCGGCGATTGTGGTGGTGTACCTGATGCTGGGGATTTTGTACGAGAGCTTTGTGCACCCGGTGACGATCCTGTCGACGCTGCTGTCGGCGGCCCTCGGCGCCTTGCTGGCGTTGCTGGTGACGGGCACGCAGTTCGACATCATCGGCTTGATCGGCATTGTGTTGCTGATCGGCATCGTCATGAAAAACGGCATCATGATGGTCGACTTCGCCCTGGAGCTTTTACGTGAAGGCGGCTTGAGCCCGGTGCAAGCGATTCGCCAGGCGGCGGAGCTGCGCTTTCGGCCGATTCTGATGACCAGCATGGCCTCGCTGTTCGGTGCAGTGCCGTTGGCGCTGGGCACCGGCATTGGCTCGGAGCTGCGCCACCCGCTGGGCATCGCGATTATAGGCGGGTTGCTGCTCAGCCAGTTGCTCACGCTGTTTTCCACGCCGGTGATCTTCCTCGCCATGCACGGCTTGGGCGAACGCTTCAGCCGTCGCTCGGTGGCGGTGGAATGATGCGATGAACCTCAGCGCGCCGTTTATTCATCGCCCGATTGCCACCACGCTGCTGGCGGCCGGGCTGGCCTTGTTTGGCGTGTTGGCGTTCAACCTGTTGCCGGTGGCGCCGCTGCCGGAAGTGGACTTCCCGACCATCAGCGTCAGCGCCTCGTTGCCCGGCGCCGACCCGACCACTGTCGCAAGTTCTGTGGCGACGCCGCTGGAGCGCCAGTTCGGGCAGATCGCCGGGGTCACGCAAATGACCTCCGCCAGCAGCCTCGGCTCCACGCGCATCACTATGCAGTTCGACCTGAGCCGTGACATCGACGGCGCGGCGCGGGATGTGCAGGCGGCGATCAACGCCGCGCGCAGCAACTTGCCCAGCGACTTGTCCGGCAACCCGACCTACCGCAAGGTCAACCCGGCCGACTCGCCGATCCTGATCATCAGCCTGACCTCCGACAGCGCCACGCCGGGGCAGATGTACGACGCGGCCTCGACGGTGCTTGAGCAGCGCCTGTTGCAGACCACCGGCGTCGGCGACGTGACAGTCGGCGGCGGCGCGTTGCCGGCGGTGCGCATTGAGCTGAACCCGGACCGGCTGAACAGGTACGGCGTGAGCCTGGAGCAGGTGCGCCAGGTCATCGGCGCGTCCAACGCCAACTTGCCCAAGGGCAATGTGGCGGTGGGCGATCGCTCGTATGGCATCGGCGCCAACGACCAGTTGCTCGACAGCAATGATTACGGGCCGCTGGTGGTCAAGGCCAGTAACGGCGACCTGATCCACATTGCCGACCTCGGCTACGTGCGCGAAGACGTGCAGGACCTGCGCAACTTCGGCCTGTCCAACGGCAAGCCGGCAGTGTTGCTGGTGGTGTTCAAGCAGCCGGGCGCCAACGTGATCGACACCGTGGACGCGGTGAAAGCCTCGCTGCCGTTTCTGCAAAGCTCGATCCCGGCGTCGATCAAACTCAACCTGCTGATGGACCGCACCACCACCATTCGCGCGTCGCTGCATGACGTGGAAGTGACCTTGCTGGCCTCGATCCTGCTGGTGACGCTGGTGACCTTCGGCTTCTTCCGTGACTGGCGCAGCACCCTGGTGCCGGCCGTGGTGGTGCCGTTGTCGTTGCTTGGCACCTTTGGCGCGATGTACTTCCTCGGCTACAGCCTGAATAACCTGTCGCTGATGGCGCTGACCATTTCCACCGGGTTTGTGGTCGACGATGCGATCGTGGTGGTGGAAAACATCATGCGCCACCTGGAGCGTGGCAAAACGCGGGTGGAAGCGGCGCTGGCCGGCGCGCAGGAAGTCGGCTTCACCGTGCTGACCATCAGTGTGTCGCTGGTGGCGGTGTTTATTCCGTTGCTGTTGATGGGCGGGATTGTCGGGCGGTTGTTTCGTGAGTTTTCGGTGTCGCTGTCGGTGGCCATTGTGATCTCGATGGTGATCTCATTGACCGTGACGCCAATGCTCGCCAGCGTGTTGCTGCGCGCGCCGAAGGAAATCCGCGCAGGCAACGAGCACCCGGACTCACGCTTTCACCGCTTCTACGACCGCACGCTGGGTTGGGTGATTGATCACTCGATCCTGATGGGCCTGGTGACAGTGCTGGTGATTGTGCTCGCGGGCGTGCTGTACGTGCTGGTGCCCAAGGGCTTCTTTCCCCAGGAAGACACCGGGCGCCTGCAGGGCAGCATCATCGCGGCACAGAGTATTTCCTACGGGGCGATGCAGAACGACTTCACCGCGATCAACCACAAGGTCATGCAAAACCCCAATGTGGAAACCGCTGCGGGGTTTGTCGGCGGCGGTGGCGGTGGCGGCGGGGCGGTCAACAGCGCGCAGTTGTTTGTGCTGCTCAAGCCGATTGATCAGCGCAAGGACAGTGCCGTGGATGTGATCGGCCAGATCCGCCGCAGCCTCGGCGACTTGCCTGGCACCAAGCTGTTTTTGCAGGCAGCCCAGGACATCACCGTGGGTGGCCGGCAAAGCGGCGCGCAGTACCAATACACCTTGACCGCCGACGACCAGCAATCCCTGGATGAGTGGGTGCCCAAGGTGGTGGAAGTGCTGCACAAGCTGCCGCAACTCACCGACCTGAACACCGACCAGCAGGACAACAGCCTGCTGGCCAACGTGCACATCAACCGCGACACCGCCGCGCGGCTCGGCGTGGGCATGTCGGCGGTGGACCAGACGCTGTACGACGCCTTTGGCCAACGCCAGGTCTCGACCCTTTACCGCGCCGCCAACCAGTACCACGTGGTGATGGAAATCGCGCCGGAGTACTGGACTGACCCTTCAGCGCTCAAAGGCATTTATGTGCCGACCGGCAACGCGTCAGTGGCGGCCAAAGGCACCACCGCTGCGCCGAACCTGACCACGCCAACGACGTTGGTGCCGCTGTCCGCACTGGCGGATAACAGCCTATCGCGCACGGCGATTTCCATCAGCCACCAAGGCACGTTCCCGGCGGTAACCGTGTCGTTCAACCTGGCGCCCGGCACTTCGATCGGCCAGGCCACCGCGCTGGTGGAGGACGCGGTGAAACAGCTGCGCATGCCCGCCAGCGTCACCGGCCAGTTTGCCGGTACGGCGCAGGTGTTCCAGTCGTCGGTGGCCAGCGAGCCGCTGCTGATCGTGGCTGCGCTGCTCTCGGTGTACATCGTGCTGGGCGTTCTTTACGAGAACCTGATGCACCCGCTGACCATCCTTTCCACCTTGCCTTCGGCAGGCGTTGGCGCGTTGATTGCCTTGCTGCTGACCGGCACCGAGTTGTCGATCATCGCGCTGGTGGGCGTGATACTGCTGATCGGCATCGTCAAGAAGAACGCAATCATGATGATCGACTTCGCGATCACCGAGCGGCGTGAGTTCGGCCTTACGGCCAAGGAAGCGATACGCCGCGCGTGCCTGATCCGTTTCCGGCCGATCATGATGACGACGCTGGCGGCGATTCTCGGCGCGCTGCCGCTGGTACTCGGCTCAGGCTATGGCTCGGAACTGCGCCGGCCGTTGGGGATTGCAATTATTGGTGGGCTGTTGCTCAGCCAGGTGCTGACGCTTTACACCACCCCGGTGATTTACCTCTGGCTCGACCGGGCGTCGCAACGCCTGGGGCGGCACAAGGAAGCAAGGTCATGAAACTCAGATATAGCGTGCTGTTGGCCAGCCTGATGCTGGGTGGTTGCATGGTCGGGCCGGACTACCAGAAACCGGCGATGGAGCTACCACAATCGTTCAAGGAAGGCGCGCAGTGGCAGCGCGCGGTCTCCAATCCTCAAGGGGCGTTGGACAGCCAGTGGTGGCTGGCCTACCAGGACCCGGTGCTGAATGACTTGGTGGCGCGCTCGGCCAAGGCCAACCAGTCGATCATCGCGGCCGAGGCGGCGTATCGGTTGGCTCAGGCGCAAGTGGCGTCGAGCCGTGCCGGGTTGTGGCCGACGGTGGGCGTGGGCTTGTCCGGTTCGCGCGGCGAGGGCGGTGACGGCAGCACGTCCAGCACCACCACGGCATCGAGCGGCGTGAAAAACAGCGTCAGCGCCACGTTGACCGCCAGTTGGGAGCCGGACTTGTGGGGCGAGGTGCGCCGGGGCATCGAATCCAGCCAGGCCACGGCCCAGCAATCCGATGCGTTACTGGCCGGGGTGCGGTTGTCGATCAGCTCCAGCGTGGCGAGCAATTACCTGGCGTTGCGGCAGATGGACATCGACGTGCGCCTGTTGCAACAGCAGCAGAGCATCAATCAGCAATTGCTCGACATGATCCAAGCGCAGTTCACCCAAGGCGTGGCGACCAATGACCAGTTGCTGGTGGCCCAGGACCAACTGACCACCTCGACTGCCGACCTGCAGACGTCGCTGCGTAATCGTGAGCAATACGAACACGCGTTGGCGGTGCTGGTGGGCGTGGCGCCGAGTGAGTTCAGCATTGCGCCACGCACTGATTTTGCCTTCGTGGTGCCGCGGCCACCGTTGAGCCTGGCGTCGACCTTGCTGCAACGCCGGCCTGATGTGGTCGCGGCTGAGCGTTCGGCGGCGGCGGCCAACGCCAAGATCGGCGTGGCTGAGGCAGCTTTTTTTCCGACCCTCGATCTCACGGCCCAATTGGGTTATCGCGGCAGTGCCTTGGGTGGGTTGTTTTCGTTGCCTAACCGCATCTGGACGTTGGGACCGGCGTTGGCGGAGACGATTTTTGACGGCGGCGCGCGGGAGGCGGCGGTCAAGCAGGCGGAGGCGAGTTATGACCAGATTGCGGCCAACTACCGGGGCACCGTGTTGAGTGCCTTGCAGAATGTCGAGGACAACTTGTCGGCGATCAATCATCTGCAAACCCAGGCGGATGCGTTCCAGCAGGTCTACCAGCGTAATCAGCAACTGTTTGGCAGCCAGGAGGCGCAGTTGCGTGCGGGCACTGTCAGCCGGGAGACGGTGCTGACTCAGCAGTTGGTGTTGCTGCAGGCGGAGCAGAATTTGCGTGATACGCAGGGGCAGTTGAGTCAGGGCAGTGTGGCGTTGATTCAGAGCCTGGGGGGTGGTTGGCAGCCTTGACACACCGGTGTCCCACTGTGGGAGCTGGCTTGCCTGCGATGGCGGCCTCCGAGCCGCCCAGTATCTTGCTGACCCAACACAATTGAATTGTGGGAGCGGGCTTGCTCGCGAAGGCTATATGTCAGTTGGCTGGGATATTTAGTCGGAGTACATATCCATTGCTTCGGTAACGGCCACTTAGGGTTCCGCTCTTACAGCGGCTCACTTTTGGAAGGACCCAAAAGTAAGCAAAAGGTCCTCGCCCCACCACTCGGTGTCTCGCCTAGGCTCGACATGCCCTCACTCCGGCTTGAATCCGTGGGCCGCCGCGATGGGCCATCCTTGGCCCAGCGCGGCTAACCCGGCGTCCTGCCGGGTTACCCACGGATTCAAGCCTGCGTTCGGCCAGCGTGGTTGACGGGGCGACTCAGATCAAGATCAAAAGCAGATCAAAAGCAGATCAAAAGCCAGGTCAACAGCAATATTCTGCGCAGTAGCGTCCTGTATTCCCTCACGGTCTAATCGCAGGATGAACCCGCCATGGCAGGAAGCAACTACTGGTACTGATCGACGACATCGCCGCCGTCCTCGACGATGTGGCGTTGATGACCAGAATGGCCGCCAAGCAGACTGCCGGGTTGCACTAATCCAGCGTCTGGGCGGTGGCGGGTATGCCGCTGCGCACTGAACAGCGTTTGGCTGGATCAGTCTGCCAACGCTGAGTAGCCTTTCTCGCTGAATTTCTTCAGCAGGGCCGCCTCTGAGCCGTCGTCGTCTTCTATATAGGCGTCATCAAACGGTTCCGGTAAGGGAGACACAATTTCGCCCTCTATCTTGGCATTACCTGGTCTGTTATAGATCGCATAGGGGCCCTTCAGGTCGCTTGCGTCTATGTAGTTAAACAGGCGTGCCGCGTTATAGGCGGCGTCTGCGCGTTTTTGCGGATCCGGATTATTACTCGTCCAGTCACCCAAGTATCTGTAAAGGTTTTGTGCCGGGATCGACACGGGCAGGTAATTAAAAATGGGATTTGCGCGGATGATTTGGTCTGCTGTTCTGTGGTCACCTTCCGGGAGGCCGGTTGCATGGGTGGGCGCCAAGTCGGTGTCTTTTTCCGTCTGTATAAAGTCGTGGGGTGATTCCGCAGCAGGGTGGTTAGGGGCCGTAGCTGTCGGCGGTGGTGGGGTGTCTTTTTTGGGTTCGGTACGCCCGGCACTTGTTGGATCGTTTGAGTCTGTGTTTCGATATTTTTCCAACGCCGGATAACCGTGCCTGCTGAACGCTATGAAGGTGTCCTTTATGGCCTGTAGATTACTCCTGTCGGGTTTTATCTGCGCACTCAAAAAATCGGTTACACGCGCCAATCTGTAGGCGGCATCCGCCTGTGCTTCTTTGTCCGGGTTGTCTGATCTCAGGTTTCCAACTATCAATTTCAATTGGTTAAGAAGTTTGTTCTCATCAGGGGCCGCGTGATGGTGTGAATCGGTAAAACTCGCAATATTGTGCTGGTCATAGATAGCGAAGGCGTCACGACGATCCAGTGGCGGGCGCTTTTCGTCAGCGCTTGGAAATACAGAGGCTTTAGCCTTAGCCTCTGCCGCCGCTTCGGCGTTTGACCATTTAGTTATTTTGACAGGGTATGCCTCAGGTAGGTCGGCGTAGCCGCCCAAAGCGAATGCGATGAGTGCGTTGTACTCGTTGCGCGGATGCTCATCCGACGGCAAATACCCTGTCAGATGGTCTGCTTCTGAAGGATTAAGTGCCTCGTCGGATCTGTGCAGGTTTGGGTTTTTGTCCAGGTAGTTCAACACGCGTGCAAGGTTATAGGCTGCATCTGCCCGCGCGTCTGAATTGCGGTTGTTTGCGGTCCAGTCGCCCAGTCGTCTCTTAAGCGCTTGGAGTATGTGGTGCCCGCCATGTGTGAGCTCCTGAACGTTCTCGAAAAAACGTTGGATAATAGGGTTGTCATCAAAAATCTGCGCCGCGCGGCGATTATCGTTCGAGGGGCGGCCGGTCGAACCGGTCGGTTTGAACTGTGTGAGTTTTTCATCCCCAGAGAACGGCGGTGTCATGCCGGAACCGTTCGGGTTGATGGTTGTACGGGTTTCCCCTTGGGGGAGCGGGGGCGTGCCGATAAACATAGGTTGATTGAATAGTTTCATGCTCACCTCGTGTTGTACGAATGGAACAAAACTAGTGGCACTTTTGCTTCAGAGGGTTCCAAGGCTGCTAAAAAAGTTAGGCCAGTGAAATAGCTTTTAATAGTTATAGTTACATCAACTTTTGGCACGGCTGCCTTTGCAGATAGCGCTATTCGTTATAGAGGTAGCGCACATGTTTTTACTTGAACAGTTAGTTCATATGAGGCTGGCGGGCACTGGTCTTGTCGTGGCGAATGCTTGTTGGCGCAGCGCTGAACGATTCGCGTCATTGGCAGGCGCCGCGTTATTCTCGACCTACTTTGAATGATAGGAAGCCTGAACCATGGCAGGAAGCAGCTTACTGGTACTGATCGACGACATCGCCGCCGTCCTCGACGATGTGGCGTTGATGACCAAGATGGCCGCCAAGAAGACCGCCGGGGTGCTTGGGGATGACTTGGCGCTGAATGCCCAGCAGGTCTCCGGGGTGCGGGCCGAGCGCGAGATTCCGGTGGTGTGGGCGGTGGCCAAGGGTTCGTTTCTGAACAAATTGATCCTGGTGCCTGCGGCGTTGCTGATCAGCGCGTTTGCGCCGTGGGCGGTCACGCCGTTGTTGATGCTGGGCGGGGCTTATCTGTGTTTTGAAGGCTTTGAGAAGCTCGCGCATAGCTTTCTGCACAAGCGCACTGAGGAACAGGCGCACTTGGTCGAAGCGGTGGCGGACCCGGCGACTGACTTGGTTGCGTTTGAGAAGGACAAGATCAAGGGCGCGATCCGTACCGATTTCATTCTGTCGGCGGAAATCATCGCCATCACCCTCGGCACGGTCGCCGATGCGCCGCTGATGCAGCAGGTGATCGTGCTGTCGGGCATCGCGATAGTGATGACCATCGGCGTTTACGGGCTGGTCGCCGGTATCGTCAAGCTGGATGACCTGGGCCTGTGGCTGACGCAAAAGCCCGGCCAGGCTGCGCGCAGCATTGGCGGGGCGATCCTTCGCGCTGCGCCGTACATGATGAAACGCCTGTCGGTGATCGGCACGGCGGCGATGTTCATGGTCGGCGGTGGCATCCTCACCCATGGCGTGCCGGTGGTGCATCACTGGATCGAAACAGTGAGTCAAAGCGTCGGCGCCATGGCGTGGTTGATGCCGACGCTGCTCAATGCGGTGGCCGGGATTGTTGCCGGGGCACTGGTCCTGGCGATTGTGACTGGGGTGGGCAAGGCCTGGTCGGGAATCACTGCCAAGCCATAGACGAGTAGGGCGTTGGGCGCTCGTTACTTAAGTTTTCTGGCCGTGAACTGCCAGGCTTTTACCGCGATCAGTGCCAGAAGCGCTCCACACGCGCCACTCAACAGACCCAGCTTCAGACGGGCCCAAGGGCTGAAATGGCAGGCCTCTTGAGGCGTGCCGGTCGGCGCGATGCACACTTCAGGGAACAGCATCTGCCAGGCATGAGGCCAGCCAATGATCAACATGAACCCTATGGCAAACAGCACGCATACCTGGCTGCGCGAGGTGTTTTTGAATGCCGTGCGCAGGACGAAGAGAAACAGGACCAGGCAAAACGATAACAGCGCCGGGGTTAGCATTTCGTCGTAGAAAACCTGCTCAAGTAATTGTGAGTAAGGGTCCATGTCATCTCTCCGGGAACGCAGGGTGACGCCGTTGGTGGCTGGGCGGAGCCCGCAGATTGCGCTTTGGTTGCTGACCTGCAATAGGCGACGTTGTCTTAAAGGGTTGTAGGGGGTTTCCGTAGTTGGAAGATTGGCATTCGCCAGAAACATAGATACGATGCTAATCATTAGCTTGCTATCTATGTGTCCGCCGCATGAAGCTTTCCACGTTTCAACTGCCTGATTTCTGGCAAGCCACTCTGGCGCCCTCGCGAACCGATCTGCTGTTTGCCTTGCGCAACCTGATCGCTGGCGGGGTCGCTTTGTATCTGGCCTTTTGCTTCGATTTGCAGCAGCCGCAATGGGCGCTGACCACGGTGTTTATCGTCGCTCAATCCACCAGCGGCATGGTCTTGGCCAAGGGCGCTTATCGCTTGCTGGGCACCTTTGTGGGCGCTGTGGCCTCCATCGTCATGATCGGCGTGTTCGGCCAGGCGCCTTTGTTGTTCTTGCTGTGCATGGCGCTGTGGCTGGCGTTTTGCACCACGGGCGCGTCGCTGCTGCGCAATCACGCCTCCTATGGTTTTGTGCTGGCGGGCTACACCACGGCCATTATCGCGTTGCCCGCGACCGCCGCACCGCTGGGCGTGTTTGATGAGGCGGTGGCGCGTTGCCAGGAAATCAGCCTGGGGATCCTTTGCGCGACTATCGCCAGCACGATTTTATGGCCGCGCCGGGTCGAGCAGACCCTGGCGGCTCAAGGCCGCGCCGCCTGGCAGGCGGGAATGCGCGCCGCGGCGTCGGAGTTGCTGGGCACGGATCAGCGCAAGGGCTTGCTGGAGGCGCTCGGCCGCTTAGTCGCGGTGGATGCGCAGCGCGATCATGCCTGGTTTGAAGGCCCAAAGGGGCGCCGGCGCTCCCAGGCATTGCGCGTGCTCAGTCGGGATTTGCTCGGGTTGTTGCGCGCCGCGCGAGGCGTGGCGCGGCAACGGATGTTGCTGGATGACACGACGCTCGTGGCACCTTGGGTGGATGAGGTGGCCGCCACATTGCAACAAGAGCGGCACGCGGCGCTGCCTGAGCTCTCGCGTCGCCTCCGGTTGGCGCTGCAAGACCCACGTTTGAGTGCCGAGGTGCACTTTTGCCTGGTGCAACTGGCTGAGGTTTTAAGGCTGGTTGACCTCGGGGCGCTAACCCTTGCCGCCGTCGAAGCGGGCAGGGTGCCACCCGGCGCTCCGGGGGTAATGTCCTGGCATCGGGACATCGAGCGAGGCGTACTCGGTGGGTTGCGCAGTGCGCTGGCCTTTCTGGCGGTTGCCGCCCTCTGGATATTCACCGCCTGGCCATCGGGCTTGGGCGCGGTGTCGATCAGTGGCGTGGTACTGAGCCTGTTTGCCGCGCGGGAAAACCCCTCGGCCGCCAGCGTGAATTTTCTCAAGGGCATTGCGCTGTCGATCCCGGTGGCCGGTTTTGTGCGCTTTGCCTTGCTGCCCGGCTTTGATGGTTTTCCGTTGCTCTGCCTGGCGCTCGGTGTGCCGCTGTTTTTCGCTTCGCTGTGCATGAGCCGGGCGACACTGGCGGCCACCGCGTCGGCGTTCTGCATCTTCTTTGTCAATAACGTCGGGCCGAGCAACCTGATGACGTACGACATCGCCGCGTTTCTGAACAAGGCCATCGCCACGCTGGTGGGTGTCGGGATTGCGGTGGTGGTGTTTCGCCTGATCCCGCTCAACCCCGGCGAGCACCACTATCGGCGGATGTTCAAGGCTTCGTTGTTTGACTTGGCACAGCTGACGTCGCGACCGTTGGAACAAGCTGAAAGCTGGTTTGGCGGGCGCATGGCCGATCGTTTGATTCGTCTGTCGCGCTACAGCGAAGCCTTGCCAGTTGATCGTCGCACCCATTGGGAGAACGGCTTGCTGGGGCTGGACCTGGGCGATGAATTGCTGGAATTGCGCGCGAGCCTAGCCCGCAGCGAGGGTTCGCTGGTGGTTGCGCGTGACGGGTATTTGCGACAGTTGGCGGCGGCGCTCAAGCACGGTGGGCCGAGCGCGGCAAATGCCGCTTTGCTGGATGCGCCCAGCGCTGTGTTGCTGGAAGCGCTTGAGCAGCCAAGAGGGTTGGGGCAGCAGGATCTTGAGATGGCCAGGGCGGCGGTGCTGCAGTTGCGTTTTACGTGGCAGAAGTGGTGTCAGCGTAGCGTTGAGTCGTAGGAGCTGGCGAGCCAGCTCCTACCCGGTTTGTTACTCGGCAATCTGCAACTTGCGCGATTCGGTATAGATATACCGCACCTTCTCATACTCAAACGGCGAGTTCATCTGGCCGTAGCGGAAGCTGGTCTGGTAGCGCTTGTCGACGGCGCGCAGGGCCCAGATTTCCGGGTGGTTTTCGCTGACTTTGGACACGTTGAGGAAGTTGATCTCGGTTTCCGCGCCGTAGTCGACGATCAGGCCGGTGGTGTCGCGCAGGTTCGACGGGCCGAAGATCGGCAGCACCAGATAGGCGCCGCCGGGCACGCCGTAGAAGCCCAGGGTCTGGCCGAAGTCTTCGCTCTGGCGCGGCAGGCCCATGGCGGTAGCCGGGTCCCACAGGCCGGCGATGCCGATGGTGGTGTTGAGCAGCAGGCGCCCGGTGGTTTCCAGGGAGCGGTGGCCCTTGAGTTGCAGCAGGCTGTTCAACAGGTTGGGCACGTCGCCCAGGTTGTTGAAGAAGTTGCTCACGCCGGTGCGCAGGAAGCTCGGCGTCACGTAGCGGTAACCGTCAACCACGGGCAGGAACACCCATTGGTCGAAGCGGTAGTTGAAGTGATACACGCGACGGTTCCAGGATTCCAGCGGGTCATACACGTTGAGCGCAGTCAGCGATGAACGCTCGAACTCACGCTGGTCCAGGCCCGGGTTGAACTTGAGCTTGGTCAGCGGTTCCTTGAAACCATCGGAATCTATTTTGACCGGCTCATGCGCCTTGCTGTTGTCGGCATTGGCGACGCCCGCGCACATCAGGGCGGCGAGCAGCAGAAGATATTTAGCCACGGAAGAACTCCAGCATGGCGTCGGCGTTGACGCGGTAATTGAGGTTGCCGCAGTGGCCGCCCAGCGGGTAGACGGTCAAGCGATCGCCGAAGGTTTTACGCAGGAAACCGAGGTCGCCAGGGCCGAGGATCACGTCGTCAGCGTTGTGCATCACCGCGATTTTCGGGCTGGTGTGCAGGTAGTCTTTGAGCGCGTACAAGCTGACCTGGTCGACCAGTTGCAGCAGGCTGCCGCCGTCGGAGCGCGCGCGCCACATCGGGATCACTTGTTCGGTGAGGTAGCAGTCGAAGTCGCATTGCAGTGCACGCTTGAGGAACGGCGTGAGGCTGGTGCCTTCGGTGATCGGGTATTTAGGCGGGATGATCAGGCCGCGACGGTTGATCAGGTCCGAGGTGAACGCAATGTCGGCCGCCGAAAAGCGGAACGAAGTGCCGATCAGCATCGCCATCTGTTCATTGGTCAGGTGCTGCTTGGAGTTCTGGAAGTCGTAGAGCAGGGCGTCGTTGAGGTCGATGTAGCCCTTTTGCTGGAAGTAGCGGGTCAGCTTGCTCAGCACCAGTTCATAGAACGTGGTGGTGTTGTTGATGCCCTTGACTTCGGTCTGCACCAGCTTGTCGAGGTTGGTGATCGAGGTATAGAGGTTGACCGGCGGGTTGAGCAGCAGCACTTTCTTGAAGTTGAAGCTGCGACGGGTCTCGTCGAGCTTGCTCACAAATGCCGCATCCAGGGCGCCGAGGCTGTAGCCAGTGAGGTAAAAGTCGGTCACCGGCAGCGAGGCGTTCTGCGCGCGCACCGCCTGCATGACGCGGTACATGTCCTCGGCGTCTTCCTGGGTGATCCCAGGCGTTGCGAAGCGCGAGGCGGCGCTGATGAAGTCGAAGCTGGTTGGCGACGACAGTTGCACCACGTGGTAGCCGGCCTGGTAATAGAGCTTTTTCAGGTACTCGTTGATGCTGCTGTCAAACCGCGCACCGGTGCCGGCGATCAGGAAGATCAGCGGCGCGGCGTGGTCTTGCTTGGCGATGCGGTAAGTGAGTTTCTTCACGGCCCAGAAGTTATCGGGCAGGCTGAATTCGCGCTCGGGGCGCATGTTCAGGGTGTAGTCGGACTGGTTGATCTCGTCGTTGGTCGGCAATTTGGGCCGAAGGTCAGGCGGAGTGGTGGCGATGGTCGCTTCGAACGGGTTGGTCAAAGGGTAGCCATACGTGGCCTGGTCGATATCGACGGCCAGTGCTGACGCACTCAAAAATAGGCTGCCCAGCAAGGCAGCACAGCGCAAGGAACGGAGCATGACTTAATCCCTAAGAGGAAACGTGCTGATAGATTCGCAGGCTATGACCACCGCTCCATCACCGAAGTGCCAGCATTCGGCACGAAAAGTCGGAAAAAGAAGTCGGAATCGGGGTAATAGTAGCCAGAAGATACACTTTGCGACGCTTGGTTGAACAGTTATCTGCGTACACACCTTGCTAACGGCAGCCGTGGCATTAAGCTGAGCGCCGTTTTTGCCTATCGGAGTGCCTCATGTCCCGCCGCTTGCCGTTGATTCTGCTGCTTATTGCCCTGCCGTTATGGCTGGCCGCCAGTTATGGCGCCCGCTACGGTTTTATGGAGGACGGCCGCTGGGTGGGAATCTGCGTCGATGAGGCCAGCCGCTGGGAATGCCAGCTGCGCTCGAACCTGGGGCTGATGATTCATTTCAAGGTGCTGGGCTGGGCGGCGTTGGTCACGTCGGTGCTGGGGTTTTTTGTGCCGGGCCGCGCGGGGTGGGGCTTGGCGGTGTTGGGGATGGTGTTTGGGTTACCGGCATTGGCGCTGTACAACACCACATTTGCGGTGTTTGCGGTGGTGATTGCGGGGTTGCGGTTGGTCAGGAAGCCTCGGGCTGTCTGATAGGGCCTCATCGCAGCGGTGCGACGATTCGACAAGCCAGCTCCCACATCTGACGGTGTGAACCCAATCAACAGTGGGAGCTGGCTTGCCTGCGATAGCGCCGCTAAGCCTTGCGCACCCTCAAGCAACGCCACAAAGCACCAACCATCAGCACACTGACCACCGCCCAACCCCACGCCTGCTGGTTAAGCAAACCTTCGCGATACAGCTGCGGCGCAATCCCGGCACCGATGATGAAGGCCAGCAACGCAATCTCCCGACGCGGTCCGGTCACCGGGCGAACCAGATACACCAGCGCCGGCAGCACCAGTGCCGCGCTCGGGAAGCTGCGATAACGCGGGTCGAACACCAGCGCCAGCATCATCACCGCGCCGGCAAACCCGGCGATTGCCACCAGCCAGCCTGCGCGCAGCTCCAGCCAGTTGAACGCGCGCTCGCGCCATCCTTCTCGTGCGCCAAGGGCCAGCGCGGCATGGGCCAGCACCAGCAGGTTCAACACCACCAGCAAGGCTGCCCATACCCATTCATCGTTGAAGCGTGCGGTGACGCGAGTCAATTCGGCCCAGGTGCCGATGGAACAGGCTGCCACGGCGCCGAGCAATGGCAACAGGACCGCTGCGCGGGTGCTGCGAACACGGCCACCGAGGGCCAAGGTACTCAACAGGATAATCCCGCCTACGCCCAACCACAGTGGCCAGTACGGCACGTTGCTCACCGACCCGGCAAGAATGCCCTTGTCCTGGCGATCGGCATCAAACAGGCCCCAGTAACCGCCAACTGCGCCTTCACTGGCGCGTTTCCACGGCTGGTCAAAGGCTTCGATCAGGTTGTAGCGCCAGCCATTGGCTTCGGCCATGGCCACAAAGCCGCGCATGAACTTGGCTTCGTTGACCCGGCTCGGCACGGCCGTTTCGCGCTGGCGACCTTCGCTGGGCCAGCCGGTCTCGCCGATCAGCACATCTTTAGGCGCGAACTTGTTGCCGAAGGTCTGGCGCACATCACCGACGTGCTTGAGCGCCTGGTCGATGCCCGACGGGTCATCTTCCCAGTACGGCAGCAGGTGAATAGTCAGGAAGTCCACCGCCGGGGCGATTTCCGGGTGTTGCAGCCAGAACTCCCATACGTCGGCATAGGTGACCGGCTGCTTGATCTGGCTTTTGACTTTATGGATGAGCGTCACCAACTGCTTGGCGGTGACTTCCTTGCGCAGCAGGGCCTCGTTGCCAACGATCACCGAGGTGACCACGTCGGGGTTGGCGTTGGCCGCCGCGATCAGTTCGTCGATTTCTTTTTCAGTGGCCACCGGGTCACTGCTGACCCAGGCGCCGGCCATCAACTTCAGCCCGTGCTTGCGGGCCATGCCGGGCAGCGCTTCCAGGCCGGTCATGGAGTAGGTGCGAATGCAGTCGAAGCGGGTGGCAAGCAGCGCCAGGTCGGCGTCCATGCGCTCGGGGCGCAGGGTGAATGGCTGGTCGAAGGGTGATTGGTCCTTGTCGAACGGCGTGTAGGACGCACATTGCATTTTGTGGCTGGCGCTGGCGACGTCCGGCAATACCACCGGCCGGCCGAGGCCGTACCAATAGCCGACAAGGGCCAGCACACCGAGGATCAAGGCGAAACAATAGGGCAGGGCAGGGAAGCGGGCAGTCGCGGGCATGGTCGGCTTATCTGGAGGAGCAAAGGCGCGCATCTTACCCGGAATTGGCCCGTCCCAGTGGGGCTGCATAATTTAGACATGCAAAGTTCGGGCGGGATTTTGCAGCGATGTCCTACAAATCGCCCTGCTGGCGATGTGATGTCGTTTCTTGCTTACCTGAGGTCGCAGTCAGAGCAGGTCCAAGGCCCCGGCAGGTTGATGATCGAAGTGTCAGCACACCACTGATGTCTGGGCCGCCGGATCGATGCGCGTGAAGGGGGCGCGGTGCACCATATAACAACAGGTTGACGTCGCTCGGCATCCGCCGGGCGCAGCACTTTCGGGGAAGTACTATGAAGATGCGACGACTCTTGGGCGCAGCTGCCACTCTGGTAGTTGCGATGAGCGCCACACTGGCCAGCGCCGACAGCAAAACCCTGAGCATCGGCTATGTGGACGGTTGGTCCGACAGCGTTGCCACCACCCACGTGGCGGCAGAAGTGATCAAGGAAAAGCTCGGTTACGACGTGAAACTGCAAGCCGTCGCCACCGGGATCATGTGGCAGGGTGTAGCCACCGGCAAGCTCGACGCCATGCTCTCGGCCTGGCTGCCCGTGACCCACGGTGAGTATTGGGCCAAGAACAAGGACAAGGTGGTCGACTACGGCCCCAACTTCAAGGATGCCAAAATTGGCCTGATCGTGCCGGAGTACGTTAAAGCCAAGTCCATCGAAGACCTCAAGACCGACACCACCTTCAAGAACAAGATTGTCGGCATCGATGCCGGTTCAGGCGTGATGCTCAAGACCGACGAAGCGATCAAGGCCTATGGCCTGGACTACAAGCTGCAAGCCAGTTCGGGCGCCGCGATGATCGCCGAACTGACCCGTGCCGAAGACAAGCAGGAATCCATTGCGGTGACCGGTTGGGTGCCACACTGGATGTTTGCCAAGTGGAAACTGCGTTTCCTCGACGATCCAAAAGGGATTTATGGCGCTGCTGAAACCGTCAACAGCATCGGCAGCAAGGGCCTGGAGAAGAAAGCGCCGGAAGTCGCCGCTTTCCTGAAGAAATTCCAGTGGGCCTCCAAGGACGAAATCGGCGAAGTCATGCTCGCTATCCAGGAAGGTGCCAAGCCTGATGCCGCGGCTAAGGACTGGGTTGCCAAGCACCCTGAGCGTGTGGCCGAGTGGACTGCCAAATAAAGCACTAACTCTTTAGAAGCCCCACCACAACCCTAATGTGGGAGCGGGCTTGCCCGCGAAGGCGGTGTGTCAGTCAGCCCATGTATTGACTGATGCACCGCCTTCGCGAGCAAGCCCGCTCCCACATTTTTTTGCCTGCATTCAGGCTGTTGTTTATTTGTTGACTTAAAAACTTGCGAAGTCGCTATCTCGTTCTACTACTAAGGTCGTCTGGAACCTGTTCCGCAGCCGCATACAGTGGATATGTTCCAAAATAATAAAAAGCTGTGCTGCGAGGATAAAAACAATGAACGACAGCATTTACCTCTCGATTCAAAACAGCCCGCGTTTCAAGGAGCTGGTGAGAAAAAGGGAAAGGTTCGCCTGGATTCTCTCGGCGATCATGCTAGGGCTTTACTCCGCTTTCATTCTTCTGATTGCCTATGGGCCGCAAATACTGGGGGCCAAGATCAGTCCCGGTTCGTCCATCACCTGGGGAATCCCGATTGGGGTTGGGCTGATTGTTTCGGCCTTTGTCCTGACTGCGATTTACGTACGACGCGCCAACGGCGAATTTGACGACCTGAACAATGCGATTCTCAAGGAGGCTGCGCAATGATCCGTCGTCTATTGGCTGTACTCGGCGCTTCGGTCTTTGCGCCTGCCGTTTGGGCGGCGGAAGCATTGACCGGCGAAGTGCATAAACAACCGCTGAATATCCCGGCGATCCTGATGTTCGTCGCTTTCGTTGGCGCGACCTTGTGCATCACCTACTGGGCATCCAAGCGCAACAAATCGGCGGCCGACTACTATGCGGCCGGCGGCAAGATCACCGGCTTCCAGAACGGCCTGGCAATTGCTGGCGACTATATGTCGGCGGCGTCCTTCCTGGGGATTTCCGCGCTGGTGTTCACCTCCGGCTACGATGGCCTGATCTACTCGATCGGCTTCCTGGTGGGCTGGCCGATCATTCTGTTCCTGATCGCCGAGCGCCTGCGTAACCTGGGCAAGTACACCTTTGCCGACGTGGCGTCCTATCGCCTGGGGCAAACCCAGATCCGCAGCCTGTCGGCGTGTGGCTCGCTGGTGGTGGTGGCGTTCTACCTGATCGCGCAGATGGTCGGTGCGGGCAAGTTGATCCAGCTGCTGTTCGGCCTGGATTACCACGTTGCGGTGATCCTGGTGGGGATCCTGATGTGCATGTACGTGCTGTTCGGCGGCATGCTCGCGACCACTTGGGTGCAGATCATCAAGGCCGTGCTGTTGTTGTCCGGTGCCTCGTTCATGGCGCTGATGGTGATGAAGCACGTCAACTTCGATTTCAACACGCTGTTCTCCGAAGCGATCAAGGTTCACCCTAAAGGTGAAGCGATCATGAGCCCGGGTGGCCTGGTAAAAGACCCGATCTCGGCATTCTCCTTAGGGCTTGCGCTGATGTTCGGTACGGCCGGCCTGCCGCACATCCTCATGCGCTTCTTCACCGTAAGCGACGCCAAGGAAGCACGTAAGAGCGTGCTGTATGCCACCGGCTTTATCGGCTACTTCTACATCCTGACCTTTATCATCGGTTTTGGCGCGATCCTGCTGGTCAGCACCAACCCGGCGTTCAAGGACGCGGCAGGCGCCTTGCTGGGCGGTAACAACATGGCGGCGGTGCACCTGGCCGACGCGGTGGGCGGCAGCATCTTCCTGGGCTTCATCTCGGCTGTGGCCTTTGCCACCATCCTGGCGGTGGTTGCCGGTTTGACCCTGGCCGGTGCTTCAGCGGTGTCCCATGACCTGTACGCCAGCGTGATCAAAAAAGGCAAGGCCAACGAAAAGGATGAGATTCGCGTGTCGAAGATCACCACCGTAGCCTTGGGTGTATTGGCCATCGGCCTGGGTATCCTGTTCGAAAGCCAGAACATCGCGTTCATGGTGGGCCTGGCGTTCTCCATTGCCGCCAGCTGTAACTTCCCGGTGCTGCTGCTTTCCATGTACTGGAAAAACCTCACCACCCGTGGCGCCATGATTGGCGGCTGGCTGGGCTTGATCAGTGCCGTAGGCCTGATGATCCTTGGCCCGACCATCTGGGTGTCGATCCTGCACCATGAAAAAGCCATCTTCCCGTACGAATACCCGGCGTTGTTCTCGATGATCATCGCGTTCGTGGGTATCTGGTTCTTCTCCATCACCGACAAGTCGGCGGCGGCAGAGAAAGAACGTGCGCTGTACTTCCCGCAGTTTGTGCGTTCGCAGACTGGCCTGGGGGCGAGTGGGGCGGTGAATCACTAAACGTTGTAACAGCTACAAAAAAAGCCCCGGTCGCAAGATCGGGGCTTTTTTTTGCTTTTATTGGTAACGGATTTCACAAAACTGTTTCTCAAATCCTGCACCAATAAAACTGCCTTTGATCGTTCCCACGCTCTGCGTGGGAATGCAGACCCGGACGCTCCGCGTCCTGCTGACAACGCCAGTCTCAAGCCTTGCTCGGGGTGACGCGTAGCGTCACAGGAGGCATTCCCACCCGGAGCGTGGGAACGATCATCAGAAACAAATAAGGCCTCCAGAGGAGGCCTTATTTCAGTGCAATCAAGCAATTAGCTGCTTACTTGCGATCTTCCAGCTTGGTGATGTCACGCGACTCGTAGCCGGTGTACAGCTGGCGCGGGCGGCCAATCTTGTACGGGCTGGAGAGCATTTCCTTCCAGTGGGAGATCCAGCCCACGGTCCGCGCCAGGGCGAAGATCACGGTGAACATGCTGGTTGGAATGCCGATCGCCTTGAGGATGATCCCCGAGTAGAAGTCGACGTTCGGGTACAGCGAGCGTTCGATGAAGTACGGGTCGGTCAGGGCGATCTCTTCCAGGCGCATGGCCAGTTCGAGTTGCGGATCGTTCTTGATGCCCAGTTCCTTCAACACTTCGTCGCAGGTCTGCTTCATGACGGTGGCGCGTGGGTCGCGGTTCTTGTAAACGCGGTGACCGAAGCCCATCAACTTGAACGGATCGTTCTTGTCCTTGGCCTTGGCGATGAAAGTGTCGATGTTGGAGACATCGCCGATTTCATCCAGCATGGTCAGAACGGCTTCGTTCGCACCGCCGTGGGCAGGGCCCCAGAGCGCGGCGATACCGGCGGCGATACAGGCGAACGGGTTGGCACCCGAAGAGCCGGCCAGACGCACGGTAGAGGTGGAGGCGTTTTGCTCGTGGTCGGCGTGGAGGATGAAGATCCGGTCCATGGCCTTGGCAAGCGTCGGGCTGATCGGTTTGATCTCGCACGGGGTGTTGAACATCATGTGCAGGAAGTTTTCCGCGTACGTCAGGTCGTTGCGCGGGTACATCATGGGTTGGCCCATGGAGTACTTGTAAACCATTGCGGCCAGGGTTGGCATCTTGGCAACCAGGCGGATCGCGGAGATTTCGCGATGCTGCGGGTTATTGATGTCCAGGGAGTCGTGATAGAAGGCCGACAGGGCGCCGACCACACCGCACATGACGGCCATCGGGTGGGCGTCGCGGCGGAAGCCGTTGAAGAAGGTCTTCAACTGCTCGTGAACCATGGTGTGGTTCTTTACGGTGCTGACGAACTGGGCTTTTTGCTCGGCTGTTGGCAATTCGCCATTTAGCAGCAGGTAGCAGGTTTCCAGGTAGTCCGACTTTTCAGCCAGTTGCTCGATCGGGTAGCCCCGGTGCAGCAGGATGCCATTGTCGCCGTCGATATAGGTGATCTTCGACTCGCAAGAGGCGGTCGACATGAAGCCTGGGTCGAAAGTGAAACGGCCCGTGGCCGTCAGGCCCCGTACGTCGATAACATCGGGACCAACGGTGCCGGTTAAAATGGGCAGCTCGACGGGGGCTGCGCCCTCGATGATCAACTGCGCTTTTTTGTCAGCCATGTGGCCTCCTATTTATGCTTCAAATCATCAGACAGACCCCCCACGCAGGGCCCGCACCACTATATTGATATAAATCCAGATGTCAATTTGCCTAAAGTCTTGCTCCAGAAGGCTTTAACCAGACTTTTTCGTCGAAATTGACTGCCATTTACGCCTTTTATCCCGCCAACGCAATCAGCTATTAGGGTGAGGAGCGCGCGTTGTCATTAGTAACCTAACTGTCTATACTCGGCCACCGACCGCCAAGGGCTTTTGGGCTTGCTTTCATTGGGGGTCGCACTCCCTGGGTGGTGCTTACCTGACCAGTGCACTCCCCAACAACTTTGCCCTGATTGTTAGGGGCTCTTCAGTGTGAAAAAAAGCCGTGAATAGCCAACGACCTGTAAACCTAGACCTAAGGACCATCAAACTCCCCATCACCGGCGTTACGTCGTTCCTGCACCGTGTTTCCGGCATCATCCTGTTCCTGGGCTTGGGCATAATGCTTTATGCATTGAGCAAATCCCTGGGTTCCGAGGAAGGATACGCCGAGGTGAAGGCATGCTTGACCAGCCCGCTGGCCAAGTTCGTAGCATGGGGCCTCCTGTCCGCTCTGCTTTATCACCTGGTAGCCGGTGTGCGCCACTTGATCATGGATGCGGGTATCGGTGAGACGCTGGAAGGCGGCCGCCTGGGCTCGAAAATCATCATCGCCATTTCCGTGGTGCTGATCGTTCTGGCAGGAGTTTGGATATGGTAACCAGCGTTACGAACCTTTCGCGTTCAGGCCTCTATGACTGGATGGCGCAGCGTGTGTCTGCGGTCGTTCTCGCGGCTTATTTCATTTTCCTGATCGGATACCTCGTCGCAAACCCGGGCATTGACTATGAGCAATGGCACGGGTTGTTTTCCCACAATGCGATGCGAATCTTCAGTCTGCTGGCACTTGTTGCCCTGGGCGCACACGCCTGGGTCGGCATGTGGACCATCGCGACTGACTACCTGACGCCGATGGCGCTGGGCAAGTCCGCGACTGCAGTACGTTTTCTCTTCCAGGCAGTATGCGGCGTCGCGATGTTCGCTTACTTCGTCTGGGGTGTGCAGATTCTTTGGGGTATCTGATTCATGGCTAACATTCCAACTATTTCCTTCGACGCCATCATTATTGGTGGCGGCGGTGCTGGCATGCGCGCAGCGCTGCAGCTGGCCCAGGGCGGTCACAAGACTGCCGTGATCACCAAGGTGTTCCCGACGCGTTCCCACACCGTTTCGGCCCAGGGTGGGATCACCTGCGCCATCGCGTCCGCCGACCCGAACGATGACTGGCGCTGGCACA
The DNA here is from genome assembly GCF_022662395.1 of Pseudomonas sp. MONT-RG-20F-20-E-7-02. Lineage (NCBI taxonomy): Bacteria > Pseudomonadati > Pseudomonadota > Gammaproteobacteria > Pseudomonadales > Pseudomonadaceae > Pseudomonas > Pseudomonas sp. MONT-RG-20F-20-E-7-02. The sequence continues at coordinate 663,686 of NZ_JAKNQN010000003.1, forward strand.
TGTACGATACCGTCAAGGGTTCCGACTACATCGGTGACCAGGACGCTATCGAATACATGTGTCAAGAAGGCCCGGCCGCCGTGTTCGAGCTGGACCACATGGGTCTGCCGTTCTCGCGTACCGAGCAAGGTCGTATCTACCAGCGTCCATTCGGCGGCCAGTCGAAGGATTACGGTAAAGGTGGCCAGGCTGCCCGTACCTGCGCTGCGTCCGACCGTACCGGTCACGCGCTGCTGCACACGCTCTACCAGGGCAACCTGAAAGCCGGCACCACGTTCCTGAACGAATACTACGCAGTTGACCTGGTGAAGAACGCCGACGGCGCCTTCGTCGGTGTGATCGCGATCTGCATCGAAACCGGTGAAACCACCTACATCCGCGCCAAGGCGACCGTTCTGGCCACCGGCGGTGCAGGCCGTATCTACGCGTCCACCACCAACGCCCTGATCAACACCGGTGACGGCGTCGGCATGGCCCTGCGTGCAGGCGTGCCGGTACAAGACATCGAGATGTGGCAGTTCCACCCAACCGGCATCGCCGGCGCCGGTGTACTGGTTACCGAAGGTTGCCGTGGTGAAGGTGGTTACCTGATCAACAAGCACGGCGAGCGTTTCATGGAGCGTTATGCTCCGAACGCGAAAGACCTGGCGGGTCGTGACGTTGTTGCCCGTTCGATGGTTAAGGAAATCATCGCCGGTAACGGCTGTGGCCCAAATGGCGACCACGTACTGCTGAAACTCGATCACCTCGGTGAAGAAGTCCTGCACAGCCGCCTGCCTGGTATCTGTGAGCTGTCCAAGACCTTCGCTCACGTTGACCCGGTAGTTGCTCCAGTTCCGGTTGTTCCAACTTGCCACTATATGATGGGCGGCGTGCCGACCAACATTCATGGCCAGGCGATCACTCAGAACGCCGAAGGCGTGGACGAGATCATCCACGGTCTGTTCGCAGTAGGCGAAGTGGCCTGCGTATCGGTTCACGGCGCCAACCGTCTGGGCGGCAACTCGCTGCTCGACCTGGTGGTATTCGGCCGCGCTGCCGGCCTGCACCTCGAGAAGGCACTGACTGACGGCATCGAATACGATGACGCCACCGACGCCAACATCGAAGCGGCCCTGGCCCGTCTGAACGCTCTGAACGAGCGCACCGATGGCGAAGACGTGGCTACTCTGCGTCGCGAGCTGCAAAGCTGCATGCAGAACTACTTCGGCGTATTCCGTACCGGCGAATACATGCAGAAGGGTATTGCCCAGCTGGCTGATCTGCGCAAGCGCATCGCCAACGTCAAGATCAACGATAAGAGCCAGGCGTTCAACACCGCTCGTATCGAAGCCCTTGAGCTGCAAAACCTGTTGGAAGTGGCTGAAGCGACGGCGATCGCCGCCGAGGTTCGTAAAGAATCCCGTGGTGCTCACGCTCGTGAAGACTTTGAAGATCGCGATGACGAAAACTGGTTGTGCCACACCCTGTATTTCCCGGGTGACAAGCGCGTAACCAAGCGTGCTGTGAACTTCTCGCCGAAGACGGTTCCGACGTTTGAACCGAAGATTCGGACTTACTAAGGGTGGCTGCCATGTTGAAAGTCAGTGTTTACCGCTACAACCCTGATCAGGACGCTGCGCCGTTCATGCAGGAATTCCAGGTCGATACCGGTGGTAAAGACTTGATGGTGCTGGATGTACTGGCACTGATCAAAGAGCAGGACGAAGGTTTCTCCTATCGTCGCTCTTGCCGTGAAGGTGTGTGCGGTTCCGACGGCATGAACATCAACGGCAAAAACGGCCTGGCGTGCATCACGCCGCTGTCCGCCGTGGTTAAAGGCAACAAGCTGATCGTTCGTCCTCTGCCAGGTTTGCCGGTTATCCGTGACCTGGTCGTCGATATGAGCATCTTCTACAAGCAATACGAGAAAGTTAAGCCGTTCCTGCAGAACGACACGCCGGCTCCGGCCATCGAGCGTCTGCAGTCCCCGGAAGAGCGTGAAAAGCTCGACGGTCTGTACGAGTGCATCCTGTGCGCTTGCTGCTCGACTTCGTGCCCGTCCTTCTGGTGGAACCCGGACAAGTTCCTGGGTCCAGCTGCCCTGCTGCAAGCGTACCGCTTCCTGGCAGACAGCCGTGACACCAAGACGTCCGAGCGTCTGGCTTCACTGGATGACCCGTTCAGCGTATTCCGCTGCCGCGGGATCATGAACTGCGTCAACGTATGTCCCAAAGGCCTGAACCCGACTAAGGCCATTGGTCACATCCGTAACATGCTGCTGCAAAGCGGCGTGTAAGCGACGTTGTAGCAAAGCAGGACCGTTGTGCCCGTAAATGCTACGGCGCAGGCTTCAACCGGCGCCGTAGTTTTAACTTGAGCAGCGACTTACAAAGCCGCGGCTCTTATTTTGAAGAAATGAGACAAGCAGGGGCATTCGGGTTGGTACCCGAACTATCAGCGTGATCCTAAGTGGCTTGTTTTGGTCGCTGCACTTGGCCTTTTGCAAGCAAACTCGGTGTTTTCGCCGGTGGTGTCCCCAAATCGAGGGTGACCAAGCATGCAAGAAAGCGTGATGCAGCGCATGTGGAACAGCGGCTATCTTTCAGGTGGTAACGCTGCCTATGTGGAAGAGCTTTATGAGCTCTACCTGCACGACCCTAACGCTGTGCCAGAAGAATGGCGCACCAAATTTCAGACGTTGTCTTCAGACGGCAACGCTGCCACCGATGTATCGCACGCAACAATTCGCGATCAGTTTGTGCTGCTGGCAAAGAACCAGCGCCGCGCCCAACCGGTTTCCGCCGGTAGCGTGAGCAGCGAGCATGAGAAGAAGCAAGTTGAAGTATTGCGACTGATCCAGGCCTACCGGATGCGTGGCCACCAGGCGGCCCAGCTTGACCCGCTGGGGCTCTGGAAGCGTCCTGCACCTGCTGACCTGTCGATCAATCATTACGGCTTGACCAATGCCGATCTTGATACGACCTTCCGTGCCGGCGACCTGTTCATCGGCAAAGAGGAAGCGAGCCTACGCGAAATTCACGAAGCGTTGCAGCAGACATATTGCCGCACCATCGGCGCTGAATTTACGCACATCACCGATTCCGAGCAGCGCCACTGGTTCCAGCATCGCCTGGAAGGCGTGCGTGGCCGTCCGGTATTGTCCGCCGATGTGCGCAGCCACCTGCTGGAGCGCGTGACCGCGGCCGAAGGCCTCGAGAAATACCTGGGCACCAAATACCCAGGCACCAAGCGTTTCGGCCTGGAAGGCGGCGAAAGCCTGATTCCAATGCTCGACGAGCTGATCCAGCGTTCCGGTTCCTATGGCACCAAGGAAATCGTGATCGGCATGGCTCACCGTGGTCGCCTGAACGTGTTGGTCAACACCTTCGGCAAGAACCCGCGCGAGCTGTTCGACGAGTTCGAAGGCAAGAAGAAGGTCGAGCTGGGTTCCGGTGACGTTAAGTATCACCAGGGCTTCTCGTCCAACGTAATGACCACCGGCGGTGAAGTTCACCTGGCCATGGCCTTCAACCCATCCCACCTGGAAATCGTTTCTCCAGTGGTCGAGGGTTCGGTGCGTGCTCGCCAGGATCGTCGTAACGATGCCACCGGTGAGAAAGTTCTGCCGATTTCCATCCACGGTGACGCGGCATTCGCCGGTCAAGGCGTGGTCCTGGAAACGTTCCAGATGTCGCAGACTCGCGGCTTCAAGACCGGCGGTACGGTTCACATCGTCATCAACAACCAGGTTGGCTTCACCATCAGCAACCCGCTGGACGCGCGCTCTACCGAGTACGCGACCGACGTTGCCAAGATGATCCAGGCGCCGATCCTCCATGTGAATGGCGATGATCCGGAAGCCGTGTTATTCGTGACCCAGCTCGCCATCGACTACCGCATGCAGTTCAAGCGTGACGTGGTAATCGATCTGGTTTGCTACCGTCGTCGCGGTCACAACGAAGCGGATGAGCCTAGCGGCACCCAGCCGTTGATGTACCAGCAGATCACCAAGCAGCGCACCACCCGTGAGCTGTACGCTGAAAGCCTGATCAAGGCCGGTGTGGTTGACGATGCGCGTGTTCAGGCGAAAGTCGATGAATACCGCAACGCGCTGGACAATGGTCTGCATGTAGTAAAAAGCCTGGTTAAAGAGCCGAACAAAGAGCTGTTCGTGGACTGGCGTCCGTACCTGGGCCACGCCTGGACTGCACGTCACGACACCTCGTTCGATCTGAAAACCCTGCAGGAACTGTCTGCCAAGCTGCTGGAAATCCCGGAAGGCTTCGTGGTGCAGCGCCAGGTTGCGAAGATCTACGAAGACCGTCAGAAGATGCAAGCCGGCGGCCTGCCGATCAACTGGGGTTACGCCGAAACCATGGCGTACGCGACCCTGGCGTTCGAAGGTCACCCGATCCGCATGACCGGCCAGGACATCGGCCGTGGTACGTTCTCGCACCGTCATGCTGTGCTGCACAACCAGAAAGACGCGGGCACCTATATCCCGTTGCAGAACCTGTACGAAGGCCAGCCACGTTTCGACCTGTACGATTCGTTCCTGTCCGAAGAAGCCGTACTGGCGTTCGAATACGGCTACTCGACCACCACGCCAAACGCGCTGGTGATCTGGGAAGCCCAGTTCGGCGACTTCGCCAACGGTGCCCAGGTGGTTATCGACCAGTTCATCACCAGCGGCGAGCACAAGTGGGGCCGTCTGTGCGGTCTGACCATGTTGCTGCCACACGGTTATGAAGGTCAGGGTCCGGAGCACTCCTCGGCCCGTCTGGAGCGTTACCTGCAGCTGTGCGCCGAGCACAACATCCAGGTGTGCGTGCCGACTACCCCGGCCCAGATCTACCACTTGCTGCGTCGCCAGGTGATCCGCCCGCTGCGCAAGCCGCTGGTAGTGCTGACCCCGAAATCGCTGTTGCGTCATAAATTGGCCATCTCGACCCTGGAAGATCTGGCCGACGGTTCGTTCCAGACCGTTATTCCAGAAATCGACACCCTGGACGCGGCCAAGGTCACGCGCCTGGTCCTGTGCAGCGGCAAGGTTTACTACGACTTGCTGGAAAAACGCCGTGCCGAAGGCCGCGAAGACATCGCCATCGTGCGGATCGAGCAGCTTTACCCGTTCCCGGAAGACGACCTGATGGAGGCCATCGCGCCTTACACCAACCTCACCAACGTGGTGTGGTGTCAGGAAGAACCGATGAACCAGGGCGCTTGGTACAGCAGCCAGCATCACTTGCGTCGCAGCATCGGCAACCACAAGACAGGCCTGGGCCTTGAGTACGCCGGTCGTGATGCTTCTGCTGCACCTGCGTGTGGTTATGCGTCGATGCACGCCGAGCAGCAGGAAAAACTGCTGCAAGATGCTTTCACTGTTTAACGCCTTCGCGCTGACTGAAACCGAATTTTAAGGACCCACAGATAATGGCTATCGAAATCAAAGCCCCGTCATTCCCGGAATCGGTTGCCGATGGCACCGTTGCCACCTGGCACAAGAAACCAGGCGACGCTGTTAAGCGTGACGACCTGATCGTCGACATCGAGACCGACAAAGTCGTTCTGGAAGTGTTGGCTGAAGCTGACGGCGTACTGGGCGCAATCGTTGCCGAAGAAGGCGCTACCGTTCTGTCGAACCAGATCCTGGGCTCGATCGAAGAGGGCGGCGCTGCTGCTCCTGCACCGGCCGCCGCCGCTGCACCGGCCGCTGCCGCTGCTGCTCCAGCCGCCGCTCCGGCTGCTGCTGGCGAAGACCCGATCGCTGCACCGGCTGCACGTCAGCTGGCTGAAGAAAACGGCATCAACCTGGCTTCCATCAAAGGCACCGGCAAAGACGGCCGTGTGACCAAGGAAGACGTGGTTGCTGCTGTTGAAGCCAAGAAGAACGCTCCAGCTGCCGCACCTGCCAAGGCTGCTGCTCCAGCGGCCGCTGCGCCTGTGTTCGCTGCCGGCGACCGCACCGAGAAGCGCGTGCCGATGACTCGCGTACGTGCCACCGTGGCCAAGCGCCTGGTTGAAGCACAGTCGAACATGGCGATGCTGACCACCTTCAACGAAGTCGACATGACCGAAGTCATGGCCCTGCGTTCGAAGTACAAGGATCTGTTCGAGAAGTCCCACAACGGCGTGCGCCTGGGCTTCATGTCGTTCTTCGTGAAAGCGGCCACCGAAGCGCTGAAACGCTTCCCGGCAGTCAACGCTTCCATCGACGGCGGCGACATCGTTTACCACGGCTATGCAGACGTCGGCGTTGCCGTGTCCAGCGACCGTGGCCTGGTAGTGCCGGTTCTGCGTAACGCCGAACTGATGAGCCTGGCTGAAATCGAAGGCGGCATCGCCGGCTTCGGCAAGAAAGCCCGTGACGGCAAGCTGACCATCGACGAGATGACCGGTGGTACCTTCACCATCACCAACGGTGGTACCTTCGGTTCGATGATGTCGACCCCAATCGTCAACCCGCCACAAGCTGCGATCCTGGGCATGCACAACATCATCCAGCGTCCGATGGCCATTAACGGCCAAGTCGTGATCCGCCCAATGATGTACCTGGCACTGTCTTACGATCACCGCCTGATCGATGGTAAAGAAGCCGTGACTTTCCTGGTGACCATCAAGAACCTGCTGGAAGACCCGGCTCGTCTGCTGCTGGATATCTGATAGAAGCAGCTGCAGGCCTCGAGTGACAGGCTGCCGGATAAGGCAGCTGGGCTCGGGGCTTGCGGCTTGAAAGCTTGCTGCTAAATAGAGGAACTATTTTCATGTCGCAGAAATTTGACGTTGTAGTGATTGGTGCAGGTCCTGGCGGCTACGTTGCCGCCATCAAGGCCGCACAACTGGGCCTCTCGACTGCTTGCATCGAAAAATACACCGACAAGGAAGGCAAACTGGCACTGGGCGGTACTTGCCTGAACGTCGGTTGCATTCCTTCCAAGGCGCTGCTGGACAGCTCCTGGAAATTCCACGAAGCCCAAAGCGGTTTCGCGATCCACGGCATCAACCATGCTGGCGTGACCATGGACGTGCCAGCAATGGTCGGCCGTAAAGCCAACATCGTTAAAGGCCTGACGTCCGGCGTTGCCACCTTGTTCAAGGCCAACGGCGTCACTTCCCTGCAAGGCCACGGCAAACTGCTGGCCGGCAAGAAAGTTGAAATCACCAAGCCTGACGGTTCGGTAGAAGTCATCGAAGCCGAGAACGTGATCCTGGCCCCAGGCTCGCGTCCAATCGACATTCCACCGGCTCCAGTTGACCAGAACGTGATCGTTGATTCGACCGGCGCCCTGGAATTCCAATCCGTGCCTAAGCGTCTGGGCGTGATCGGCGCTGGCGTGATCGGCCTGGAACTGGGTTCGGTATGGTCCCGCCTGGGTTCCCAAGTGACTGTGCTGGAAGCCCTGGACACGTTCCTGCTGGCTGCCGACACCGCGGTGTCCAAAGAAGCGCTGAAAACCCTGACCAAACAAGGTCTGGACATCAAGCTGGGCGCCCGTGTTACCGGTTCCAAGGTTAACGGCGAAGAAGTCGTGGTGACCTACACCGATAAAGAAGGCGAGCAGACCATCACCTTCGACAAGCTGATCGTAGCCGTGGGTCGCCGTCCAGTGACCACCGACCTGCTGGCTTCCGACAGCGGCGTGAATATCGACGAGCGTGGCTTCATCCACGTTGACGATCACTGCGCTACCACCGTGCCTGGCGTATACGCCATCGGCGACGTGGTTCGCGGCATGATGCTCGCGCACAAGGCTTCCGAAGAAGGCATCATGGTTGTCGAGCGCATCAAGGGCCACAAAACCCAGATGAACTACGACCTGATCCCGTCGGTTATCTACACCCACCCCGAAATTGCATGGGTCGGCAAGAACGAACAGCAGTTGAAAGCTGAAGGCGTTGAAGTTAACGTCGGCACCTTCCCGTTTGCCGCTTCTGGCCGTGCCATGGCAGCCAACGACACCGGTGGTTTTGTCAAAGTCATCGCTGATGCCAAGACTGACCGCGTATTGGGCGTCCACGTGATTGGCCCAAGCGCTGCAGAACTGGTTCAGCAAGGCGCAATCGGTATGGAATTCGGCACCAGTGCCGAGGACCTGGGCATGATGGTCTTCTCCCATCCGACCCTGTCCGAAGCGTTGCACGAAGCAGCGTTGGCAGTGAATGGCGGCGCCATCCACATCGCCAACAAGAAGAAGCGCTAAGCGAGATAATAAGAAACCACGGCGGAGTTGCCCGTCGTGAGCCTTGCGCGCAAGACTCACCGCGGAATATCCGCTGGACGCAGTCTTGCGCAGCTTTACGGGCATTAAGCCCCGCAAGCTGCGCGAGCAGCAGTCACAGGTGGCGCGGCACTCATAATGAGCGCAGCGCCGAATGCGCAGTACCTAACGAAGACGGTAAAAAGCATGAATCTTCACGAGTATCAGGGTAAGCAGCTGTTCGCTGAATACGGCCTGCCAGTATCCAAGGGCTACGCAGTAGACACCCCGGAAGCAGCGGCAGAAGCTTGCGACAAAATCGGTGGCACCGAGTGGGTTGTCAAAGCCCAGGTCCACGCTGGTGGTCGCGGTAAAGCGGGCGGCGTTAAGCTGGTTCGCAGCAAAGAAGACGCCAAGGCCTTCGCACAGCAGTGGCTGGGCAAGCGTCTGGTGACTTACCAGACTGATGCCAATGGCCAACCAGTCACCAAGATCCTGGTTGAATCGTGCACTGATATCGCTAAAGAGCTGTACCTGGGCGCTGTCGTTGACCGTTCGAGCCGTCGCATCGTGTTCATGGCTTCCACCGAAGGTGGCGTGGACATCGAGAAAATCGCTCACGAAACCCCAGAAAAAATTCTGAAAGCCACTATCGATCCACTGGTTGGCGCTCAGCCATTCCAGGGTCGCGAGCTGGCTTTCCAGCTGGGCCTGGAAGGCAAGCAAGTTGCCCAGTTCGCCAAGATCTTCGTAGGTCTGGCCAAACTGTTCCAGGATCACGATCTGGCCCTGCTGGAAGTGAACCCGCTGGTGATCAAGGCTGACGGCGATCTGCACTGCCTCGATGCCAAGATCAACATCGACGCCAACGCCATGTACCGTCAGCCTAAGCTGAAGACTTTCCACGATCCGTCGCAAGACGATCCGCGCGAAGCGCACGCTGCCAAGTTCGAACTGAACTACGTAGCCCTGGAAGGTAACATCGGTTGCATGGTCAACGGTGCTGGCCTGGCCATGGGTACCATGGACATCGTCAACCTGCATGGCGGCAAACCTGCCAACTTCCTCGACGTGGGCGGTGGTGCTACCAAAGAACGCGTTACCGAAGCCTTCAAGATCATCCTGTCCGACTCCAACGTCGCTGCAGTATTGGTTAACATCTTCGGCGGCATCGTTCGTTGCGACATGATTGCCGAAGGCATCATCGGTGCAGTGAAAGAAGTCGGCGTTAAAATCCCGGTTGTTGTTCGCCTTGAAGGTAACAACGCTGAACTGGGCGCTAAAGTACTGGCAGAAAGCGGTTTGAACATCATCGCGGCTACCAGCCTGACCGACGCTGCTCAACAAGTTGTCAAAGCTGCGGAGGGCAAATAATGAGCGTCCTGATCAATAAAGACACCAAAGTTATCTGCCAGGGTATTACCGGTTCGCAAGGTAGTTTCCACACCCAGCAAGCCATCGAATACGGCACCAAGATGGTTGGCGGCGTAACGCCGGGCAAAGGCGGCACCGAGCACCTGGGCCTGCCAGTGTTCAACACCGTGAAAGATGCTGTAGCTGCCACTGGCGCCACCGCCAGCGTGATCTACGTTCCAGCTCCTTTCTGCAAGGACTCCATCCTGGAAGCAGCATTCGGCGGCATCAAGCTGATCGTTTGCATCACCGAAGGCATTCCTACCCTGGACATGCTGGACGCTAAAGTTAAGTGCGACGAGCTGGGCGTAGTCCTGATCGGCCCTAACTGCCCAGGCGTGATCACCCCAGGCGAATGCAAGATCGGCATCATGCCAGGTCACATTCACTTGCCAGGTAAAGTCGGTATCGTTTCGCGTTCCGGCACCCTGACCTACGAAGCTGTGAAGCAGACTACTGACGCCGGTTTCGGTCAGTCGACTTGCGTCGGCATCGGCGGTGACCCGATCCCGGGTTCGAACTTCATCGACATCCTGAAGCTGTTCCAGGAAGACCCGAAGACCGAAGCGATCGTGATGATCGGTGAGATCGGCGGTTCGGCTGAAGAAGAAGCGGCTGCCTACATCAAGGCACACGTGACCAAGCCGGTTGTTTCCTACATCGCTGGTGTGACTGCCCCTGCTGGCAAGCGCATGGGCCATGCTGGCGCAATCATCTCTGGCGGCAAAGGCACTGCAGACGAGAAATTCGCTGCACTGCAAGACGCAGGCGTTAAAACCGTGCGTTCGCTGGCAGACATCGGCAAAGCCCTGGCTGAGCTGACCGGTTGGGCTGTCAAGTAAGCCTCGCGCTTAACTGACGCTTCACCAGGCAAAGGCCACCTTCGGGTGGCCTTTGTGCTTTCTGGACTTGCTGAAGTAGCGAGCCTGATGAAGGTCAAAATGTGGGAGCTGGCTTGCCTGCGATAGCATCGACTTGGTTTACCTGATGCGCCGAGTCGCCCGCATCGCAGGCAAGCCAGCTCCCACATTGTTCTGTATGCCAAATTTAAGTATGAAAATGCGACATCCAGATGTCGCTTATCGGACAGTTCGCCCCGCAACAGTGCGTTTGTCAGCCCAATTCTGTACTCTAGCCGCCTCTTTATGCGTCCGCATCCCAAAAGGAAGCCGCGCGCTAGACCGGTCGGTCCCCATAAGGACCGGCAGCAGTTCCCTCATCCATAGGGAATCCCTCTCTAAATTCCGATTCAGTAGTGTGGTATTTCCTCAAATGAAAGTGTTGAAAAGCCAGGATGTCCTGGCGTTAGGCTTTATGACTTTTGCCCTGTTCGTGGGCGCCGGCAACATCATCTTCCCGCCTATCGTTGGTTTGCAGTCCGGGCCTCACGTCTGGATGGCAGCGCTGGGCTTCCTGATCACCGCAGTGGGTCTGCCGGTGGTCACTGTGATCGCCCTGGCCAAGGTCGGCGGCGGTATGGACGCGTTGAGCAGCCCGATCGGCAAGATCGCCGGCGGCCTGCTCGCGGCGGCGGCGTATCTGGCGGTAGGGCCGCTGTTCGCCACCCCGCGTACCGCGACAGTTTCGTTTGAAGTGGGCCTGGCGCCGCTGACCGGCGAAAGCCCGCTGGCGCTGTTCCTCTACAGTTCGGTGTACTTCCTGGTGGTGTTCTTCGTCTCCCTGTACCCAGGCCGCCTGCTGGACACCGTTGGTCGTTTCCTGGCACCGCTGAAAATCATCGCCCTGGCCATCCTCGGCATCGCCGCGTTTGCCTTGCCGGCCGGTGACGTTGGCGTGGCCACACCGGAATACGTCGCTGCACCGTTCTCCCAGGGCTTTATCAATGGTTACCTGACCATGGATACCCTTGGCGCGCTGGTGTTCGGGATCGTCATCGTCAATGCCATTCGCTCCCGTGGCGTCGAGTCGCCACAGCTGATCACCCGCTACGCGATCATTGCCGGGCTGATTGCCGGCGTGGGCCTGGCGCTGGTGTATATCAGCCTGTTCCGCCTGGGCGCGGGCAGCCACGCCGTAGCCGCCGGTGCCAGCAATGGCGCAGCCGTTCTGCATGCTTACGTGCAACATACGTTCGGCTCCCTGGGCAGCGGCTTCCTGGCCGTGCTGATCTCGTTGGCGTGCCTGGTCACCGCCGTGGGCCTGACCTGTGCCTGCGCCGAGTACTTCAGCAAGATCCTGCCGCTGTCCTACAAGACGCTGGTGGTGATCCTCGCGTTGTTCTCGCTGTTTGTGTCCAACCTGGGCCTGACCAAGCTGATTGCCTTCTCGATCCCGGTGCTCACTGCGATCTACCCGCCGTGCATCGTGCTGGTGGCCCTGAGCTTCTGCAAAGACTTCTGGCTGGAGCAGGGCCGCATCGTTGGCCCGGTGATGCTGGTGTCGTTCATCTTTGGCTGCATTGACGCGCTCAAGGGCGCAGGCCTGGCCGATTGGATGCCGACGCAGTTGGCGCACCTGCCGCTGAGCGAGCAAGGCCTGGCTTGGCTGGTGCCGTCGGTGATGACCTTGGTTGTTGCTGTCGTGGTTGACCGCATGCTCGGCAAGCGTAGCGAAGCGATCGCCTAACGAAGGGTTTCGCGCTTCACTGAAATGCCTCGTATCAATCGATACGGGGCATTTTTTATGCCTGTGAGACAACTACCTTCTAGAGTTGGAACTCGGTCAATGTGGGCGCTGGCTTGCCTGCGATAGCGCAGGGTCAGACGGCGCAGTAGTGACTGAGCAGGCGCCATCGCAGGCAAGCCAGCTCCCACATTTTGAATCACGTTTGTCCCCATCCGCTGTGTTTAAGGACCCGCATGTCGTTCGTTGAAACCAATCAGATCCACCTGCTCGCCGCCCTCTGGTTCGTGCTGTGTTGGGGCGGCTACACCCGTTACGCGCTCTGGAAAGCCCGCGACACCGCCTGCCTGGCCAGCGTGCTGCACTTGTACCGCGAAGACTGGATGCGCCGCATGCTGCTGCGCGACAACCGTATCGCCGACGCCAGCGTGATCGGCAATCTGGAGCGCAACGCTTCGTTCTTTGCCTCCAGCACGCTGATCATTCTGGCGGGTATTCTCACCGTGTTGGGGGCTTCCGAGCGGGCAGTATTGTTGTTGGCGGACATTCCCATGGTGCAGCAGGCTTCCCAGGGCGTGTCGCAAATCAAGCTGCTGTGCCTGGCACTGGTGTTTGTCTACGCGTTTTTCACTTTTAGTTGGTGCATGCGCCAATACAACTTTGCGGCGGTGCTGGTGGGCTCTGCGCCGATGGTCGGTGAGCGGCAGGTGTCGGAGCAGGAGCGCAAGGCGTTTGCGCTGAGGGCGGCGCGGGTGATTTCGATGGCGGCCAACCAATTCAACTTTGGCCTGCGGGCTTATTACTTTGGCATGACCATGTTGGCCTGGTTTGTCAGCCCCTGGTTGTTTATGTTGATGAGCGGCGGGGTCGTGGTCGTGCTGTATCGCCGAGAGTTTCATTCCGACGTACTGCAGGTGATGGTCTATACCCCGACTGACAGCCCGTTGACGGAGTCGGCGAAGGAACCTTAGTGAGCGGCTTGAGAATTAGTGCAACTTTCTGGCGCCGAATAAGACGACGGACAACAAAAAGCCCGCTATATAAGCGGGCTTTTTTTGCAGCAACAACCAGGCGATTAAGGCTTGGCAGGCGCTGTTGGTGTGGCGGTGCCGTCTTCTTTTGCTTTTTCAGCGTTCGCATCAGCCTGAGCTTTGGCAGCATCGGCGTTTTCTTTTGCAGCGTCGTTCACTTTATCCTGAGCTTTGGCCATGTCTTTCTGAGCTTGCTCAGAATGCGCTTGGGCATCTTGGGCTTTGTCTTCGGATTTTTTATCGCAGGCAGCGAGACCGAGGGCAGCGGCGAACATCATGGAAATAGCTAAAGTCTTGCGCATGGGGTGTTTCTCCTTATTGAAGATATCTACTGGCCTTTCGAGCCTGGGCGTTCAGCATTAGTTCCTTTTATTCCTCAGATATATAAACGCGGGTGTTCGAGGAACTTTCACCCGTACCGCACACTCCGCGGATCAACACTAATAAGAGTCGAGAACATATGACCGAAAATCCCCTGTTAGCGCGTGCCACACGCTTTGTTTCGGCCTTGCGCCATTGCCAGGTGCTTGGCATCAGCGTCCATGCCGCGAGCGAGGAGGGCATGACGCTGGCACTGCCGTACGGCCCGCATATCGTCGGTGATCCTCAAACCGGGGTGATTCATGGCGGCGCACTCACCTCGTTGATGGACACGGCCTGCGGCATGGCCACCCTGTGTGTGTTACCCGAATTCGAGGTGTGCCCGACCCTCGACTTGCGTGTGGACTACATGCATCCCGCCGAACCGCACAAACCGGTGTACGGCTTTGCGCAGTGCTACCGGGTCACCACCGATGTGATCTTCACCCGTGGCTTCGCCTATCAGGATGACCCGCAACAGCCCATCGCCCACGTGGTGGGCACGTTCATGCGCATGGGCAAGCGCCTCAAGGGCGCACACGGACTGGGCAGCGCTATCAAGGGAGAACAGGCATGACGCATCGATTCAAGACTCGCTTGGAGCAGGCCCATGAACGCGGTAACTATGAAGCGCTGCTCGACCTGATTCCCTACGCCAAGCTGATCGGCATTGAATGCACGCGTTTGGGCGATGAATTGCTGTTTCGCCTGCCGGCCAACAAGGACAACATTGGTAACCCGATATTGCCGGCGCTGCACGGTGGCGTGATCGCCGGGTTTATGGAACTGTCGGCGGCGTTACATTTGCTGGTATTTACCGGTTCGCCAGGCATCCCGAAAATCATCGACTTTTCCCTGGATTACCTGCGCGCCGGGCAGTTTCGCGACACCTACGCCAAATGCCAGGTGTGGCGCCAGGGCCGTCGCGTAGCGAATGTGGCGATCACCGCCTGGCAAAGTACTGCGGCCGAACCGATTGCCACCGCCCGTGCACATTTCAAAATTGAGGAATCGGCCCGCCCTTGAAATCCTGGTCTTAGCCCCCAACTTTGATGACAACCCGCCGCCAACCCTCAAGGGCGCGGCCACTGCCATCCAATTGGAGTTTGATGACCATGAGTGTGGAAACTCAAAAGGAAACCCTGGGCTTCCAGACCGAGGTGAAGCAACTGCTGCACCTCATGATCCATTCGCTGTATTCCAACAAGGAAATTTTCCTTCGCGAATTGATCTCGAACGCCTCTGACGCTGTCGACAAATTACGTTTCGAAGCCCTGTCCAAGCCTGAGTTGCTGGAAGGTGGCGCCGAACTGAAAATCCGTGTGAGCTTCGACAAGGACGCCAAGACCGTCACCCTCGAAGACAACGGTATCGGCATGAGCCGCGAAGACGCGATCACCCATCTGGGTACCATCGCTAAATCCGGCACCGCCGATTTCATGAAAAACCTGTCGGGCGATCAGAAAAAAGATTCGCACCTGATCGGCCAATTCGGTGTGGGCTTCTACTCGGCCTTCATCGTTGCCGATAAAGTTGAAGTGTTCAGCCGCCGCGCCGGCCTCGCCGCCAGCGAAGGTGTGCATTGGTCGTCCAAAGGTGAGGGCGAGTTTGAAATCGCCACCATCGACAAGGCTGACCGTGGCACCCGCATCGTGCTGCACCTGAAATCCGGTGAAGACGAATTCGCCGATGGCTGGCGCCTGCGCAACATCATCAAGAAATATTCCGACCACATCGCTTTGCCGATCGAGTTGCCCAAAGAACAAGCGGCCGCTGAAGGTGAAGAGAAGCCTGCCCAGGAATGGGAAGTGGTCAACCGTGCCAGCGCCTTGTGGACCCGCCCTCGTACCGAAGTCAAAGACGAGGAATACCAGGAGTTCTACAAGCACATCGCGCACGACTACGAGAACCCGCTGAGCTGGAGCCACAACAAGGTTGAAGGCAAGCTGGAATACAGCTCGCTGCTCTATGTGCCAGCCCGTGCGCCGTTCGACCTGTACCAGCGCGAAGCGCCAAAAGGCCTGAAGCTGTACGTGCAGCGCGTGTTCGTGATGGACCAGGCGGAATCCTTCCTGCCGCTGTACCTGCGCTTCATCAAAGGCGTGGTCGATTCCAACGACCTGTCGCTGAACGTGTCGCGGGAAATCCTGCAGAAAGACCCGATCATCGATTCCATGAAGTCGGCGCTGACCAAGCGTGTGCTCGACATGCTGGAAAAACTGGCGAAGAACGAGCCTGAGCAATACAAAGGCTTCTGGAAAAACTTCGGTCAGGTCATGAAAGAAGGCCCGGCAGAAGATTTTGCCAACAAGGAAAAAATCGCCGGTCTGCTGCGCTTCGCCTCCACTCAGGGTGAAGACGGTGAGCAGGTGGTGTCGCTGGCCGAGTACCTGGCACGCGCCAAAGAAGGGCAGGACAAGATCTACTACCTGACCGGCGAAACCTACGCGCAGGTCAAGAACAGCCCGCACCTGGAAGTCTTCCGCAAGAAAGGCATCGAAGTGCTGCTGCTGACCGACCGTATCGATGAGTGGCTGATGAGCTACCTCAGCGAATTCGACGGCAAGACCTTCGTCGACGTGGCCCGTGGTGACCTGGACCTGGGTAACCTGGACTCCGAAGAAGAGAAGAAAGAAGCCGAAGAAGTCGCCAAGGCCAAAGAAGGCCTGGTTGAGCGGATCAAGACCGCTTTGGGCGACGCAGTCAGCGAAGTGCGGGTTTCCCACCGTCTGACGGATTCCCCGGCGATCTTGGCCATCGGCGAGCAGGACCTCGGCATGCAGATGCGTCAGATCCTCGAAGCCAGCGGCCAGAAGGTGCCGGATTCCAAGCCGATCTTTGAATTCAACCCGGCTCACCCGCTGATCGAGAAACTCGACGGCGAGCAGAGCGAAGAGCGCTTTGGCGACCTGTCGCACATCCTCTTCGACCAGGCGGCCCTGGCCGCTGGCGACAGCTTGAAAGACCCGGCGGCTTACGTGCGCCGACTGAACAAGCTGTTGGTTGAACTGTCGGTTTAACACCGTTGTAGAAAAACCCGCTTCGGCGGGTTTTTTCGTTCTAACGCACTTCAACTGGAGTAAATGATGAGCCAAGTCACTGTACGTTCCGTGGTCTATCAGATTGATGGCCAGTCTTACGAAAGCCGCCTCGCGTTCGATGCCGGCCACCAAGGCCCATTGCCGGGCCTGCTGATGGCGCCGAACTGGATGGGTGTGAGTGCGGGGGCCGAAGAGATCGCCAAAAGCGTGGCCGCCAAGGGTTACGTGGTGCTGATCGCCGATTTGTACGGGCAAACCGTGCGCCCCTCGAATGGCGATGAGGCCGGCGCGGCGATGATGCCGTTGAAGAACGACAACCCGGCGCTGATCAAGCGTCTGCAGGCGGCGTTCGAGCAACTGCAAAGCCAGACCGAAGCGGCGGTTGATACCTCGAAGCTGGCAACCTTCGGTTTCTGCTTTGGCGGTTTCTGCTCGCTGGAACTTGCGCGTACCGGTGCGCCGTTGAAGGCTGCCGTATCGTTCCACGGCACTATCGACACGCAGAACCCGGCAGGCGCCAAGCACATCAAGGGCTCGGTGCTGGTGTTGCACGGTGCTTCCGACCCATTGGTACCCAAAGAGCAACTGCCGGCATTTGAAGCTGAAATGAATGCGGCCGGTGTGGATTGGCAGTTGCTCAGCTACGGCGGCGCGGTGCATTCCTTCACCGACCCGCACGCCAATGTGCCGGGCAAGATGATGTACGACGCCAAGACCGCCAAGCGGGCGTTCAAGTCGATGCATGACTTGCTGGATGAAGTGTTCAAGGGCTGACGATGTGATCGTTCCCACGCTCCGCGTGGGAATGCCTGGCTGGACGCTCTGCGTCCGCTCTTTGTGACGCGGAGCGTCACGGGCTGCGTTCCCACGCAGAGCGTGGGAACAATCATCTCACCGGCAACTCAATCCTTTCTGTTTCCCCCGGCACTGTCGGCCAATCCCCAGCCGCCCAACGCTGTCGCGCCTGTTCAATCATGGCCGGGTCGCTCGCCACAAAATTCCAGTTGATCCGCCGTGGCCCATCCAGCGGCGCGCCGCCAAACACCACCACGTGGCAATCGCCTTCAGCAAACAGCGTCATGTCCTGCCCGGCAGGCAACACGACCAAGCTGTGCACCTCCAGCGCCTCGCCTTCCAGCTGCGCCTCACCCTCCAACACATACACCGCGCGTTCCTCATGCTCATCCGGGATCAGCAGCGTCGTGGCCGTCTGCATCCGCACCTCGGCATACAGGGTGGGCGACAGCACTGGCACCGGCGATTTGAGGCAAAAACCGCTGCCGGCGATCAGGCGAATCTGCACACCCAGGTTGTCACTCACCGGCAAGCTCGCCGCCGCGTGATGGCTGTAGTGCCCCGGCCCGGTCTCGTGGTCTTTGGGCGAGGCCAGCCACACTTGCAGGCCATGCAGGCTGAAACCTTCGGCCTTGAGCGCCTCGGGCGTGCGCTCGACGTGGGCAATCGCACTGCCGGCGGTCATCCAGCTGACGTCGCCGGCCTGCACCACCTGGTCCGAGCCGAGGCTGTCCTTGTGTTGCAACGCGCCTTCGAACAGATAAGTCAGCGTGGACAGCCCGATATGCGGGTGCTGGCGGATATTCATGCCGGTGCCCGGCGCATAGCGGGTGGGCAACATATGGTCGAAAAACACAAAAGGCCCGACGCTGCGGCATTCACGCGACGGCAGCGGGCGCAGGATCGGCTGGCCTTCGACATCTTCGGCGCGCGGGCGGATCACGGTGAGGGTGGTCATGGTGCGTCCCTGTCTGAGCGGGTTAGAGGCTGCTTGAGCATAACCCGCTCGGCGGCACAGTGGCGCTATTGGCTGAAGGCGCCTTCGGACAATTTCGTCTCGATGGTGACCTCGGCAGTGGTCATCAATTTGTGTACCGGGCAGCGGTCGGCCACGCGGTGCAGCTCGTCGCGCTGTGCATCGGTGAGCACGCCTTTGAGGGTCAGCTTCACGTTGAGCTTGTACTTGCCCTGCTGCTCCTCGGTACTGTCGTGGGTGACTTCCACGGTCACGCCGGTCAGCGGGATGTCTTTCTTCTGGGCGTAGAGCTTGACGGTCAGGGCCTTGCAGGATGCCAGGGCGGCATCGAAATAGTCGTGGGGGGAGGGCGCCGAGTCGTCGCCGCCCAGGCTTTTGGGCAGGTCGGTGAACAGTTCGTGATTATTGATATTCACACTGTGGCGAAAGTTGTCGTGGTTCAGGGTGTTGACGGTAACAGGCATGGTGAACCTCACGGTTTGGCAGGATGAAGGTCATGCAGTTATAGAACATGCTGGCACTTATAGAACATGCTGGCGCTGGGGTGTTCCGTGTTTTTTGACCGATGAACCCCTGGGGCGCGTGCAAGGTCTACCCGTATTCGCCGATATCGAGGTTTACCGTGCCCTGGAACCGCCTGAGTCTCGCCCTGTTGCTTGCCGCCAGCAGCCTTGCTGCGCAGGCGCGCGACTATGCCTACAGCGATGCGCACCTGCATTACGTGGATTTTTTCCAGGAAACCGCCGGCATGGACAAATTGCTCAAGGCGATGGCCGACGCGCGCATCGAGCATGTGATGATTTCCGGCATTCCCGTGGCGAAGAAATGGCACGAAGACGAACCCAAGCGCCCGCGTTACTACGCCGGTGACGATGCCGATGCCTATTGGTACAGCGCCACTGACGTGATAGTTGCCGCTGCGGTCAATAAGCTCACGCCCGAGCAGCGCCAGCATTTCCATCCGTTTCTGTCCGGGTTCAACCCTAACGACAAGAACTCTGCCGCGCATATCCAGCGCATGCTCGATCTCAATCCCGGGCTGTGGCAAGGCATCGGCGAGGTGTTTACGCGCCACGATGACCTGACCGCCTTGACCGCCGGCGACACCCCGCGCGCCAATAACGAAGCCATGGCAGCCATTTATCACCTTGCCGCCGAAAACGACCTGCCGGTGATGCTGCATTCCAATATCACCTCCAAACGCGAGCGCAACCCGCTGTACCTGGCGGAAGTCGAAGAATCACTGCGCAACCACCCGCACACCCGGTTTATCTGGGCGCATGCCGGCACCAGTAAAGAGATCCACCGGCATCAGGTGCAGATGGACTTTCTACTGCCGACCTTGAGCCGACTGTTGGAGGCCTATCCCAATCTGTACATCGACCTGTCCTGGAGCACGCTGACGCCGTACTTGCTCGACAGTGCGGGCAAGCCCAGGCCGGAGTGGGTAAAGCTGGTGGAGCGCTTCCCGGAGCGCTTTATGCTGGGTTCGGACGTGGTAGGGCGCTTCAACAAACTCGGTAAGGAGATGCGCCGCTTCGATCCTTTCCTCGATGCGCTGCCCGAGGCCGTAGCCCGCAAAGTCGCCCGCGATAACTTTCTGGCGATTCTGCCCAAACTCCCTCGCGATGAGCAGACAGATTGATATCGCCTTTTCGTCTTACGCAAAGTCGATAAAGCGCCGATACCTTTCAGGAGACCCGCTGCAGGTGGATGCAGCGCATTTTGGAAGGAATCCAGGCAATGAGTAGTATCCGTAGTCTGAATATCGCCCCCCGCGCCGGCTTGGGCTTTGGCGTACTGGCGTTGATGGTGTTCGTCTTGGGCGGCTTCGCCCTGCTGCAGATGGCCAATATGCGCCAGCAGTCGGACCAGGTCGAAAACAACTGGCTGCCCAGCGTGATGGCGGTGGGGGAGATGAGCCAGGACCTGTTGCGGGTCCGCGCGCTGACCCTGCGCTTGCTGGTTAACCGTGACCCCCAGGCGCTGGCGCAGAACGAGCAGAAACTCACCGACCTCAAAAATGGCCTGCACCAAGCGCAAACCCTCTATGAAGGGCTGATCGTGCTGCCCGAAGAGCGCACGCTGTTTGATCGCTTCAAAGCGCAGGAGCAGCAGTACCTGCAACGCCAGGAGCAGGTTATGGCGTTCTCCAAGGCCAATCAGCTGGAGGCCGCGATCAAGATCGTCAACGGCGAGATGAACCAACTCGCCGACGAGATGGCCGGCACGCTGCACGACTTGGTCGCCTTGAACAAAGCCAGCGCCAATCAGGCTGCGAACCTGGCGCAAAATGTGTTTACGCAGTCGCGCACATGGGTGGTCGGCATGATTGTGCTCACTGCACTGATTACCATCGGGCTGGCGGTGTGGCTGACGCGCAGCATCGTGCTGCCGTTGGCGCAGTCATTGAGGGTCGCCCAGGGCGTGGCCAGTGGTGACTTGACCGGTGAGATCAGTGTGACCGGCAGCGACGAGCCCGCGCGTTTGCAGCAAGCGCTCAAAGGCATGCAGGAGAACCTGCGCGACACCATCCGGCGAATTGCCGAATCCTCGAACCAATTGGCTTCGGCGTCCGAAGAACTCAGTTGCGTGACCGAGGACGCCACCCGTGGCCTGCACCAGCAGAATCAGGAAATCGAGCAGGCGGCGACGGCGGTCAACCAGATGACGGCGGCGGTAGAGGAAGTGGCGAGCAATGCAGTGGCCACCTCACAGGCCTCACGTGAGTCTGACCGCATTGCCCAGCACGGGCGTGAGCAGGTGCACCAGACGGTAGAGTCGATTGAGGCGCTGGCCACGGACGTGACCGCCAATGTGACGCAGGTCGAGGACTTGGCGCAGAAGGTCTATGGCATCAGCAAGGTGCTGGATGTCATTCGCTCGATTGCCGAGCAGACCAACTTGCTTGCGCTGAATGCCGCGATTGAAGCGGCGCGCGCCGGCGATGCCGGGCGCGGGTTTGCGGTGGTGGCGGATGAGGTGCGGGCCTTGGCCCATCGCACCCAGCAGTCGACCCAGGAAATTGAGCAGATGATCAGCGGGATTCAACAGGGCACCGATCAAGCGGTCAGCTCGATGCAGCAGAGCAATACGCGGGCACGGTCTACGCTGGACATCGCCAAGGCGGCGGGCACCGCGCTGGAGGAAATTGCATCGGCGTTTACCTTGATCAACGAGCGTAACCTGGTGATTGCCAGTGCATCGGAGCAGCAGGCGGCGGTGGCGCGGGAGGTGGATCGCAATTTGATGAATATTCGCGATTTGGCGCATCAGACCTCGACCGGGGCGAACCAGACCAGTGCGGCGAGCCAGGAGCTGTCGAGGTTGGCGGTGGACCTGAACACCATGGTGGCGCGGTTTTCGGTGTAGGGCGTTACACCGGGTTGGGCCTATCGCAGGCAAGCCAGCTCCCACAGTTTGATGTGTAAACACAGTCCACTGTGGGAGCTGGCTTGCCTGCGATGAAGGCGACTCGGTCTTGATTCAGTCACCCATAAAAAAGCCCCGAACCAGTCGGGGCTTTTTCATGCGATCAACCTGCGGGGCTTATTTACCCTGCCAGCGTTTCAGTACCAGGGTGGCGTTGGTGCCACCGAAGCCGAAGCTGTTGCTCATCACGGTATCGATTTTGGCGTTTTCAACAGTCTTGGTCAGGATCGGCATATCAGCCACCACCGGATCAATCTCGTCGATGTTGGCCGAGCCGGCCATGAAGTTGCCTTCCATCATCAGCAGGCAGTAGATCGCTTCGTGAACGCCGGCGGCGCCCAGGGAGTGACCGGACAAGCTCTTGGTGGAGCTGATGGCCGGCGCCTTGTCGCCGAATACCGCACGCACGCCTTCCATTTCCTTGGCGTCGCCGACCGGGGTCGAAGTGCCGTGGGTGTTCAGGTAGTCGATTGGGGTATCAACGGTGGACATCGCCATCTGCATGCAACGGATCGCGCCTTCGCCGCTTGGCGCAACCATGTCGTAGCCGTCGGAAGTGGCGCCGTAACCGACGATTTCCGCATAGATCTTCGCGCCACGGGCCAGAGCGTGTTCCAGCTCCTCGACCACCACCATGCCGCCACCGCCGGCGATGACGAAACCGTCACGCTTGGCGTCGTAGGCGCGGGAGGCTTTTTCCGGGGTTTCGTTGTACTGGGTGGACAGCGCGCCCATGGCGTCGAACAGGAACGACTGGCTCCAATGTTCTTCTTCACCGCCGCCGGCGAATACGATGTCCTGCTTGCCCAGCTGGATCTGCTCAACCGCAGTACCGATGCAGTGAGCACTGGTGGCGCAAGCCGAGGAAATCGAGTAGTTCACGCCCTTGATCTGGAACGGCGTGGCCAGGCAGGCCGAAACGGTGCTGCCCATGGTCCGCGTTACACGGTACGGGCCAACGCGCTTCACGCCTTTTTCGCGCAGTATGTCCAGCGCTTCCATCTGGTTGAGGGTCGATGCGCCGCCGGAGCCGGCGATCAGGCCGGTGCGTACGTTCGATACCTGGTCTTCGCTCAGGCCGGAGTCGGCGATGGCGTCTTTCATGGCCAGGTAGGCATAGGCGGCAGCGTGGCCGACGAAGCGGTAGATCTTGCGATCAATCAGTTCTTCGAGCGGCAGGTCGATGGAGCCGGAAACCTGGCTACGCAGACCCATTTCGGCATATTCCGGGTTGAAACGGATGCCAGGGCGACTTGCACGCAGGTTAGCGGTGACGGTCTCTTTGTCATTGCCCAGGCAAGAAACAATGCCCAGACCAGTGATAACGACGCGGCGCATGCGGATAACCCTTAAAAGTTGTCAGTGGAAGTGAATACGCCGACCCGAAGGCCTTCGGCAGTATAGATCTCGCGACCGTCGACAGTCACCGAACCGTCGGCGATGGCGAGGTTCAGCTTGCCCTTGAGGACGCGCTTGATTTGAATGTTGTAGGTGACTTTCTTGGCGGTCGGCAGGACCTGGCCAAAGAACTTCACTTCGCCCGAACCCAGGGCGCGGCCGCGGCCCGGCAGGCCTTGCCAGCCCAGGTAGAAGCCGACCAGTTGCCACATGGCGTCGAGGCCCAGGCAGCCCGGCATCACAGGGTCGCCTTCGAAATGGCAGGCGAAGAACCACAGGTCAGGGGTGATATCCAGCTCGGCGACCAATTCACCTTTGCCGTACTTGCCACCCTCTTCGCTGATATGGGTGATGCGATCCACCATCAGCATGTTCGGGGCGGGCAGTTGCGCGTTACCTGGGCCGAACAGCTCACCGCGACTGCAGCGCAGCAGGTCTTCCCGAGTAAAGGCGTTTTGTTTGGTCATGCGAGCTCCTCAATAATCCCATGCGGCAGGGTAGGGCAAATCTTCCCGAACCGAATGAAGCGTTCATGCCTCATGTCGGCAGCCTACACATAGACTATTGCGTTGTAGTGAAAGTCACAGCGATAAGGTACTGAATGTACACTTGTTCACTGAAATTTTAAACCGGGCCTGTTTATGGGCCCGTTCGGGTGCCTAAGACTGCCGCACTTTCGTCTTTCACGCCAGTCGCAGTTGGTTGATGGCGCGGGGCTATTGCACCCAACGCAGCAGGATTTGCTGCAAATCCGTGCGTTTGAACGGCTTGGCCAGGTAATCGTTCATTCCGGCCGCCATGCAGGCTTCGCGATCGCCCTGCAAGGCGTTGGCGGTGAGGGCAATGATCGGCAGATCGGCGCAGCCGGGCAGTTGGCGAATCTGACGGGTGGCCTCGTAACCATCGATCACCGGCAAGCGGCAATCCATCAAAATGGCGGTGAATATCAGGCTCTCGGCACTGCGTATGGCTTCGGCGCCGTCGGTGGCCAGGCTCACTTCAAAGCCCAGGCTGCGCAGCATCGCTTCGACCACCGTGCGGTTGACCGGGTTGTCCTCCACCAGCAGTACATGGCGGCCATCGCCGGCGCTGCTCTTGCCTTCGGCGTGCGGGGCAATCGCCGGCAAGCTCTGCTGGTCGATGGCCAACGGGATTTCCAGGGTAAACACCGAGCCCCGGCCTTCCTCGCTCTGGGCGCGCAGCGTACCGCCCATGCGTTCGGCCAATGTGCGGGCAATCGGCAAGCCCAGGCCGGTGCCGCCGTAACGTCTTGAAATGGAACTGTCGGCCTGCTGGAACGCGTCGAACATCAATTCCAGGCGTTCGGCGGAAATCCCGATACCGCTGTCGCGCACGGTGCAGGTGAACCACACCAACTCATGATCGAGGGTTTGCCAATGGGGCTCGACGGTCACCGTGCCGTGCTCGGTGAATTTCAACGCGTTGCCGATCAGGTTTACCAGAATCTGCCGGATACGCGTGGGGTCGCCCTGCACCCGCAGCGCGTCCATGCCCAGCGGAATCGGCAGCTCCAGCGCCAGGCCGCGTTGCTGGGCGCTGTGCTGGAAGGCCTGGGCGCAACTGCTGATCAGGTCCGCGAGGTTGAACGAAATATGTTCCAGCTCCAGCGCTGCGCGTTCGATGCGCGAGAAGTCGAGGATGTCGTTGATCACCTTGAGCAAATGCTCGGTGGACTCCGAAGCGAGTGCCGCGTACTCGGTCTGCTCCTCGGTCATCTCGGTGGTTTCCAGCAGTTGCAACATGCCCAGGACGCCATTCATGGGCGTGCGCAATTCGTGGCTCATCATCGCCAGGAAATCCGACTTGGCATTGTTCGCCCGCTCGGCTTCCTCGCGGGTCTGGATCAACTGGGCCATGGCCTGGTGCTGTTCGCGGCTGGCCTGGTTGAGGCCCTCGGCGAGGTTGTTGATATGCCGCGACAGGTCGCCCAGTTCCGAGTCATCCACAATCGGCAGCGGCGTCTTGTAGTCGCCTTGCTGGATGGCCTTCACCGCGTGGCCCATGGCGCTGATCGGCTGCGACAGGCTGGCGGCCAGGCGCCGTGCGAGCAGGAAGGTGAACAGCAGCGCGAACAGGGCAAGGATGCCGGCCTTGAACAGGATCTCCTGTTGGCGCTGGCTGAACGCATCGTTGGACATGCCAACGATCACCCGGCCGAGGTAGTCCGCACGCGGCGCCTTGGGTTCGTTGAGGTTGTCCTGGAAGAAGTCATTGCCCAGCTGGATGTGTTGCAGGCGGATGGGCGCCTGGAACACTTTCACCGACAGCGAGCGGTCGTGTTTTTCCGACGGCTGCTCGACGTACAACAGGATTTTTTCGGCGCTGTCCTGAATCTCCAGGAAGCGCACGTGCGGCGTAGCCAGTGTTGCGCGCAGCAAGCTGTCGAGCACGTCGATATTGCCGGAAATGACGCCGTATTCGGTGGCAGGGGCCAATTGGTTGGCGATCAGTTGGCCGGTGTGGTCCAGTTCCTGGCGCAGGTCCTGGATACGCACGAAGGTGAAGAAGCTGATCAACAGCAAGGTCAGCAACAGCGCCGGGCCCAGGGTGATGAGCTGGGTGCGGGTGTTGATATCCCAACGACGACGCAAGGTCATGGGCGTTTTTCTCCTTCGGCTAATCGGGCGGCGACGGCGACTTCGTCAACCTGTTCGATTCCCAGTGAGCGTGCGACTTGCGGGTTACCGACGACTTTAAAATGTTCCGGGTACAACGAACGCGGCCAACTGGTCGGCGGATGATCCAGTAGCCGGTCGAGCACATCGAGCCAGTCGGCCTGATCGCTGTAGGTGCTGGCCAGGCTGCCGGCCTTGACGAACCCCGCATTGGGGCCTACCAGCGGCAGTTGCTGGGCGTAGCTGCTGAGCAACAGGTTTTTCACGGTTTTGGGGTTGTACAACTGCGGGTCATCGAGGCCGAGCAGCACGTCACTGTTCTTGAACAGATTCTGCAGCGGGCGGCTGTCATTAATGTTGTCCCAGAGCTGCGGCACGATCTCCAGCCCCATCGGTGTCGCATACTCGCGCAGCTCCTGCAGCAGGAATTCACTGTCGGTGCCGTAGAGCACGCCGATGCGTTTAGCCTGCGGCAGGATGCTCGCGATCAGGTTGAGCTGACGCGCAAGCGGCGGGTCACTCCACAACAGGCTGATTTTCGCCGGATGAGTGTGGCCCAGGCGCTGCCGGGCTTGCAGGCGGCTGATGCGCAGCACCAGGGTCGGCGGGCCCTGGGCATCCTGCAGGCGCCAATCAAGACCGGGCAGGTCCAGCACGATCAGGCGGGTATTCGCCGGCAAACGGCTGGGTGCCGGCAGGTCTTTGAGCGGGGTAAAGGTCACGTGGTCTTCGGGACGCTGCTGGGCAAGGGCCTGCGCAAACGCTTGTACACCGGCCCCGTCTTCGGCAGAGGTCAGCAGAATGTCGGCGCTCCAGGCCGGCGCGGCCAGCAGCAGGCACACCCATAACAAGGCGCGCCTCCAGAAGCGTAAGACAAGCAGGAGGGTCATCCGTGACTGAGCGCCCATGTCAGAACTCTAACTCCGCGCTGAAGTAGAGGACGTGGCGACTGTCGTAATGGTTGTCGACAAAGGTGGTGGGCTGGTTATCGAGGCGTTGTTGCAACATGCCGGCCAGCTCCACGTTGGCTTTGCCCAGGGCAATGCGCTTGGCTACGCGCAGGTCGACCCGTTCGAAGCGATAGGTGTTGAGTGCGTCGTCACCATAATAGAACAGCGCGCTCGACCAGCCGTGGCCCCATTCACGCAGCCAGCCGGCCGAGCCGCTGTTGCGCGCGGTTTGTGCCTTATCGAGCGGGTTGCTGGAGGTGGCGTCGACGTAAGCATAGGTCAGCCGCAGGCGGTCGGCATTGCTCATGCGCCAATCGAATTGCGATTCTGCACCGGTAAACCGCGCGCTGTTGGCGTTGCTGGCAATGTATTGGTTGTTGCGCAGCGGCGAGCTGATCATGTCGGTGATTTCGTCGTAGAACAGTTTCACGTCGACATTCAGCCCGAGGTCGGCAAAGAAGCCGTTGTAGCCCAGCTCGCGCGAGCGCATCAACTCTTTATCAAGGTTGCCGGGGCCGCGTGTTACCACAAAATATTGCCCGGAGTTTTGCCCGAAGGTCGGGGAGCTCAGGTTGGTGACGCGGTAGCTCCAGTTGACGTTGTTTTCGAACATGTCCGGCGAGCGAATCGCCTCGGAATACACCGCCCGCAAGCCGTGGCGCGGGTTGATCAGGTAGTTGACCGCCACCCGCGGCGTCAGCGAATTGCCGCTCAAGTGGGTGTCTTCGTACATTGCACCGCCCTGCAACAGCCAGTGTTCGCTGGCGCGCCATTCCAGGTGGCCGAACAGGCGCCAGGTGGTGTCGTCGAGGGTGCCATTGAAGTAGGTGTCGGAGTCGGCGCGGTCGTAGCGATAATTCATGCCGCTGACCAGGCGCAGGCTATCGGACAGGCTCAGGGTGTCCTGGATCTCAATGTCATAGCGACTCTCGCGGGTGCTCTGGTCGATATCGCCACACACGCTCTGGTTGGCGCCCTGGCGCCACTGGTCCAGCACCTGGTTGCCGAGTGCTTGTTCGGCAGCGCTGCCGGGCGGCGCGGTGCCCTGGCTGTAGATATCCATGTGGCGGGCCAACTTTTCGGCGTAGTTGGGGTTGAGCTGCCACAGTTGGGTCAGTTCCGGGCTGAACGACACCTTGGCGTCACAGGCTTTCCAGACTTGCTGGCGGTCCCATTGCTGGGCCGAGCCCTGGACGTACAGGCTGTGTTCGGGGTTGAACTCGATGTTCCAGCGCATCGAGCCGGCATAGTCCTTGGCGGTAACGTCGGAATTGGTGCCGCCTTCGGTAATTCCGGCGAATACCGGTGTGTAGGTATAAGGGCGCTGATTGCTGCCTTCCTTGGCGTCCAACTGCCAGTCGATGCTCTGCTGCGCGTTCAGGGTCTGGCTCACCGCCAGGCTGAAACGGCTGAGGCGACGGCTATCACGGCGGTCGGCACCGAGCTTGTCGCTGTCAAACCCATCGTCCTGTTGCCCGGAAAGCGACAGGCGCAAGTCGCCGGTCTCCCAGCCCATGCCCTGGCTGGCGTAGAAGTCGTTGATGCCGCGTTCGCCACGGATCACTTTGACCCGTGAACCGTGGCTGTTGGACGGCGAGCGCGTGAGGATATTGACCACCGCCATCAAGGCATTGGCGCCATAGCTGACCGTGTTGGGGCCGCGAAACACCTCGATACGCTCGATGTCTTCCATGGCCACCGGAATATCGCTCCAGTCCACCGTGGCCAGGCCCGCGCGGTACACCGAACGCCCGTCGATCAACACCTGCATGCGCCGTGCATCACTGGCGCTGGTGCCGTGGTAGTTCACGGCCGCCTGGTTGCCGGTGGTGTAACCGACCATCATCCCCGGCACCAAACGCAGCAACTCGGCGATGTCGCGCGCACCGCTGGCCTTGATCAGCTCACTGTCGATGACGGTCATACTGCCAGGCACGGCGGCGGCCGATTGCTTGAGGCGCGTGGCCGTGAGTACCTGGGGCAGTGGCTGGCTGTCGAGGAACAGGTCATCCGCCAACGCAGGTGCGCTGCACAACAGCATCAATAATAGAGATGAGCGAGGAGGAGGGCCCAAATACACGGCACGGCCTTGATAATTACGGATAGCCGCCCATGTTAACTGAGGTGGGGCCATTTGCCAGTCGCCACACTTGCAATTACTTCACACAGACGTGGCATTTTCCGACAAGCGTGTGAATTGACGCGGGGGCTGGCCGCAAGCGGGTCGCCCCGTATAATGCCGCCATCGCCACTGCTATGGATTAACGGATTGCATATGACTGAACAGCGCCCTATTGCGGTCCTGGGAGGCGGAAGTTTTGGGACCGCCGTGGCAAACCTGCTGGCTGAAAACGGCCACGCGGTACGCCAGTGGATGCGCGATCCCGAGCAGGCCGAGGCCATTCGCGTCCACCGTGAAAACCCCCGTTACCTTAAAGGCATCAAGATTCACCCGGCGGTCGAGCCGGTGACCGACTTGTTGGCTACCTTGACTGACTGCGACCTGTGTTTTGTCGCGCTGCCTTCCAGCGCCTTGCGCTCGGTGTTGGCGCCCCACGCCGAGCGTCTGGCGGGCAAGCAACTGGTCAGCCTGACCAAAGGTATCGAGGCCCACACCTTCAAGCTGATGAGCGAAATCCTCGAAGAGATCGCCCCGCAGGCGCGCATTGGCGTGCTGTCCGGGCCGAACCTGGCGCGGGAAGTGGCTGAGCACGCGCTGACAGCCACCGTGGTCGCCAGTGAAGACGAGGCACTGTGCGAGCGTGTCCAGGCCGTGCTGCATGGCCGTACCTTTCGCGTCTACGCCAGCAGCGACCGCTTTGGCGTCGAGTTGGGCGGGGCGTTGAAAAACGTCTACGCCATTATTGCCGGCATGGCCGTGGCCTTGGGCATGGGCGAAAACACCAAGAGCATGCTGATTACGCGCGCCTTGGCGGAGATGACGCGTTTTGCGGTGAACCAGGGCGCCAACCCGATGACCTTCCTTGGCCTGGCGGGCGTGGGCGACTTGATCGTCACCTGCTCGTCGCCGAAAAGCCGCAATTATCAGGTCGGTTTCGCCCTCGGCCAAGGCCTTAGCCTGGAAGACGCGGTGACGCGCCTGGGTGAAGTGGCCGAAGGCGTGAACACGCTTAAAGTGTTGAAGGCCAAGGCCCAGGAAGTCGGCGTGTACATGCCGCTGGTCGCCGGGCTGCACGCGATCCTGTTTGAAGGGCGCACCTTGAATCAGGTCATCGAGTTGCTGATGCGCGCCGAGCCCAAGACCGATGTCGACTTTATTTCCACCAGTGGTTTCAACTGAGGAACGCGTCATGAACGATCCGAAAGCAGGCCCTAAATACGAGTCCATCCTCCTGCGCGTCCTGTGGATGCTGGTGTTTGCCCTGGTCTGGCAAGTCGCGCAGTTCCTGCTCGGTATTTTGGTGGTGGTGCAGTTGGTGTATCGCCTGGTCTACGGCGCGCCGAACCTGGGCCTGATGAATTTTGGCGACAGCCTCAGTCAGTTTCTTGCGCAAATCGGCCGTTTCGGCAGCTTCCACACTGATCAAAAGCCTTGGCCGTTCGCGGATTGGCCGACCCCGCGCGCACCGGAGGGCGAAGCCGCCCACAGCGTGCCACCGGCGGCGCACCCGGTGCGCGATGAGGAGCCCAAACTGTGAAGCTGTGGATTTTGCGTCACGGTGAAGCCGAAGCTCATGCCTCTTCCGACGCTGAGCGCAACCTGACCGAGCATGGGCGCGGCGAAGTGTTGCGCAGTGCTGCGCACCTGATCGGCCAGCCGATCAGCGCCATCATCGCCAGCCCGTATGTGCGCGCGCAGCAGACTGCGCAACTGGTGCGTGAGGCGTTGGGGTTTGAGCCGCAGATTCGCACGGAGCCGTGGTTGACGCCGGACAGCAGCCCGCTGCACGTGCTGGAAAAACTCGACACGGATGACAATGTGCTGCTGGTCAGCCACCAGCCGTTGGTGGGTAGCCTGATCAGCTTTTTGCAGCATGGTCATCTGCGTCAGCCGCAACCGATGCACACGGCCAGCTTGGCGGAGTTGGAAGGGGACTTTCCGTTGGCGGGGTTGATGAGCCTGGTGGGTGTGAAAAACCCGTAGGCGGTGGGCCTTCTGCACGCGACCATCGTGGTCAACGGTGCCTGTCAGATCAAAATCAGTTCTGCTCTGCTGTGGGAGCTGGCTTGCCTGCGATGCAGGCACCTCGGTACTTCTGGGAGAGGCGGTCGATGCCACCGCAGGCAAGCCAGCTCCCACAGAGATCGCCGCTTTGTGTGCTATATAGTCAACCAAGCAAGTGCTTGGTTGGCTATCATCGGATCACAAAGGAGCGCGTCCCATGCCTGTCGCTTTTCGTTTGCCGTTGCAGGTCTTCTACGAACGTGAAGCGCGGCATCCGCGCAAACCCTTTCTGGTGCAGCCGGTTGGCGGCGGCGAGGTGCAGACGCTCACCTGGGGTGACGTCGGCCACCAGGCCCGCTGCGCCGCGCATTGGCTGCGTGCCCGTGAGCTGCCCCAAGGCTCGCACATTGCCCTGATCTCTAAAAACTGCGCGCACTGGATCATCGCCGACCTGGCGATCTGGATGGCCGGGCATGTCTCGGTACCGCTGTACCCCAACCTCACCGCCGACTCTGTCGCCCATGTGCTGACCCATTCCGAGGCGGCGCTGGTGCTGATCGGCAAGCTGGACGACTGGTCGGCGATGGCGCCGGGTATCCCGTCCGGTTTGCCGACCATCAGCCTGCCGCTGTGCCCGGTGGGCGACTTCGATTACCGCTGGGCCGACCTGCAAAGCTGTGCGCCGATCCAGGACAACCCCGAACCTGCCGCGTCGAGCCTGGCCACCATTGTCTACACCTCCGGCACCACCGGCTTGCCCAAAGGCGTGATGCAAACCTTCGGCGCCTTGGGTTTCGCCGCCACCCGTGGCACTGAGTTGTTCGGCCTGGGGGAGGGCGACCGGCTGCTGTCCTATTTGCCGCTGTGCCATGTGGCGGAGCGCATGTTTGTGGAGCTGGCCTCGATCTACACCGGGCAAACCGTATTTTTCGCCGAGAGCCTAGACACGTTTCTTGAAGACTTGCGCCGCGCCAAGCCGACCGCGCTGTTTGGCGTGCCGAGGATCTGGACCAAGTTCCAGATGGGCGTCTACAGCAAGATCCCGCAAAAGCGCCTCGACCGCCTGTTGCGCCTGCCATTTATCGGCAGGCGCGTCGGCCAAAAAGTCCTTGCGGGGCTGGGCCTGGATGCGCTGCGCATTGCATTGTCCGGTGCCGCGCCGGTGCCCGAAGCCTTGTTGCATTGGTATAAGCGCCTGGGCCTGGATGTGCTGGAGGTGTATGGCATGACCGAAAGCTGTGGCTATTCCCACGTGTGTCGCCCCGGCCAGCAGACGCTCGGCTGGATCGGCCTGCCGTGCCCTGGCGTTGAAGTGCGCATCGACGCGTCGGGCGAAGTGCAGGTGCGCAGCGGCGCAACCATGCTCGGCTATTTCAAGGACCCGCAGAAAACCGCCGAGACCCTGACCGACGACGGCTTCCTGCGCACCGGCGACAAAGGCGAACAGGACGCCGACGGCCGCCTGCGCCTGACCGGCCGGCTCAAGGAAATCTTCAAGACCAGCAAGGGCAAATACGTGGCCCCGGCGCCAATTGAAAACCGCCTGGCCGAACATGCACGCATCGAACAGGTGTGCGTGGTCGGTGATGGCCTTACGGCGCCGATGGGCTTGTGTGTGTTGTCGGCGGGTAGTCAGGACCGACAGGCGCTGAGCACCAGCCTTGAACGCTGGCTGGCGCAGGTCAATGCCGTCTTGGACAAACATGAGCGCTTGCGCCAGCTGGTGGTGGTGAAAGACAGTTGGGCGGTGGAAAACGGCTTTCTGACGCCGACCTTGAAGATCAAACGCAACGTCATCGAGTCGACCTACGGCAATCATTTCCAGGCGTGGAGCGCGCGCAGCGAAACCATTGTGTGGCAGGATTAGGGTCGTAATAAAACCAATAAGGATAACTTCATGAGCTTGTGGCGCACCCAACCGAATATCGAGCAACTCAACGCCATCCAGAAAAACACCATTGGTGAGTTGCTGGATATCCGCTTTGAAAGTTTCGACGACGAATCCCTGACCGCCAGCATGGTGGTCGATCATCGTACTCATCAGCCTTACGGCCTGCTGCACGGCGGTGCGTCGGTGGTGCTGGCCGAAAGCGTCGGCTCCATGGCGGCTTACCTGTGTATCGACGCCAGCAAGTTTTATTGCGTGGGCCTGGAGGTCAACGCCAACCACCTGCGCGGTGTGCGCAGCGGGCGGGTGACGGCGGTGGCGCGGGCGATCCATATTGGCCGCACGACCCAAGTGTGGGACATTCGCTTGACCAGCGATGACGGCAAGGCCAGCTGCGTGTCGCGCCTGACCATGGCCGTGGTGCCGCTGGGCGAGAACCCGCCGGCGCGATAGGCGTGGCGTGAGTGTCATCATTCCTGGCAGTTACAGTCATTGCTGTACGGCCCAGGCGTGGTGACAATCCACTTCTGTTTTTGTAGATGAGTCCGGTATGTCGCAGCACGTGTTTTTTGCCCACGCCAATGGCTTCCCTTCGGCCACCTACGGCAAGTTGTTTGCCGCCCTGGCCCCGGAATACGCAGTGGCTCATCTGCCGCAGCACGGCCACGACCCCAGGTTCCCGGTGGATGACAACTGGCAGAACCTGGTGGACGAACTGATCCACCATTTAGAGCAGCAGCCGGAACCGGTGTGGGGCGTGGGCCATTCCCTGGGCGGCGTGTTGCATTTGCACGCGGCCATGCGCTGCCCGCAGTTGTACCGTGGCGTGGTGATGCTGGATTCGCCGGTGCTGACCCGCGCCGACCGCTGGGTGATTCGCGCCGCCAAACGCTTCGGTTTTATCGACCGCCTGACCCCGGCCGGGCGCACCTTGGGCCGCCGTGAAGAATTCACTGACCTGGACGCCGCGCGCAGTTACTTCGCCGGCAAGACCCTGTTTCGCGGGTTTGACCCGGAATGCTTTGACGCGTACCTGCAACACGGCCTGCAACAGGTAGGCGACCGTCTGCGTCTGCGCTTCGATCCGGCGACCGAAATCAGCATTTACCGCGGCGTGCCGCACACCAGCCCCGGCCAGGTGCGCCAGTTGAAAGTACCGCTGGCCGTAGTGCGTGGGCGCCAGAGCCGGGTGGTGATGCGCCACCATGCCAGTGGCGTCGGCCGCCTGCCCATGGGCGAAATGCTCACCATGCCCGGTGGCCATATGTTCCCGCTTGAACGCCCACAGGACACGGCGACCTTGATCAAGAACCTGTTCGCCCGCTGGCAAGCCCGCGAGCGCAGTTGCGCATGAGCACGCCGGTCGAAGAAGTGCGCTTGAGCCTGCCGCACATCGAGTTGGCGGCACACCTGTTTGGCCCCGAAGACGGTCTGCCGGTGATCGCCCTGCATGGCTGGCTGGACAACGCCAACAGCTTTGCGCGGCTGGCGCCGAAGCTGCACGGTTTGCGTATCGTCGCGTTGGACATGGCCGGGCATGGGCATTCGGCGCATCGGCCTGCGGGCGCCGGGTATGCCTTGTGGGATTACGTGTTTGATGTGCTGCAAGTTGCCGAGCAACTGGGCTGGAAACGTTTTGCATTACTTGGCCATTCCCTCGGCGCGATCGTTTCATTGGTGCTGGCCGGCGCCATGCCGGAACGCGTGACGCACCTGGGGTTGATCGACGGTGTGATCCCGCCGACCGCCGCTGGAGAGAACGCCGCCGAGCGGCTGGGCATGGCGTTGCAGGCGCAATTGAACCTGCAAGACAAGCGCAAGCCGGTCTACAGCACCCTGGACCGGGCGGTTGAAGCGCGCATGAAAGGCGTGGTCGCGGTCAGCCGCGAAGCCGCTGAACTGCTGGCCCAGCGCGGGTTGATGCCAGTGCCGGGTGGTTACACCTGGCGTACGGACAGCCGCCTGACGCTCGCCTCGCCGATGCGCCTGACCGATGAACAGGCGATGGCTTTCGTGCGGCGTGTGAGTTGCCCTACACAGTTGGTCGTCGCGGCTGACGGCATGCTGGCGAAACATTCCGAATTGCTTTCTCAGCTACCTTTTACGGTGAGCACGCTGCCGGGCGGCCATCATTTACACCTTAATGATGAGCCCGGCGCGGTCCTTGTTGCAGACTGTTTCAATCGGTTCTTCCACGCGCCTTGACTTGGCGCGGGCAACTGCCGAGGCTGGGCGGATTGAAAGGGAGTCAACCATGTACGATCTCAACACCGCTGCGACCTCCGATGGCCAGGGCTCTTCGATCCGATGAGCCTGCGTAAAGGATGTATCCGTGCCCTCGGGCTGTGCTGCTTCAGCCCCTTGGTGTTCGCCGCCGACGTGCCGGGCAGCCAGGATTTACCTGCCGTGTCCCGCCAGGTCGATGCGCAAATCGTCGATTACCGCCCCGCTGAGGAAAAGGAACGCATCTACCCCATGGGCGCGATCCGCAAGATCAGCGGCCAACTGCGTTACGAAGGCCAAGCCACCGCGCGTGGCCAAACCACCGCGATTACCTATGAATTACCCGCCGAACACACCTCCAGCGCCGCGTTTACCGCGACGCGTGAAGCGTTGCAGGCCAAGGGCGCGCAGCTGTTGTTCTGGTGCCAGGCCCGCGATTGCGGTGAAAGCAGCCTGTGGGCCAATGAAGTGTTTGGCAACGCCAAGCTGGTCGGCGCCGATGGCCAGCAGGAATACCTGCTGTTGCGCCTGGCAGCACCGCAAGACAACTCCCTGGTGGCGCTGTACGGCATCACTCGCGGCAACCGCCGCGCCTATCTGCATGTGGAACAACTCGACGCCAGCGCGCCGCTGGGCGACTTGTTGCCCACGTCAGCCACCTTGCTGCGCGAGTTGAAAAGCACCGGCGAGCTGGACTTCCCGGCACTCGGCGCCGAACCTGACGCCACCTGGCTGACCTTGATTTCCCGTGGCCTGAACCTCGACGCCACCTTGCGCGTCAGCTTGACCGGGCCGAACGCCGAAGCCTGGCGCCAGGGCCTGATCGACAGCGGTGTACGCGCCGCACGCCTGGAAACTGGCACCGGCGACGCTAAGGGTTTGCACCTGCATCTGATACGCTGACCGTTACACGGCGAACGGACCCGCGCCGTTCGCCTAAGCTCTCTTCCTACAGCCTTCTTTTCGAGATACCCGATGCTCAATAACGATCGCCTACTGGTGCAAATCCTGCTGCTGGTGTTGTTTGGTGCCAGCTTCTGGGTCATGGCGCCATTCTGGTCGGCGCTGTTCTGGGGCGCAGTGCTGGCGTTTGCCAGCTGGCCGCTGATGCGCTTGCTGACCCGCTGGCTGGGTGGCCGCGAATCCCTGGCGGCGGGCATCCTGACCTTGGGCTGGATGTTGCTGGTGGCGGTGCCGCTGGTGTGGCTGGGGTTCAACCTGGCCGACCACGTGCGTGACGCCGTGGGCCTGATCAAGGATATCCAGGTCGACGGCCTGCCGGCTGCGCCGACCTGGCTGGGCTCGATTCCGCTGGTTGGCGAGCGCCTGGTGGCAACGTGGGACAGCATCGACCAACAGGGCGCCGCGCTGATGATCAGCATCAAGCCGTACCTGGGCCAGGTCGGCAACTGGCTGCTGGCGCGCAGTGCGCAGATCGGCGGCGGTATCCTGGAACTGACCCTGAGCCTGGTGTTTGTGTTCTTCTTCTACCGCGACGGCCCGCGTCTGGCGACCTTTGTGCATCGCCTGTTGGAGCGCTTGATCGGCGACCGTGCCGGTTACTACATCGAACTGGTGGCCGGCACCGTGCAACGGGTGGTTAACGGTGTGATTGGTACAGCGGCGGCCCAGGCGCTGTTGGCGCTGATCGGTTTCCTGATCGCCGGCGTGCCGGGCGCGCTGGTGCTGGGCATTGTCACCTTCCTGCTCAGCCTGATCCCGATGGGCCCGCCGCTGGTGTGGATCCCCGCCACGGCCTGGCTGGCCTGGAAGGGCGATTACACCTACGCGGTGTTCCTGGGTGTGTGGGGCACATTCATCATCAGCGGCGTCGACAACGTGCTCAAGCCGTACCTGATCAGCCGGGGCGGCAACTTGCCGCTGGTGATTGTGCTGTTGGGCGTGTTTGGCGGCTTGATCGCCTTTGGTTTCATCGGCCTGTTTATCGGCCCGACCTTGTTGGCGGTGGCCTACAGCCTGTTGACGGATTGGAGTGCAACCCAGGCTCAGGTTCGGCGCGAAGACAAACCCCTTTAAGCCCTCGGCAACCACATCACGGCGGTCAAGCCGCCGCCTGGAGTTTCTTCCAGGCTCAGGTGCCCGCCGAGACGCTCCACGGCCTCCTTGGAAATCGTCATGCCGAGGCCGACGCCGCCGGAGTTGCGGTTACGCGAGCCTTCCAGGCGAAAGAACGGTTCGAACACCGCCTCACGCTTATCCGGCGCAATGCCGGGGCCATGGTCGATCACCCGAATAACCAGCGCACCACGGCTGTCAGCCAACTCAACACGCGCGGTTCCGGCATAACGCAGGGCGTTGTCGATCAGGTTGTTCAGGCAGGAACGCAGCGCCATCGGCTGCACCTGCAACGGCGCGCAGGTGCCGGAGAACTGCACATCAGAGCCCTGGTCCTGGGCGTTTTCACTCAGGGATTCGACCAGCGCCTGCACGTCGAGCC
The DNA here is from genome assembly GCF_022662395.1 of Pseudomonas sp. MONT-RG-20F-20-E-7-02. NCBI lineage: Bacteria > Pseudomonadati > Pseudomonadota > Gammaproteobacteria > Pseudomonadales > Pseudomonadaceae > Pseudomonas > Pseudomonas sp. MONT-RG-20F-20-E-7-02. The sequence goes on from NZ_JAKNQN010000003.1 coordinate 701,176, forward strand.
AATGCCGCGTTTCGCTGGTGCGCTGTTCATGCAGGTAGCTGAGGGTGGCGTCGAGCATGCCGATCATGTCGTCCAGGTCCTGGCGCATCTGGCCTTGCAGCTTGGTGTCTTCGATCTGTTCCAGGCGCAGCTTGAGGCGCGACAGCGGGGTGCGCAGGTCATGGGACACCGCGCCAAGCATGCGCGCGCGCTGGCTGACTTGTTCGCGGATGCGCTTTTGCATCAGGTTGAACGTTGACGCTGCCTGGCGCGCCTCCCGTGGCCCGGACTCATTCAGCGGCGGGCTGTCGAGGTCGAGGCTCAGGCGTTCGGCGGCCGCGCTCAGGCGCTGGATCGGCCGGCTCAGCAGCTTGGCGCCGTACCAGGCGGCGATGATCAGCGAAATAAACTGAAAGGTCAGCGGCACCACAGGGCCGCCAAACCAGGAACGATGGTGCCGGGGCAGGGGCTTCATCGTGCCGTCCGGCTGCTCGACGAAGGTTTCCTGCGGCGGCTGTGGCGGTGGGCCGTAATGGTGAAACCAGAAGAACGCCAGCGCATGGGCCAGCACAATAGCCACCAGCAATACGCCGAACAGCCTGCCGAACAGCGTATTGAAGGCGTTGCGCATCAGCCGATATCCCGGGCGTCGAACAGGTAGCCTTCGCCGCGCACGGTTTTGATCAGTTGCGGTGCTTTCGGGTCATCGCCCAGTTTCTGGCGCAGGCGCGACACCAGCAAGTCGATGCTGCGATCAAACGCTTCGATGGAGCGGCCACGGGCGGCATCCAGCAATTGCTCGCGGCTCAGCACGCGGCGCGGGCGTTCGATAAACACCCACAGCAACCGAAACTCGGCATTTGACAGCGGCACCACCAGGCCATCGTCCGCGACCAGCTGGCGCAGCACGCTGTTGAGGCGCCAGTTGTCGAAACGGATGTTGGCGCGCTGCTCGGTACGGTCATCGCGCACCCGGCGCAGGATGGTCTGGATACGTGCCACCAGCTCGCGCGGTTCGAAGGGTTTGGACATGTAGTCATCGGCGCCCAGCTCCAGGCCGATGATGCGGTCGGTGGGTTCGCAGCGCGCGGTGAGCATCAGGATCGGGATGTCCGACTCGGTGCGCAGCCAGCGGCACAGCGACAGGCCGTCTTCGCCCGGCAGCATCAGGTCGAGCACCACCACATCAAAGGTTTCGGCTTGCATGGCCGTGCGCATGGCCGTGCCGTCGGTGACGCCGATGGCGAGAATATTGAAGCGGGCCAGGTAGTCGATCAGCAGTTCACGGATCGGCAGGTCGTCATCGACGATCAGCGCGCGGGTGTTCCAGCGCTTGTCTTCGGCGATCACCGCGCCTTTTTGCTCTTCGTTTACAGAGACGGTAGGGGTATGCATAGTGCGATCATCTGCCTGGTTGTTGCTGTCAGCATAGGCGCCCAGCTCCATGGCTGGAAGTGCTGGACGGGCGGTCATGTGCGCGAGGCTAGACGCGGGGCGTGTTGAGGGCATGTCGGGAATGTATCAGCCCTGACACAATTGCGTGAAATGCCGGGTTTGGCGGCGCTTAATCAGTATTTACCGATCATCGGATCCCGCAACGGCGCCGCTTGCGCTACAATCCGCGCCGATTTCGACTTGCCTGAGAGCCCATTCCAATGTCCGTTTGCCAGACGCCTATCATCGTCGCCCTGGATTACCCCACTCGTGACGCCGCACTGAAGCTGGCTGACCAGTTGGACCCCGCGCTTTGCCGGGTCAAAGTCGGCAAGGAACTGTTCACCAGTTGCGCCGCCGAAATCGTCGGCACCTTGCGTGACAAAGGCTTCGAAGTATTTCTCGACCTGAAATTCCACGACATCCCCAACACCACTGCCATGGCGGTTAAAGCCGCTGCGGAAATGGGCGTGTGGATGGTCAACGTGCATTGCTCCGGTGGCCTGCGCATGATGAGCGCCTGCCGCGAAGTGCTGGAGCAGCGCAACGGCCCCAAACCGCTGCTGATTGGGGTGACCGTGCTGACCAGCATGGAGCGCGAAGACCTGGCCGGCATCGGCCTGGATATCGAGCCTCAGGAGCAGGTTTTGCGTTTGGCCGCGTTGGCGCAGAAGGCTGGCCTTGATGGCCTGGTCTGCTCGGCACTGGAAGCCCAGGCGCTGAAGACTGCGCACCCGTCGCTGCAGCTGGTGACTCCAGGGATTCGCCCGGCGGGCAGTGCGCAGGATGACCAGCGCCGCATTTTGACCCCGCGTCAGGCCTTGGACGCAGGTTCGGATTACTTGGTGATCGGTCGCCCGATCAGCCAGGCGGCGGATCCGGCGAAAGCGTTGGCAGCTGTCGTCGCCGAAATCGCCTGACGATCGTTCCCACGCTCCGCGTGGGAATGCCTCTTGTGACGCTCCGCGTCACGCTTTGGGACGCAGAGCGTCCCGGGCAGCATCCCCACGCAGAGCGTGGGAACGATCTCATCAACTGGGTATTCCTGAGACACCGAGTTGCCCGCATCGCAGGCAAGCCAGCTCCCACATTCGATCGTTCCTACGCTCCGCGTGGGAATGCCTCTTGTGACGCTCCGCGTCACGCTTTGGGACGCAGCGCGTCACGGGCAGCATTCCCACGCAGAGCGTGGGAACGATCTCATCTGTCAGCTCACTTTTAGAATCAGCTTCCCAAAGTTCTCACCATTGAACAGCTTCATCAGCGTCTCCGGGAACGTCTCCAGCCCCCCGACGATATCTTCCTTGCTCTTGAGCTTGCCCTGCGCCATCCAGCCAGCCATCTCTTGCCCGGCCGCGGCAAAATTCGCCGCATGGTCCATCACCACAAAGCCTTCCATGCGCGCGCGATTGACCAGCAACGACAAGTAGTTGGCTGGGCCTTTCACCGCTTCTTTATTGTTGTACTGGCTAATGGCACCGCAGATCACCACCCGCGCCTTCAATGCCAGGCGGCTGAGCACGGCGTCGAGAATGTCGCCGCCAACGTTATCGAAATACACATCCACGCCTTTGGGGCATTCGCGCTTGAGGGCGGCGGGTACGTCTTCGCTTTTGTAGTCGATGGCTGCGTCAAAGCCCAATTCGTCCACCAGGAACTTGCATTTGTCGGCGCCGCCGGCAATGCCCACCACGCGGCAACCCTTGAGCTTGGCGATCTGCCCGGCAATGCTGCCGACCGCACCGGCAGCGCCGGAGATCACCACGGTTTCGCCCGCCTTGGGTGCGCCGGTGTCGAGCAGGGCGAAGTAGGCGGTCATGCCGGTCATGCCGAGGGCCGACAGGTAGCGCGGCAAGGGCGCGAGCTTGGGGTCGACCTTATAGAAGCCACGCGGCTCGCCGAGGAAATAATCCTGCACGCCCAGCGCGCCGTTCACGTAGTCGCCGACCGCGAATTTCGGGGTATTGGAGGCAATCACCTTGCCTACACCCAGCGCGCGCATCACTTCGCCAATGCCGACGGGCGGAATGTAGGATTTGCCTTCGTTCATCCAGCCGCGCATCGCCGGGTCCAGGGACAGGTATTCATTGCGCACCAGCACTTGCCCCTCTGCCGGCGTGCCCACTGGCACTTCCTGGTAGGTGAAGGTGTCCCGCGTGGCCGCGCCGACCGGGCGTTTGGCGAGCAGGAACTGGCGATTGGTCTGGGCAGTCATGGCAAGGACTCTTTAGAAATGAACCATGAGTGATAGACCCTCAAGGCGCCCGGGGCAAGGTCGACCGAGCAGCGCGAATGCCCGCCGATAGGCAGGGCTAATAGTTGCACCCTGCGCCTTATCACTGCGATTCATACAGCGCCAACGGGGCTTCTGATAGTGCTGACGCGCCCGTCCTGGCGTTGGCTAGACTCGTGCCACAGCTATTTCTTGCATAGGACATCCTCCATGAGCATGACGTTTACCGGCCAGGTCGCCCTGGTAACTGGCGCCGCCGCAGGTATTGGTCGCGCCACCGCGCTGGCATTCGCCGCAGAGGGCTTGAAAGTAGTGGTTGCCGACCTGGATGTGGCGGGCGGCGAGGGCACGGTTGCGCTGATTCAGCAGGCCGGTGGCGAGGCGATTTTTGTGCGCTGCAACGTCACGCTGGAGGCTGATGTGCAGCAATTGATGGCACAGACCGTCGCCGCCTATGGGCGCCTCGACTATGCCTTCAACAACGCCGGCATCGAGATTGAAAAGGGCAAGCTGGCCGACGGCAGCCTGGATGAGTTCGACGCGATCATGGGCGTTAACGTCAAAGGCGTGTGGCTGTGCATGAAGTACCAGTTGCCGCTGCTGCTGGCCCAGGGCGGCGGGGCGATCGTCAACACGGCGTCGGTGGCAGGGTTGGGGGCGGCGCCGAAGATGAGCATTTATGCTGCGTCCAAACACGCGGTCATCGGCCTGACCAAGTCGGCAGCCATTGAGTACGCGAAGAAGAAAATTCGTGTGAATGCGGTATGCCCTGCCGTGATCGACACCGACATGTTCCGCCGAGCCTATGAAGCCGACCCGCGCAAAGCCGAATTTGCGGCGGCCATGCACCCGGTCGGGCGCATTGGCAAGGTGGAGGAAATCGCCAGTGCCGTGCTGTACCTGTGCAGCGACGGTGCAGCGTTCACCACGGGGCAGGCGCTGGCGGTGGACGGTGGTGCGACGGCTATCTAGGACTCCATGTCGCTGCCTATTCGAAAACGCCAGGCGCGCTGTGGGGCGTTTCCATGGCTGGCACAAGGCCTCGTCAGATTGTGTATCAGTAGGTAAATAACTCAATAAAATCAATGATTTAATAATTTTTTGCGACCAGTTGAACCGGGCTTCTGTGCTTAACTGTTTAGGGTTGATTAACAGACAGTTGAAGTGAGTGGCTCATGGATTTAGGCATCGATCGACAGGCCCTTGTACCGGTGGTGCAGCAAATCGTCAGTGCGGTGGCGCAATGGATTCGCAAGAGCGGCGCGAGCCCCGGCACGCGCTTGCCGTCCATCCGGCAATTGGCCCTTGATAACCTGCTCAGTCAATCCAGCGTGCTCGAAGCCTTCGAACGTATGGTGGCCCAAGGGTTATTGGAGGCAAAACAGGGCGCGGGATTTGTTGTGGCTCAACCGCCGGTTTCCCTGGAAAGCCAATGGTATGAAGGTGCGGAGCTGGGCTGGGGCGCCTATGTCGAGGGGCCGTTGGGCGAATTGAAGCTGGGCTGCGGCTGGTTGCCGGACGCTTGGCGAGAAAGCGATGACATCTGTTACGCCATCCGCGAGATCAGCCGCACCGACACCGTCGCCCTGTTCAACTACAGCACGCCGCTGGGGTTGCCGGTGTTACGCGAACAATTGCTCAAGCGGTTGACCCAGATGAAGGTGGTCACCCACCTCGATTGCATCCTCACCACCCACGGCGCCAGCCATGCACAGGACTTGTTGATACGCACATTGCTCAAGGCCGGCGATACGGTGGTGGTCGAGACGCCCGGTTATGCCAACCTCTACAGGCAGTTGGAACGCCACGGCGTCAAGCTGCTGGAAGTGCCACGCGTCGTGGGTGGCCCGGACATCCCGGTGCTGGAGACGCTGCTGCAAAGCCATCGCCCCAAGTGCCTGTTCATCAATTGCCTGTATCACAACCCCACCGGCACCAGCCTGTGCCGCGGGGTGGCGGAGCGTCTGTTGCAACTGGCGCACAGCGAAGATTTCCTGATCGTCGAAGAAGACGTCTACGGCGACTTGCAGCACGCCAGTTGCACACGGCTGTCGGCGCTGCCCCATGAAGGGCGGGTGATCTATATCTCGAGTTTCTCCAAAACCCTCAGCAGTGCCCTGCGGGTGGGGTATCTGAGCGCCAGTGCAGCGCTTGTCACGAAGATGGCCACGCTCAAGACGTTAACGGGCATCGGCACCTCGCGGTTTGCCGAAGCCGTGGTGGCTACGCTATTGGCCAACGGCACTTACCGCAAATGGGTGCAGCGCCTGCGCAAGCGTTTGAACACGCAAATGGCGGCGACCTTGCAGGTGCTGGAGGACGAAGAGTGGGAGGTGTTTGCCGTGCCCGCCGGGGGCATGTTTGTGTGGGCGCGACCTGGCGTCGGTGACCGTTCGCGGTTGCAGGCGTGCGCCCGGCGCTTGTGTGTATTGCTGTCGCCGGGGGCGCTGTTCAGTCCCAAAGGCGAACACAGTGACTGGCTGCGCATCAATGTGGCCTATGCTGCTGATCAGCGGGCGTTGGCGTTGTTCCGTGCGATGGGGCCTGCCAGATCGACCTCGACCATTCTGAAAACGACGAGCGTGTAGCTTTTTGCCATTATTGTGGCGCCAACGTCTTGTGCCGGTAGCGCGTCGTTGCGAATCTCGCAGCATGGAAACCAGGCTTGATGGCATCTGCCATTGCAAGAGGATCAAGTGCAATGATTTCGGCCGTGCAACGACGTTTCGCCAACCTTGGTATGGCGAAAAAACTGGGCGTGGGCTTCACCCTGGTGCTGCTGCTGACGGCGCTGGTGGCGGCCATTGGCGTGTGGTCCCTGCAAACCGTGGGTCAACGTTTTGAGGGCCTCAAGGCAATGTCTTCGCTCAACAGTGGCCTGCTCAAGGTGCGCCTGATCGAGCAGGATTACGCGTTGCACGCCGACCCCAAGGCCGTCGACGCCCTGCACGAACGCGTCGACGCCTTGGCCGCCCAAGCCGCCAGCCTCAAGGCCCAGTCCGCCGCGAATGTGCCGGTGATGAGCGAGGTTGAACAGGCGCTGGCCGCGTATCGCAAGGCGTTCGACGAGTTTGTCGAGTTGACCCAGACCAAGGACCTGGCCCTGGAAATGGCCAGTTGGTCGGTCTCCAGTGTGGCCAATAACCTCGACGTGTTGCAGGCAGGCCTGGCCGACGATGGCGCCTATGGCCTCAAGGAAAGCCAGGGCAAGGACGGCGCCGAGTTTATCGAGCAGGCCGGGCAGGTCAGCCAGGTGTCGCGCTTGATGTTGCAAGCCATGAACGAAGCGCGACTGCGCCTGGATCAGAGCCGCAAGGTCGATGCGGACAACGCCGAGCAAGGCAAGATCGAGCAGGCCGACCAAGCCCTGGCGCAGGTCGAGCAACTGAAAACCTCGGTCAAGGACGCGGGTTACCAGACTGTGCTCAACGAAGTGTCCGGGCATATCGCCGCGTTCAGCGAGAAACTCGGTGAGTACACCGGGCTGCTGGCCCAGGAAAAAGTCGTCTACAAGCAATTGCATGACCGCGCCGATCAAGTTGTCAGCCGCGTCAACCAGGCGTATGACGCTGAAGATCAATCCATGCAGGCGCAGCTGAAAAAAAGCGCGCTGCTGATCGTCGTTTCGTCAGCGCTGGCACTGCTGGTGGGCTTGATTGCCGCGTGGGTGATTACCCGGTTGATCGTGGCGCCGTTGCGCCGTGTGATCGCCGTGGCCCAGCAGATTGCTGCGGGTGATTTGACTGGGCGGATGGAGGTCAGTCGGCGTGATGAAATCGGCCAGTTGATGCAGGCGATGCAACAGATGGGCAGCGGTTTGAGCCAGATGGTCAGCGGGCTGCAGGCCGGCATTGAGCAATTGGCCAGTTCGGCGCAATCACTGTCCAGTGTCACCGAACAGACCAATGTCGAGGTCAGCAGCCAGAAAGAAGAAACCGAGCAGGTTGCCACGGCGATGAACCAGATGACCGCCACGGTGCATGACGTGGCGCGCAACGCCGAAGAGGCCGCGCAAGCCGCGCAGACCGCCGATGACAAAGTCGACAGCGGCCAGCAGGTGGTGCGTCAAAGCCTGCAACGCATTGAATTGCTCGCCACCTCCAGCACCAGTGCCAGCGCGAGTATCGAAAGCCTGAGCGCGGAAATCCAGAATATCGGCACCGTGCTGAGCGTGATCAAAAGCGTGGCCGAACAAACCAATTTGCTCGCCCTCAACGCTGCTATCGAAGCGGCCCGCGCCGGTGAGCAAGGCCGAGGTTTCGCGGTGGTGGCCGATGAAGTCCGGGCGCTGGCCAAGCGCACACAGCAATCGACCGAGGAAATCGAGCGGCTGGTCAGTACGTTGCGCAGCGCGGCGCAGTCGTCAGTGCAGCAGATCCAGCAAAGTGGCGAGTTGGTGAAGCTGGCGGTCAGCGATGCGCTGGAAACCGAGAGTGCGCTGGGCAGCATCGCGGCAGCGGTGTCGCTGATTCAGCAGATGAACCAACAGATAGCCGCGGCGGCCGAGGAGCAAAGTTCGGTGGCCGAAGAGATCAATCGCAGCGTCACCAGCATTCGTGCCAGTGCCGATCAGTCGGCGTTGAGCATGCAAGGCAATGCCGCGTCGAGCATCCAACTGGCGCAGTTGGGGGCGGAGCTCAAGGGCATGGTCGGGCACTTCCGGCTTTGATCGCAGCATTTGCACTGCGATCAAAGGGCAGGGCGGCGATCAGGCGTGGTTGGCGAGGAAGGTCAGCAGCGCTTCATTGACGAAGTCCGGGTTTTCTCGAGAAGAGATATGCCCCGCTTCTGGAATCAGCGTCAGGCTGCACCCGATCAGATCGGCCATTTCCTTGGATTCGGCGGGCGGCCGAGGCTTGTCCTGTTCGCCACACATGACCAGGGTGGTGTCGGTGTCCAGGCGCGGCAGTTGGTCGAGGATGTCGGCGCGGCTGAAGATCAGGCGGCCCAGCGGCACGATGCTTTGCTGCAGGCGTTCCTTGGGAAACGCCTGCAACGCGCTGCGAAAATCCTGATACAGCGCTGATTCACGATCAATCGTCGGGCGGAAGAAGATCGGTGCAACCACATCCAGCAACGGCTCGGGGATAGCGCCGGCGTCTTCGATCATCTTGAACAGCGAGAAATAGTATTGGCGGGTAGCCTCGGGCTCGGCGCCGAGGTAGGTGTCCATCAGCACCAGGCTGTTGATGCGCTCAGGTGCCAGCAGTGCAAGGCGCGCGCCCCACATGCCGCCAACCGACAGGCCGACCAGATTGATGTGGGCGATATCCAACTGATCCAGCAGCGCGAGGGTCTGGCGTGCGAGGTCGTCCAGGGAGTGGGTGTGCGCCGGCAGCGGGCCGGATTCGCCGTGGCCCCACAGTTCGGGGACGATCACCCGGTACTGTTGCGACAAAGCTTCAATTTGCGGCGCCCACATCTCGCGGCCCCACAGATAACTCGAACCCAGCAGGACGACCGGACCGGTGCCCTGGTCGACGTAGTGCAGCGGTTGTCCATCAATCACGGCAACAGGCATAGCAGGCCTCTAACTTCACGGAGTGAGGGGCACTTTTTTACGCTAGTCGGAGGCGGGGGGATAGGTGCAAAGTGATGGCATGTGGCGAGGAACTCGCCACATGGAAGGTAGTGCGATCAGTCGTAGATGGCTTTCTTTTTCCACTCGGCGTCGGCATCGACGACTTTCAGGCCTTCGGTCAACTCGTTGACTTCGTCTTCGGCGGGCTGGCTGTTGGTCAGCACCGTGGAGTTGGCGCGCGCCAGTTGCGACTCCAGCAACTGCAGTTGCGCGCTGTAGAGCACCGGCTCCGGCTGTTTGCGCAAGTACTGTACGCCGCGCTCGAACGCCAGGCGTGCCTGACCAGGCTGGCCTTGTTGCAGGGCATGCTGGCCGAGGTTGTTGAAGAACTCGATGTGCAGCAATACCAGGATATGGCGAATTTCCTTGATCCAGTGCTTGGCTTCGTTGGTCGGCAGGAAACCGTCCTGGGCCGCACGGGTGACTTGGCCGTGCAGGGCTTCGAGCAGGAAGCGCACGTCCTTGGCCTTGGCTTCGGTCTGGATCGGCGCCGGTGGGTTGGTCACCGGAATCGATTCGCCCTGGCCGATCAGTGCATTCAACTCAGCGATACGGGCCTTGAGCGGCGCGCTGGACTTGTTAAGGTTCAACAGGCGCTGGTTGACGTTGAGCTCCAGGCGGGTCAACAACAGTTTCAGCTTCGGGGTCATCAACTGGCCGGGGAACGTCTCGGTGATTTCACCGCAGCGACGCAGGCGATCGTTAAGCTCGATCTCGGTGCGCTTCTTTTCCAGTTTGTTGTTTTCCACCACGTGGTTCATGTAGCCAATGGCGATCAGTATTACGATCCCGGCTATTACCAGCAGGGTGATCATGAGTGGTGTCACCGGTGTGACCTCTTTATAGGGTTTGCTGTGGAGTGTAGTGACTGGGCCATCCGACGGATAGGATTGTTCGACCAGTTGCCCAGGTAGTTTCTTCTATATAGGTACGCTTTCCCTGCATAGATGCACATTGCCATCATTTGCTGGGGCGAACTATAGCGCCTTGTCGGACGCCAGAATATAGGCGCCAAAGCCTGGACGGGCACAATGCCCGCAAAGCCCTGGAAAGCAGGGGGAAGTCATTGATTTAAATAAATTTATCCTTGGGGGTTGACGACCTTTCAATCCATCCATAGAATGCGCGCCACTTACAGCGTAAAGCACACAGCGAAACGCGGTAGGGAGTGAATGTTGTACGTGTGTCCCCTTCGTCTAGTGGCCTAGGACACCGCCCTTTCACGGCGGTAACAGGGGTTCGAGTCCCCTAGGGGACGCCAATATGCGGGAATAGCTCAGTTGGTAGAGCACGACCTTGCCAAGGTCGGGGTCGCGAGTTCGAGTCTCGTTTCCCGCTCCAAATTTAAGCAGTGTTGCTTTCGGGCGACACTGAGTGAAACCAGGGCGTAATCTTCGGATTTAATCTCTGGGCACTGAAATACACACCATGTGTTTCAGTAGCGTGTCCCCTTCGTCTAGTGGCCTAGGACACCGCCCTTTCACGGCGGTAACAGGGGTTCGAGTCCCCTAGGGGACGCCATTTGCGGGAATAGCTCAGTTGGTAGAGCACGACCTTGCCAAGGTCGGGGTCGCGAGTTCGAGTCTCGTTTCCCGCTCCATATTTAACGAAAACGCCGATCAGTGATGATCGGCGTTTTTGTTCGTGTCGATTTTTTATCGGGCAAGACTCACCTGCCGCGTAGGCTTGGTGGTGAATCTCGTAGGAATGGTCTGTAATTAGCATCTGCCGGCTGTGTACCTGTCCCGCTGTCTCTACTCTGGCCAGATTATTCTCACTGTTCATCTCAGAGAACTGCCCAGATGCTGCAACTCGATTTCTATTCAACCTTGGTCGCCGCTTCCCTGGTGTTGTTGCTGGGGCGTTGGCTGGTGGCTCGCATCGGTTTTTTACGCACCTACAGTATTCCGGAACCCGTCGCCGGTGGTTTATTGGTTGCCGCGTTACTCCTGGCGTTGCGCGCACTGGCGGGCATTGAGGTTCGATTCGATGCGTCTTTGCAAACCCCATTAATGTTGGCGTTTTTTGCCACCATTGGCCTGAACGCGGATTTCGCCAGCTTGAAACGCGGCGGGCGTGTTCTGGGGATTTTCCTGCTGGTCGTGACGGCTTTATTGGTGGTGCAAAATGCCATGGGCATCGCTTTGGCCAAGGCGTTGGGGCTCGACCCATTGATGGGCTTGCTGGCCGGTTCTGTCACCCTGTCGGGTGGGCATGGCACAGGCGCTGCCTGGGGCGCGGTGTTCAGTCAGAAGTACGGCGTGGCCTCCGCCTCTGAACTGGCGATTGCTTCGGCGACCTTTGGTCTGGTGCTGGGCGGCTTGATTGGTGGGCCGGTGGCACGCTTGCTGATCAAGCGCGTGCAGGTGCCTGGCCTTGAACACGCGCAACCGCGCCCGGCCAAGGGCTTTGAACAGCCCAATCAGGAACGCATGATCACTTCGTTTTCGTTTATTGAGACGTTGGCGTTGCTGGCGATCAGCCTACAGATCGGCACGTTCCTGAGTGGTTTTATCCAAGGCACGGCCTTCGAGCTGCCGACCTTTGTGTGCGTGTTGTTCGTCGGTGTAGTGCTGCGCAACGGCTTGTCGGTACTCGGCTGGCATCAAGTGTTTGAGCGTGAGGTATCGTTGCTGGGCAATGTCAGCCTGTCGCTGTTCCTGGCGATTGCGCTGATGTCGCTCAAGCTCTGGGACCTGGCGGCGCTGGCGTTGCCGATTGTCATCCTGTTGGCCGCGCAGGCGTTGTTGATGGCGCTGTTCGCGATTTTCGTGACGTTCCGGGTCATGGGCAGCAACTACGACGCGGCAGTGCTGGCGGCAGGGCACTGCGGTTTTGGCTTGGGCGCCACGCCTACCGCGATTGCCAATATGCAGGCGGTAACACAACGCTTCGGCCCTTCGCAGATAGCCTTTCTGGTGGTGCCGATGGTGGGGGCGTTTTTTATCGATATCACCAATGCGGTGGTGATCAAGTTGTTCCTGGCGCTGCCGTTTCTGGGCGCGTCGGGCTGAGGCCCGGCGCATTCAATTCAGCGCGTGAGCATCCTGCTTCGGCATGAAGAAACGCGCAAACAGTTCGGACTGCGACTTGATGTTCAACTTGTTGTAAATGTTGCGCCGGTGCACCTTGACGGTTTCCGTCGACAGGAACAGCTTGCCGGCGATCTCTTTATTAGAGAAACCACTGAGCAACAATTTAAGTACGTCCTTTTCCCGCGTGGTGATCTGGGTGCCCAGCTGAATAATCGCTTCCGACCAGAGCGGTGGTTCAGTCAGGTTTTTTTCCACATCAAGCTCAAAGCACATGCGCTGGTGCATCAGCGCCATCACCCACGGCTTGATGATATCCAGTGTGGCGATCTGCTCCGGGCTGAAGCGCACGTTACTGCCAAATGATATGCACAGCGTTCTGTCCGCATCGAGCTGGACGTTGTATTGCACCTCGTCCACTGATACGTACTGGGCGAAATACTGGTGGTAATACTCAGTGGTCAGGAAGTGCTCCGGCGCGATGTCCGACAAATGGAAAAAGCCGCTCTGCGGGTTTTCACGGTTGGCGATGTAGAACGGATCCAGCAGGTACAGCCCTTTCACATAACGTTCGGTCAGGGCGTCCACTTCTTCCGCGTCGGCAACCTCGGTCACGCACACAACGTTGACCTGTTCATTGCTGAACACCAGCACCACCCAGTTATCGATCTGCACATACTCCCTTAACACGCGCACCAGCGAGCTCCAGAAGGCTGGGCGATTCAGCTCCATGATCAGCTTGCCTGCCGATCGATGCCAGGCCAGGTTATGCAGGTCGAGTGACATGTTCTACCCCTTTAGGGTTAGGGAATCGTAGGGCCGAGCTAAGTACTTGTAGGTATTTACTAATCGGCGACGCCGGGTATATTCACCAGCCTGTGAGTCATGGCCATGATGGCCTGTCGTTTTTGACAAGGAAAGTTATATGAGTCAATCACATTTGCGAGCCCTTTTTTTTGCCTCGCTGGTCTGCGTCGGTATCAGCGCGCCGGCAGCGGCCGCAGAGTCACGGGTCAATCTGTACAACTGGTTTGGGTTGATCGCGCCAGAGACCCCAAAGGAATTTGAGCAAAAAACCGGCACCAGGATGCACGTGGACGCCTTCGACAGCGCCGAACTCATGCAGAGCAAAGTCATGGCCGGGCGCACCGGGTATGACGTCGTCGTCGCCACCTCGAATGTCCTGCCAAGCCTGATCCAGGCAGGCGTGCTCGCACCGCTGGACCGCAGCCAGCTGAGCAACTATGCCCATATCGACCCCGAGATGCTGGCCCTGCTTTCGGCTAACGACCCAGGCAATCGCTACGCCATTCCCTACCTGTGGGGCACCACCGGCATCGGTTATGACGTGGATAAAGTCAAAGCCGCACTGGGTGACAACGCCCCGGTAAACAGTTGGGACCTGATCTTCAAAGAAGAAAACATCAGCAAGCTCAAGTCCTGTGGCGTGGCAATGCTCGACTCGCCGAGTGAAATCATTTCGATCGCGTTGAACTACCTCGGGCTGCCAAGTAACAGCCAGAACCCTGAGGACTACCAGAAGGCTCAGGCGCTGTTGTTGAAAATTCGCCCCTACGTCCTCTACTTCGATTCCTCCAGAACCGACGCCGACTTTGCCGATGGCAATATTTGTGTGGTCGTGGGCTGGGCGAATGGGGCGCTGGCGGCACAGGCCATCAACGAAAAAAACCACACCGGCCGCAAGATCGCCTACAGCCTGCCGCGCGAGGGCGGGTTGGTATGGTCGGAGAATTTTGTGCTGCTCAAAGACGCACCTCACGCAAAAGAAGGCTTGGCGTTTATCAACTACATGCTTGAGCCCGAGGTGATTGCCAAAAGCTCCAATCACACGCTTTACCCCAACGCCAACAAGGATGCCACGGTATTTGTAGAGCAGAAGCTGCGCGACAACCCTTGGGTTTATCCGTCCAAGGAAACCATCGCCACGCTGGTCCCGCTGGAACCGTTGCCGTTGAAGTTGGAGCGCATCCGCACGCGCGTGTGGACCAAAGTGAAGAGTGGTACGTGATCGGGTGAGTAAAGTCCCAGAGAGGGAGATAAAGCATGGGCCAACGTGATTACCAGTGCGACGTGAAATCGGACGACTACCAGGCGTACAAGGAAATCGAAGAGCAGATCGGTCACTGTACGCCGGAACAAGCCTGGGCCATGTATTACGTCTCGACCGGGATGGTGCGTGAACACGTGACGCGAGCGGTCATGGAGCACATCGGCAGGGGCAACCGGGCACTGCTGCTGGAATTTCCCGAACTTGCCCGGCAGGAAGAGAACTCTCGTTTAATGCTCCCTCTCTGAACGCTGTAACCCGCCAAAACGCCGATCACGCCTGATCGGCGTTTTTTTGTGCGCGTGTTTCAACGGAAGTTCATGGCCCGCGCCAGGCGCAGCGTGGCTTCACGGATCTCGTCTCGATCCAGCGAGGCGAAACCCAGGCGCAGTGCGTTTTCCGGCAGGTTCATCGGCGAAAACTGCCGTGCGCTGCGCACCACAACGCCGTGGCCCAGGGCATTTTCTACCAACTGATCGACGTCGATTTCATCCTCGAAACGCACCCACAGTGCCAGGCCACCTTCCGGTTCGCGCACCTGAATGCGTTCGCCGAATGCCGCGTACAGGCAGCCCTGCAGCACCTCCCGACGCGCCGCGTATTCTTTCGAAACCCGGCGCAGGTGTTTCTTCAACTCGCCCTGATTGATCAGGTCTGCGAGCATCTTCTGCGCCACCGCGTCGGTGTCGCCCACCACCAAAGCGGCGCTGCGCTGCAGCACCTCAATCACACTGGCGGGGGCGACCACGTAACTGCAGCGGAACGTCGACCCCAGCGCCTTGGATAACGAACCGATATAGATCACATGGCGTTGCGCGTGATCACTGGCCAGTGGCAGGTAGGGCCGCCCGTTGAAGTGATATTCGTGGTCGTAGTCTTCTTCAATGATGCACAAGTCATGCAAGGCCGCCAGGGCCAGCAAGTGTTGGCGCCGCGCCGCATGCAGGCTGACGGTGGTGGGGAATTGATGATGCGGTGTGAGGTAGATCATTCGCACGTCATGCGCCTGGCATAACTGCTCGATGTGGTCGGTGCGGCAGCCTTCATCGTCCATGTCCACGGTGATCAACCGCGCGCCCAGCTTGCGGAAAATCTCCCAGGCCGGCGGATAGCTCAGGCGCTCCACCAGCACCACGTCGCCGGGCTTGATCAGCAGGCTGGCGGTCAGGTACAGCGACACCTGGGTGCCGGGCGTCAGGCAGATATTTTCAGCGCTCACCCTCAGCCCGCGCGTGTTGCGCAGCATCTCTGCCAGCGCGCAACGCAACTCATGGCCGGTGCCTTCACTGCCGTAGCGCACGCTGTTGGAGGCAAAACTGCTGCGCAGGGCGTTGCGGTAGTAACGATGCAACACCGCCTGGGGCAGCAAGCGGTGATCGCAGGCACCGTTATCGAAAAACAGCGCGTCATGCCGGTGTTCGAGGGCAATAATCTGGGCGTTCTGGGTGAAATACGGAACCACGGCTTGCGCCAGGAGCGGCGGTGCAAACGACGGTTGCACACGGCTGGGCAGTGGCGTGGGGGCCAGTTGCGCATTGACGAACGTGCCGCGCCGCGGCTCGCTGACCAGCCAGCCTTTGGTCAAGGCTTCTTCGTAGGCCAGGATCACGGTCTTGCGGTTGACGTCGAGCAGCTTCGCCATCTCCCGCGTGCCGGGTAGCAGTGTTCCGGGCGGCAACCGCCCCTCAAGGATCGCCGCGACCAGGCCTTCGGCAATTTGCCGGTAGGACGCCTGGCGTGCACTCGCATCCAGCTTGAGCAACGGGCGCCATTTACGCATCTGGACCATCTGAAGTATCCAAAACTGGAGGTTCTAATGGGCCTAGTCTAGCGCAACAATCAAGCCTCACTCAGCCCTGAGGTTTTTATGCACACACGCCATGTAATCGAACTGTCTCCCTCGGGGAAAACCTTTGAAGCCGGTGACGAACTGTTGCTCGACGCCATGCTCGCCAGCGGCCTGTCGGTGCCGTTCTCGTGCCGACGCGGTGCCTGTGGCTCGTGCAAGGTGGTGGTCACGCAAGGGCAGTACCGGGCCAAGCAACTGGCGCCCGGCGCACCCGCGCCCTGTTACCCGCTGGCGGCCAATGAACTGCTGTTGTGCCAAAGCCACGCCTGCGCCGACATGCGCCTGGAGATTCCCGGCTGGTCGCTGGACACGCCTGCACTGGTCGTCGAGGCGACGGTGCTGAGCAAGCGCGCACTGAGCCCCGACATCATTGAGTTGGTGGTGATGCCGGATAGGCCGCTGGCCGTGCGGGCCGGCCAATACCTCAAGTTCCGCCTGGTCGACGGCGACTCACGCTGCTTCTCGATCGCCAACCTGCCGGCCGAGGGCGATGGCCGCCTGGTGTTTCAGATTCGCCGGGTGAGCGGCGGGCTGTTCTCCGAGACCCTGCTGGGCGACCTTGAGGCCGGCGATCTGCTGCAACTGGAAGGGCCGTTTGGTGCCTGCACCTGGCAGGACGATGACGCTGCGCCCGTGGTCCTGTTCGCCACGGGCACCGGCTACGCGGGGATCAAGCCGATCCTGCTGACCGCTTTGAAACGCGACGTCGAGGTGACGTTTTACTGGGGCGGCGCGCAGGCGACCGATTTTTACGACCGCGCATTTCTGGATCAGGCAGTCATCGACCATGCGCATTTTCGCTGGCATTCGGTATTGGCCACAGAAGGCCGTGTGCAGGAAGTAGCGCTGAACCATGGGCACGCCTGGGAAGCGGCGCAGGTGTATGCCTGCGGCAACGGCGCGATGATCAGCCAGGCGCGTGCGAATTGCCTGGAAGCGGGCCTGCCGAGCCATCGTTTTGTCGCCGAAGCCTTCGTGCCCAGCGGCCAGTCGAGTGTTGATACGTTGCTCGGTTCGCTGGATGACACCTGGGAAAAAGTCGGCCCCCGCTATTCGCTGGACGGCATGCTCGCCGCGCGGGACAAAACCGTGCGAGCGCTGGCCGCCATCGCCAGCCAGTTGAAGGTCGGCATGACCACCGGCGCCGCCCTGGAAATGGCCAGCCAGCAATTGCAGGCCATGGGCGCCTCGCACACTTGGCACCCGACTTACATCCGCTTTGGCGACGACACGGTGCGCCCGTCCCGGGAAGGGATTGACCCACTGCGCACATTGCGCCCGAGCGACATCGTGGTGGTGGACCTGGGGCCGGTGTGGGACGGCTACGAGGGTGACTACGGCGACACCTTCATCTTCGGCGAGGCACCGTTGCACCTCGAGTGCAGGAAGGTGTTGCATGAAGTCTTCGACGAGACACGCGAAGCCTGGCTGCGCGGCATGACCGGTTGTGAACTCTATGACTTCGCCGAAGCCCGTGCCATGGCCAAAGGCTGGCGGCTGTCACGTAATCTGGCCGGTCACCGCCTCGCGGATTTCCCCCATGCGTTGTTCGGGGACAAGGAGCTGGCTGACTTGGCGATCACCCCCAGCGAAATGGTGTGGGTGCTGGAGATCCAGATCTGTCATCCGACGTTGCCCATCGGCGGGTTCTTCGAAGACATCCTGATGCGATGAGCCCGCCATTGCGGCGGGCTCAGAGGGCGTCAGAGCTTCGGTAATTGCCCGACACGGCCGATCATTTCAGTGACGATCTGCAGGTCCAGCAGGAACTGGTCGACGGTCTTGAACTCACCGTCGGTGTGCCCGGTGTACTTCTCTTCCGGGCGCGCCAGGCCAAATTGCACGCCATTGGGCAGTTCATGCACGGACGTGGCGCCGGCCGAGGTGCCGAACTTGTGTTCCATGCCCAGGTTTTCAGTGGCCACGGCCAGCAGAGCTTTCACCCATTCGCCTTCCGGGTTGCGGTACATCGGCGCGGCCACCGAGTAAGTGAAGCTCACGTTGACCTTGGATTTCTTGTCCCAGGCGCTGAGCTTGTCGGCGATTTGCGCTTTGAGTGTGTCCGGCGACTTGCCTTTCGGCACGCGCAGGTTCACTGCCAGCTTGAAGGCTTTGGCATCCTGGCCGACAAAGGTCAGCGAGGTGGTCAGCGGCCCCATAAAGTCGTCGGCGAAGCCCACGCCCAGTTTGCCGCCCAGGTAATCCAGGCCCCAGTTATCGGCTGCATAACGCGCGGCGTCGGTGATGTGGTTGTGTTTGAGGGCGATCTTGCCGTCGACGCCGTGGATCAGCTCCAGCATGCGGGCCACCGGGTTGACACCGGATTGCGGCGCGGACGAGTGCGCGGACACGCCGGTGACGGTCAGCTTGACCTCTTTGCCGACGACCTTGGCATCGACAGCAAAGTCGCCGCCATTGGCCTTGACGTATTCTGCGCCGGCTTTCTGCAGGCTGGCAGCCAGTTCCGCGGGCTTGTCGCTGACCAGGGTGGCCACCGACACCGAAGGAATCTGGTTGGTCGCCGCGCCACCGGTCATCGAGATGATTTCTGCGCCTTTACCATCGCCCTTGCGCACCGGGAAGGTGGCCATGACGGTGCCGTAGCCTTTTTCGGCGATCACCACCGGGTAGCCGCCGTCCAGCGCCAGGTTGTATTGCGGCGTCGGGTTGTGTTCGAAGTAGTAAGGAATCGCGTCGCCGGAAGTTTCTTCGGTGGTGTCCACCAGCAGCTTGAAATTGCGCGCCAGCGGCAGCTTTTCTTCCTTGATCACCTTCATGGCGTACATCGCCACCACGATGCCGTTTTTGTCGTCCTCGGTGCCACGGCCGTACATGCGGTCGCCAATCAGCGTGACCTTGAACGGGTCGAGCTTGGTGCCGTCCTTGAGCACCCAGTTTTCCGGCGTCACCGGCACCACGTCGGCGTGGGCGTGGATGCCGACCACTTCATCGCCGCTGCCTTCCAGGGAAATCTCGTAGACGCGGTTGTCGACGTTGCGAAAGTTCAGGTTAAAGGCCTTCGCCAGGCTCTGGATCTTGTCGGCGATCTTGAGGAATTCCGGGTTCTTGTACTGCGGCAGGCCGTCGACATTGAAGGTCGGGATCTCGACCAGCTCGCGCAGGGTTTCGAGGGCGGCCTTGC
Source organism: Pseudomonas sp. MONT-RG-20F-20-E-7-02 (assembly GCF_022662395.1). Lineage (NCBI taxonomy): Bacteria > Pseudomonadati > Pseudomonadota > Gammaproteobacteria > Pseudomonadales > Pseudomonadaceae > Pseudomonas > Pseudomonas sp. MONT-RG-20F-20-E-7-02. The sequence continues at coordinate 720,494 of NZ_JAKNQN010000003.1, forward strand.
CGTATTTAACGCGGGTGTAAATACCCAGCAGGCGATTGATTTCGTTCTGCTGGTCGGCGGTCAGGGTTTTGTTGGCGAGAAAGGCGTCGATGGCCGGGCCGACGTCAGCGGTTTTGCCCAGGTCGCCCTTGGCCACGGTGCCGAGGAAACCACGGAAATCGGTGACCGACGTGTCGCTGAAACGCTTGATAATCGCGGTGCTTTGTTCGGCGCTGATGTTGGCGAAGGCAGGCGCGGCGAGGGTCGAGAGGCCGGCGGCGAACAGGCTGGCAGCCACCAGTTTTTTGAGTGGAAAGTGCATTGCTAGAGGCATTCCTTTGCAAAATGGGAGTGGGAAATTTCTGATCGAAATGTCAGAAACAATTTCACACACTACCATCACCAAGGAGCGGTGGGGGAGACTTGGATGAAGGAAATGTCGGACCTGAATTTCCGAACAGTAGAGATTCAAATGTGGGAGATAAAAAATGTGGGAGCGGGCTTGCCCGCGATGACGGAGTATCAGTCACCTCCTACTTTGACTGGCACTCCGCTATCGCGGGCAAGCCCGCTCCCACAGGGGAATTGTTGTGGTGTTTGCAGCGGGTTATCACGGCTTACCGGGATGCGGCTCCGGGTACTTTGCCGCTACATCCAACGCCTTGGCATAGGGCCCATCCCACAACTGCTCATGCAGTTCCCCTACACGCTTGGCCATCGCCTCGCTGCGCATCACCACCTCCAGGTTGCGCGAGTTATCCAGGTAACCGCCCAGCCAGTTGCTGGTGCCGACCCACGCCACTTGCCCGTCGATTTCCATCGTCTTGCTGTGAATCACCCGCGCGTAAGGGATAAACCCTTGCTTGGCCTCGGGCAACGTGACGATCTTGACCTCTACGTTGGGCAGCACGGCCAGGCTCTTGAGGTAGGGCAGTTCGAGCGCGTCAGTGTTCCAGTTGGACACCATCAGCTTGACCGACACCCCACGCGCGGCGGCGGCGCGCACGGCGTTGTCGATCACCGCGTAGTACGGCCGGGTGCGGTCCGGACCGTAGGACAGCGGTGCATAGTCCAGCAGTTGCACGCGGACTTCTTTCTTGGCCTCACTCAGCAAACGTGGCAATTCCAACTGCGAATCGCCCACGCCCGGCGGGTTGTAGCGTTGCGGGCTGGCCACCAGGTAATTGCCGGTGCGTGCAGGCTCGGGGCCTGTCGCCGGCAATGGCACCGGTGTGTGTTCCGCCAGCGCCGCCTGGGCTTGCCAGTCTTGCTCGAAGATCGCCTGGACCTGGCCGACCACCGCCTTGTCCGTGATCCGCAGCCCGGTCTCGTGAATATGCTCCAGTGAGCGCCAATCGAAATTCTGGCTGCCGATAAACGCCTGTTGGCCGTCCACCAGCAGGTATTTGGCGTGGATGATGCCGCCGCTCAGCTGCCCGTACGAGAGCACGCGCAAAGTCAGGTTGGGAATGGCGCGCAGGCGCTCCAAGGTGGAGGCTTCCGACAACTTGATGCCTTTTTCTTCCAGCAGAAAGCGAATCTTCACACCGCGTTTACCGGCCGCTTCCAGGTGTTCGATCACCCTGTCCATCACCGAGCCGGGATGGTCGGCCGCGTAGAACTGGCCGATATCGATGCGGCTTTTTGCACCGTCAAACAGCTCGATCCACACCGGCCCCGGCTGGCGCAAATCGGCCGTGCCCAAGGTGGTGTCCACCGGCACGGTGTGCACCAGTTCAAAGCCTGGAATTGAAAAGTCCGCCTGGGCCAGCGGACTGAGGAACAAGCCTGCAAGGCCTGCGATACGCAATTTCATCGAGAGGGACATAAACGTCTCACCGGGCAAAAAGTAGGGCGGGCGCATCACGCGCCCGCCCGCAGGTCATGCAGTGCGGCTGTGCAGCGGGGTCGGCACCAGGTGCGGCACTTCACCTTGAACCCGTGCGCCGGTGGCGGCACGAATCAGCAGGATCTTCAGTTGATCGTTGATGCGCTCCAGGCTGTCCTGGAAGAAGTTGTGGAACACCACGCAGAACAGCGCGATGGCGATCCCCAGGCCGGTCGCAAACAAGGCCGTCCCGATACCACCGGAAATCTGCCCTGGGTCGGACACGCCGGCACTGGCCAGGGCCTTGAAGGTGTCGATGATGCCGAGGATGGTGCCGAGCAAACCCAGGAGCGGCGCGGCGGTGGTGATGGTTTCGATGATCCACAGGCTGCGCGACAGTGGCGCGCGAGTCTTCAGGTACTGGGTTTCGATTTCATCGTCCAGGTCCTTGCGCGAACCGTGGGAAGCCTTTTGCGCCAGGATCGGCAGCACCATGTTCAGCGGCAGGCTGTCACGGCGGGTCAGGCTCTCGGGCAAATCGCGCTCGCTGTGCACGTTGGCGCCCAGCACCTCGGTCAACGCGCGGGCCTGGCGGCGCACGTAGGCGAAGTAAATGCCACGCTCGATGGTGATGAAAATCGCAATCGCCATGGCGGCGTACATGACATAAAAGGTGATGTCGTGAAGCAGGTTCATATCCATGATCTATAGCCTCGCAGTTAGAAATTCGCTTCCAGGGAAACCGTGACGGTACGGTCCAGGCCAACGATGTACGCCGGGTCGCCATCGCGGAAACCGCTGTAGCTCGCCGAGTTGGTCTTGGTGGTGTACACGCCGTCCAGGTACTTCTTGTCGAACAGGTTGTCGACGTTCAGGCGCAGGGTCGCGTCCTTGACGACTTTTTTGTCCACGGGCAGGTAGATACCGGCGCCGAGGTTGAAAACGGTGCGCGCAGAAATGGCTTCATCGTTAGTCAGGTCGCCGTAGAGCTTGCTGGTGAACTTGCCGCCGAAGGTGCCGTAGAAACGCCCGTCGTCATAACCGATGTTGGCCGCCAGCATGTTGGTGGGCACGTTGGCGAACTGCTTGCCGCTGGTGGGCAATACGATGGGCTTGCCCGCGCTGAAGACGGTCAAGTCGTCCTGTTGCTTGGAGCTGGTGTAGGTGTAGGAGGTGTAGTAGTTGAAGTGGTGGGGCAGTTGGCCGCTCCACTCCAGTTCCAAACCTTTGTTGATGACAGTGCCGGCGTTGATGTCGGCCGAATCACCGTTGCTGTCCAGCGAGGTGAGCTGGCGATTCTTGAACTGCATGTAGAACAGGGTGGCGGCGAGGGTGGTGTCTTCGCCGGTGTAGCGCCAGCCCAGTTCCTGGTTCCAGCTGAGTTCGGGCTTGGAGTCGAGGGAGCCGACGCCTTTGTCGTACAGCACGTAGTTCTGTGGAATACGCATGTTGCGCGAGAGGCTGTAGAACAGCTGGTCACGCTCGTCGATCTGGTATTTCAGGCCGGCGTTGGGCAGCAACTTGTTGTAGGTCTGGTTGGCTTTGCCCGGTTGCTCGGTGAGGCTGCCGTGGTTGGTGCCTTCACGCTCGACATTCATGTAGGCAAGGCCGGCGATCAGCGTCCAGTCCGAGTTGATGTACCACGTGTCCTGGGCCCAGACTTTTTGCGCCGGGGTCACGGTGTAGCGGTCGCGACCTTGTACGGTGTTGCCGTTGGCGTCGACCACGGAGCTGCCGTCCGGCCAGGTGTCGCTTGGCTTGCCGCTGTTCTTGAGGGCAATGAACGGCTGGGTCTGGCTTTGGCGGGCGCGTTCGTACCAGTAGCCGAATTGCAGGCTGTGGTCGCCCAGGTCCCAGTTCAGCTTGGTGGTGATGCCCGGGCGCCAGGTCTGGGTGCGCGAAGGGCGGTAGTAAACGCCGGTGGTGGCGGAACCGTCGGCGTTGTATTGGGCTTGCGTCGGCAGGTTGCCGAGGTCGAACACGCCGCCCTTGTTCGAGCCGCTGTTCAGCGCATAGGCCGAGGAGCCCACGCCGCTGCCGTTGCCGTAGTAGTAATACGGGATCACCGAGAGGGACAGGTTGTCGCTCAGCTTGTACTGGGTGTTGAGCACGGCGGTGAAGGTCTGGAACGGGTTCTGCGCCAGGTCGTAGTAGCTGCTGACCTTGCCGTTGGCGCCCAGCGCCGGTTTCGCCGGGTACGGGTCGTATTTGCGCCCGTACTGCTGGAACTGGGCCTTGGTCAGTTGGCTGTAACTGTTGTTGTCCTGCTCGTGGTACTTGAGGATCAGGTTGGCGGTGTTGCCGTTGCCGGCATCGAAGAAGCTGTTCCACTCCACCTTGTCCGCCCGCACGGCACCCGAGCCACGCCACATCTGGCCTTCGGTGTGGGACGCCGACAGCCAGTTGCTCAGGCCGTTGATTTCACCGGTGTTGAGGCGGGCAAAGGTCTTGCGGGTGGCATTGCTGCCGACCACTTGTTTGACGAACGCACCGGTTTCCTTGGTCGGGCGAATCGTCACGATGCCGATGTTGCCGCCGCTGGAACCGATGTGCGGGCCGTCGGCTTCAGAGGAACCCTGGGTGACGAAGATCTGGTCGATGTTTTCCGGGTCGCCCAGCAGGTTCGAATACAGCGCGTAGTTGCCGGAGTCGTTGATCGGCATGCCGTCGACCGACATACCGACCTGGTCGGAGTTCATCCCGCGCATGGTGAAGCGAAAGCCCGACAGACCGGTGTTGTCCTCACTGGAAATGTTCAAGCCCGGCGTGTACTTGAGCTTGTCGATGGCGTTGCCGGTGGCGGTCTGTTTGTCCAACGCTTCCTTGGTGATGGTCGAGCGGCCCTTGGCGCTCTCTTCCTGGACCATGTAACCGCCCCCCGCGGTTGCCTTGCCCTGTACACCGATCGTGCCGACGTCACTGTCGCTGTTATCTGCCATGACCACTCCATGGGTCATGCTCGTCGCGGCAACGAGTGCCAGATGAATACGGGTGAACCTCATCACTGTCGTCCTGGTGTCGGGTGCTTATTGCACGCTGTAGTTGAAGGTGGCGGTGAAGCGTTGCTCGTTACGTCCACCGAAGGCTTGTTCGGGGAACGGCTTGACCTGCTTGATGCGGCGCAGGCTATTGGTAGCGGCCCGATTGAGCAGCATGCTCGGCGCCGGGGTCTGGATCCCGGAATCGAGGACGCGGCCTTGTCGGTCCACCATCAACCAGACCACCACCTCGCCACTCGGACGTTCGAGGGACGCCTGGCGCCCGGTGGGGTATTGCTTGTAGGTGTCCAGCTCGTTGCGCAGGCCTTTGAGGTAACCGCCTTCCAGCGCCTGGCCGTCGACCTTGGGCGGCGCCGGTGGGGCGGGCGGCGCAGGTGGCGCAACGACGGCGGCCTGGACCGGTTTGGCGGCCACCGCAGGGGCTGGCGTGGGCGTCGGTGTCGGCTTGGCGGCCACGACGGGCTTGGGTTTGGGCACCGGCTTGGGCTTGGGTTCGGGTTTTGGCAGTGGCTTTGGTGGCGGCGGCGGCGGTGGTGGGGCCGGTTCGGCCTCTTCGTCCTCGATTACCGGTGGCGGCGGTTCCTGCTCCACCACCGGCTCAGGAATCACTTCAGGCTCAGGCTCGACCAGTGCCAGCTCGACCGCCGATTCGTCGTACACCGGCTCGACCTTCAATGTCTGTGACTGGATGCCCATTGCAATCAGCACCAGGGCGATCAGGGCCGGGACACTGCCCAGCAGCTGACGCGCACGAAACAAGGCATACATGATCAGGACTTACGCGTAGCGATGGACACGGAGGTAAAGCCACCCAGGCGCAGGGTGTCCATGACCTCCACCAGGCGCGAAACTTCCACGCCTTTGTCACTGTTGACGATGATGGTGGACTTGGTATCGGGCTTTTCGGCGGCCTTCAGCGCCGGCACCAACGCGTCGACCGTGAGGTCCTTGCCATCGAGCTGCAGCTGACCTTCAAGGCCCAGCGTCAGGATGAATTTATTCTGCGGTTTGAGCTGCTGCGAACTGCTGGCGCTGGGCAATTGGGTCTTCATGCCGAGTGCCGGAATCACGTTCAGACTCACCAGTACGAAAAACACCAGGAGGAACATCATCACGTCGATCATCGGAATCAACTCGATGTGCGCCTTGCGTTTCTTGGGTTCATCCCAGGTTCTCATTCTGTTACCCCGTTATTGAATTAGGGGCGACACGCTAACAACCAAAAATGACCGAATGGTTAACTTTAATTTACGTTTTAAAGGCTCTAGGATGCGTCTTACAGTGAATTCGCCTTGCAGTTTTATGACGTAATGCAATTGACATGAAGGCCCTACATTCTTGAAGAATTTATCTCGAGAGCCTGCTCGTATGCCCACTGCATTGCCGCATTTATCCACCTCGCGACTCCTATTGCGCGCGCTGCAAATGGACCAGGCCGAGGCGCTTTATTCGCTCGCCAACGGGCCGAAAATTGCTGACAACACGGCCAATATTCCGTCGCCCTATACCTTGCAGACCGCCCAGGACTTTATTGCCGGGATCGCCGAAAAATACGCTGCCGGTGAGGTGCTGAACCTGGGGATGCATGTACGAGCAACCGGCGAGCTGATCGGCATGGTCAGCCTGCGTCTGAATGCTCGTCATCACGCCGGGCATTTGGGCGGCTGGGTGGCGGCGCACGCTCGCAACCAGGGGTATGCGGCGGAGGCGGCGAGCGCGGTGATGGACTTTGGGTTTGCCACGCTTGGGCTGCAGCGCGTCGGCAGCCAGTGTTTTGGTCGCAACAAGGAGTCGGCGCGGGTCATGCAGAAAATTGGCCTGCATTATGAAGGCTGCCTGCGCGAAGCGTTTCTCAAGAACGGCGTGTATGAGGATTTGCTCACATTCGCCAGCGTGCGCGGCGACTGGGAGCGTGCGTTGTGAGTGGCGCCGTGGACCCTGATCGGCGCCGCGTACTCGCCGGGCTGGCGGTTGCCACCGCGTTTTCGATCCTCAGCCCGTTTGCGCGCAGCGCCGGTGTGGATTACCCGTTCACCCTCGGCGTGGCCTCCGGCGACCCGTTGCCGGATGGCTTTGTGCTTTGGACGCGCCTGGCGCCGCTGTTCAATGCCGCGGACGGGCGCGGCGGGTTGAGCCGCGCCGTGCCGGTGCGTTGGCGCGTGGCCAGTGATGCGGCGATGACGCGTATCGTCCAGCAGGGCGAGGTCATGGCGACTGAGCGGTTTGCCCATTCGGTGCATGTCGAGGTTGCGGGGTTGCAGGCGGGCAGACCGTATTGGTATCAGTTCGACGGCCTCGGCGCACAAAGCCCGGTGGGCCAGGCACGTACCGCGCCGCCGCTGCACGCCATGGCTGCGGCCAGCGTGGGGTTTGTCTCCTGCTCGCATTGGGAACGCGGTTATTTCAGCGCGTATCGCCACCTGGCGGCGGAGCAACCCGACCTGGTGTTTTTCCTCGGCGACTACATCTACGACAGCTCCTACGCGCCTGACTCGGGCAAGATCATCCGCCCCCATGGCAGCGGCAACGCAGTGAGCCTGAGTGACTATCGCAACCGCTACGCGCTGTATAAAACCGACCCGGACCTGCAAGCCTTGCACGCGGCAGCACCCAGCGTGGCCACCTGGGATGACCATGAAGTGCAGAATGACTACGCCAACCGCTGGTCCCAGGACCCGAAGATTCCGGTTGAACAGTTTTTAAGGCAACGGGCGGCGGCGTACCAGGCGTTTTACGAACATATGCCACTGCGCGCCAGCAGTGTGCCGAAAGGCCCGGACATGCGCATTTACCGGCGCCTGGATTATGGCCGGCTGGCGCGTTTTCATGTGCTGGATGGCCGCCAGTATCGCTCCGAACAACCGTGTATCCAGGCCAACGGCAGTCACCAGGGGCATATTGCGGCCAACACCTGCAAGGACTTGCGCGACCCTGGCCGCACGATGCTTGGCTGGCAACAGGAAGCCTGGCTCGACCAGGGTTTTGCCCAGTCGCAGGCGCAGTGGAATGTGATCGCTCAGGACTTGCTGGTGGCGCCGCTGATCCAGCGCGACCTGACCAACCACAAGGTCGGGCATTGGACCGATGGCTGGGACGGCTACATGGCCAATCGTGGTCGAATGCTGGCGTCCATCGAGCGCCGCAAGCTCAACAATCCGGTGTTCTGGGGCGGCGATATCCATTCGTTCTGGACCACCGACCTGCACGCCGATGGCAATAACCCGGACTCGCCCATCGTCGCCACCGAATTTGTCGGCAGCTCGGTGACCTCCGATGGTCCGCCGTTTGAGGCGTTCAGCCAGATCTTGCCGCTCAACCCGCATGTGAAGTTCTTCGAGAGTCGTCAGCGGGGGTATGTGTCGGTGCAGCTGGAGGCGTCGAAGATGCTGACGAACTTTCGGGTGATTACGGATCCACGTGACCCGGCGGCGACAGTGTCGACGCTCAAGTCGTTTGTGGTGGAGTCGGGGAGGGCGGGGGCGATTGCGGTTTGATGCACTGCTGGGGAGTGTGCAGGTTTGATCGGGCAGGCGGGCTAGCCGCAGCGAAGATCCCTTGTGGGAGCGGGCTTGCCCGCGAAAGCGGTGGGTCAGTCAACTTTAATGTTTGCTGGGCCGCCGCCTTCGCGGGCAAGCCCGCTCCCACAGGGGGCTTGCAACTACCAGCGAGCCCGCTGTGCTGTCAGTCAAGGCTGTAACGCACCGAGAGTGCGCCCTTTTTCTCCGACAGGGCCAGAATCGTCACGTGGCCCAGTTCGCTCAAGGCTTGCACATGGGTGCCGCCACACGCGTAGGCGGGCAATTCGCCGAAGCCGACTTTGCGTGTGCCATCTTCCAGGGTCATGTGGCGCGCATGGTCCTCGGCGATCCATTGGTTGATCCGCGTTTGAATCGCCTCGGCATCGATGGCTTGCGCCGCGTGCCCACGGGTAAAGGTGATTTTGCATTCGCCCGGCCAGTGGTGGGCCTTGATCGGCATCCAGCCCAGGCTTTCCCCGGCATTGCCAATCAGATGCCCGGCCGAATGCAGGCGCGTGTACAAGGCGCGGCGTTGTTCATCGACCCGCGCAATGACCGGGCCGGGCTCCACGGGCCGGTCGACATAGTGCACCACGCGGTCGGCTTCCTGAGTGACGCGCAGCACCTGGCTGTCGCCCAGCCAGCCGGTGTCGAAGGGTTGCCCGCCGCCCTGCGGATGAAAAATCGTCGACTGCAGCGTGACGGCAAACTGCTCCTCGTGCGGTGTACAGCTCAGCACTTCAAGCTCGGCGGTCAGGTGGTCGTGGGTAAAAAACAGGTGTTCGGTCATCATCTACATCCGCATCAGGGTTCTACGGGCAGTATAAATAGTGCGCGAATGAGTGATAATCCGCTCAACTATCAATGGACCTGTGCGTCATGAGCATCAATCTTCCTTTGCCGCTGCTGGGCGAGATGGCGATATTCGTCAAAGTGGTGGAAACCGGCAGTTTCTCTGCAGCGGCGCGACAACTGAGCGTTTCGCCTTCGGCGGTGAGCCGCAGCATCTCGCGCCTCGAAAAGGCCCTGGCCACGCGCTTGCTGCAACGCACCACGCGAAAATTGCGCCTTAGCGAAGGCGGTGAAGAGGTGTTCAAGCGCTGCCAGGAGATGGTCAATGCGGCGCGTTCGGTGATGGAGATCAGTGGCCAGTTCACTCACGAAGCCGAAGGCCTGGTGCGGGTCAGCGTGCCCAAGGCCGTAGGGCGATTTGTGGTGCACCCGCATATGCCGGAATTTCTGCAGCGTTACCCCAAGGTGGATGTGCAGTTGATCCTTGAGGACCGGCATGTGGACCTGATCGATGACAATGTCGACCTGAGTATTCGCATCACCGACAGCCCGCCACCGGGGCTGGTGGGGCGACAATTGCTGCCCATTGAACACTTGCTCTGTGCGACGCCGCAGTACCTGGCCGAGCATGGCACGCCTGGCCATCCACATGATTTGCTGGCGCACAGCTGCATCTATCTCGGTGAAACCCCAGGCGATTCGCGCTGGAAATTCCGTCAGGCCGGCAAAGCCGTAACGGTCGGCGTGCGCGGGCGCTATGCGGCGAACCACACCGGCGTGCGCTTGGATGCGGTGTTGCAGCATGTGGGCATTGGCAGCTTGCCGTATTTCACGGCGCGGCATGCATTGGAGACGGGGAGTGTGGTGCAGGTGTTGCCCGAGTGGGACTTTATTGCGTCGTACCACGGCGAGGCGTGGTTGCTGCATTCACCAACGCGGTATCTGCCGCCGAAGTTGCGAGTGTTTATTGATTATTTGGTGGAGTGTATGGCGCGCGAGCCAACCCTGCGCCGTCGGTAGCTGTGGGGGCTGGTTTGTGTGGGAGCAGGCTTGTGTGGGAGCTGGCTTGCCTGCGATGGCATCGCCTCGGTTCGACCCACAGACCGAGTCGCCAGCATCGCAGGCAAGCCAGCTCCCACAGAGAAAAACAGGGTGTCAGCCGGGATCAGTGCTTGCTCTGATCCTGCGGCATGGCCAGCAGCTGTTTTTCCTGGTTCCAGTCGAACGGTTCGTCGTTCTGTTCGGCTTCGAAGCGACGCTCTTCCAGGGCCTGGTACAGGTCCAGTTCTTCATCCGGCATGAAGTGCAGGCAGTCACCGCCGAAGAACCACAGCAGGTCGCGCGGCACCAGATGGGCGATTTGCGGGTAGCGCAGGATGACCTGGCTCATCAAGTCCTGGCCCAGGTACTGGCTTTCGATCGGGTCGATTGGCAGCAGGGCGCGCAATTCGTCGAAACGCTCCAGGAACAGGGTGTGGCTTTCCTCGGGTACCTGTTCGGCTTCGCCGACGGCAACCAGGATGCTGCGCAAGTGGTCGAGCAAGACGAGATGATCGGCAACGACGTTGGACACGAGATAAGTCCTCAAAGCAAAAACGGGCGCGAGAGTATATAGCTCACGCTAAAATGGAGCAAGCGCCTTTAAACACGGGGCCTACTGGCTTCGCAGCTAAAATTGCGTAGAATCTTGCGTAGAAATGGCCCGCAGGAACTGGCAATGGATAAGGCGCACAATTTACAGCTTCGGGGTGGGACGTACCACGTCAGATTCGACGTTCCCGCTGACGTACGTAAGGCGTTCGGTGGTAGGCGTGTTATGTCGAAGTCCCTTAAAACGGGTTCGTTGACTGAGGCCATGCATCGTCGTAGTCAGTATCTCCTAGCGTGGTGGGAACGGGTTGATGCTGCTCGTGATGGCGTACCGCTGGCAGAGGGCTGGCAGGATGGTGTCTTGGAAACGATCACTGCACTCGATGGGATGATGCAGGACCAGAAGCGCGGCCTGATTGGCGAGAAAGTGCCACAGGTAGAGATCGACCCTGCTGTCGAGGCGCGTATGCGATCAAACCCAAGGTTTGTGGCTGCCTTCGAGGCATGGGTCAGGGACCACTTACAAGACGGCATGGATGGCAAGGTGCGACTCTTTGATGAGTTGGGGCAGGGTATCCAGTCGCTCATTCCCGCCGCCCTGACACGCTCTCAGAACATCCCAGCGGGTCAACTCCAAGAGCTAAAGGCGCTGATCGCTGATCCGTCTACACACAGATCTAAATCACCGATCACGTCAGCGGCCTTGGAGGCGTTTCGCGCTTTCAGGACGAAGCATGGTGTGTCATCTGCAAACATAGCTACGCAGCACAAGCGGCTAATGCACCTGTCCGCATACCTCGCTGAAACGGGCAAGGCTTTAGACTTCGATTGTGTGGCGGCTTGGATCGATTCGCTAGGCTTGGCAGGCAAGACGCAGCAGCAATATTTGCTCGCCGGGAATGCTTTTTGGCGATGGGCAATGAAATACGACCCCCGATGGCGGGAGACCTTCAAGGGGGCGGTTAGTCCGTTTGAACGCCATGCTGTGGCTCTACCTAGGGGCAAGGCTGCTTTGGATGCGAAGCGTAAGGAGTTCACGCTACCCGACATGAACCGCCTGTACGCAGCAGCACAGGAGGCAGGCAATGTTCCGTTAGCCGACTTGATTAAGTTGGGCTACTACACCGGCATGCGGATCAGCGAGTTGTGTAGTTTGCGTACAGGCAACGTAGTCAACGTTGATGGCGTAGAAATGCTTGATGTCACAGACAGCAAAACTCCAGCCGGTATACGGTGCGTGCCTATCCATCCTGCGATATCCAGTCTCGTCATCCGTCTGGTGGAAGATTCGAGAGATGGGTTCCTCGTGGTCACTGATTTTGTGGGCAGGCAGGGTGACAGAACCGGCGCGATAGGTAAGGCATTCGGGGCACTCAAGACATCCCTCGGCTACGGTGGTCAGCACGTATTCCACTCAATCAGAGGTACCACGATCACCCAGCTTGCCCGCCATGATGTGCCCTACCCAATGATTTGCGAGCTTGTGGGTCATAAGACTAAGACAGTCACCTTTGATGTGTACAGTGCAGGTTTCAGCGCCCAGCAGAAGCTCACTGCAATATCGACGGTGCCTAGGCTGAGGACTGATTGTTGATGCAGTGGCTACCACAAGTCCGAGAACTCATGTGACGCGATACTGCCAAATCATGCAGAAATCGTGCCACAAAGTGAAATACTGCTTGACAGAATCACGTTTTGCGTGGTAAACTTAGGTACATAAGTAGAGAAAGATTCTCTCGCCCCTCCTTCCGCAATACCCCCACGTTTTCTCCTAGCTTCACCCGGCCCGGTCCTCCATGCCGTCCAGACGTAGCTTGTCGTCGGCCATACAAGTTAGTTCGGGCTCGGAAGGCCCTTCGTACCTAAGTCCTAGGTTGAACGAAATGGACAACTAATTCGTAACACTGAAGCCAAGCATCGGCTCAAAAAGCCCTTGAGGCATGAAGTTCCCTCTAGCTTCGTGCCTTTCTTTTCGTCGTCAGCACTCTTCGGTGCGTTTCGGTTCCAACTAAAACATCCCAACTACCCAAGCCACCTAGTTCAAAAGGAGCCAGCCTATGGCCGTAGTAAAGCGAAACTGTATCCACTGCGGTGCAACGTTCGATTCAAAGAATTCTCGCGGAGTGTATTGCAGCGCCGCATGTAAGTCCCAACATCACCGGATTCGAAAAGTTACCGAGCGAAGAGTAGTCGTTGGGCGGCTCGAAGTTATCTTTCGCGATGTCAATCCGACAACAACACAAGAAATGCTTGAGCAGATGGTGCATGACGCACTAACGCCTGAGATTTTGAAAATTATCCACGACAACAACGAACAACCAATCCAACTAGGAGAATCTCATGCTTAAATCAGTAGACACTAAAGAGCTTGCTCGCCGTATTGCCGAAGCTCAAGCGCTATACAAAGACCGCAAGAGCGGAATCGACCATTACGCCGAAGTTGACCCTGTATCCGGGCGCCCCATCAGTAAATACATTGACGGCGGCGTTGAAACATTCCCTGTGCCAAGCGCCTTTGAAGTACTTCCCGTGTACCTTGAGGCTATGGCGGCAGGTAACACGCTTCACCAGCTTGGACTTGTTCAGGTTGGTTTGGACTTTCATGGCAATCCGCAGTTCGAGTTGTACACGCACCGGCCTGCTCAGGTTCAGAAGCTTGCACTAGACAAGATTGCAGCGGACGTAACAACTCAGTACACCAAAGAGATCGAAGAGCATAACGAGGCATTCATCCAGCAGGCCGTTACTGACCAACTCCGTGTAGACGCTGCTCGTGAAGAGCGTGAGCGGGCTAAAGCTGCTGCTGAGAAACGCGCTGAAGTTGAAAAACAGATTCGTGAAACTTTCACTGTTCAGCCAACTACGGAAGTTACAAAGTCCGCTCCAGCCCGAGGAAAGCGCTGATGGATGGTTTAACCAAGTTGCTGTTAACCAAGTACGCACCAGATAAGCTACAAGAACCTAAAGTAATAAATAAAGTAGAGGCGCCACTAGTTCAGCACCTTGCAACCAAAAGCGCCCCAGAGGCTCTACAGGAGGTTGTAGATATGGTTGTTATCATGAGTTCAAACGATTATAGCGAGAGCACCATTTTCAAAGCACTTCGCGAGTTCAACACGTCACACCCAGAGTTGATGTCCAGAAGCTTCACATTGCCAGTTGGTCAGCATGGTATCCCGGTTGGCTCATGGGTGTTTGTTACATCACAGGAAAACGATTAATGCAAAAACCAGCTACACCGGAACAAGTTCTGAAAAATGAACCACAGCAGTACTACAGCATCACTCGCATTACCGGCTCACGCAACATTACGGGCTTTGCATGTGCCTTGGGCCAATACCTTCGTAGCTATATTGCCCCTGATATCTACTTTAGTTATAAGTGGGTCAAACTTCCTGATGGCACCGTACATTTTGCTATTGTCGGTTCGAGAGCCGTACAGGATGTGTTTGAACAATACCTGACCATCAATCAAGGTGATTACTTCGACCAGACGAGCTTTGTCAGCTTTGGGCGAAATGACCGGGCATTTAACCGAGTGTTCAACGGGCACTTCGAGCAGCGTCAGCAACCCTACGGTTACGCCAGTGGGGGTAGTCAGTGAGTGCCCATAACGAAGAGATTGCACGCCTAACAGGTACGTTGGTATTCGATGTAAAGGCAGGCCCGCTGCTTGCGTTTGAGCAAATGCTAAAACGAGTGCAGGGCACTATGTTGGGTGTGATGAAAACAGCGGATGACTTGAACAAGAAGCTGGACAAGAAATTCAGTATCACATCACGTCGTGATGCATCAACAGCAGCTAACGCAGCAGTTCAAAAGAGTCTCGACAAACAGATTGCCACTGAGGGAAAGCTGGCTCGACTACGACAATCTCAGTTTAGGGCTCAGCTTGCCGAGCAAAAGCTAACATCTGCTGGGAAACGTGAAGAGTCGTTTCTGCAAAGTGCAGTGCTCAAGCAACAAGTGACCGCTGCTGTGCTATCAGCCAAACAACACAAGGCCGAACAAGAGGCATTGAAAGTTGATCTTGGAAGGGCGAAGCTACAGGCTACGGCAGAACAGTCAAAGATTCGAGAGGCGCGACTAGCTGACATCCTGCAACGTCGCCAAGAACGTACAGTTCAATTGCAGCAACAGGCTGCGCTGCATCAGTCCAAGTTGCAGCGTGCCGAGGCTAGCCTAGCTCGTGAACGTGGTATTCGACTTGCTGAGCGCCATCAAGCATCCAAACTTGCGGCAACTCTCCGTGACAGTAGGGCCGCTGTACGGGCCGAACAAGGCGCTGGCCGATACTCGATGGCTCAAGAGCGCTTCGCTGCGTGGAAAGCTCGTCAGGACCGTCCAGAGAGCGGCGGGCTAGGCGGACTCACCGTTGGCCTTGGCGCCGCTGGGGCAGCGTTGTACGCCCTCACCGAGGCTGCCAGTTATCTTGGTAAGCGTATCGAACAGCGCCAAGAAACAGCCGCCGACAATCAGCAGTTCGACAACACGTTGCTGGCCGCTGGCAACAACGACAAGGAGCGAGCACGAATCAAAGCAGCGTACATCGGCAACAGCCAAGAGTACGGAATGAAGATCGACCGCGAATCCGCCGTCGCTTACTCAAACATGATTCAAGGCTTCCGGGCTCAGGGGAAAACACTGGAAGAGGCCATCCAGTTGCAGAAGGATCAAGCCGCAGTGTTCCGTATCGGTAACTTGGACAAGACGCAGCAATACTCTGCCGCCCTCCAGCTCAATCAGGGTTACTCGAAAGACCGATTCATGGGGCAGGATCTACGCCCTCTGACCGACGCCCTTGGCACACGTCTAACAACGATCCTATACCAAGCAATTGGTAAGGCGCTTGGTTACAAAGGTGACGTGAACAAGCTCGCCGGTTTCGTGCTGGAAGCGCAACACGATGGCCGTGTAAATGGGGCGATGGTTCAACAGGGGCTACGTGACATCGTTGCACAGTCGCCTGAGCTACTTGAACGCCACAAGCACTCACTTGACGCACAAGCGGTACGTGTCGAGAACGATCAGTACTTGCGGAGCGTAGGGGTTAACGAAAATCCCGAGCTGATTGCCGCTCTAGGTGATCGCCTGACAGCGGAGCGCCAGTTGATTGAAAGCACCACTGGCCTACAAAACGCTTTTAGAGACTTCGATACCGTATTGGTGAAGCTTCAAACCAGCATGCTAAACATGATGGCCGGGAAAAACGCGGACAACAGTTCGAAAACTGCGCAACAACGAGCTGAGGAAGTCGGAGCTGCGTACATGATTGAAGGCTCTGGGATTAGCCCCTTCGATATTAACGGTAAGGGTGGTAGTTCCCTCACTACACAACAGCGGCTTGATTCCGACATAAATGATCCTGTGTCGAAGCTGTGGCGCCTCCTTGGTGTTGGCAAAGACTTACAACAAGTGGCCGATGACAACCGCCAGCGTTGGGGTCAAGTTGGTTTTGATGAGCAGCATGCTCCACTTGATCCGCGAATGCCTCCACTGGACATGTCAGGTTTGAACACCAAGAGTCTGCCGAACTTTGGTCGCCATCTTGAAGACCTGTTGAGCCAGTCCGACCCAAACAATGCAGTTGCCAAGGTTGCTGCTCAAGCAGTTGCGACAGCATCGCGTGCTACTCCGGGTAGTCGTGGCGAAATGGTTGCTGATGATCAGTCTGCTAAAGGCGGTACAACCATCAATAACCAAACAACTGTAAACGCTCCCCCTGTTGAAATCACAGTGAACGTGAAGACGGATGCTAACGCTACTGAGATTGCGACCGCTGTTAGCGGACAAGTACGTGAGGAAATGCAGAAGACTTTCCAGAGTTATTTGCCGAAGGAGGTTCAGTGAGGTACGACGATATTTCAAGTCAGCTTGACTACCACGCTGCTGCAACCCAATACGTGATCGAAACATACGGAGAGCAAGTTGCCCAGCAGCTCCCCGGTGTCGCTGACACAGTTTGGTCTTGCGTGATGATGGGTATGCCAGAAGGGCTTTGCTGGTTAACCGTCTTGGGCGATCACAGGTTGCCACCGCCAGAGCGTGACTAACAAACAATCGTGCCTCTAGTAGGCGAATGCTTCCTCTCGCATATGCCGCAACCCGCGTTACATAAGGGCTGGAGCCACTTTTCAGTGGACATCTTCCGTGTGCCTCGCACACAACATTACCCACTCACAGGAGAAACAATATATGGCTAGGCCATACGAATTCACATCATCGGGGGCGGCGCTTACAGCCGCCATGACTCTGTGCGGGACAACCCGCAAACGGTTCATTGTTCAAGAAGTGATTAACCACCAAGGGCTCCACCGCTGGGTGGTAGTTCACCCGGATGGTAATCCGGCCATTCCCTATCTGGAGTTTTCAGCATGAAGACATGCACATGCCGCGCCTGTGGGCGAACTTTCACCGTTTCCAAGCCAATGCCCTTTTGTTCTGGGGCATGCCGTATTACGTACCAATCAAGTAACCAAACCAATACCTCGACGACCCAAGTAGGAGTCAGCACTAGTGACAACAGCAGCACCGAGCAAGACCACCACTAAGGCAGTTTACCGCCGCCCGACATGCCCCGAATGTAAACAACGATTCCGTACAAAGAGCGCTACAGCCATCTACTGCACCCGCCAGTGCAAACAGTTCGCCGCCTCCACCAAGAGACGAACTGCACGCCTTGCCAAAGCTACCAACTCCGCCTTCTTGTACCACCTAGCCTACGAGTGTGAACGTGCGGGAACACTACAAATCCTCACCGGCCACACCGTAGACTCGCTGGTAGCACTTCACGACGTATACAAACTCAAGCTCAAGGCCAACCAGTACGGACAGACCAAAGGCTTTGAGATCAGCCACGTTGTCCCAGTGCAAGGCCACGCCTTCATTGGTCTCTACCACGCTGAAAACCTTGTAGTGGCACCCACTCAGCTCAACCGTACTCACGGCACAAAATACTACGGCCATGGCCTCAGCATCAGTCGTAGCGCCTTGGTATCCAAGCATGCTGTAGAGAGGGGCGCCCCCCGTAAGCAAACAGTAGAACGCATCATCAGGTTCCTTGGGCCTGATGTAGTAGCCGACTTGGTGAAGGCTGCCAAGATCCAGTCAACCCAGCGCCATGCCCTGACAGCTTGGCTACAGGATCACCTAGACCCAGTTGTTCCAGAGCACCGCGATTACCTAGACAGCCTCGACGGCATGACCACTCAAGCCTTGAGGGCTCTCAAGGCGACATTGGAAGGCAAGGAGGGAAGTAGGGCATTCGTGGTGAAGACCACCACGTACACAGCCTCTGACGTGTCCCTGCTGGAGCTAGAGCGCCACTCCACATACAGGCCAGAGCTAGCTCACGTAGTGAACATTCTTCGCAAGCGTGTAGCCCCGTTTATGTCGCAGCACTTGAGCCGTATCAATCTCAACGCCCAAGAGCAGCAGGCAGTCTTTGACCTGTTACACGGCCAGCCTGTTGAAGCCATCCAGAACGTCCTAGATGAATACATTGCCCGCCACACGAGTGTCATGGATCACGGCGAGCGTATCCCTGCATACGCTCCTATCGTGTTCGCCGTTCCATCCAAGCAAACAGCAACACCGGTCATTCCCGTTGCACAGGCTTCTGTAAGGGTGTTGGCGAGACTGAAGGGTTTTGCTAAGTCTCTTGATGACCCAGTGCTAGACGTGGTTCCTGTGATGCCTCGTGTACGCCAAGCGGTGGCGGTTGATCCGCTTCCGTGGGAGCGATAGCTAGTTACAGTCCCTCGATGTATTTGTTGGTCAGGTTCGGATACAGCTCCAGAATGGTCAGGCTAGATTCTTCCCCCGTCTTGGTGTCGATCTTGTTTCCTACAGCTATGCCGAAACTGCCTGCTATGCCGCCAATCATGACTGCTTCTGTCTTGGATGCATTTGTAACATCTGCTACCACGAACGCAGCAAGAGAGCCTACGGTCGCTCCAGCGGCATTGCCAACTGTTAGGCCGCTGCGTAGCATTTCTTGTACTCCTATGCTTGCTGCCGTCACTGCTGCCAATGCTCTCGGGCTGAATCCTTTCTTTCTGTCTCCTCGTATAGAGGTAGCAGCTTTACTTTTGTCGTTCATGTGAGACCCGTCAGTGACGATGGCGTATTGGATAACTAAGTGATAGCACATTGCTTTCTTTCCGTCATCACGGCATTGCCCTCCGCCTAATCTCCCTGCCATGCTAGGGCGAACTGATCCAAGGCACCATGGAGCGATAACCTTGAGCGGGAAGCAAAGCAAACGGAAGCGTAAGAACCAAGCCGAACAGTCCAAGCCGAGACTCGATGCTGTGTACGGTACAGCCTCGGGTGATCTCTCTTTTCTCACGATTACCTTCGATGAGAGCGGTCGATTAACTATCCCTGAGCTAGACCCAGGTTCGATACAGCGTCGCATCACCTACGAGCGTGACGGGAAGAGGGAGAAGGTGGTGTATGCCGCTCCTGCCGAAGACTTCACCCAGGATAAAAGCCAGTGGGGGGAGTTGGTTCAGCGGTTCGACTACCTGATGGCCGTCGATACGAACACGCTTAAAGAGCTTCCAAATGGTATTCGCGTCAGTGTTTGCACAGTGTTTGGCTTTTCAAATGCCATTGCCCGGCTTGGGCCAAAAGATCATTCCAAGCATGTCGAGTCGTACCTTATATGCGATACGAACACAGACTTTACTATCAGCCATGAGCCTATAGGATGGCACCTCGCAGTTACCCGCAGTGTTGTGCCATTTCTCCAGGGTGGTAAGAGCGTCGGATTGATAACCGATCACGATTTTGGAGGGATTGCCGATTATAACAGTGGCCGGTCGCCGTATTTTGCTGACTTCACATTGCCTGACAGCATCGCCTTCCTCTACGCGTCGTCTGACAAGACGGATAACTTTGCAAACACCTTGATTCGTGAGTGTGATCGCGGGGCGACCAAGATCCTTGAAAAGGTAAAGGACCGAACCATTCGCAGCTTTCTCCACGCGGGAGACCCTATTGAACTTGGTTCAGCGCTTTGCTTCCGTGTAAGAGTAGAGCCTACGCCGAAGGAAACCCCTCCATAACCTACCCAAAACCCCACGGAAACCTCCTGCGTGAGTGTCGTCCCCCTAGAACGGAGTTCTACGGCGATAGGGCTGTAGCCCAGTGTCCATGTGGCTTGTGGAGGAGTGTTGCTAAGCTTTTTCCCGTGGCTACGTTCAAATCGAGGTTTTGACGCCAGAATCCCCAAAATGAACCGGGATCACCGTTTTTCCACGGACGGCAACACTCGGCCCCACCTACGTCTTGGGCGAGCTACGCTCCTTGCATCACCTGGGCGGAAGCGCCCATCACCAGCGCAAGGGAAGTTGAAGATGCCCGCATACGGATCAGAAGTGCTTGATGAACTACTCATGCGAATCCACAAAGGCCAACACGAAGTATCCGGGAGCGATCTTGGCCCGTTCCAGAACCTGTTAGCGATGGGCCTTGTTGAGTTCACCGGCGAAGGTGGCCCCAGCCGTTACACGGGCGTTCTGCCCACCAACGCAGGCAATCTGCGGATAATGGCCCTGATAGCGAGTTCTAAGAAACCTTCCGATGGTCAAGAGGGTTAACTATCAAAGAAGTAGACTTCTCTAGTAGTGGGATAACCGCCTGTCCGATAGGTGATTCTGCTATCAAATATCTATCCACTATTGGCTATAAGATAGTTTATCTTTGATCTATCAACTCAATAGAATAAAGGATAGCCAGCCATGAACGCACATTTGTACTTGAGGGCCAGCACCAAGGATCAGGACGCAAATCGTGCCAAGGAGTCCCTTGAGGCATTCGCTGCTGAGAAGTCCCTCACCATTGCAGGCGTTTACGCCGAGAACATCAGTGGGACGAAGCTCAACCGCCCTGAACTGATGAAACTGCTTGATGTAGCTCAACCGGGCGACATCCTCCTTTGCGAGTCTGTAGACCGTCTCAGCAGGCTTTCCCAAGAAGATTGGCTGACCCTCAAGACGACAATCAAGACAAAGGGCTTGCGTCTGGTTATAGCTGACTTGCCTACCAGTCATATGTTGGTGGTAGACAGGGGCATCAGCGGGCAAATCATGAACGTGATCAATGACATGCTGATCGAACTCATGGCTACCATGGCCCGCCTTGATCAAGAGAAGCGTGTTGAACGGATCCAGCAGGGCTTGCAGAAGAAACGGGCAGAAGATCCCAGCTGGAAGCCAGCCGGTAAGGGCAAGAATGCCGAATTGTGGAAGAGGGTAGAGGCGCTGATCGTGAAGAATCCAACCCTGTCGGCGGATGATGTTGCCAAGCTGGCAGACTGCGGCGTTGCCACGGTGTACAGGATCAAGCGTGAACTGAAAGCCTAACTGTAACGGCCCACAGAGCCCGCCTTGAGCGGGCTTCATTGCATTTGATCAAGTTGACAGCGCAGCCCCTTACGCCCTCCAGAATCGACCCCAGCGGCACCCAGTCCATACTGTTATTTGTATATTAAGAACGGCTTGCGAAGCTCAGTGTTGCCGTTGTTAAGTTCATAGTTGAAGTATCCGAATTCGCCCCAGCCAAACCCAAATCACCGTCGATGGGCATCAAAAAATTCGGCGGGGGGGGTGGTTAGGGTTATTTCTTGCTGGATGAGAATCAATCGCCCATCTAGTTGCATTTGATTTTTGGGGGCGGGGTAAGCTCTCGCAGAAAAAGTGCCTCTGGTTCGCTACCATTCTGAAATGCCCTCAGTGATCAGGATGAACCATGACAACTGCACACCCATGGAAGCTTTCAATAGCAGACGCCTACGCCAACCGATATGGAGAGGTGGCACAAGACTTCTTGAACCTAGTGGTAGAGCCAGCGTTGGCGGGCCTCGACAGGAAGGCTGTTGAGCTTGCTAAGAACCCAGACCAAGCTATTGCATCGATTCAGGCGCTCGACCACATCAACCTGACCGCTAAAACATCAATGGCGCTTTGTCTCGGTATCCAATCCGTGTGGGAGCAGCAATTGAGGAGTTACCTGAGGAATTGCATCGGGTCTTTGCAACTGGGCGATGAACTCCAGAAGCGTCTTGACGATGTGAAGTGGGGCGACAAAATGAACAGTCTGTTCCTAGATGTAAGGGGCATCGATTTCCAGAGTTTCGATTCCTACGGGCACCTTGATCTACTTCAAACCCTTGGCAACGTTTGTCGCCATGGTGAGGGAAAATCTGCAATGAAGCTGCGAAAGAATCACACCGGCCTATGGCCTCATTGGGCCGATACCGTCAAATATCCAAACGTGCCGGTGACTTATCGTGCCCCGGTTGATGGAATCCGTATTCCCGTTGGACTGCTGCGAGAGTTGGTTAATGCAGTGGTCCTGTTTTGGCTTGATATGCGGCGTCTCGGCACTGAAAGTCTGTTGGATGACCAGCCAGGCTTGCAGGGTGAAGTTGAATCTCTTCTGGCCCGGCGTACGACTTTTCTGCCGTCGCGTAAGCCATTGATTTAACTGGGGTCATACAAGTGTCGATATAGCGTTGTATTAGACAAAGCAGAATCGCTACCACACTCAAATCATACTTGCAAGAAATATTCCTTGGCGCGATAGTGGCATTTTGGTATAATGCCCTTGACCTTTCACGCCGGTAACACCACCACAACGCTTGGATCAGCCCACAGATACCTACATACGTGTCCCCACAAATCAAAGCTTCGCTTTTGATCTTGACTCACCCGAAAGCGTGAGCTTTCAAGTTATCCGCCCTTCGACGTTCCGTCGCTACTGAGTCAGTGGATAGCGCTAAGCTATCAATTTCGCCAACCCAATAGAGCAGAAGCAAGATCAAAAGCTAAAGGCTGGTTTTGTGGATCATGGGTATTGGTCGAGGTACATCCCGGAGGATGGTGGTGTTGCCACCTCAGGGGTGGGTCTTGACCTTCGGTCGAAGGGGATCACCTGTCATCGGTGCTGACGGTGAAGGGGGCAGGAGTAGAAGAAATTTTGCATAGAATCTTGCGTAGAAAAATCCAGGCCAGGCTTTTGTTAACTGATTGATTTGTAAGTAAAATAAAAACTGGCGCGAGAGTATATAGCTCACGCGCCCGTATTTATATGACCTTCGCTGTATGGGTATGAGCGGTTAGCGGACTTTACCCTCAGCCTGGGTCAGCTCTTCCTTGCTGAAATCATCCACGTCGATCACCTTGCGGCGTGCCGCTTCAGCGTCCCGCAAGGTTTGCGCTTCGGCCGGTTGCAGCACCCCGGCGTGCAGTGCGGCGTCGATGGCATGTTCGCCGGCAGACGGCTTGACCTGGCCGCTTTTCAGCGCGGCATGCAGTTTTTTCTGCAGCGGATGGCTGGCACCCAGCAGGTCGTAGGCATGCTGCAGGGCGCCGACCGGGTCCTCCGCCGATTGCGGGCGGTAGCAGCCGGCCAGCAGTTCTTCGAGGGTCGGGTCGCCTTTGGCGCGGCCGATCACTGCGGCCACTTCGGCATCCAGTGCGTCGGACGGCCCGGTATGGCGACGGCCGAACGGGAACACGATCACCCGCAGCAGGCAACCGAGCACCTTGTTCGGGAAGTTGCTCAGCAGCTCATCCAGCGCGCGTTCGGATTCGCCAAGACTTTCTTCCATGGCCCAGGCGAACAACGGCTCCAGGTGGTCCGGCGAATCCAGGTCGTGATAACGCTTAAGCGCGGCCGACGCCAGGTACATGTGGCTCAGCACATCACCGAGGCGCGCCGACAGGCGTTCGCGGCGTTTCAATTCGCCACCCAGCAGCATCATGCTCAGGTCAGCGAGCAGGGCGAACGCAGCGGCCTGGCGGTTCAATGCACGGAAATAACCCTGGCTCAGGCGGTTGCCCGGGGCTTTCTCGAAGTGGCCCACGCCAAGGTTCAGCACCAGGGTGCTGGCGGCGTTACTCACGGCGAAACCGATGTGTTGCATCAGCAGGCCGTCGAACTCTTTCAGCGCCTGGTCACGGTCTTCACGACCGGCCAGGGCCATTTCCTTGAGCACGAACGGATGGCAGCGAATCGCACCCTGGCCAAAGATCATCAGGTTGCGCGACAGAATGTTCGCGCCTTCCACGGTGATGAAGATCGGCGCGCCCTGCCAGTTACGGCCCAGGTAGTTGTTCGGGCCCATGATAATGCCCTTGCCACCGTGCACGTCCATGGCGTGGCTGATGCACTCGCGGCCACGCTCGGTGAGGTGGTACTTAAGGATCGCCGAAAGCACCGAGGGTTTTTCCCCCAGGTCCACGGCGTTGGCGGTGAGCATGCGCGCGCTGTCCATCAGCCAGGCGTTGCCGCCGATACGCGCCAGGGCTTCCTGGATGCCTTCGAAGGCCGACAGCGGCACGTTGAACTGCTCACGCACCTGGGCGTACTGGCCGGTCACCAGGCTGGTGAACTTGGCCGCGCCGGTGCCGACCGCAGGCAGCGAAATCGAGCGGCCTACCGACAGGCAGTTCATCAGCATCATCCAGCCCTTGCCGAGCATTTCCTGGCCACCGATGAGGAACTCCAGGGGGATGAACACGTCTTTGCCGGAGTTGGGGCCGTTCATGAACGCGGCGCCCAGGGGAAGGTGACGACGGCCGATTTCTACGCCTGGGGTATCGGTCGGGATCAGCGCCAGGCTGATGCCCAAGTCTTCTTCTCCGCCCAGCAAGTGGTCCGGGTCATGCGCCTTGAAGGCCAAACCGAGCAAGGTCGCGACCGGGCCGAGGGTGATGTAGCGTTTTTCCCAGTTCAGGCGCAGGCCAAGGGTTTCCTTGCCTTCCCACTCACCTTTGCAGATCACGCCGGTGTCGGGCATGGCGCCCGCGTCCGAGCCGGCCAGCGGGCCGGTCAGGGCAAAACACGGAATGTCATCGCCACGCGCCAGGCGCGGCAGGTAGTGGTTGCGTTGTTCGTCGGTGCCGTAATGCAGCAGCAACTCGGCCGGGCCGAGGGAGTTGGGGACCATCACGGTAGAGGCCAGGTCGCCGCTGCGGGTCGCGAGTTTCATCGCGACCTGGGAGTGGGCATAGGCGGAAAAGCCCTTGCCGCCATATTCCTTCGGAATGATCAGGGCAAAGAAGCCATGAGTCTTGATGTGTTCCCAGGCAGCGGGCGGCAGGTCCATGGCCTGGCCGATTTCCCAGTCGCTGACCATCGCGCAGAGTTCTTCGGTGGGGCCGTCGATAAACGCCTGTTCTTCTTCGGTCAGTTGCGCCTTGGGGTAGGCCAGCAACTTGTCCCAATCGGGGCGACCGCTGAACAGTTCGCCATCCCACCACACGGTGCCGGCGTCAATCGCGTCGCGCTCGGTCTCGGACATCGGCGGCAGGACTTTCTGGAACCAGCTGAACAGCGGCTTGGTGAAGTATTGGCGGCGCAGGTCGGGCAGCAGCAAGGGCAGGGCCACGGCCGCGATCAACACCCAGAAGATCAGCAGCAGCCAACCCGGTGCGTGGCTCCAGGCGCCCATCGCCAGCAGGTAAACGGCGACCACGCCCAGGGCGGGCAGGGGCGCGGTGCGGCGGTGTGCCAGGTAGGCAATGCCGACCACCAGAACCAGTATCCACAACAACAGCATATTCAATCCTCCGTGAAACCAGGGGCGAAACCACCATGGAGCTTAGTCGGCATCCGAAAAAGCGCGGTGATCAGGGTGTAACGAGTTGTACAGCGGGCGCCGATCACCAGGCGCCGACATTTGGCCGAATCGTCGTTATCGCAAGGGCAGACCTGTGGTTAGACTCAAGCCTTCCTTCGGAGATAACGCGCATGGATACGTACCTGAATCCCAGCCGCTTCATCGATAGTGACCACCCTGCGGTGGTGGAGTTCGCTGAAAAACATCGCGGTCCCAGCGCGGGTTTGCGTGACCAGGCAGTCAGTCTTTATTACGCCGTGCGTGAGACGATTCGCTACAACCCCTACACCTTCAGCCGCGACCCAGGCACCTTGAACGCCAGCTTCGCCTTGGCGGCCGGTGAGAGTTATTGCGTGCCCAAGGCCACGCTGCTCGCCGCCTGCGCCCGCCACTGCGGTATCCCGGCGCGCATCGGCCTGGCGGACGTGCGCAATCATCTGTCGACGCCGCGCCTGATCGCCTTGCTCAAAAGCGATGTGTTCGCCATGCACGGCTATACCGAGGTGTACTTGAACGGCCGTTGGGTCAAGGCCACCCCGGCGTTCAATAGCCAACTGTGCGAAGTGTTCGATGTGCCGCCATTGGCGTTCGATGGCATTCACGACAGCGTGTTTCACGCGTTTAATCGCCAGGGCCAGCGTTCGATGGAGTATGTGTTGGACCACGGGCAGTTTTCCGACGTGCCCGAAGCGTTTTTCTTCGCGCATATTCAGCAGTGTTACCCGCACCTGTTCGCCGAAGACATGCCGCAACAGTTGGGCGATAGGCAGACCGATTTAAGCCGCGCGTGAACCGGCGTATGCTGCTGCGTTCATCAAGCCATGTTCACCAACAATAAGGCGCGGTCATGCTGAAAATCTGGGGTCGTAAAAATTCATCAAACGTCAGGAAAGCACTGTGGTGCGCCGAGGAACTCGGCCTGGATTATGAGGCAATTGATGCGGGCGGGGCTTTTGGTGTGGTCGACACGCCGCAATACCGAGCCTTGAACCCCAATGGCCGGGTGCCGATGATCGAAGATGGCGACTTTGTGCTGTGGGAATCCAACACTATCGTGCGTTACCTCTGCGCCAAGCAGGCATCGAGCTGGTACCCGAGCGACCTGCAAGCGCGGGCGAATGCCGAGAAGTGGATGGATTGGACCACCTCGACCCTCGCCGAACCGTTCAAGGCTGTGTTCTGGGGCATCCTGCGCACCCCGGCGGAAAAACAGAACTGGGACAGCATCAATGCCGGGCGCCAAGCCTGTATCGATGCACTGAGCACCGTGGACAAAGCCCTGGCCGAGCAACCTTACCTGTCCGGCAACGAAATCGGCATGGGCGATATCCCTTTGGGCAGCTTTATCTACGCCTGGTTTGAAATGCCCATCGAACGCCCTTCGATGCCCCATCTAGAGGCCTGGTATCAACGCCTGCAACAGCGGCCGGCGTACCGCAAAGCCGTGATGACCGCGTTGACTTAATACCCACTATTAATACGGGTGACTGTACTTGTGCGGCGCGGGCAAGCACCATGCCTGTCATGCGCCGCCGTTGAACTACCTGGGCTGCGCCCTCATCTATTCTTTCTATTCCCTTCTTTGGTGCGTATTCCGATATGAGTTCCGCTCTGTCCATCCGGCAGCTAACCAAAACCTACGGCAACGGTTTCCAGGCCCTGAGTGGTATCGATCTGGACGTTGCCGAAGGTGACTTCTTCGCCTTGCTCGGCCCCAACGGCGCCGGCAAATCCACCACCATCGGTATCCTTTCCACCCTGGTCAACAAGACCAGCGGCTCGGTGAATATCTTTGGCCATGACCTGGATAAATCCCCGGCGGCGCTCAAGCGCTCCATCGGCGTGGTACCCCAGGAATTCAACTTCAACCAGTTCGAAAAAACCTTCGACATCGTCGTCACCCAGGCGGGCTATTACGGCATCCCGGCGAAAATCGCCAAGGAACGTGCCGAGCAGTACTTGACCCAGTTAGGCCTGTGGGACAAGCGTGACGTGCCGTCGCGCTCACTCTCCGGTGGCATGAAGCGCCGCCTGATGATCGCCCGCGCCCTGGTGCACGAACCGCGCCTGCTGATCCTCGACGAGCCGACCGCAGGTGTGGACATCGAACTGCGTCGCTCGATGTGGACCTTCCTCACCGAGCTGAACGAGAAGGGCATCACCATCATCCTCACCACCCATTACCTGGAAGAGGCTGAGCAGCTGTGCCGCAACATCGGCATCATCGACCACGGCACCATCGTCGAGAACACCAGCATGCGTAACCTGCTGGGCCAGCTGCATGTGGAAACCTTTCTGCTCGACCTGAAAAACAACCTGACGGTGGCGCCGCAATTGCTCGGCTACCCAAGCCGGCTGGTCGATGGCCACACCCTGGAAGTCCAGGTGGACAAGGCCATGGGCATTACCGCGTTGTTCACTCAATTGGCAGCCCAGAACATCGAAGTGCTGAGCCTGCGCAACAAAACCAATCGCCTTGAGGAGTTGTTCGTGTCCCTGGTGGAGAAAAATCTGGCGAAGGTGGCGGTATGAGTTCCGAACTGCAACCCAACATTGTCGCGCTGCAAACCATCGTCTACCGCGAAGTGAAGCGCTTTACCCGGATCTGGCCGCAGACCCTGCTGCCGCCGGCGATCACCATGGTCCTGTACTTCGTGATTTTCGGTAACCTGATCGGTCGCCAGATCGGCGACATGGGCGGTTTCACCTACATGGAGTACATCGTGCCGGGCCTGATCATGATGTCGGTGATCACCAACTCCTACGGCAACGTGGTCTCCAGCTTCTTCGGCAGCAAGTTCCAGCGCTCCATTGAAGAGCTGATGGTCTCGCCGGTGTCGCCGCACACGATTCTGATCGGCTACACCTTGGGCGGTGTGCTGCGCGGCTTGATGGTTGGCGTGATCGTGACCTTGCTGTCGCTGTTCTTCACCCACCTGCAAGTGCATCACCTGGGCGTGACTATTTTGGTGGTGGTACTGACGGCGACGATCTTTTCGCTGCTGGGCTTTATCAACGCCGTGTTTGCACGCAATTTCGATGATATTTCGATCATCCCGACCTTTGTGCTGACGCCGTTGACTTACCTGGGCGGGGTGTTCTACTCCATCACCTTGCTGCCGCCGTTTTGGCAAACCGTATCGTTGGCCAACCCGGTGCTGCACATGGTCAATGCGTTCCGCTACGGCATTTTGGGCGTGTCGGATATCAAGATCAGCGTGGCGATCACCTTCATGCTGGTGGCGACCGTGGTGCTGTATGTGGGATGCGCGCGGTTGTTGGTGAGCGGGCGTGGGATGCGTACGTAAGCGTCGTTCCGCCATAGAAAAAGGCCTCCATGTGAGGCCTTTTTTGTTGAGTGACACAGCACAAAGGTGGGAGCAGGCAAGCCAGCTCCCACATTTTTAGGCTTTCAGTGCCAACTCAATGAGTTCATACAGCTCTTCAACCGGCAGCGGCGCACTGGAAAACAAACTGCGATACACCGTCGGCGCCGCAATCAGATTCAGCAGTCGGTCCAGACTCGGCAGCACATCCGCGCCGCCCTGATAACGGTCGAGAATAACCTGCATCTGGCCCATCAGAATGTTGCTGCAATAGTCCCTGGGATGGCTGCACTGCACGTCGCGCATCATGTTGCGGCCCAACTCGGAACTCATTTCATCCAGATACTGTTCGCCCCACGCGCGCAGGTCGCCGCGCAGGCTGCCAGTGTTGGCGGGCTCGCTGTCGGGGCGCAGCCGCTCCAGCGCCACGTCGGCGAGCAGCGCGGAAAGGTCGCCCCAGCGTCGGTAGATGGTCGACGGCGTAACACCCGCGCGCGCAGCAATCATCGGCACGGTAACGCTGGAGCGCTCATGGGCTTCCAGCAATTCGCGCGCGGCGTTATGCACTGATTCTTGAACCCGGGCACTGCGGCCCCCCGGGCGAAGGCCTTCTTTAATCGCCATGCATAAAACCTTAACACAAAGAATTTGCTTTAAGCGCTTGCCGGTAGCACACTCTGCAAAAGCAAAATATTAGCTTTAGCGGAGTGTGCACATGCCTAGCGTCATTTCTCAACGTTCCAGCCTGGCGTTCCTGGTCATCACGATGTTGACCTTCCTCGCTGCGTCCAGCGCACCGACGCCGTTGTATCAGGTTTATCAGGACAACCTGCATTTTTCCGCGGCGATGCTGACGGTGATCTTCGGTGTGTATGCCGTGAGCTTGCTGGCGGCGCTGCTGACCGTGGGTTCATTGTCGGATTACCTGGGGCGCAGGCCGGTGATTTTTGCTGCACTGCTGCTTAATAGTGTGGCGATGTTGCTGTTTATCAACGCTGACAGCACCGCCTACCTGATTGCCGCCCGAGCGCTGCAAGGTTTTGCCACCGGCACGGCGACGGCGGTGCTGGCGGCGACGCTGCTGGACACCGACCGCCTGCGCGGCCCGATGCTCAACAGCCTCGCGCCGCTTTTAGGCATGGCCAGTGGCGCTCTGGGCAGCGGCTTGCTCGTCGAATACGCACCACGTCCGACCCAGTTGATTTACCTCACGCTGCTGGGCTTGATGGTGCTGCAAGCGCTTTATGTGTGGCGCTTGCCGGAGACCGTCAGCCGCATTCCGGGTGCCTTGAAGTCATTGTCGCCAACCCTGCATGTGCCCGAGCAAGCACGCCGGGCCTTGTGGCTGGCGATGCCGCTGAACGTGGCGGTGTGGGCGCTGGGCGGGTTCTTTTCGTCGCTGGCACCTTCGCTGGTGCGGGCTTCAACCGGCTCGACTTCGCACCTGATCGGCGGCGGCCTGGTGGCCGTCGTGACCCTGAGCGGTGCGGTCATGATTTACAGCCTGCGCGAACACCCGGCAGACAAGGTCATGCGTCTTTCGGCGGTGCTGTTGGCGGTGGGCGTGGCCTTGCTGTTGGTCGCGGTGCAGAGCGCCAGTCTGTGGCTGTTTTTTGTCGCCAGTGTCATCGCAGGCTTTGGTTTTGGCGGCGGCTTTATGGGCAGTGTGCGCAGCATCGTGGGCTTGGCGCTGCCCCATGAGCGCGCCGGTTTGATGTCGGCATTCTATGTTTTGAGCTACCTGGCGTTCTGCGTGCCCGCGCTGCTGGCGGGTAACTTGAGCCGGGTGTTTGGCCTCATCGCCACTACCGATGGCTATGGCGCCGTATTGATCGTGCTGGCCCTCGGCGCGCTGGGCGGGTTGCTACTGCAGGGGGCGACACGGGCCAAGGCAGTGATCTAACCTATCCCTATATATTGGTAAAGTAGATAACAGTTAGAGATATTACCCGTTATATAGATATTCGATCAGGTTCTATGATGGCCTCAACCTCATGCGAGGAAGAGGATTACAGACATGACCTGCTCAAGCACCATCAGCTATAAACCGTTCAGTCACTTGACCCGTCCACGGGAAGTGATTCGTCAGTTCACCCCCAACTGGTTTGCCGCGACCATGGGCACCGGCGTGTTGGCCCTTGCCCTGGCCCAATTGCCGATCAACCTGCCCGGCGTGCACGCGATTGCCGAAGGCCTGTGGATGTTCACCGTCGGCCTGTTTGTGCTGTTCAGCGTGTTGTACGCGGCCCGTTGGTTGATGTTTTTCCACGAGGCGCGGCGCATTTTCGGGCACTCCACCGTGTCGATGTTCTTCGGCACCATTCCCATGGGCCTGGCGACGATTATCAACGGCCTGCTGCTGTTCGGCCTGCCGCGCTGGGGCGCCGATGTGGTGCCGTTGGCCGAAGCCTTGTGGTGGCTGGACGTGGCAATGGCGCTGGCGTGTGGCGTGTTGATTCCGTTCATGATGTTCACCCGCCAGGAGCACAGCATCGACCAGATGACCGCCGTGTGGCTGCTGCCCGTGGTGGCGGCCGAAGTCGCCGCCGCCAGCGGTGGTCTGCTGGCGCCGCACCTGGCCGACGCGCATTCGCAACTGGTGATGCTGGTGACCAGCTACGTGCTGTGGGCGTTTTCCCTGCCGGTGGCGTTCAGCATCCTGACCATCCTGATGCTGCGTATGGCCCTGCATAAGCTGCCCCACGCCAACATGGCCGCGTCGAGCTGGCTGGCCCTCGGGCCTATCGGCACCGGTGCGCTGGGCATGCTGTTGCTGGGCGGCGACGCCCCCGCGATCTTCGCCGCCAATGGTTTGCCGGGCGTCGGCGAAATGGCCAACGGCCTCGGCTTGGTGGCCGGCATCACCCTGTGGGGCTTCGGCTTGTGGTGGATGCTGATCGCCGTGTTGATCACCCTGCGTTACCTGCGTGCCGGCATTCCATTCAACCTGGGTTGGTGGGGTTTTACCTTTCCACTAGGCGTCTACGCCTTGGCCACGTTGAAGCTCGCTAGCTTGCTGAACCTGGGTTTCTTCAGCGTATTTGGCAGTGTGCTGGTGGTGGCGTTGGCGTTGATGTGGCTGATCGTGGCCTCGCGCACGGTGCAGGGCGCCTATAAAGGCGAGCTTTTTGTTTCACCTTGCATTGCGGGGCTAGCGAATAAGTAAGCGGGATTAGGTAAAGTCGTGGCCTGAAGATCAACAACAGCCTACAGGCCACGCAGGAACACGGACGATGAGCCACCCCTCACAATTCACCTTGCTGCGCACACGGCGTTTTCTGCCGTTTTTCATCACCCAGTTGCTGGGCGCCTTTAACGACAACATCTTCAAGCAATCGCTGATCCTGGCGATTCTCTACAAGCTGACCATCGACGGTGACCGCTCGATCTGGGTCAACCTGTGTGCCTTGCTGTTTATCCTGCCGTTCTTCCTGTTCTCGGCGCTGGCCGGGCAATTCGGCGAGAAGTTCAACAAGGACGCATTGATCCGCGCGATCAAGATCGGCGAGATCGTGATCATGGCCGTGGGCGCCACCGGCTTTTTGTTCAACCACCTGGAACTGATGCTGCTGGCGCTGTTTGCCATGGGCACGCACTCGGCGCTGTTCGGCCCGGTGAAGTACTCGATCATGCCCCAGGCCCTGCACGACGATGAGCTGGTGGGCGGCAACGGCCTGGTAGAAATGGGCACGTTTCTGGCGATCCTGGCAGGCACCATTGGCGCCGGGATCATGATGTCGTCCACCCATTACGCGCCAATCGTGGCGACGGCGATTGTCGGCGTGGCGGTGCTCGGTTACCTGGCCAGCCGCAGCATTCCGCGCGCGGCGGCGTCTACGCCGCAGCTGCGCCTGAACTGGAACATCTTCAGCGAGTCCTGGGCCACCTTGCGCCTGGGCCTGGGGCAGACGCCGGCGGTGTCGCGCTCGATTGTCGGCAACTCGTGGTTCTGGTTTGTCGGCGCGATCTACCTCACGCAGATCCCGGCCTACGCCAAGGAATGGTTGTACGGCGACGAAACCGTAGTGACGTTGATCCTCACCGTATTCTCGGTGGGCATCGCCCTGGGCTCGATGCTCTGCGAAAAACTCTCCGGGCGTAAGGTCGAAATCGGCCTGGTGCCGTTCGGCTCGTTCGGCCTGACGGTGTTCGGCCTGCTGCTGTGGTGGCACTCCGGCGGCTTCCCGCAGAATGTGCAGGCCAACGACTGGCTGGCGGTGCTCGGCTACGGCCAGGCGTGGTGGGTGTTGTTCGATATCCTCGGTTTGGGCGTGTTCGGTGGCTTCTATATCGTGCCGCTCTATGCGCTGATCCAGTCGCGCACCGCCGAGAACGAGCGCGCGCGGGTCATCGCCGCCAACAACATTCTCAATGCGCTGTTCATGGTGGTCTCGGCCATCGTCTCGATCCTGCTGCTGAGCGTGGCCAAGCTGTCGATCCCCGAGTTGTTCCTGGTGGTGTCGCTGCTCAACATCGCGGTCAACACCTACATCTTCAAGATCGTCCCCGAGTTCACCATGCGTTTCATGATCTGGCTGCTCAGCCATTCCATGTACCGCGTGGAGCACCGCAACCTGGAGTTGATTCCGGATGAAGGCGCGGCCTTGCTGGTGTGCAACCACGTGTCGTTTGTGGATGCGCTGTTGATTGGTGGCGCGGTGCGTCGGCCGATTCGCTTTGTGATGTACTACAAAATCTACCGGTTGCCGGTGCTCAACTTTATCTTCCGTACCGCCGGGGCGATTCCGATTGCCGGGCGCAACGAAGATATCCAGATCTACGAAAAGGCCTTTACGCGGATTGCGCAGTATCTGAAGGATGGCGAGTTGGTGTGCATTTTCCCGGAAGGCAAGCTGACCGCGGACGGTGAGATGAACGAGTTTCGCGGTGGCGTGACGCGGATTCTGGAGGAAACGCCGGTGCCGGTGATCCCGATGGCGTTGCAGGGCTTGTGGGGCAGCTTTTTCAGCCGCGATCCGAACAAGGGCTTCTTTCACCGGATCTGGTCGCGGGTGGTGCTGGTGGCGGGTGAGCCGGTGACGGTGGAGGCGGCGACGCCGGCGCAGTTGCAGGAGCGAGTGGGGGCGTTGCGGGGGAGTGTCAGGTAGATGATCGTTCCCACGCTCTGCGTGGGAATGCCGCCATGGACGCTCTGCGTCCGCTTTTAGGGGCGCGACGCGGAGCGTCACAGGATGCGTTCCCACGCGGAGCGTGGGAACAATCTGTTATCTAGGCGCTGATCTTGAGGCCAATAAGCCCACAAATAATCAACGCCACACTCGCCAATCGAAACAACGCCATGGATTCCCCAAACAGGATAATCCCGGCAATCACCGTGCCCACCGCACCCACGCCGGTCCAGATGGCATAGGCGGTGCCCAGCGGCAGTTCTTTCATCGCAAGGCCCAACAGGCCGAGGCTGATGGCCATGGCGGCGATCGTCAGGGCCGTCGGCAGTGGCTTGCTGAAGCCGTCGGTGTACTTCAAGCCGACCGCCCAGCCGACTTCAAACAACCCGGCAAAAAACAGAATGATCCAGGACATGATGACCTCTCTTTAAAAGTGGGGTCGTCCCCTGAATAAGCGCTCGACAGCGTCGCAAGGTCGTCCCCGCGAAGCTCGGTAGAGTGCCGAAAATTGATCAGGCGATCAAGTTTCGGGTGTGTTTGCCAACGCGCGGCGGTCTTCCTTTTCGCTCATGCGGCGGAAGTACGTCGACAGCAGCGCCCCGGAAATATTGTGCCAGACGCTGAACAATGCGCTCGGCACCGCCGCCAACGGCGAAAAATGCGCACTGGCCAAGGCGGCGCCCAGCCCGGAGTTCTGCATGCCCACTTCCAGTGCCAGCGACTTGCGCTGCGCCAACGGCAGCTTGAACAGCCGCCCGGTGAAGTAGCCCAGCAAATAGCCGAAGCTGTTGTGCAACATCACCACGGCCATGATCAACAGGCCTGATTCGGCGATCTTCGCCTGGCTCGCCGCAACGACCGCCGCGACGATGATCACGATGCTCACCACCGATACCAGCGGTAATACTTCCACTGCATGGCGCACGCGCTCGCCGAGCACGCGTTGCGCGATCACGCCGAGCACGATCGGCAGCAGCACCACTTGCAGGATCGACCAGAACAACTCCATGAACGACACCGGCAGCCACGCCGACGCCAGCAGCCAGATCAGCGCCGGCGTAAGCAGCGGGGCGAGGAGGGTGGTGACGGCGGCAATCGCCACCGACAGCGCCAGGTCACCCCGTGCCAGCCAGGTCATCACGTTGGACGAGGTGCCACTTGGGCAGCAACCCACCAGGATCACGCCGACGGCGATTTCCGGCGGCAGGTGGAAGGCCTGGCACAGCAACCAGGCCACGCCCGGCATGATCACAAAGTGCGCGACCACGCCCAGGGCCACGCGCCACGGATGGCGGGCAACCTCGCCGAAATCTTCAAGTTTTAAGGTCAGCCCCATGCCGAACATCACCAGGCCCAGCAACGGCACGATGGCGCCTTTGAGACCGATGAACCAACCGGGCTCAAGGAAGGCGAGCACCGCGAAAATCAACACCCAGTAGGCGAAGGTATTGCCGACGAAGCGGCTCAAGGCGGCGAGTGCGCGCATGGGGGATGTCCTTGTTATTAGATTTCGGAAATGCGAATGCAATCAAATGTGGGAGCGGGCTTGTGTGGGAGCTGGCTTGCCTGCGATAGCATCAACTCGATCTAGCTGAAGACCGAGGTGTCTGCATCGCGGGCAAGCCCGGCTGTCACACAAGCCCGCTCCCACATTTTGATCCTCACATGGCTTAAATGCCCTGTGGGGTTTCTTCGCCGCCCAGTGCTTCAACCAGCGCCGGCAGGAACTCGCCGAACGTCAGCATCATCAGGGTAAAGCTGGCATCCAGTTGGCCCAGGGCTTCGTCGCCGCCGTCCTGTTCCGCCTGGTCTTGCAGCAGGTCTTCGAACTTCAGGCGCTTGACGGTCATCTTGTCGTCGAGCATGAAGGACAACTTGTCCTGCCAGGCCAGCGACAGTTGGGTCACGACTTTGCCGGTGGTCAGGTGCAGCTGGATTTCTTCGCCGGTCAGGTCCTGGCGCTTGCAACGCACAATGCCGCCGTCTTCGTGGGTGTCGCGCAGTTCGCATTCGTCGAGGACGAAGAAGTCATCGGCCGGTTTCTGGGTGGTGACCCAGTCGGTCATGATTGCGGTTGGCGCAGTTTTGACCGTGAGTGGACGAACCGGCAGGGTGCCGATCACTTCACGCAGGGTCGACAGCAGGTCTTCGGCGCGCTTGGGGCTGGCCGAGTTGACCAGGATCAGGCCCTGTTTTGGCGCGATGGCGGCGAAGGTCGACGAGCGACGAATAAAGGCGCGCGGCAGGAAGGCCTGGATGATTTCATCCTTGATCTGGTCGCGTTCCTTTTTATAGACCTTGCGCATTTGCTCGGCCTCGATCTCTTCGACTTTCTCTTTGAGTGCGTCGCGCACCACGCTACCCGGCAGGATGCGTTCTTCCTTGCGCGCAGCGATCAGCAGGAAGTCGCCGCTGACGTGAACCAGGGGAGCGTCTTCGCCTTTACCAAAAGGCGCGACGAAACCGTAAGTGGTCAACTCCTGGCTGGCACACGGGCGTGCCAGTTTGGTGGCCATGGCCGCTTCCAACGCCTCGGCATCAACAGGCAGATCTTGGGTCAGGCGATAGATAAGCAGGTTCTTGAACCACATGGGGTGAGTCTCTCCTTTATACAAAGGGGGGCATTATTCTCTTGATATCGCCTGAGGCCAACCCTGCCTAAGCCATTGGAAGGGCTGAAAAAAAAGATTTAAGAAAGTGCTTGCCAGACCCAGGGTCGCTCCGTAGAATGCGCGCCACACCGAAACGAAGGGTGATTAGCTCAGCTGGGAGAGCATCTGCCTTACAAGCAGAGGGTCGGCGGTTCGATCCCGTCATCACCCACCATTCGCTTCATGTGTTACGCGCAGCGGTAGTTCAGTCGGTTAGAATACCGGCCTGTCACGCCGGGGGTCGCGGGTTCGAGTCCCGTCCGCTGCGCCATATTCGGTCACCTGGAACGCTGAACGCCAGGTCACCACAGAAAGCCCGCTCATTGAGCGGGTTTTTTTTGTCCGAAATATGGCGAAAAATCGCCCGATGAAGTTTTTTTAAATAAATTGCATTTAAATCAACACATTACGATTTTTTGTTGTATGATGCGCACACACCGAAACGAAGGGTGATTAGCTCAGCTGGGAGAGCATCTGCCTTACAAGCAGAGGGTCGGCGGTTCGATCCCGTCATCACCCACCATTCGCTTCATGTGTTACGCGCAGCGGTAGTTCAGTCGGTTAGAATACCGGCCTGTCACGCCGGGGGTCGCGGGTTCGAGTCCCGTCCGCTGCGCCATATTCGGTCACCTGGAACGCTGAACGCCAGGTCACCACAAGAAGCCCGCTCATTGAGCGGGCTTTTTTTGCCTGCGATTCAGCTTAATCGCTCGACGGCGGGTGACGCGTGCATCGGTGCTGCATCGCGTCGGCCAAGAAACGTAAAGACCACCGCCGCCGTGAGCACCGTAAGCCCCGCCAGCCCTTGCAGCAATGTATTGAACCCGCCGATGTAGGCGGTGCGCAGCAATGCCAATGGCATGTTGGCGCTGGCGTGCCGGGTATCTCCCATGACCAACTGCTGGGCGACGGTTGAACCCAGCTGCACAGCACTGGCCGGCAGATGATGCGCAACCAGCGCGCTCAACACTGCCACGGTGATTGCCAGCGCGACACCTTCACTGGCGACCCGAGTCGTATTGAAAATCCCCGCCGCCATCCCTGCACGTTCCTTTGGCACAACACTGATTGCCAGGCCATCCATCAAGCCCCACGGCAACCCCGTGCCGATCCCGATGATCAGCATCGCCGCCACAGTCTGCAGGGGCTGGCCAACGTCGGCCAGGCTCAGTCCATACAAACCCACGGCCGCGATCAGCAGGCCAATGGCGCACAGCACGCCCGGCGACAGCCAGCGCGTCAGCGTCGCGGCGAGGATCGGCACCACCAGCATCGGGGCCGACAGCCCCAGCATCATCAACCCGGCTTCAAATGCGCTGGCGCCTTCAACGCCGATAAACCGCAGTGGCAGCAGCACGATCAGGACGATATAGCAGTAACAGGTGCCGATTGGCAGCAACTGCACGCCGATGAAGCGGGGGAAGCGAAACAGGCGCAAGTCCAGCATCGGTTGCCTGGTGCGATGTTCAACGACTATAAACGCCAGTAAAAACAGCGCTGCTGCGCCCAGCAGGTAATAGGTGGTCGCAGTGGCCCAACCCTGTTCCGGTGCCAGAATCACCGCGGTGGTCAAGGCCACCAGCGTGGCCGAAAACGTCAACATCCCCGCCAGGTCCAGGCGCAGTGCGTTCGGGTCGCGGCTTTCGCGCATTGTGGGTGCCGCGAACAGCAGTGAAAGCCCCGCGAGCAAGGCCGTGGCGAGGAAAATCGCGCGCCAGCCCCATTGTTCAATCAGCAGTCCCGACAGCAACGGGCCAAACGCCAGGCCCGCGCCAAAGGTCGTGCCCAACAGGCTGAAAGCACGTGTCCTGGCATGGCCATCGAACTCCTGCGCCAGCGCCGCACAGCCACTGGACAACGCAATGGCCGCCGCCACACCTTGCATCCCGCGCAACAGGTCCAACCAGAGAATGCCCGGTGCCATGGCCAACAGCAGGGAGACTGCGCTGAACAGCGCCATGCCCCACAAGAACAGACGTTTGCGCCCATAGAGGTCGGCGAGCGTACCGGCAGCCATCAACAAGCTGCCGAAACTCAACATGAACGCGTTGGTTATCCACGCCAGCTGTGTGGGGCGGGCGGCGAACGCCTCACCGATAAAGGGCGTAGCCACTGCGCCCCCGGTAAAACTCATGGGTAATACCAGGGCCGCCAGGCAGACTGCGGCCAGGATGGCATAGCGGCCATGGGTGGAGGAGGTTGTAGTGCTCATGGGGGATTCCCGCAGGTCTGGAAAGATAAAGACTCTAGGCGGGATGCAATTGGCGATAAACAGGCCTACATTCCGTTCATAGCGGACAAAAAGGAAGTAATGGCGTGACGGACAACCTCAGCGGCGTTATCGCATTCGTCAAGACGGCTGAAGCCCTCAGCTTTATCGGCGCGGCGCGGGCGATGGGTATTTCCGCGTCGGCGGTGGGCAAAAATGTCGCCAAGCTGGAGGCTGAGCTGAATGTGCGGCTGCTGCACCGCAGTACCCGCAAAGTCAGCCTCACCGCAGAAGGCCAATTGTTCTACGAGCGCAGTCGCAAAATTCTTGATGACCTGCAAGACGCCCGCGCCATGCTCTCCCATGTGATGCAGGCGCCACGTGGCAAACTGCGTGTCAGCCTGCCCACCATCGGTTATCGCTTCCTCTTCCCGCACATGCTCGCGTTCCGGCAAGCCTACCCGGAGATTGAGCTGGAGCTGGATTTCAACGACCACTTGGTGGACGTGATCGAGGAAGGGTTCGACGTGGTGATCCGCAGCGGAGGGCTGGCTGACTCGACATTGATGGCGCGCAAACTCGGGCCGTTCCGATTTGTGTTGTGTGCAGCCCCAGAGTACCTGCGCACTCACGGTCGGCCGACCACCCTCAGTGACCTTGAACACCACCAGTGCCTGCGTTATCGCTTTGCCAGCACCGGAAAGATCATGGACTGGACCTTATCCGCCAACCCGGCGATCACCCAATTGCGGCTGCCCACAGCGCTGACGTTGAACAATATGGAAGCCATGCTCAGGGCTGCGATTGATGGCCATGGGATCGCCTACGTGCCGGACTTCCTCGCCCGCGAGGCGTTGGCTCACGCACAGCTGGAAACCGTATTGGACACGCACTCCGACGATCAGGGCCAGTTCTGGGCGCTGTGGCCTTCCAGCCGGCACCTCTCGCCAAAAATCCGCGTGTTTGTGGACTTTGCTGCCGAGTGCTTGTTTACACCTCTTTGAATCGGCTATCCGCTCGCACTGGTAATGAAGGGCAGGGGCTGCGCGGGTCATATTGATGTTAGTAATTAAGATGTAAAAGAGTTTTTAGTGAGTGTTCTAAATGTTCGGAACGATTATATTGATGTAGGGATATTCTGTTGAGAGGGGTTAGTTTTTGGCTGGTTTGTTGCGGAAGTTTGCCCGGTTTTAGACGTGAAATATCTGCTCAAATTATCCCTGTTTATTTTTTATTTATGGGGTGTGTAAGGTGTGCGTGATGTAAGTTTTCCTTTATTAATTTGCGCAGGTGGTTTTTATGAGTATTGGCTCCTCCACATCGACTCCCTCTCCGTCTTTCACCCCGGTTACTCATTCGCTATCGCCGGGACAAGGAAACGATACCCTGACAGCCTCTCGGAATAACGTGGACACCGCTACGTCCTTTAAGGATAGGGATGGTAATGGGTGGGTAGATATCGAAGTGGATTATGACAGTGGGCCTGGCACACACTTTGAAAATCTTGGTAATCGCGGGTATCAACCGCTTAATGCTGCGCAGAGGCGCGAATTATACGCTCAGATGAGTGACTTGGGCGTCGATTTACAAGTCAGGTTTCATCGAAAGGGTACTTACGCCACCCCCGATGGGAAGGTAAAGTTTGGGACTTTCAAGCAGAATGAAACACGCTCCAACCTGGTGGTGGGTTATCCATCAACTGACCCAACCAAACCGACCGAGGTTTATATTCGTAGCAACCCTGATAACCCCAAAGATCAGGCTTTCCTGGCGCCTACCGGGAATAACAGAGGGGGGAATTTGCTTGCTCGCGCGTTGTTGTATTCATTGGGTGTACCTGCTCGTACACCTGCGCAGGGTGAACCTGACTCCAGAGGTTACAGCGTTCACAGTCGAAATTCGGAAATGACTACAGGTCAAGACTTTAAAGATAAGGCTGTCTCGCGTCCGCAAGAAAAAGACTACGAGCGGTTGATCTCCGCTTACAAATTAAATACAGATATTTCCGGGGCTGAATATCTGATTGGTAACTTGGGGCGTGATAATAATCCTGCGACGATGGTCATAGTGAACGGGTTTGGACATGATTCCCTCGATGCAACAGGTGATACGCATGATCAAGTTATCGATATGCATTCCGGGGCGCGCTCTAGTGTAGGCGGATTTAAGGGGAATGTAGTGATTGCGTCGCACGCGGTCATTGAGGATGTTAAGACGGGGTCGGGGACTAATAGGGTTGTTCCGAATGTCGTGCCTAACACGATTACTTTAGGGCCAGGCAAAAACACGGTTGTCTTTCAAAATCAGTCGGACTCCACCCCGGACAGGCTTGATACTGTCGTCGGGTTTAAAAGCGGCGTGGACAAAATAGATATCAGTGCTTTTGCTACTTCTCAAGGCAGTACGCAATATGCTGTGCCTAATGGCTCTCACTTGGAAATTCAATCAGGTGCGGCGGGTGAGACGTATGTGTTGTACTGGAAGGACTTTTTTACTCGTGACAGTCAAGCACCCGATTTTAAAGTGCGGGCGGACGGCGTCCAACGGCGCGATATCATTAAATAATTGCCTTAAATGGCGGGAGCCTGTTGTTAATGGCTCAGCGGCGGATGCTCTCCTGTCTGATCGGAGGGCGCCGCCAATTCAGGCTATAACCGCCCAGGCAACATCTGATGGCCCTGGTGTGCCGTATCGACCCCGAGCCAGGTGAGCGAGTATTTTCCTATAACCCCATCAACCGATACCCCACCTGCAACTCGGTAATAAAGTGCTTTGGCTGCGCCGGGTCCGCTTCCAGCTTTTGCCGCAAATGCGCCATGTGCACGCGCAAATAGTGGGCGCGGTCGACGTAATCCAGCCCCCACACGTCCAGCAATAATTGCCGATGCGTCAGCACTCGGCTCTGGCCGCGAATCATCGCGCAGAGCAGGCGGTATTCGATGGGCGTGAGGTGCACCGGCTGGCCCTGGCGCCACACCTCATGGGTCGACAGGTCGACTTCAATCTCGCCAAACGCCACCTTGCTAGTGGCCGCCACGGCGCCGGTCTGCCCATGCCGGCGCAATTGCGCGCGGATGCGCGCGAGCAGCTCGGGCACGCCGAACGGCTTGGTCAGGTAATCATCCGCGCCGGCGTCGAGCGCGGCGACTTTTTCTTCTTCGCGATCACGCGCCGACAGCACCAGGATCGGTACCGCCAGCCAGCCGCGCAATTCGCTGATCAGTTGTTTGCCATCGCCGTCCGGCAGGCCGAGGTCGACGATCACCAGGTCCGGCTGGCGGCTGGCGGCATGGATCAGCGCGCGCTTGACGCTGTCGGCTTCGAATACCTGAAAACCCTCGTCTTGCAGGGCTATCCCGACAAAGCGGCGAATATTGGCTTCGTCTTCAACAATCAAAATGCGTGCAGTGCTCATAGGGCTTCCATGGGCGGCGGAGTGCCCGCCGGTAACGTAATGATGAAGTGCATGCCGCAGGCATCGCCGGGGTTGGCGTGGATGCGCCCGCCATGGGCCTCGACAATGCGTTTGGCCAGTGCCAGGCCCAGGCCGATGCCGGCGACGGATGATTCCTGCTGGCCGCGCGCGAAGGGTTCGAACAGGTTCGCCGGCGCCTTACCCGGGCCGGTGTCGCTCACTTCCAGCACGATGCTGTCTGCCACTGCGCGTGCGGCGACAGTAATGGCGGTGCCCGGCGGGGTGTACTTGGCGGCGTTGTCCAGCAGGTTGACCAGCACCCGTTCGATCAACAGCGCGTCGATGTCCACCAGGGGCAATGTCGGGTCCAGCAGGGTGTGCACGCGGTGACGGGCGAGTGGCTCACGCAACTGGCGCAACGCACTGCCGACGATTTCTTCCAGCGAATGCCATTGCCGGTTCAGGCGCACGCCGCGTTCCTGCATGCGCGCCATGTCCAGCAGGTTTTCGATCAGGCGCTGCATCGAC
Source organism: Pseudomonas sp. MONT-RG-20F-20-E-7-02 (assembly GCF_022662395.1). Taxonomy (NCBI): domain Bacteria; kingdom Pseudomonadati; phylum Pseudomonadota; class Gammaproteobacteria; order Pseudomonadales; family Pseudomonadaceae; genus Pseudomonas; species Pseudomonas sp. MONT-RG-20F-20-E-7-02. The sequence continues at coordinate 763,090 of NZ_JAKNQN010000003.1, forward strand.
GTGGCCTGTTCGTGAATGCCATTGAGCAATTCGGTCAACGGCCCCGGTGGCGCGTGGGGCAGGGCGGTGTCGGCGGCGCCGATCAGGGTGGTCAACGGTGTGCGCAAGTCGTGGGAAATCGCCGCGAGCAGGGTGTTGCGCATCTTCTCGCCTTCCATCTGCACCAGCGTGCTTTGCGCCACTTCGACGAAGTGCACGCGCTCCAGCGCAATTGCCAGCTGGCTCATGCAGGCTTCCAGCAGGCGACGTTCCTGTGGGTCATTCAGGCGCTCGCTTTGCGCCAGCTCCAGTACCAGCACACCGCGCACGCGCATCGGCGCCTTGAGTGGCAAATAGCAACCTTTGGCCGCCGACAACGTGTCGGTGCCTTGGCCGGCGGCTTGGCCGTGGTCGTAGGTCCATTGCGCGATGCTGTCGTCAATCGGCAGCCCGCTGGCACTGACGCTGTGCACGCCATCGGCGGCGTCCGGCAGTGCCAGGCCGACCCGTGCTTCGAACACGCCGCTGAAAGTGCGCAGGGCCACCTCGCTGATGTGCTCCACGGTCAACGCCGCCGACAGGTCACGGGCCAGCCGCGCCAACGAGGTCGCGCGGCGTTCGCGCGCGGCGGCGGTGCGTGCTTCGTGGCGCAGGCGCGCGGTGAGTTGCCCGGTGATCAGGGCGATGCCAAGCATCAACGCAAAGGTGAAAAAATACTGGGTGTCATTGACGGTGAACGAGTAGCGCGGCTGCACAAAAAAGAAGTCCAAACACAACACCGCAAGCATCGCCGCCCACACGCCGGGGCCACGGCCAAAACGCAGGGCTACCAGCACCACCGTGAGCAAAAACAGCATGACCACGTTGGCCAGGTCGAACACTTGCAGCAGCAAAGCCGCGATGGCGCTGGCGGCGAAGCAGGCGAGGGTGGCCCACAGGTAGGCCAGGGCTCGGCCCGGTGCAGGCGTCGACTGTTTGATCGCAGGCGTTGGGCCAGGCAATACGCCGTGGGCGATCACGATCTGATCGATTTGCGGATGGTGCCGGCTGATCCGGTCGCTCACCGACGGGTGCCAGAACCGCCAGGCCCGGCGCGGGTGGTGGCCGAGCACCAGGCGATTGGCATTGTGTTCGCGGGCGCAGGCGGCCAGGGCTTCGGCCACGTCCATGCCCGGCAGCGTCGCGGTGTCGGCGCCGAATTCAGTCGCCAGCGCCAGGGTCTTCATCGCCGTCAGGTAACGCCTGGCGCCGCGGCCCTGGTGGGTGGCCACATGCACGACGATCCAGTCGGCTTCGAGTTTTTGTGCCAGCCGCGCGGCTTCACGCACCAGGCGTTCATCACCGGTGTCTCCGGCGATGCCCACCAGCAGCCGCTCGCGAGCCGGCCAGAGGGTTTTGATCGACTGTTCGCGGCGGTACACGCGCATTTGCGTATCGACCCGATCCGCTGTGCGCCGCAACGCCAGCTCGCGTAACGCCAGCAGGTTGCCCTTGCGGAAAAAGTGCTGCGAGGCGCGCGCCGCCGCAGGGCCCAGGTACACCTTGCCGTCCTTGAGACGTTGCAAAAGGTCGTCGGGTGGCAGGTCGATCACCACCACTTCGTGGGCGTTATCGAACACGTGATCCGGCACGGTTTCGCGCACGCGAATGCCGATGATGCCGCTGACCAAATCATTCAGGCTTTCCAGGTGCTGAACGTTGAGCGTGGTCCACACGTCGATGCCCGCGCTGAGCAGTTCTTCGATGTCTTGCCAGCGTTTGGGGTGGCGCGAGCCGGGCGCGTTGCTATGGGCCAGTTCGTCCACCAGCACCACCGCGGGGTGCCGGCGCAGGGCGGCGTCGAGGTCGAATTCGCTGAGGGCGAACTCGCGGTGCAGCAAGGTGGCGCGGGGCAGTTGTTCCAGGCCTTGGAGCAACTCGGCGGTCTCGCCGCGACCGTGGGTTTCTATCACCCCGGCGAGCAGGTCACGGCCAAGGGCGACTTCGCGTTGCGCCGCCGCGAGCATGGCGCAGGTTTTGCCGACGCCCGCGTTGGAGCCGAAGTAGATACGCAATTTGCCGCGCAAGGCGGCCTGTTCTTCCAGCTGTACCCGGGCGAGCAGGGCGTCGGGGTCGGGGCGCTCATTTTTTAATGCGGGCATATTCTTCCTGTTGAATGCAGTGCTGTTCCCTGTGGGAGCTGGCTTGCCTGCGATGGCGGTGTGTCAGTCGGTACAGGGCAAGCTGACCCACCGCTATCGCAGGCAAGCCAGCTCCCACATTGGATTTTGTCGCTACACGAGACCCAACCCACTCAGCAGCATGTCGATCAGCTTGATCCCGGCAAACGGCACCAGCACACCGCCCAGGCCATAGATCAACAGGTTGCGATTGAGCAACGCCGCCGCTCCGATGGCGCGGTAGGTCACGCCGCGCAACGCCAGTGGAATCAACGCGACAATGATCAACGCGTTAAAAATCACCGCGCTGAGAATCGCCGAGTTGGGGCTGCTCAGGTGCATCACGTTCAACGCGCCGAGCTGCGGGTAGGTGGCGACAAACGCCGCCGGGATGATTGCGAAGTACTTCGCCACGTCATTCGCCACGCTGAAGGTGGTGAGGGCGCCACGGGTCATCAGCATCTGTTTGCCGACCTCGACCACTTCGATCAGCTTGGTCGGGTTGCTGTCGAGGTCGACCATGTTGCCGGCCTCTTTCGCCGCCTGGGTGCCGCTGTTCATCGCCACCGCCACGTCGGCCTGGGCCAGCGCCGGTGCGTCGTTGGTGCCGTCGCCAGTCATCGCCACCAGCTTGCCCTGGGCCTGGTAGTCGCGGATCAGTTGCAGCTTGTCTTCCGGGCGGGCCTCGGCGAGGAAGTCATCCACGCCGGCTTCCACCGCAATCGCGGCAGCGGTGAGGCGGTTGTCGCCGGTGATCATCACGGTCTTGATGCCCATGCGCCGCAGTTCGGCGAAGCGCTCCTTGATGCCGCCCTTGACCACGTCCTTGAGTTCGACCACGCCCAGCGCCTTAGCGCCGTCGCTGACCACCAGCGGCGTGCTGCCGCGTCGTGACACTTCATCGACTTTGGCCTGCAACGCTGCCGGAAAACTCCCACCCAAGGCTTCGATGTGGCTGCGAATCGCATCCGCCGCGCCCTTGCGAATCGCCCGGCCTTCGGGCAGGTCGACGCCGCTCATGCGGGTTTGCGCGGTGAAGTGCACAAAGCTGGCGCCCAGGGCGTTGATGTCCCGTGCGCGGATGTCGAATTTCTGCTTGGCCAGTACCACGATGCTGCGGCCTTCCGGGGTTTCGTCGGCCAGGGACGCGAGTTGCGCGGCGTCGGCCAGCTCGGCTTCCTTCACGCCGGGTGCCGGTAAAAAGCTGCTGGCCTGGCGGTTGCCCAAGGTGATGGTGCCGGTCTTGTCCAGCAGCAACACATCGACGTCACCCGCCGCCTCGACCGCACGGCCCGAGGTGGCGATGACATTCGCTGACATCATCCGGCTCATGCCCGCCACGCCGATGGCCGAGAGCAGGCCGCCGATGGTGGTGGGAATCAGGCACACCAGCAACGCCACCAGCACCGTGGCGCTGATCACGCTGCCGCTGCCGCTCATGGCCACGGCGAAGATCGAGTAGGGGCTCAGCGTGGCGATCACCAGCAGGAACAATAGGGTCAGGCCCACCAGCAGAATCGTCAGGGCGACTTCGTTGGGCGTTTTCTGGCGCTTGGCCGATTCGACCATCGAGATCATGCGGTCCAGAAATGATTCGCCAGGGTTGACGCTGATGCGCACCACCAGCCAATCCGACAACACCCGCGTGCCGCCGGTGACCGAGGAAAAGTCGCCACCGGCCTCGCGAATCACCGGCGCAGATTCGCCGGTGATCGCGCTTTCATCCACCGAGGCCACGCCTTCAATCACCACGCCGTCCAGCGGCACCAAGTCACCGGCTTCGATCAACACCACGCTGTCTTTGCGCAGCAGGCTGGCTTCCAATGGCAGCCAGGCCGCGCCGTGGCGCGGCTGCTGCAGCAACTTGGCCAGGGTCTGGCGTTTCATCCCGCGCAGGCTCGCGGCCTGGGCGCGGCTGCGACCTTCGGCCAGGGCTTCGGCGAAGTTGGCGAACAGCACGGTGAACCACAGCCACAAGGTGATGCTGAGGATAAAACCACTGGGCGCTTCACCCTTGCCGCCCAGGGATTGGAACCACAGCAGCGTGGTGAGGATGCTGCCCAGGTACACCACGAACATCACCGGGTTTTTCCATTGGGCCTGGGGCAGCAGTTTCTTCAACGCGTCGATGCCGGCAGTGAGCACGATGCGTTGGTCAAACAGGGGTAAACGAGCATTCTTCATGGGGGCAATCTCTTACTCACTGACCGCAATAGAGGGCTGACGCGCATCCAGCGCCAAGTTGAGTTGCAGCACATTCACCCGTGGCTCGCCGAGCAGGCCGAGGGTGCGTGCGGCGGTGTGGTCGTTGAGCAGTTGCAGCAGGTCGGTTTCAGGGATGTGGCGCAAGCGCGCGACCCGCGCCAATTGCAGCCGGGCGTTGGCCACCGAGATGTGTGGGTCCAGACCCGAGGCGGAGGCGGTGACCGCGTCGACCGGCACCGGGGCGTCGGCGGCCAGGCCGTTGTCCTGGCGATAGGCCTTGGCACGTGCGGCGACCTGGTCCAGCAGTTTCTGGCTGGTCGGGCCGAGGTTGCTGGCGCCGCTGGAACCGGCGTTGTACGGCTGCGCAATGCTCTTGCTCGGGTCTTGCGGGTCGGCGCCGAGGGTCATGCTGGGGCGGCCCTGGAAGTACTCGGGCTTGGCGAAGTTCTGGCCGATTAACGCCGAGCCGATCACCAGGCCGTCGCGCTCAATCAAAGAGCCCTGGGCCTGAAACGGGAACAGCAATTGCGCAGCCACGGTGGTGAACGCGGGGTACGCCAGCCCGGTCAGCAGCATGAAAAACACCGCCGACACCAGCACTGGGCGCAGCAGCCCTTTGAATATCGATTGAGTCGTCATCAACAAGTCCTTAGTTGTACGTCTGGCCGGACAGCAACTGCAGTTGCTCCACCAGCGGGCCGAGCGCGAGCGCCGGCAGGAAGGTCAAGCCACCGACCACCAGCACCACGAACACCACCAGCAGCATGAACAGCGGGGTCGCGGTGGGGATGGTGCCGGCACCGGCGGGCACGGTTTTTTTCATCGCCAGGGAACCGGCCACAGCCAGCATCGGCAGCATGGTGAAGAAGCGTCCGATCAACATCGCCAGGCCGATGGTGGTGTTGAAAAACGGCGTGTTGGCATTCAGCCCGGCAAACGCCGAACCGTTGTTGGCGGTGCCCGAGGTGTAGGCGTACAGCACCTCGCTGAAACCGTGGGGGCCGAGGTTGTTGAGGCTCGCCAGAGTGCCCGGCCAGAGGGCGGCGAGGGCGGTGAAGCCGAGGATGCTGATGGGGTGCGCGAGCACCGAGAGCATCACCAGTTTCATCTCCCGGGCTTCGATCTTCTTGCCGAGAAATTCCGGGCTGCGGCCGATCATCATGCCCACCAGAAACACCGTGAGCAGCGCGTACTGGATCAGGTTGATAAAGCCCACGCCGTCACCGCCGAACACGCAGTTGAGCATCATCTGCGCCAGGGGTACGAAGCCGCCCATGGGTGTCAGCGAGTCGTGCATGGTATTCACCGAACCGGTAGTGGCAGCGGTGGTGGTGGCGATAAACAAGCTGCTGTCGGCGATGCCGAAGCGCAGTTCCTTGCCTTCCATATTGCCGCCGCTTTGCTCAATCGACAGCGTCTGGTTGGCGCCGGCCTGGGTCAGCAGCGGGTTGCCGGTTTGCTCGGCGCCATACACCAGCGCGAGGAAGCCGATGAACATCACCAGAAACGTGCCGAAGAACACCCAGCCCTGACGGCGTTGCAGCAGCATGCTGCCGAAGGTGTAGGTCAGCGCCGATGGGATCAGCAACATGCTGAGGATGTGCAGGATGTTGGTCAGCGGCGTCGGGTTTTCGAATGGGTGGGCGGCGTTCATGCTGAAAAAGCCGCCGCCGTTGGTGCCGATATGCTTGATCGACTCAAAGCTGGCGACCGCGCCAACGATCAACTGCTGCTGCGCGCCTTCAAGCGTCGTCGCCAGGGCTTGGGAAGCGAAGGTTTGCGGCATGCCTTGCCACACATACACCAACGCCATGCCGACGCAGAGGGGCAGCATCACCCGGTAAAGGGTACGGGTGAAGTCGACCCAGAAGTTGCCGATATCCGCCGCGCTTGAGCGACTCAAGCCGCGAATGAAACCCGCCGCCGCGACCACGCCGGAGGTGGCGCCGACAAACATCAGAAAGGTGATGACCGCCATCTGGCTGAAGTTCGACAGGCTGGTTTCACCCGAGTACGCCTGCCAGTTGGTGTTGGTAATAAAGGACGCGGCGGTGTTGAACGCCAGGTCCGGGGTTTGCGCGGCCAGCCCCAGCGGGTTGATCGGCATCACCGCCTGCAGGCGCAGGACGATATAGCCGAGCAGCATCATCGCCGCGTTCGACAGCAACAAGGCCGAACCGTAGCGGGCCCAGCCCATGGTCTCCAGCGGGTCGATGCCCAGCAGGCGATACGTGCAGCGTTCCGGCAGGGCGTGGCGGTTCCCGGTAAAGACCCGGGTCAGCCACTTGCCCATCAGCACGGCGAGCGCGGTCATCAACCCCAGGACCAGCGCAAATTCCAGCAGAGTGCTTAACATGTCGTGGCTCCGTTCAAATCTTGCCCATGGCGACAATGGCCATGGCAGTCGCACTGAAAAACACCAGGGAGAGGCCTATAAACATCACGTCGTACATGGCGAACTCCCTAGAACTTTTCGGCGCGAATGAGGGCATAGCCCAAGTAAGCGAACAGCCCCACGGCACATACGCCGCTGGCAACATAGATGAAGGTCAGTGTGAGCACGGTGTAACTCCCCTTTTGGAATAAGCCGGGGAGGTTATGTGTTCGGGTATCAAGCTTGGGCACTGATTACGGGGCGCGGTATTAAGACGGTATATAGATGAGATTTTGCTGGGCGAACGAAAACAAGGGACAGCCCGCTGCCGGGGTATCCCTTGAAAAACTGGGGTTCTGCTGATTTCAGTGATCAGCTTATTTGGCTTTCTTTTTCTTTTCGCCGCGGGTGGCGAGGTGCTCGAAGCAAAACGCGGCGGTGCCGAAGAGCGCAATCATTGACAGGACGACCATGCCTAAAGTTGAACTTTCCACGATGAATTCCTACGGGTGTTGGGGGTAGGAAGTGACGGTAAAGTGTGTAGGGTTAGTGGCTCAAGAGGGACGACGTAATCGTTATGGGGAAGCTGAAATCTATACGCGTTCTTTACGATTTGAGTTGTACATACCCATTATCCAGGTAACGGCTAAGATGTGCTTTTCTGTGGGAGCTGGCTTGCCAGCTCCCACATTGATTGACTGCAGCCTCAGTGATCACAAATTTCGACTATGCCGATAGTCGCTCACCGCCTCATACACCGCTTTGCGCAACCGATTAATCCCTCCAATCGGCCGATGCGCCTCCAACCCGAACCAGGGGTTAAACGACTGGTTATCACAGGCCAGATTCAACGCCGGTGTATCAAAATCCTGCGCAGGGATCCGCACCTTGGCCACGGTTTCATAAGGCGCATCACTTTCCTTCCATTCAATGCTGGTGTCTTCAATCGGCATGAACTTCTGCGGGTTCTGCCGCTGAATCTGCAACACAAAGCACGCCGACACGCGATCAGTCGACAGTTGCTGGTTCAACGCGCTGCGCAGAAAATTCGGCAGGTCCTGGTTCTGCTTGGGCAACACATATTCCGGGCAGCTTTGCGGGTCGGGCGCCACGCGGAACTTGGCATTCGCCGCGCCGAACTTGTAAGGCGAAACCGAAAAGTATGTAGTCTGCGTCGGGCTGGCCGGGGCGGGTGCCAGGGTCGCCAGGGCGATAAACAAGTGCCGCACCTGCCAACTGCGCGGGTCTGCCTTGGGAAAGAACGCGAGGACTTTCTTGCCATCGGCCTGGGCACCGATGTTCTGCGCATATTCCGCCACATCGCTGACAAAAAAGTTCGGATGGCTGAACATTACGAAGTCTTGTTCCGTGCGTGCCTGCTGGTCCGCCATCAGCTGTTTGCCCGGTACGTCCAGCAGTTTGAGGGCCATGCCGCGCGCATCGCGGATGCTGTCGAATTGCGGGTAAGCGTTGCCGTTGGACAGGCGTATCAGTGCTTGCCAGGTCTTGCCCGGCTCGGCGAATACGCCTTGGCGCAATGCCGGGTCGAGGTCCGCCATTACGCTGACTTCAGCCTTCACGCAGCCGTGGGCCTTGGCATGGGCATCACGCAAGTAGCGCGTGCCTTCGCGGTGCTGGTCGACGATGCGCACCGCCGTCTGGATGATGCCCTGGCTCATGGCCGCTTCACCGGGCGGGATTTGCTCGTTCGGTGACACCGGGCCGCTGTGTTGCCAGGCGAACCAGGCGGTAGCGATCAGCCAGCCCAGCAGCCCAAGACCCACGAGCCACAACAGGGTCTTACCCAGAAACGCGCCGAGGCGCAGCCACAGACGAGCGAGCATGGAACGGTCCTTGTATTGCGATCGGATAATCATGGCAATTGTTGCTCCAGCGGGCCGCCCAGCACTTTGAGGTATTCCAGCAGCGCCCAGCGTTCCTGCGGCAGCAGGCCACGGCCGATCACGCCATTGCCACGCTTGCCGTCACGGAATTCATGGCCGCTGTTGTGGTTGCCGGTGATTGAGGTGTCGAACAGGAAGGCGTTCTTGAATGCGCCGGTCTCAAAGCCCAGGTGGCGCGGATCGTAGGCGAACGTGCCTTTATAGAAGGTAGTGCTGCGCTCATCCTGAGGCGAGAGCAGTTGGTAGATCGTCGGCACCGAGCCGTTATGCAGGAACGGTGGCGTGGCCCATACGCCGGCCAGGGGGCGCGCCTTGTAGGCACGCAGCTCGCGCACGCCGATGGGCAAGCCGAACCCATCCAGGCTCGGCCGCTCGGTTGGAGTCACGCCAGCGGCGCGATAGGCGTGGTCTTCGACAAAAGCTGTGACGTAGGCCAGGCCTTGGGCCACGGACATTTTGTGCAGGTCCAGCGCTGCGGTCGGCGTGGGGTGCAGCTCGACGTTGAGCTTGGCCAGTTCTGCCGGGTCCCATTGCAGGGCGCTGAGGTCGTAGCGCTGGTCGGCGATGTTGCTGGCGGTGCCGGGGTCGGTGCCGATGTACTCCACGGGGAGCATTTTCAGTTGTTGCACCGGGCGGCCATTGACCTGGCTGACGGCGGGCACATGGCAGCCGGCGCAGTTTTCGGCAAACAGCGCGCGGCCTTGGGCGGCGAGGGGTTTGTCGACGGCGCCGAACAGGTCTTGCGGCCAGGTGGGCGGCTTGAGGCGTTGCAGGGTTTCTTCGATCAGGTTGAGGTCGCGCACGCGCACGCTGGAGGGATAGCGGGCAGCGCCTTGAAGTGGCTGGCCGGCACTGTCGAAGAAATCCAGCGTCGCGCCGACACCGAGGGCTTCGCCGATATTGCGCGCCATGGGTTGCTGGGCCGAACCGTTCCATTGCACCCAGTCGAAGGTCCAGATATCCCACAGCTGCGGGTAGTCCACCGGCGCATTGGCGACACGGTAGTTGTCCGGCGAGATGGCGTCGCCAAAGCTGGCGTTGGCGATACGGCCGAACGCGTCGGTGCGGCCCGGGCCTTCTTCGGTGGGGTAGAGGCCGCGATGGGTGTCGTTCCAGGCGACCTTGAGGAACTGGTTCAGGGACTGTTTGAAGTCCTGACGCAATTGCTGCTTGTTGTGATCGTCATAGTCGTGGCCGAGCACCTTGCGGGCGAAACGGTCGAACTTCCACGGGGTGTAATAGGTGGCGGCAAGGCTGGCCACCAGCGCCTGGCCGAAACTGCCGCCGCGCAATGTGGGCACGCTGGAGGGCAGCACGTGCTGGGCAGAACCGCCATCGATGCGCAGGGCCTGGCCTTTGAAGTGCAGCTCGCCGGTGTGGCAGGCGGCGCAGGTGATGTCCAGGTATTCAACCTGGCTGCCGGCGTTCTGGTGCCGGGCGAAACCTACGGGCAGGTTGCCAGGGTTTTGCGCGGTAGGGACTTGCTTGGGATCGACCAGGAAACCAAAGCGCGCCAAGTACTCGGGCGTGGCGAAGCGCTGATCTGAAAACGGCAGTTCCAGAGCGGTGAACCAGTCGTAATGCAGGCCTTTGACCTGGGTGCCCTGGGGCGTGAAGTAGAAGGTCTGGCGGTCGGCGGCACTCCATTGGTCCTGATAGTGGACCTGCTCCACGGGCACGTAGTCCGGCAGCTTGGGGTTGACGGTGTAGTAGAGCACCACGGCCAGGAGCAGGCCGAGTGCCAGCAAAATCAGAACCAATACACGGGAAAAAATGCGCAAGATAACTATCCTTGTCGAGTTGTAGCGTTGTTATGCCACTGCGTCACAGGTGCGGCAAGTGGCCAGCAGTCTGGTTGCAGCGGGTCCCTCGATCCTTCGCGGGCCCCCATCATGAATGAAAATGCTTTTAAACACGTGAACTTATCAGAAGTTTCCTGCTCACATGCCGGTAGCCATTGGTCGTGGCCGCCTGATAAGCTCGCGACTTTACTCGAATGCCCTTTTGGCGCACGAACAAGGAAATAGCATGAAACAGCATCGGTTGGCGGCGGCGGTGGCCCTGGTTAGCCTGGTACTTGCGGGTTGTGATTCGCAGACCAGCGTAGAGCTGAAAACCCCGGCGCAGAAAGCTTCCTACGGTATCGGCCTGAACATGGGCAAAAGTCTTGCCCAGGAAGGCATGGATGACCTGGACTCCAAAGCGGTAGCCCAAGGCATCGAAGATGCCGTCGGCAAGAAAGAACAGAAGCTGAAAGACGACGAACTGGTCGAAGCGTTTGCCGCACTGCAGAAGCGTGCAGAAGAACGCATGACCAAAATGAGTGAAGAGTCGGCAGCCGCCGGCAAGAAATTCCTCGAAGAAAACGCCAAGAAAGACGGCGTAGTGACGACTGCTTCCGGTCTGCAATACAAGATCGTGAAGAAGGCCGACGGGGCCCAGCCCAAGCCGACCGACGTGGTGACTGTTCACTACACCGGCAAGCTCACCAACGGCACTACCTTTGACAGCTCCGTGGATCGCGGTAGCCCGATTGACCTGCCGGTCAGCGGCGTGATCCCGGGTTGGGTCGAAGGCCTGCAACTGATGCACGTTGGCGAGAAGGTCGAGTTGTACATCCCGTCCGACCTGGCCTACGGCGCTCAGAGCCCGAGCCCGGCGATTCCAGCCAACTCCGTGCTGGTATTCGACCTGGAACTGCTGGCCATCAAGGACCCAGCCAAGGCTGACGCACCTGCTGCTCCAGCTGCCAAGAAGTAATCGGCAACTGAACAGACAACGCCCCGTTTAGACGGGGCGTTGTTGTATCTGGCGCCAGGTAAATGATTGTTAAATGATTGTTCCCACGCTCTGCGTGGTAACACCTCCGGTGACGCTCCGCGTCACGTATCCCTGGCATCTAGCCTCGTGCAGCCATCAGGACGCGGAGCGTCCCGGGCGGCATTCCCACGCAGAGCGTGGGAACGATCGTAAAGCCCGCTGAAAATCCAAACGAACCCCTGCAACCTGAAACAGTCTGATATAAGACTCGAGCACGGGTAGCCGTACATCAGCGCCAAGTCAATGAAATCTTGGGTTTTTTTTATGTGCGCAAAAAACGCCCGATCTGAGTGTAGGCCTTGTAGTCCGTGGCTTTCAGCCGATAAAACAGGCTCTGTTCACAAGGTTATCCACAATTTGTGTGGATAACCTTTTATGTCGCCTGGAACTGGAGTGACCCATGAAACCACCCTTCAATTTCACCCGATTCCTGCCGATGGCCGCGCGCTTGCTCGGTCGTGGGCGTCTGTCGACCCTACTGTTTGCCGTCGCAGCCAAAGGCTCAAGCCAGGGCAACCGCCTGGGCAAGCTCAAGGATGACCTCAAACTGCTACAGGCTCTGTGCCTGGCCTACTGGCGCGGTGAGTACCGGGCAATCAGCCCCAAGGCGCTGATTTCGGTGGTGGCAGGGCTGATGTACTTCCTGAGCCCAATTGACGCGATCCCGGACTTTATTCCGGTATTCGGCATGCTCGACGACATCGCCGTGCTGGCATGGGTCATGAAGACCCTGGATGGCGAACTGAGCGCCTTTCGCGCCTGGCGCGACGCGCAGCGCCCGGAGAAGCTCGCGGTGGTTGAGCGCTTGCCTGCGACGCCTGCGCTGCTGGCCCAGGAAAACCCGCAAAAAAACTGACGACGCTTATATCCCCCTGCGACCTTTGTGGCTGTTAGGATTACACTCTTAAGGAAAGAGCTTACTTAGTGAGTGTTGTTATCCTACGGGGCAGTCATGGATATTCAGATAATTTCACGCGATGGCGAACCCGAGTACGCGGTGTTGCCATGGGACCAGTACCAGGCGCTACTAAAAGCAGCCGGTCAGCAACAACCAGCGCCAACGCCATCTTCTACCGCTCAGGTCACTCCCGACCAGGCATTGCGCCCGCTCGCGGACCTCAGTGGCCTGCGTGAAGCCAAGGGCCTGGCCATAGAAACGCTGGCCCGCACAGTGGGCATCAGCCCCTCGTATCTCGGATTGATAGAAAGTGGTGAACGCCAGCCGGATGCCGCCATTCGCCGCAGCCTGGCCTGGGAATTGGGCGTTGCAGGTTGGAGGGATGAATCTTGAGCCTACGTATCAGCCGTCAACACTGGGATGGGCTACTCAACGAACTGGACCAGGCGCGCCGCCAGCGCCATCTGCTGACCTATCGCGCGCTGCTGGAGCGCCTGCAATTCCCCACGCCGGCCATGCAAACCCTGGCCGCCGCCCTTGAGCACCTGGCCGCACTCGACGCCAAGGCCGAGCAGCCATTGCGCAGTTCGCTGGTGATCAGCCAGGGCGCGAGTCGCCTGCCGCGTACCGGTTTCTTTGAATGCGTGGAGCGCCTGGGGCGGTTCAGCGGGCCTTCCGATGGCGTCGCCGCCGCGTCCTGGCATGCATCGGAAGTGGTGCGGGTGTTCGAATACGAGTACCCGGAGTCTGCCGAGGCCTAAGCCTGGGCCAGCAGTTCCAGGCTGTCGATCACATGAATGCTGTAGCCGGCCACGTCCTTGGCGTGGTGCTTGGCCTGCGAGGCCAGCTCGGCCAACTGGCTGGCATCCAGTTGTGCACAGGCCTGTGGATATAAATGCACCACGCCGATCGACAGTGACAGCAAGGCAAACTCTTGGCGCACACCCTGGCGGTTCAGCGCCACGAAACAACCAGCGTCGAGGTGTTCAGCACGGTAGAACCGTCGGCATTGGGTGTGGAAATCATCCAGCAGCTGGTTGAGCCGCTTGCGCCAATCCTGCGGGCCCAGCACCAGCAAAAAATCATCGCCGCCGATATGCCCGACAAAGTCGCGGCTCGGGTCGACCCGGTCGTTCAGGCACTGCGCCAGGCACAGCAACACCTCATCCCCGCGTCCGTAGCCGTAGATGTCATTGAACGGCTTGAAGCTGTCGATATCCACGTAGCAAATCACTGATTCTCTTTGTTGCTGCAATAGCCGTGTCAGGCATTGCTGGATCGGCACGTTGCCCGGCAGCAATGTCAGCGGGTTGGCATAACGCGCCTGCTGGATTTTCAGCTCGGTGATCAATTTGAGCACGTCGATCACGCGGCCCAGGCCTAGGTAGTCGCCGTTGAGCGTGATGATGAAGTCTTCCTCAATGCGTTGCCGCGCACGGCTGGTCAGCAGGCGGCTGACTTGCTGCAGGGATTGGCTCAGCTCCACGGCCAAAAAGTCATCACTCATCAAGCGGCTGATTGGCTTGCGTGCGAACAGGTCGGTGGCGAACGGCTTGAGCAGCGCGTCCGACAACGAATGCCGGTGCACGATGCCCACCGGGTGGCCACGCCCGTCGAGCACCGCCAACGAATTGAGGTTGGCCTGGCGGCGGAACGACTCCAGCACCTGGGCGGTGGCGGTGTCCTGGTGCACCGCCGGTTGTTCGTTGAGCAGCGCGCTGAGGTCGCTGCCTTCTTCGCTGAGGGCGAGGTTGGCGTTGTCCGGCTTGGGCAGCATCAGCCGTGCTTCCTGGGGCGGTTGTTCCTGCGGACGGCAAAGCAGATAGCCCTGGACCAGGTCGACACCCATCTCCGTCAACACCGCCAGTTCTTCCGCCAGCTCAATGCCCTCGGCAATCACCTGGGCGCGTGATGCCTTGGCGATTTGCAGGATGGAGCCGACGAATTCGCGCTTGAGCGCATCTTGATGGATGCCGTCGATAAAGTGTCGGTCGATCTTCACGTAGTCCGGGCGCAGTTCCGACCACAGGCGCAGGCTGGAATAGCCGGCGCCCAAGTCGTCGAGGGCGATGGCGAAGCCCATGTCGCGGTAATGATGCAAGGCGGTTTGCAGCAGGTCGAAATCGTCGGTGGGGGTCTGCTCGGTGAGTTCGATCACCACCTGGCTGGGCGGGATGCCGAAGTCGCGCAGCAGTTGCAGGGTGCGCCCCGGTTGATGCGCGGTCTCCATCAGGGATTCCGGCGAGATGTTCAGGAACAGTTTGCCCGGCAGTTTCTGTTCACTGAAGCGCCGGCAGGCGCTTTCGCGGCAGGCCATTTCCAATTCGCTGAGGCGCCCGGCCTGGCTGGCGACCGCGAACAGGGCGACGGGGGAGTGCAGCGGGCTGTTCGATGGGCCACGGCTGAGGGCTTCGTAGCCAAGAATGCGCCGTTCAGAGAGGCAAATGATCGGTTGGAACAGGCTGTGCAAACTGCCTTGAGCCAGGATAGAGCCCAATGCATTCAGCTGTTCGGTCATGGTCATGGCGATCTCGATCGAAAAAAAAGGACCGCAGGCTCAACGCCTGCGGTCCTTCATTTCACGACAGAATGATGTCTATATGATGACACTCCGAGGACCGTTCACATTAAATTGCCATCATTTACTGCTTGGCCACCTGCTTGCTGATTTTCAGGTAGTCCAGCAGGATCCGACCGGTCTCAGACAGGTAGGCGTCGTCTTCCGGCTTGGTTTTTTCCGGCTCCGGCAGCGCATCTTCATCTTCTTTCTTCAGCTCTTTGAGCGGGTCTTCGCCTTTGGCCTTGCGGCGGGCGTTCTCCAGCACAAGCTGCTGATTCTCGATGCTGGTGTGCTGCGCACGGCGATCCGCTTCGTTGAGGCTGACGGTTTTTTCTTCCATCAACTTCTTGGCCAGGGCCAGTTTGTCGCGGATGAACACGAACTCGGCATCCTTGGCGGAGCGGGTATCGTGGTCAGCCTTCAACTGCGTCAGGTACGGTTTGAACGGGTCCGAAGCCGGCTTGATCGCAGGGCGAATGGTGTCCCACGGCATGGCTTCAGGCAGTGCGCTTTCGCCGATTTCCTTGGTGTCGATGATCGACGGGAAATCCACATCCGGCAGTACGCCCTGGTGCTGGGTGCTCTGCCCGGAAACCCGGTAGAACTTGGCAATGGTCAGCTTCAGTTCGCCGTGGTTCAGCGGTTGAATGGTCTGCACGGTGCCTTTGCCGAAGGTCTGGCCGCCGATGATCAACGCGCGGTGGTAGTCCTGCATGGCGCCGGCGAAAATCTCCGAAGCCGAGGCCGAGAGACGGTTCACCAGCAACGCCATCGGCCCTTTGTAGAAGGCACCCGGGTTTTCGTCTTCGAGCACATCGACACGGCCGTCAGCGTTGCGTACCAACACGGTCGGGCCTTTGTCGATAAACAGGCTGGTCAACTCGGTGGCTTCCTGCAGGGAACCGCCGCCGTTGTTGCGCAGGTCGATAACCACGCCGTCGACTTTCTCCTTCTGCAGCTCAGTCAGGATTTTCTTCACGTCGCGGGTGGTCGACTTGTAGTCCGGATCACCAGCGCGGAAGGCTTTGAAGTCGAGGTAGAAGGCCGGGATTTCAATCACGCCCAGCTTGTAGTCCTTGCCATCCTGCTTGAGGTTGAGGACTTTCTTCTGCACGGCCTGGTCTTCGAGCTTCACCGCTTCGCGAGTAATCGAAACGATTTTGCTGGTCTGGTCGTTCGGTGCGTTGGTGTGCGGAATCACTTCCAGGCGCACCACGCTGCCTTTCGGCCCACGGATCAGCTTGACCACTTCGTCGAGGCGCCAGCCAACTACGTCGACCATCTCTTTGTCGGCCTGGGCCACGCCGATGATCTTGTCGGCCGGGGCGACCTGCTTGGTTTTGTCGGCAGGACCTGCCGGCACCAGACGCACGATCTTGACCTGGTCGTTGTCGCTTTGCAGGACGGCACCGATGCCTTCCAGCGACAGACTCATGTTGATATCAAAGTTTTCTGCGTTATCTGGCGACAGATAATTGGTGTGCGGGTCGTAGGACATCGCGAAGGTGTTGATGTAGGCCTGGAAGATATCTTCGGCACGGGTCTGGTCCAGACGTGCCAGCTGATTCTTGTAGCGCTTGGTCAACAGCTCTTGAATGGCCTTCGGCTCTTTGCCGGCGATCTTCAAGCGCAGCACTTCGTCCTTGACGCGTTTGCGCCACAGGTCGTCAAGCGCGGCGGTGCTGGTCAGCCAGGGCGCGTCCTTGCGGTCCACCAGAAGGGTTTCCTTCTGAGTGAAGTCGAGCTTGTCGACGCCCTTGTCCAACTCACCCAAGGCGAAGTCCAGACGCGCTTTGACGCGGTCCAGGTAACGCTTGTAGATGGTGAAGCCGGGCTGCAGGTCGCCGCTCTTGAGGAAGTCGTCGAACTGGGTCTTCCACTTGTCGAACTCAGCGATATCGCTGGCCAGGAAGTAGCTGCGCGACGGATCCAGCAGCTTGAGATAGCTGTCGTAGATGATCACCGAGCGAGCGTCGTCCAGCGGCGGCTTGCTGTAGTGATGACGCTTGAGCAACTCGACGACGTTAAGGCTTGCAATCACCTCATCGCGATCAGGCTGAAGGTTGTCCCAGCTGTTGGCTGCGAACGTATTGGTCGACATCGACGCGAAGCCGAGACCAATGAAAAGAGCGAGGGCGGTGCTGGGGAACAGATGCTTCATGCTGATTCGACGCGGGGGCAATTGATAACGCATATTAGGCCGTCTTTGAGGGAGCCGGTTCCATATGATCCGGTCGCATAATGCAAAAAGCCCGGCGCTACAGCTACGGGCTCAGTCCAGACTCACTATGGAGGCACTGTGAAAGCATTGCAAGGCGTTGAAGGTCATGTGGAGTGGCTGACAGAACCCAGTCCTACCTGCGATGTAGGCCAAGTTCGCATTCGTGTAGCGGCTGCGGGCCTCAATCGCGCCGATTTATTACAGCGCGCGGGGCTCTATCCGCCCCCGCCGGGCGCCAGCCAAGTGCTGGGTCTTGAGTGTTCCGGGGTGATCAGCGAGGTCGGGCCGGGGTCGTCCTGGCAGGTCGGCGACCGCGTCTGCGCGCTGCTGGCCGGTGGCGGCATGGCTGAAGAAGTGGTGGTGGATGCGCGCCACGTGTTGCCGGTGCCGGAAGGCCTGTCGCTGACGGAAGCGGCAGCGCTGCCGGAGGTGTACAGCACGGCGTGGCTGAATCTGTTCCAGTTGGCGGGCCTCAAGCCCGGTGAAAAAGTATTGCTGCATGCCGGCGCCAGTGGCGTGGGCTCGGCGGCGATCCAGCTGTGCAAGGCGTTTGGCAGCCCGTGCTGGGTCAGCGTCGGCTCGGCGCAGCGCCTGGCCTACTGCGAAGAACTCGGCGCCCAGGGCGGCGTAGTACGTACCGACGGCATTGAAGGGCTGCGCGATTTCGGGCCGTTTGATGTGATCCTCGACCCGGTCGGCGGCGACTATGCGGCGATGGACCTCAAGCTGCTGGCCCTGGACGGTCGCTGGGTGTTGATCGGCTTGATGGGCGGGCGTGACGCGCAGCTCGACCTGGCGCAAGTGCTGGGCAAGCGCATTCAATTGCTTGGCTCGACCCTGCGCAGCCGCAGCGATCAGTTCAAGGCGGACCTGTTCAGTGATCTAAGCCAGCATGTGTGGCCGTTGTTTGCAGAGGGACGCTTGAGCCCGCAACTGGCCAAGACCTTCCCGATCAAGGATGCCGAGGCGGCGTTTGCCGAGTTGGCGAGCAATCAGATTTCCGGGAAATTGGTGTTGGTGATTGACGAAGGCCTGAGCTGATCCCAGGACTGCAATGCGGTCAATGTGGGAGCTGGCTTGCCTGCGATAGCGGTGCCTCAGTGAAGAATGTTTCAT
Organism: Pseudomonas sp. MONT-RG-20F-20-E-7-02; assembly: GCF_022662395.1. Taxonomy (NCBI): domain Bacteria; kingdom Pseudomonadati; phylum Pseudomonadota; class Gammaproteobacteria; order Pseudomonadales; family Pseudomonadaceae; genus Pseudomonas; species Pseudomonas sp. MONT-RG-20F-20-E-7-02. The sequence goes on from NZ_JAKNQN010000003.1 coordinate 781,326, forward strand.
CTGATATGGCGCTATCGCAGGCAAGCCAGCTCCCACAGTGGAGTGGATTTCAATTCAAAGAGGTTGGCGTCAGACCCAATTGTGGATCGGCCACCCAGCCTTCTGCGCATGTTCACGCAACACCGGGTCCGGGTTCACCACCTGCGGATGGTCCACCTTCAGCAGCAACGGCAAATCATTGCGTGAGTCCGAGTAAAAATACGCGCCCTCCAGGCTTTCACCTTCCTGCTCCAACCAGGCCAGCAACCGCGTGATCTTGCCTTCACGATAGGTCAGCACACCCACGGTATGGCCGCTGTACACGCCGTGGCTGACGTCCAGGTCAATGCCCAACACTTCGTCGATACCAATGCGCGCCGCAATCGGCTTGACCAAATGCGTGCCCGAGGCGGAAATCACCAGGATCCGATCGCCATTCGCACGGTGGCGGGCGATGGTCTTGGTGGCTTCGCTGTAGATCAGTGGCTCAATAACGTCCTCGACCCACGGCTCGACCAAGTGCTCGATCTCTTCCGGTGTGCGGCCGATCATCGGCTCCAGGCTGAAGTCCATGAAGTCTTCCATGCGCAACTTGCCTTGGCTGTAGGCGTCCATCAGCTCGTTGTTCTTGCGCATGAACGACTCGGGGTCGACCCAGCCCAGGCGGCCCATCTGCTCGCTCCACAGGGTGGCGCAGTCGCCGTGGATCAAGGTGTCGTCCAGATCAAAAATTACCAATGCCATCCGTTTCGCTCTCTCAATAAATCGTGGCGTCAGGCTACTTCACACAAGGCGCTCGGGTCGATGGAAAGTGCCAAACGCTGGCCATCCGGGTGCAGGTCGTCGGCGGAGCGGTTGAGCACATCCACCACCAACTCCACGCCACGCGCTTCGATGCGGTAGCGAATCACGTTACCGAGCAGGCTGTGGCTGCGCACCAGTGCGTCCAGCTCGCCGCTGCGACTCAGTTCGATGGCTTCCGGGCGAATCGCGATGCGCCCGCTGATCGGGCGCTGCAGCAATTGGCTGGCCTTGTCGGCGTCGAGCAGGTTGTAGTTGCCGATAAAACCGGCGGCGAACACATCCACCGGCGCGGTATAGAGAGTCTCGGCATCGCCGCTCTGTACGATCTTGCCCTGGTTCATCAGGAAGATGCGGTCCGACATGGTCAGCGCTTCTTCCTGGTCATGGGTCACGAAAATCGTGGTCAGGCCCAGTTCACGCTGGATCTGGCGGATCTGTTCGCGCAGGTGTTTGCGAATCCGCGCATCCAGCGCCGACAGCGGCTCATCCAGCAACAACAGGCGCGGGCGAGTCACCAGGGAGCGGGCGAGGGCCACGCGCTGGCACTGGCCACCGGACATCTGGTGCGGGTAGCGGCCCGCCAGCTCCTTGAGTTCCACCAGTTGCAACACTTCCTGCACGCGCTTGTGACTGTCGTCGGCGTTGACCTTTTGCATGCGCAGGCCAAAGGCGACGTTCTGCTCCACGGTCATGTTGGGGAACAGCGCATAGCTCTGGAACACCATGCCGATATGCCGTTTCTGTGGGCTCAGCGGCACGATGTCCTGGCCATCCAGCAGGATTTTGCCACTGTCCACCGAGGTCAGGCCGGCGATACAGCGCAGCAAGGTCGACTTGCCGCAACCGGACGGGCCGAGCAGGGTGACGAATTCGCCCTTGGCGATCTCGCAGTTGATGTCACTGAACACCGGGGTGCCGGCGTAGCCTTTTTGCAGGTGTTGGACGCTGACGAAGCTCATTGGCTTTTGTCCTTGTTCAAGATATTGGCGGCCCAGGTCAGCACCAGCACAAAGAAGAAATAGGAAATGACGATGGCACTGGTGAAGTGGCCGCTCGTGTTGCGCATGTTGTTCAGGTAGACCTGCAGGGTTTCATAGCGGGTGCCCACCAGAATATTGGCGAACACGAACTCACCGAACAGGAACGAGAACGACAGCAGCAGCGCCACCATCAGGCCTTTGCGCAGGTTCGGCAGCACCACCAGGATCGCCGCCTGCCAAGTGCTGGCGCCGAGCAGCTGCGAGGCGTCCATCAGGTCGCGCAGGTTGATCGCTTGCAGGTTGTTGGTGATCGCGCGGTACATGAACGGCAGGGCCACGGTGAAGTAGCAGCCGATCAGGATCCACGGCGTGCCCACCATCGCCAGCGGCCCGGAACCGTAGAGTTGCAGCAGGCCCACCGACGACACCACCGGCGGCACCGCGAAGGGCAGCAGGATCAGGATGTTCATCAGCGCGTCGAGCCGGGGGAAGTGGTAATGCACCACAAACAGCAGCGGCAGAATCAGCACCACCGACAGGATCAGCGCACCCACACACACCAGCAGCGACTGGCCAAACGCGGCGAGAAAGCGTGGGTCGCTCCACAGTTGCACGTACCACTTCACCGTAAAGCCGGCCGGCAAAATAGTCGCGGACCAGCTGCTGGCAATGGAGTAGACAAAGGTGCCCACCAGCGGCAACACCAGAATCGCAAATAACAGGTACACCACTACCCGATGGTAGAGGGAGGCCGAGCCGGCTTCAGCGCGAGACATGGTAGCTCCTCTTGAGCAGCAGTTGATGGACCACGGTGACCACGGTCATCAGCGCCACCAGCACCACGGCCAGGGCACTGGCCATGTTCGGGTCCAGGGAAATGTCGCCGGAGACCATTGCCGCGATGCGAATCGGCAGCACGTTGAAGTTGCCGGTGGTCAGCGCGTACACCGTGGCGTAGGCGCCGAGGGCGTTGGCCAGCAGAATGACGAAAGTACCGAGCAGCGCCGGGGTGAGCACCGGCAAGCCGATGTGGCGCCAGAACTGCCAGCCACTGGCGCCGAGCAGTGAGGCCGATTCGCGCCAGTCTTCACGCAACGCATCGAAGGCCGGGTAGAGCAGCAGCACGCCCAGCGGAATCTGGAAGTAGGTGTACAGAATGATCAGGCCGGTCTTGGAGTACAGGTTGAAGTCCTGAATGATCCCGGCCTGCTTGAGCATGATGGTGATGCTGCCGTTGAAGCCCAGCAGGATGATGAACGCGAAGGCCAGGGGCACGCCGGCAAAGTTGCTGGTCATGTTGGCGAAGGCGGTCACGAAATTGCGCAACGGCCCGTCCACGCGGCGCAACGAATAGCTGCCGAGCACCGAGATGATGATGCCGAACACGCTGGAGTAGAAGCTGATCTCCAGGCTGTACTGGATCGCCTGCAGATAGAACTTCGAGCTGAAAATCTTGGTGAAGTTGGCCAGGCCCCAGCCGAATTCTTCCGATTGCAGGCTATTGATCAGCACCCACACCAGCGGGGCGATTTCGAACACGATAAAGAACAGCGCAAACGGCACCAGGCACAGGATCGCCAGCCATTTGCCACGGGTTATGGAGTTCACTTCAACAGCTCCCGGCATACAGGTTTGTCGTGGGGCACCCCGAGCAGTTCGCAGACGGTGCCGCACAGTTCGGTTTGCTTGGGGGTAGCGGCAGGGTCGAAGCTGAAGGCCGAACCCAGCACGAACAGCGGCACTTCGCGCTCTTCCGGCAGCAGGCCGTTGTGCGAGCGATCGTTGTTCATGCCGTGGTCGGCGGTCACCAGCACCTGGTAGCCGGCGTCGAGCCAGCCTTGCAGGTAGTCGGCGAGGATGATGTCGGCCGAGCGTGCGCTGTTGCGGTATTGCGCGGTATCCAGGCCATGCTTGTGGCCGGCGTCATCAATGTTCATCGGGTGCACCACAAGGAAATTCGGCGCGTGTTTGCGGCGCAGGCTTTCGGCGTCGGCGAACAGGTGCGAATCCGGGTAGTGGTCATTCCAGTAGAAATGCCCGTGCTGGATCGCCAGCGCCTTGTCGTCGGTATGACGATCACGCGCGGCAATAAAGGGCGTGCGGTTATACAACTCGCTGACCCAGTGATAAGCCGCCGCCGCCGTGGTGAGACCGGCGTCGGTGGCGTAATGGAAAATGCTGCGCTGGTTGGACAGGCGCGAGACATTGTTGTGGACGATGCCGCTGTCAATCGGTGGCACGCCGGTGAGGATGCATTCGTACAACGGCCGCGACAGGGCCGGCAGTTCACAGTCCAGTTTGTAAAGCGCTGCGCGTCCTGCGCCGATATAGGCCTGGAGATGCCCCATGGCATGTCGGGCAACCTCGTAGTTCAGGCCGTCGAGCACCACAAGGATGACGTTGTGCTTCATAGGGGCTGTGGCTCCGCAACGGATTAATCTTGGCTCGGTTTTCTTGGAGGAACGGGGTCAACAGTGGGAGCTGGCTTATGTGGGAGCTGGCTTGCCTGCGATAGCATCACCTCGGTTCACATGAAGCACCGAGTCGTCTGCATCGCGGGCAAGCCCGGCTCCCACACAAGCCAGCTCCCACACTGACCGCGTTTACAGCTCAGGCCTTACTGCATATTGATAATGACTTCTTCCTGCCACTTCTGCGGCAGCGCCTTGGACGTCTTCTCCCACGCCTCGGCATCCTTGATTGGCGTGACTTTCTTGTACTGCTCGTTCGGCAGCAGCTTGGCCTGCACGTCAGCCGGCAGGGTCAGGTGCTCGGCACGAATCGGACGCGCGTTGCCACGCGCCAGGTTGGTCTGGCCGGCGTCGCTGAAGATGTATTCACGGGTCAGCTTGGCGGCGTTCGGGTGCTTGGCGTATTTGTTGATGATGGTGGTGTAGCCGGAAATCACCGAGCCGTCCGATGGGATCAGCACCACGTAGTCATCCGGGTTGGCCATCTTGGCTTTGTAGCTCAGGCCGTTGAAGTCCCAGACCACGCCCACTTCCACTTCGCCTTTTTCCATGGTGGCGATGGTCGGGTTGGCCAGCGACAGGCGACCTTGCTTGGCGATCTCGGCAAACATCAGCAGCGCAGGCTGGATGTTCTTCTCGTCGCCACCGTTGGCCAGGGCAGCCGCGAGCACGCCGTTGGCGGCTTGGGCGGCGGTGCTCACGTCACCGATGGAGACTTTGTATTTGCCGGTTTTCAGGTCAGCCCAGCTTTTTGGCGCTTCGGAACCGTGCAGCAGCTTTTTGTTGACGATAAAGGCGATGGTGCCGGTGTAGGCCAGCGCCCAGTTGCCATCTTTATCTTTCGCCCAATCCGGCACTTGTGCCCAGGTGGTCGGCTTGTACGGTTGGGCCACGCCCTGTTTCACCGCAATCGGGCCGAAGGCGGCGCCGACGTCACCGATATCGGCGCTGGCGTTGTCTTTTTCGGCGGCGAACTTGGCGATTTCCTGGGCCGAGCTCATGTCGGTGTCGATGTGCTTGAGGCCGTAGGTCTTGGCCAGGTCTTCCCAGGTGCCTTTCCAGTTGGCCCAGTCATCGGGCATGCCGACGCTGTTAACGGCGCCTTCCGCTTTCGCGGCGGCTTCCAGAGTCTTTAGATCGGTATCAGCAGCCATGGCGGCGGTGCACATGGCAATGGTCGAGCCTAACAGTGATGCCAGGAAAAGCTTTTTCATCCGAAGCTCCTTTGGGCGTTTTCAACGCGGCGTTTTTTTTCGACGGGTGGTGTTGGTCTAGGTCAGAGCAATACCTGAGCCAATCTAGGCTCGATGGATGACAGTTTCATGTCGATGTCGTTTTTAAATCACTTTTGTCGCTCAGTGCAGACTCAGCGTAGACCATGCTCAAGTACCCGCAGGCCCTGGACTTGGCCGATGTATTGCAGGGTGTGGTGCAGGGCCGCGACAGGGGCTGTCATCTGTCGGTCATCTGTAGTGCCTAGGCTGGCAAGCAGTAGCAAAAGCCCATTTACGGAGCGGTTTGTGCACCTGAACGGTGCTGGTCTAGTCCAGATAGGTAACGTTGATGCGTGATGAGGCAATCAAGGCGGTGACATCCATCGGCCTGGCGCTGCAAGAGCAGATCGACCACGGCCTGTTGCCGCCTGCCAGTAAGTTGCCCGCCGAGCGCAAGCTCAGTGAGTTGTTTGGAACCACGCGTATTACCGTGCGGGAAGCGTTGTTACAGCTGGAAGCCCAAGGGCAGATTTATCGCGAGGAGCGCCGGGGCTGGTTCGTTTCGCCGCCCCGGCTGGCCTATAACCTGATGCAGCGCAGCCACTTTCACGCAATGGTCAGCGACCAGGGGCGGGTGGCGTCGACTGAGGTGATTTCGGCGCGGCTGCAACCGGCGTCGGCGGCGGTGTGTGCGTGGTTGCAGTTACCGGCGCTGTCCAGCGTGATCCAGATTTGCCGGGGCCGACGAATTGATGGGCGGCTGGTGCTGTATGTGGAGCACTACCTGAACCCGCAGTATTTTCCGGGGATTCTGGCGTGTGATTTGAATCAGTCGATGACTGAGCTGTACGCGCGCAAGTACGACCTGCATTACGGCCGCGTGCGCTTCGAAATAGTGCCGACGTCACTGCCGGTGGAAGCCGCCGCCGCGTTGCGCGTGTCGGTGGGCAGCCCGGGCCTGCGCATTGCCCGGGTCAATTATGACCAGCACCAGCGGTTGATCGACTGCGACCTGGAGTTCTGGCGGCATGATGCGATTCATGTGGGCGTGGATGTGGTGTGACTGGCGGGTGTGGACTGATCGAGCTGATGCACCGCGATATAGATGTGGGAGCTGGCTTGCCTGCGATGCGGGCGACTCGGTACATCAGACATACCGAGTGGAGCCTATCGCAGGCAAGCCAGCTCCCACATTTGAACCGAGCTCGACTTGAAGCATCTCTGGCCTATGGCATCAGCGCCTTGATCACCTGATCCACATTACTTTCCAACTCTGCCACCGGGTCCGCGCCGTCGACGTTCAACACCACCAGCTGTGCACCACCTGCCGTCACCGCGGCTTTCACTGCCTCACTCGGCTGACGGTGATGCAGCACCACGGCCACGTCGCTGTCCTTCAAGCTGGCGGTTAACTGCTGCAGCGCTGCAGGCGTCCACTCGGCATCCGGCCGTGCATCGGTGCTGACCACTTCCAGGTTCAAGCTGCTGACCAGATACGCAAAGTGATCGCTCAGGCTGACCACGCTCAGGTTGTCCGCCTGGGCCAGGCGCGCTTCGCTGTCGGCACTGAGCTTGAGCAGGCGTTGCTTGAGGGCGGCGAGGTTGGCGTCGATCTTCGGCTTGGCCTTCGGTGCCAGGCGGCTCAGGTCGGCGGCCATCACATCGGCCATGCGCCCCATGTTGTTGCTCGACTGCCACGGCTGGCTGTTCAAGCCGTCAGTGCTGCCCGGCTGCACGGCGATGCCCGGCAAACCGCCGTCCACCGGGCGCGCGGCATCCACTTCGACAATGCGGATATTGCTGCGCCGCGCCACCGGGTAGAGCGGGTCATCGGTCCACAACGAACGCAGGCCGATGGTCGCGTCGGCGTCTATAGCCAGGCTATTCAACGCCTGGGCGCCACGCCCGGTGAAGTAGGACACCTGCCGCGAGCCTGGCAGGTTGGCCGGGGCGGCGCGTTCAAGTTTCACGTCGGTGCCCTTGAGCAGTACCTCGGCCAAGCCGTAAGTGATGGGCAGCGAGGCCAGCACCTTGACCGGCTTCTTGGCCTTGGTCAGGGCCGCATGGCCGAGGCCTTGGTTGACTTTGAAGTCGTTGGGATTAAAGCCGTCTACGGCGGCCAGCGCCGAGGTGCTGAGCAGGCAGGCGATGGCCAGGGCCAGTGGGCGAAAGACAGGGCGCATTATCCAAGATTCCCTTTGAGGCTGGGCACTGTGCCGCGCGCGATGGCGGCGAAGGCGAAGGCGATACCGGCAACCAGAATGATGGCGGCGCCGGACGGGATAGGCAGGTCGAAGATGATCGGCAGCAGAATGCCGCACAGCGTGCTCACCGTGGCGATCACCACCGAAACCCAGAAGAAACCCTTGAGCGATTGGCTCAGCAGGCGCGCCGCCGCCGCCGGAATCACCAGCAGGGCGCCGACCAGAATGGCGCCGATCACCTTGACCGCCGCTACGGTGATCAGTGTCACCAGAATCACGAACAAATAATCCAGGATTTTCACCGCCACACCGCGTACCGCCGCCAGTTGCGGGTTGAAACTGGCGAGCATGATGCGGTTGTACAACGGCAACGCGAGGGCCATCACCAACGAGCCGACCACGGCCAACACCAGCAAGTCGTTGCCATTGACCGTCAGTACCGAACCAAACAATACGTTCTCGAGGATGTGCACGTTGATCTTGCCCGCCAGAATCAGCAGCAGGCTCGCGCCCAACGCCAGGGACACCGACAGGAACACGCCGATCAAGGTGTCCGGCGCCAGACCGGTGCGGTTGCGCAGGTAATTGAGCAGGATGCCGAACAGCAGGCAGTAGCCGAACAGCGCGCCATACGGCCCGGTGTAGGGTTCCCCTAAAAGAATGCCCACGGCCACGCCCGTCAGTGCGGCATGCCCGACCGCTTCGGAGAAAAACGCAAAGCGCTTGACCACCACCAGCGTGCCCAGGCCGCCGAGCACCGGGCCGATCAGCAGACCGGCAAGCAAGGCATTGACCACAAACCCATAGGCCAGCGCTTCCGGCAGATACCCGGAAGAGGCCCAGCCCTGGACCATCAAACGAAATGCTTCATAACTCATTGCGCCGGGCTCCGAGGGTGAGTGGAGAACAGGGTCAGCAGGCGGTCCGGGGTCAGCGCTTCTTTCGGTGTGGCGTCGAACAGCACGCGGCGGTTGAGGCCGGTGACACGCTCGGCCAGGCGGCCCACGGCTTCCAGGTCGTGCTCGATCCACAGCACGGTGATCCCGGCCAGGCGCCAGTCATTCAGCAGGCGTTCGAAGACCTGGATGCCAGCTTCATCGAGGGCCGACATCGGCTCATCCAACACCAACAGCTGCGGCGCGGGAATCAGGCCCTGGGCCAGCAACACACGCTGACGCTCGCCGCCGGACAACGCGCCCATGCGGCGTTTACGTTTGTCCTGCATGCCGACGCGCTCCAGCGCCTCGCCAATCGCCCCGGCGTAGTGCCTGGACAGGCCCAGGAACGCCGGCCGGCGCTGACACATGGCGGCCATGAAGTCGTCGACCGTCATCGGCAAGCCGCGGTCGAACTCCAGCGCCTGGGGCACATAACCGATGGTGCCGGGCGTGGTCGGCCATTGCAGGCGCAATTGGCCCTGGTGCGGCGTTTGCCCCAGCAGGGTCTTGATCAGCGAACTTTTACCGCCGCCATTCGGGCCGACCAGCGCATGTATGCTGCCCGGCTGGACCTGGAAGCTCACGCAATCGAGAATCACCGTGCGGCCGAGGGTCAGCGACACTTGGTCGAACTCAATCGTCGGGCCAATGCTGGCGACTTTCAGTTGCTCCGCCGCCGTCATGCCCCCGACTCCTGAATCGCCCGCACCACGGTGTTGAGGTTGCCGGTCATTTCCACTTCGTACTTCTCGGGCGTGTATTCGCCGTAGGAAATATGCGACAGCGGGTACAGCTTGACCCCGGACTCACGCTGGATGGTCTCGACGTAGGTGGACGGGAAATCCATCTCCGAGAAGATCACCTTCACATCCAGGGCGCGCAGTTCATCGATGGTCTTTTTCAGCTGGCTGGGGCTGGGTTCGATGCCGTGGGCCGGTTCGACCACGGCGGTGACTTCCAGGCCGAACTCGCGCAGCAGGTAGTCGTAGGCCGCGTGCACCGTGGCCACGCGCAGGTCGGGGTTGGGCGCGCTGGTCAGTTTGGCCAGGGCGTCGGCGCGCATCTGGCGCAGGCGCTTGCCGTAGGCGCGGGCGTTCTGGGTGTAGGTCTTGGCGTTGTCCGGGTCGAGTTTGCCCAGTTCGCGGGCGATGTTGTTGACCTGGGCAATCGAGGCGCTGATCGACAGGAAAGTGTGCGGGTTGACCACCTTGCCAGCGCCCCGCGCGGCATTGCCGGTGGCGGCCAGCAGCGGCACATTGGCGTTGGCCTCGATCACCGGGATATCCGGGCGCTCGCTGGTGGCGATCATGCGGTCGGCGAAATCGTCATGGCCGACGCCGTTGAGCACGATCACGTCCAGCGTGCCGATGCGCTTGATGTCTTCGGCGCGCGGCTCGTAGGCGTGGGGGTTGAAACCGGCCGGGATCAACGGCACCACCTCGGCCTTGTCGCCGACGATGTTGGTGACGTAGCTGTAATAAGGGTGCAGCGTAATGCCGATGCGCAGGCGTTTAGCCGCCTCGGCATTTGCCAACGGTGCCAGCAGCAGGCTGAACAGGCTGACCAGCAACAGGCGTAACAGGGGAGATGAAATAGACATGGGCACTCGGTCTTCTCGGTCAGTGACGGTGCTGGCGGGTGACGCCAGCATCGAATTGCGCGACCACCTGCTGCCAGCCGGCTGCGATCAGCGCCTGGTCAGTGAGGTCGGAAGGGGCGGCGAGGTTGGCCTGGCGATTGAGCCAGATATCCGGCTCGGCGCCGTGCACGCGCATCAGCAACGAGCCGCTGGCACTCGGCGTCTGGCTCAAGCCCACATAGGCCGAAGGTTCCAGCAGCTGCCAGCGATGGTCGCCACGGCTGACCGAACTGGCGTCCTGGGCAAACGGCGCGAACCCTTCTTCGGCCAATTGCTCAGGCGTCGGCAGGGCGCTTTGCTCCTGTTGCAGCAATTGGATTTCATCCAGGGTCACCCGCAGGTCGGCGTAGATGCCTTGCTCGGCGGCACTCAGGTCGCGGCGTGCATCCAACTGGTGGCTGGGCAGTGCCGCGACTTCCTGGGTGTCACCGTGCAGGGCAATCACCGAACCGGCCACCGCCAGAATGATCAGGCACAGCAACAACACGTAGAGGGTTTCGTGGCCGGCACCGGCGGGGCGTACAACCTGTGTGGTGCTCATTGGGGCTGGATATCCGCTTGGTCGATTTCCACCACGTGGCCGGGGCCTGCATCAAACAGCACATAGAACTCGGCCGAGGGTTTCTTGAAGGTCAGGGTCGAGTCCTGGCCCAGCTTGCCGGGCAGCAGGATGGTTTCGTCGTAGCCGATCACGTCCAGGGTTACACCGGGGGCGCCGCTGCCGTCGGAGAAACCGCCGGTGCACTGGATTTGCTCGCCGGGGATTTCCTTGCATTCGCACATCGGGTTGTGGGCAAGGGCGGTGGTACTGAAACCGGCGCAGAGCAATAGCGCAGCACCGGCGCGGGTCAGGCGCGTCAACGTCATGGTTTAACTCCTTGCTTGTTCAGCCAGGCAATGGTGGCAGGCGAAGCCTGGCTCAGCGGGATGGAACCCTGGTGCATGGTGCCGTCCCAGCCTTCCATGGTGACCCACAGTTCGGCGTCGGCCGGCGTGCGTTCCGGCACTGGCAGGGCGGCGCCCATGCGGTACGGCGTGCCGAAGAAGATCACCCCGGCGGCGCGCAGGCTGCGCGGCTTGCCGATACGCAGGTAGGTGGCCTTGACCTGCTCGGCGCAGGTGTCGCACAGGGCGGCGTTGAAGAATTTCATCGGGCCGGCCGGGTCCGGGCGCGGGCCTTCATTGCGAAATTCGGCGAGTTTCAGGCTCCAGGGCCCGACCTGCACATCACCGACGATCCGCTCGCCAATGCCGGTGTCGCCGCGAAACAGCGCGGCATCGGCAAAGTACTTGGGCATGAACCCCAGCGGCACCAGCACCAGCAGAATGTTGATATGGAACCGCCATTTCAGCCAAAAGGCGCGCAGCGGCGAAGGCGGCGTTGCAGCAGTGACCTTGCTCATTATTTGGCCTCCGAAGTTTCAGCCTGCAGGGCGGGGGCGGCGGCGGGCGTACGTTGCGCCTTGGCTTCGCGCTTGAGGGCATTGAGGGTGGCCAGCGCGGTGCGCTTGGTCCAGATCAGCAGGCCGCTCAACACCATCATGCTCAGCACCAGGCCGAAGAATGCCCAGATCAGCTTGATCCACAGCCCGCCAAAGTCGCCGGTGTGCAGCGGGCGCATGGATTCGGTGACGAACTCCAGCGTCGAGCGGTCGGAGAGCAAATGCGACACCGCAATTTCGCCGCTGTAGGGGTTGAGCTGGGCGGTCTGGAACATCAGCGGATACCAGCCGCGCCCGCCGATTTGCAGGTGGCTGTAGGCGTTGAGCGGCAGGAACACGAACGTGGCGTCCAGCCCGGGAATGCGTTGGGTGGCAATGTCGATGGCTTCGTCCAGCGCGATCATCGGCGCCGGCACGCCGGGCGCGGACATCGGCACTTTCTCGCGGGCAATCACCGGAACGATCGGTTCGCTGGAGATGGAAATCTGGTTATCGCCCAAAATCGCCTGGATCAGGAACCAGGTGCCGGTGATGGAAATCACCGCGATAAACCAGATCGACCAGATACCGCTCAGGCGGTGGAAGTCACCCCAGAAGATCCGCGCGCCGTGGCGGATGCGCAGGGTGGGGCGCAGAAACCCTTTCCAGAAGCGTTTGTAGACCACCAGCCCGGTCACCAGCGACGCCAGCAGCGGCAGGCCGAGCGCCGAGACCAGATACCAGCCCCAACTGAAGCCGTTGGTGAACGGCACCAGCCACCAGCCATGCAGGGCGCGGGTAAATTGCTTGAAATCGAACGACGGGCTGATGCCCTGGATCGCGCCGGTGTACGGGTTGACGTAGACCTCCACGGAGCGCCCGTCCGGGTAGCTGAGGTCGACACTCAGCGCAAAGTGCGTTTCGTCCGGGCGGATGATCGACTGCACGATTGCCTTGGGCTCGTCGCGCTTGATGGCCGCGATCACCTGATCGAAGCTCAGCATTTCGGAGTCATCCGAGGGTTTGCTCGCGCGGATATCCGGGTTGGCGAGCCAGACGATTTCCTGGCTGACCACCGCCAGGGTGCCGGTGACGCAGACGATCAGTACAAAGAACCAGATGGGCAATGCCAACCAGCTGTGTACGAGAAACCAGAGTTTTGAGCGTGACTTCTTCGACATGTGAATGAGGGTCTTGATCGGAGGGGGCGAAAGAGGCCCGGAAAAGGCCGGTCGTAGCTTTTGCTGACGCGACGGGCTGTATCTAAGTTAAGACGGATGAGAAACAGAAATCCCTAAGGGGGAAATGAAAGAAAATGTTTCTGGTTCACATTCACAGCGCGTTCAGTTGCTGATCGAACACGAAACATGTTCCAAGCCATCACCCAGGCGCCATTGATGGGGCGGGGCGGCTGCGTAGGATGGGGTAAGCCGTTGAGCCAGCCTCAAGAAACGTGAGCCGAAGAAAAATGACTGCCAGAACCCTCTACGACAAACACATCGATTCCCACACGGTGTGCCCCCTGGATGACCAGGGCCATGTGCTGCTTTATATAGACCGCCAGGTGATCAACGAATACACCAGCCCCCAGGCCTTCAGCGGCCTGCGCGAGGCCGGGCGTGAGGTCTGGCGCCCCGGCACGGCACTGGCGGTGGTCGACCATGTGAACCCCACCACGCCCAAACGCATTGCGGCAATGCCCGACGCCGGCGGCGCGCGGCAAGTGTCGTACCTGGCGGAGAACTGCCGGGACTTTGGCATCGAACTGCTGGACATCCTCGACAAACGCCAAGGCATCGAACACGTGATCGCCCCGGAGCAGGGCTTTATCCTGCCGGGCATGGTGATTGCCGCCGGTGACAGCCACACCACCACCTACGGCGCCCTCGGCGCGTTTGGTTTTGGCATCGGCACCTCGGAAATCGAGCACCTGCTTGCCTCGCAGACCTTGGTCTACAAGCGCCTGAAAAGCATGCGTGTCACGGTTGAGGGCGAGTTGGCGCCAGGCCTCACGTCCAAAGACGTGATCATGGCGTTGATCGGCAAGATCGGCGCATCGGGTGCCACCGGCTATGCCATCGAGTTTCGCGGTTCTACCATCGACGCGCTGAGCGTCGAGGCGCGCATGACCATTTGCAACATGGCGGTGGAAGCCGGTGCGCGTGGCGCGTTCATGGCGCCGGATGAAAAAGTCTTCGCCTACCTCAAGGGCAAGCCCCGCGCACCCAAAGGCGCGTTGTGGGACCAGGCGCTGGTGGGCTGGCGTCAACTGCATTCGGACGTCGACGCGGTGTTCGACCAGGAAGTGCACCTGGACGCCAACACCCTGGAACCGATGGTCACCTGGGGCACCAGCCCCGACCAGGCCGCGCCGATTGGCGCCCGTGTGCCCGACCCGCAGGACGTCAGCGACCTGATCCTGCGCCAGGACATGCGCCGCGCCCTCAACTACATGGGCCTGGAAGCCGGCATGCCGCTGAGCGATATCGTCATCAGCCATGCGTTTATCGGCTCCTGCACCAATGCGCGTATCGAAGACCTGCGCGACGCCGCCAGCGTGGTGCGCGGCAAACACGTGGCCGACCACGTACGGGCGATGATCGTGCCCGGCTCCACCGAAGTGCGCGACCAAGCCGAGGCGGAAGGGCTGGCGGCGATCTTTATCGACGCCGGTTTTGAATGGCGCCAGTCCGGCTGCTCGATGTGCCTGGCGATGAACGACGACGTGCTGGCCCCCGGCGACCGCTGCGCCTCCAGCACCAACCGTAATTTCGAAGGCCGCCAGGGCGCGGGCGCACGCACCCACCTGATGAGCCCGGCAATGGTCGCCGCGGCTGCCATCACCGGCCGTCTCACTGATATTCGCCACTTTGGAGACCGCGCATGAGCCTGCAACCTTTCACCCTGGTCACCGGCAAAGCCGCGCCGATGCTGGCGGCGAATATCGACACTGACGTGATCATGCCCAAGCAGTTTCTCAAAGGTATCGACCGCAGCGGCCTGGACCGCGGGCTGTTCTTCGACCTGCGCTTCCTGGCGTCCGGCGAGCCTGACCCGGACTTCGTTCTGAACCAGCCGGCCTGGCAGGGCGCGAGCTTTATGGTGGTGGGGCCGAATTTCGGCTGTGGTTCCAGCCGTGAACACGCGGTGTGGGGCTTGAAGCAAATGGGCATCCGCGCGCTGATCGGCAGCAGCTTTGCCGGGATCTTCTATGACAACTGCCAGCGCAATGGGGTGTTGCTGATAACCCTGGACGAGGCGGTGGTGCACACACTCGGGCAAACCGTGAGCCAGTCGGACCAGGCGCAGATCAGTGTGGACCTGGAAAACCAGGAAATTCGCTTGGCCAATGGTCAAGTCATCCCGTTCCAGATCGACACCCTGCGCAAGACCGCGCTGTTATTGGGCCTGGATGCGATTGGCAGCACCTTGCAACGCAGTGAGCAGATCAAAGCATTTGAGCGCGAACATCTGGCGGCCAACCCCTGGCTGAGTTGAGCGTCTACGTAGTTATATAAGTAGAAAAAACAACGCCCTGTTTTAATAATAGGGCGTTGTTGTGTGTTATTTACTTTTCAAATAACCCGGTTTAACGGCCGGTGTTACCCATCGTAGCTGGGCCTTGGCGAATAAAAGGGTTAAACCCGCAAAGGCGACAAGGATATTCGGTTGACACGTTGCGGACCATCGGCTTAAGTGGGGGCTGGCTTGGAAAGCCAGCCCATTATAAGAAAAGGAAGTTACTGTGATGGCCGATGAATCAGTAAGTTGTTATCTCTCTGCGCGGTCGACGGTCAGGTTGATTACCTGATCACTCGCGCTCGCCGGTAATACGGCTGTCTTTGTTGTGGATATCAATGTCGTCCCGGTGAGGGAACGGCACGTATTTATATATCCCTAATATAAGTTAACGCACAGAGAGTACCTACTCATGTCGATTTTTGATCAAGCCACGTATCGCTCGGTACAGTGGCAAGACTGGCGCTGGCAGCAAAAGCATGCCGTGCGCGATGAACCTGCACTGCGCGATGCATGCGGTGGTTGGAGTGAGGAAATAACCGCGCATATCGAGCATAACTTGCGCGACCGCAAGCTGCAGATCACGCCTTATTACATTGATTTGATCAAGCGTTCACTCAATGGCGGCGAGATAACCGACCATCCGCTGTGGCGCCAGGTGGTGCCCTATTGGAGCGAGCAGGTCGCGGGCGATTACGACGGAACCTCCGAGAACTGGGAACTCGGGCATGAGATGAAAACCCCGATTTGCCAGCATAAGTACGACAATCGCGTCATCCTGCGCATGACCAACACCTGCAATGCCTATTGCCAGTTTTGCTTCGAG
This sequence comes from Pseudomonas sp. MONT-RG-20F-20-E-7-02, assembly GCF_022662395.1. Classification (NCBI taxonomy): domain Bacteria; kingdom Pseudomonadati; phylum Pseudomonadota; class Gammaproteobacteria; order Pseudomonadales; family Pseudomonadaceae; genus Pseudomonas; species Pseudomonas sp. MONT-RG-20F-20-E-7-02. Next base: position 797,321 of record NZ_JAKNQN010000003.1, read on the forward strand.
GCGCTGCGCACCCTGCAGGTGGGCACCGAGAAAGCCAACGCCAGCACGGACTCCTTCAAAGACTCGGTGGAATACATCCGCAACAACCCGGCGATTGAAGAAGTGATCCTCAGCGGCGGCGACCCGCTGATGCTGGCCGACCGCAAGTTGGAAGAAAACCTGGCGGCGCTGCGTTCAATTCGCGACGACCTGCTGATTCGGGTGCATTCCCGGGCGTTGAGTTTCAACCCGTTTCGCGTGACCGACGAGTTGCTGGCAATGCTTGAGAAGTACAACGTCAATGCGTTTGGTGTGCATGTTTGCCACCCGCTGGAACTCACCGCTGATTTTGCTGCAGCCGTTAAGCGTATTCAGAACGTGGTGCCGATTGTGTTCTCCAACATGCCCCTGTTACGCGGCGTGAATGACGATGAAGCCACCTTGCATAAACTGTTTATTGATCTTTATCGTCTCGGTGTAAAGCCGTATTACTTGTATCACTTCATGCCGTTCTCGCCAGGGGCGTCGGAGTATAAAGCGTCGATCAGCCAAGCCATCGCTATTATGGATCGACTTAAACGGCGGGTGTCGAACATTGCCATGCCCGAATATGTACTGCCGCACGCGCAGGGCAAGTTTACCGTGCCGTTACTTGATTTTGAAAAGCCGGAAGACTTGCCGCACTTTGAAGTGCGTAACGGGCAGCGCCATTACCGTTTCCACAACTGGGAAGGTCAGTGGTGCAGTTGGCAGGATGCCTGAATTAACTTAGGGAAGAGGCTGTGTAAGTGATGACGCAAGATGCGATTCTTTTTATCGATGTCGATGACAGTGCCTCGGCGCGTTACAGCTACCGCGAGCCACACTTTGCTGTCGCCCGTGCACAAGGCCTGGCGTGTTTGACCGCTGGGGTTGCGGGGCGTCATCACCTGCAGCGGCTGCGCGACGACAGTGATGAAGTGTTCCTGCTCGACGCGTTGAGTGAACAGTCGATCCTGGATCTGGTGGGCCGGTTGGATGGGCGCTACCAGGTCCGCGCGATTTTCTGCCAGGCCGGGCATCCGTCTGCACAGGGCGAGGTGGGTTGCATCGTTGCCCGCGCCTGCAGGCGCCTAGGCCTGGTGTACAGCTGCCCGGAGGCGATTGCCGCGTGCAATAACAAATACCTGATGCGCAGCAGGTTGAACCTCCAGGGCCTGCGTTCGGTGCCGTTCGCACTGTGCAATAACGAGCAGGAACTTCAGGCCGGCGCCGACCGGGTGGGCTATCCGCTGATCGCTAAACCACCCTTTGGGGGCGCCTCGGCGTTCATCAAGAAGTGCTCCAACTGGGCTGAACTGCGCAGCCATTACGCGCATTTCCTCAGCGACCACGGCGCCGCCGCGTATGCGGATTTCTACGGCTGCGCGCACCGTTTGCCGGAAGTCGACGGGCAGCGGCGTGAGTACATCCCGGGGCGTAGCATCCTGTTGGAAGGGTATATCCCAGGCGTTGAAGGCAGCGTGGAGTGTGTGGTTGTCGGCGAGCGAATCCATGCGCTGCTGATCAACGAAAAACTGCTGCTGACCGAGCGCAGCGGCACGGTCCTGGAAAACCTGCTGATTTCTCCGCCGACCTCTTTCACGGCGGACCAGTGCGCGCAAATCCGCGAATACGCCGCCGACTGCCTGCGTGCGGTCGGGCTGACCAATGCGGTGGTGCATTTCGAATTCCGCATGACCGAGGCCGGGCCGGTGGTCATCGAGATCAACCCACGCGTGGGTGGGCTGTATGTCAACGCGGCGTTCCGCGACCTCGCCGGGATCAACCCGCATCAGCTGTATCTATCGCTGCTGCTGGGCGAACCGGGCCTGGATACCCAGCTTGAGGCGGGCGCGCGCAAGATTGCCGACGGCGGCCAACATTACGCGATGCTGGCGATTTACCCGGAGCACAGTGGCCACTTCAAGGGGATCGAGGGCACGCAGTTTCTGGATCATCACGCGGCGGTGCTGGAATACGCACAACAGGACGCCGGCCACTGCATCGATGCCGATATCGAAGAGCACTACCTGCTCAAGTGTTGGGCCAAGGTCGACGATGCCGCCGATGCCCACGCCTTGCATGACGCGATCAGGCACAACCTGCACGTGATCATTGAGCATAAGGTTTAGCGATATGGACATCCCACAGCTATCTGCGCAGTTGCGCGACCACCACTACTGCCACCGCCGCGACTTTCGCGAGTTGCTCGCGGTTGAGCCCGGCGAAGAGCAGAGCTTTCGCGCCTACTGGGCAAACCTGGTACGAGACGAGGCGTTCAAGGAATACACCCACCGCGAACGTCGCATCCTGCGCTATCGTTTATTGCCATCGCGGCAGTTGCAGATCGACCGCAATACCGCGTTCGAGTCGCCGGTCACCTATGCCGTCAAGTATCGCCAGGGAGTGAACCACTTGAGTTATTGCGAGGAGGGCTTTATCGAGCACCCGCTGCTGCGCAAACTGCTGGCCACCGACCTTGCGGTGATTGCCCCGCAGCTGGGTGAGCAGACCTATACCATCGATATCCACCAGTTCCGCGTCCGCGCCGATGCGCAATCGAGCAGCCCGACGACCTCGGGGATTCATCAGGATGGCCTGGACTGGGTGTTCATGCACTTCATCGGCCAGAGCAACACCGTGCCGGTGGTGTCGGAGGTATTTACCACGCCCGCCGAGCAAAGCCGGGTGTTGAACCTGGCGATGGAGCAGTTTCTGGAGACGATCGTGATCAACGACCGCGGGCTCTACCATCGCGCCGGCGATGTGCGGCCGCAGTCCGATTCAGCGCCGGCCTGGCGCGATCTCCTGCTGGTGAGCCTGCGTGGCGTGCCGACAGACCCAGAGGCGCAACCGGCATGAGCCACGATCCGCTGTTGACCCTGTCGACCCGCAACGCCCGCTTGATCATCTTCGCCCGTGGCGTCTCGGACTTTGGCGCGTTCCTCAACATGGTGGCGCTGTCCACCTACGTCTATTGGCTCAGCCAAAGCGTGGTCTTTGTCAGTGTCTTTCTGGCGTGCCGCGTGACCGGCGGGATTGTCGCCAGCCTGTTCGGCATTCCGTTTTTTCGGCGCTTTCCAGGGCGCAGCACCCTGGCGGGGCTGGACCTGGCCAGGGCGATGCTGCTGTTGCCGCTGCTGGTGCTGATACCGGCACATCAGCTCAGCGTGCTGCCCTTTATCGCGTTTGGGATCGGCCTGTGCAATTCGTTGTTTGCCATCGGCCTGAACAGCCAGCTGCCTACATGGGTGGCGCTTGAGCAGCGGGTGAGCACCAACGCGTGGATCACGTCGGCGGCGGCGACTGGCGCGGTGTTTGGCAGTTTGCTCTCCGGGCTGTTGATCGCCACGGGCGGCTTCGAGGCGGTGTTTGCCGTGAATATCGGCACCTATGTGCTGGCGGCCTGCCTGATTTTGCCATTGCGTGCGTTGTACGCAGCGGCCGTTGCCGCGCATCGCGGGCTTGCGGCCGAGTGGCGCGAGCTGACCCAAGGGCTGCGGGGGGCGCCGGTGCTGGCGGCGATGTTGTTGATCAGCATGCTCGACACCCTCGGCAGCGCGGCGCATAACGTCGGCTGGCCGGTGCTGTCGCAGTATATTTCGCCGGACACGGCCAAGACCGTCATGGGCTACCTGCTGGCGGTGTGGGCGTGTGGCAAGTTCGTTGGCGCGCGAATCGCCAGTGCGCTGCTCAAAGGCCGTGGCACACAAGCCATGGAGCGCTTGTTCATGCTGGGCGTGGCGCTGATGTCCAGCGGCTTTATCCTGACCTTCCAGCAAACCGAACTGTGGCTGGCATTGCTGCTGGTGGTGTGGGCGGGGCTGGGTGATGGTGTGTCCGAGGTGGCGTTGGTGTCCCGCGCGCAAAGCGAGCCGGATAGCCTGCGCCTGCCGCTGTTCAGCTTATTGACCCTGATCCAGATGGCCGGCTTTGGCGTGGGCATGTTGGTGGTGGGGCCGTTTTACCTGACGTGGACGCCGGCCCAGGTGATTGTCTTGTTTCATGGGTTGCCGCTGACGGCCTTGCTGGTCATGACTGCATGGCTGGGGTACAGCGCCAACCGGGGCATCAAATCGACAAGCCCTTGAAGTGCTCCTGCAAAAACTCCACGCAGGCTCTTAATTTTCCGGAGTAGGCCAAGCGTGTCGGGTACACCGCCCACACATTGGCGCTCTGGGTGTAAGCGTGCAGCACCTGCACCAGCTTGCCTTGTTCCAGCAGCGTCTTCACATCCCACATCGAGCGCAGCAATACGCCGCGCCCGTCCAGCGCCCACTGCAACACGATCTCGCCATTGTTGGAGGACAGCGGCCCGCGTACACGCACGCTTTCGGGGGCGCCGTCGCGCTCCAGGTTCCAGATGCCGAAGGCGTTGTCGCGCTCCTTGAGCACCAGGCAGTCGTGCTGTTCCAGCTCACTCAAATGCTGTGGCGTGCCGCGTCGCTTCAGATAAGACGGCGCGGCGCACAGCACCCGGCGATTGCTCACCAGGCGTCGGCCGATGTGCTGGCCGGGGATGTCGTCGCCCACGCGAATCTCCAGGTCGAAGCCTTCGCTGACGATATCCACTACGCGGTCGAACAGGTCCAGGCGGATTTCCAGCTCCGGGTACTGTTCCGCCAGCAACGACAGGGCCGGCGCCACATGGTTGCGGCCAAAGCCGAAGCTGCTGCACACATGCAGATGGCCACGCGGGCTGTCGTGGGCGTCGGAGAGTTCATCGGAGAGTTGCTGGAAATCTTCGAGGATGCGCACGGCCCAGCGCTGCACCCGTTCACCGTCTTCGGTCAGGGCGATACGCCGGCTGGTGCGGTGCAGCAGGCGGGTGGCCAGGGTGGTTTCGAGGATCTGGATGCGCTTGCTGACATACGCAGGCGACAACCCCAGCTCATCGGCGGCGGCGGCGAAACCGGCCTTGCGGATCACGGTCAGGAACACCCGCAGGTCTTCGGGTAGGGGCACGGTATCTTTCTTATGGGTCATCAGAAACAAGCGTGGCGGCATGAGCCGCCAGAATAGCACTGGATCGGCGCGCCTTCCGGCGCGCCTGGCCGTTATTGCTTACTCGGCAGCGATCTTCGCCTGTGCCGCCTGAGCAGCCCGTGCATGGCGGCCGCGCTTGAGGGCGATAGGCGCCATTTTTTCGCGGTCCAGCTCGCCTTCCCAGGCGGCCACCACCAGGGCTGCGACCGCATTGCCGATGATATTGGTCAGCGAACGGCATTCAGCCATGAAGCGGTCGACGCCCAAAATCAGCACCATCGCCGCCACCGGCACGGTAGGCACCACCGCCAGGCTGGCGGCCAGTGCGACAAAACCTGCACCCACCACCGCACCGGCGCCTTTTGACGTGAGCATGGCCACCGCCAGCAAGGTCAGTTGCTGTTCCAGCGGCAGGTGCGTGTTGGTCGCCTGGGCCAGGAACAGCACGGCCAGGGTCATATAGATGTTGGTGCCGTCGAGGTTGAAGGTGTAGCCGGTCGGCACCACGATGCCCACCACGCCTTTGGAGGCGCCGAGGCTTTCGAGTTTCTGGATCAACTGCGGCAAAGCCGATTCCGACGAGCTGGTGCCCAGCACAATCAACAGTTCCGATTTGATATAGCCCATCAATTTGAAAATGCTGAAACCGGCGTAGCGCGCAATGCTGCCCAACACCACCGCGACAAAGAAAAACGCGGTGACATAAAAGGTGCCGACCAGCTTCAGCAGCGGCAGCAACGAACCCACGCCGTACTTGCCGATGGTGAAGGCAATGGCGCCGAAGGCACCGATTGGCGCGACGCGGCTGATCATGCCGACGATGCGGAAAAACACCTCGCTGGCCTGGTTGATCACGTCCACCAGTGGTCGGGCCTTTTCGCCGACCATCACCAGGCCCAGGCCGAACAGTACGGAAATAAACAGCACCGGCAGGATTTCGCCCTTGGCGAAGGCATCGAAAAAGGTGCCGGGGATAACGTTCAGCAGAAAGCCGGTCACGCCTTCACTGTGCTGCGCCTGGCCGACGAAGCCAGCGATGGCCGAACTGTCCAGGGTCTTCACATCGATATTAAAGCCCACGCCAGGGTGCAGCAGGTGCGCGGAGAGAATGCCGATCAGCAGGGCAATGGTGGAGACAATTTCGAAGTACAGCAGCGCCTTGCCGCCGACCCGGCCCACCTGTTTCACATCGTGCATGCTGGTGATGCCGGAGACCACCGTGCAGAAGATGATCGGGCCGATGATCATCTTGATCAGCTTGATAAACCCGTCGCCCAAGGGCTTGAGGTCGATGCCGACTTGCGGCCAGACGTGGCCGATCAACACACCCAGCGCGATCGCGATGAGCACCTGTACGTACAGGGTTCCCAGCAGTTTTTTGAGTGTCATTGTTATTATCTCAATCGTTTTTTGGGCAAGCAGAACCCGTCGCAGGCCATCAGCAGCCTGCGAGGCGGGTCTTTCAGGTCACGGGGTTACAGCATTCAGCGCAGGAAGGTCAGGACCTCGCCCAGCAACAGTTCAGGGACTTCTTCGGCAATGTAATGGCCGGCAGGCAGGGCCTTGCCACGTACGTCGGTGGCGACTTTCTGCCATTCCTTGAGCGGCTCGAAACAGCGGCCGACGGTGCCTTCGGCGCCCCACATCACCAGCAACGGCAGGTTCAGGTGATTGCCGGCGTCGATGTCCGCCTGGTCGTGCTCAAGGTCGATACCGGCGGCAGCACGGTAGTCCTCGCAGATACCGCGCGCGGTGCCCGGCAGCTGCAGGCAGCGCAGGTATTCGGCGAAGGCCTCCTCGGTAAATGGCTTGAGGCCGGCACTGCGGCTGCCCATCACGCTGCGCAGGTACAGCTCGGGGTTGCTCTCGATCAGCGCTTCGGGCAACGGCGCCGGGCGGATCAGGAAGAACCAGTGCCAGTAAGCGCGGGCGAAGGCTTCGTCGGTCTGGGCGTACATCGACAGGGTCGGCGCGATATCCAGCAGCACCATGCGTTGCACCGCGTTTGGGTGGTCCAGCGCCAGGCGGTGGGCAACACGCGCGCCACGGTCGTGGGCCAGCACCGAGAATTGCTCGAAGCCCAGGGCTTGCATCAGTTCGACGCCGTCGCGGGCCATTTCGCGTTTCGAGTAGTTGGCATGGTGGTCGTCGGCCAGCGGCTTGCTGCTGTCGCCATAACCGCGCAGGTCGGCCGCCACCACGGTGAAATGTTCGGCCAGTTGTTCGGCGACCTTGTGCCAGATGACGTGGGTTTGCGGGTGCCCGTGCAGCAGGAGCAGACCGGGACCTGTACCGCCTTTGCGGTAGCTGATGTCCACGCCATTGACGTGGCACTGGTCTTTTTGGAATCCGGCGAACATGGAATGACTCCTTGTGATGATTGCCTGCATCGTGGAATCACGCGGCGTTCGGGGCAAGGGGGAAAACGTGGAGGGGTTGTTCATGAAGTGTGTAGGAGCCTCGATCGTTCCAAACGATGAGGACTCCTGTGGGAGCTGGCTTGCCTGCGATGGCATCGCCGAGGTCTTGCTGATGTACCGCGGTGTCTGCATCGCAGGCAAGCCAGCTCCTACATTGATTGGGTTTGCAGATCAGGAAGCGGTGGTGGGCTCCAGCAAATGCGCACCCGGCCCGCGTTCACCGAGTTGGTCATCCTGATTGCGCAATGGGCACGCCTCCAACGACAAACACCCGCAACCAATACAGCCACTCAACTTGTCGCGCAGCAGCAACAATTTGTTGATGCGATCATCCAAATCTTCTCGCCACAGCGCCGACAGGCGTTCCCAGTCCTCAGTCGTCGGTGTGCGCCCATCCGGCAAGGTCTGCAACGCCTCGCCAATCGTCGCCAGTGGAATGCCCAGGCGCTGGGCGATCTTGATCACCACCACCCGCCGCAACACATCCCGTGGATAGCGGCGCTGGTTGCCGGCATTGCGATTGCTCTTGATCAGCCCCTTGGCTTCGTAAAAATGCAGGGCCGTGACCGCGACACCGCTGCGAGCGGCGAGTTGGCCGACGGTGAGTTGCTTGGTAAGCATAAAAACTCCAGATAAACGCTTGACCTTGACTTAACTAGAGGTTTTACCCTGCGTGGCATCGAATCGCAAGATTCTGCCTACAGAGAGAGGGGAGTGTTCATGCAGGTATCAGAGAAGAATCGCAGCTTCACTCAACTGATCGAGTTTCAGGTCGAGCCCCGGCAGCAACTCGCGCTGGTGGCGGCCTTGTCCACCCAAAGCGAGCGCCTGGCCCAGGGCCATGGCGGCTTTATCAATGCGAGTGTGCAAGTCAGCGATGACGGCCGGCGGGTGCTCAATTACCTGCAGTGGCGCTCACGTGAGGAGGGCGAGGCCGCGTTTGAATGCTTTGAGCACGGCGAGGACGATTTCTGGACGCTGATCCGCGCCCACCAGGCCACGGCGGTGACCTTCGGTTCGTTCCAGGTGCTGCGCAGTTTTGAGCGCAGCCATGACAACGCGTTGCACTGCCGCCTAAATGGATAGGTGCAACATGCGCTCGCCTTGTAGGTTTTCGCCGGGCCGGCGCTTGTTCACCGCCAACTCGCCGATCTTGATCAGCCGGGTGCGCGTGACGTTGCGGCTTAAACCCAGCAGGTTGGCGGTGTGCACCTGGTTGTAATGGCTGAAGCGATAGGCAGCACGCAATAACGCGTCCTCGACCTTTTCATGCAGGGCGCCGGCCTGTTCCTCGAAGAGCTTTTGAAAGGCCCGCGCCAGCAATGCTTCGGCGCTGTTGTCGGTGCCGTGCTGGCTGTCGTCCTGGCGCTCGATGCGCATGTTCGACAGGCGCAAATCATCGCGTTCGATCACGCCGTTACGGCATATCAACAGGGTGTGGTGGATCACGTTTTCCAGCTCGCGGATATTGCCCGGCCAGCTGTAGCTTTTGAGTTTGTGCTCGGCCTCGCGGCTGATGGTGATCGGGCCGTAGCCGAGGCGCTGGCTGTAGGCTTCGATGAAATGCCGGGTCAGCGGCAGGATATCGCCGGGGCGTTCGCGCAATGGGCTGAGTTCCAGGCTGACCACGTCGAGGCGGTAGTAGAGGTCTTCGCGGAAATGCCCGGCGTTGATGGCTTTTTCCAACTGCACGTTGGTGGCCGCCAGTACCCGCACATCAATCGGAATGCTCTTGCGCGAACCCAGGCGCACCACTTCACGCTCCTGCAATACGCGCAGCAGCTTGACCTGGATGGCCATCGGCAAGTCGCCGATCTCATCGAGGAACAAGGTGCCGCCGTCGGCCTCTTCGAACCAGCCGGCCTTGGCGCTGAGGGCGCCGGTAAACGCACCTTTTTCATGCCCGAACAATTCGGCTTCCACCAGCGATTCAGAGAACGCCCCGCAGTTCACCGCCACAAACGGCCGGTTGCGCCGCGCGCTGAGGTTATGGATATGGCGCGCCACCAACTCTTTACCGGTGCCGGTCTCGCCGATGATCAGCACGCTGGCTTCGCTGGGCGCCACTTGCTGGATGTGGTCGAGCAGCGCCTGGGATTTGGGGTCTTCAAAGACCTGGGCCGTGGCGCGGATCGACGTCGCGAGGGCGGGCGAGGGCGGTAAGGTTAAAAGCTGCATGGGCACCTCTCTTAGGAATAGAACGTGGGAATCGGCAGGGATTGGTTCAAGGCCCAGTCCCCCAGTTCGTGGAGTTTGTAGTCCACCGGGTCGTGCAAGGTTTGTGTACGCAGGTTGCGCCAGTGGCGGTCCAGGCGCAGCGAGGCGTGGGTGGACCGTGCGCCGGTGACTTCAAACAGGCGGCTGCACAGGTCCAGGCCTTGGCGGGTGGCGGCGACCTTGGCGGAGGCGATGGCAATCGCCAATTGGCCGCGTTCGTGTTCGCTGAGGTTGGGGCCTTTGGCCCAGGCCTGGTCGAGCAAGTCGGCGGCACGTTCGACCAGCAGGCGCACGCCTTCCAGCGCGACCCAGAATTCGCCGTAGTGATGCAGCACGTAAGGGTCCTGGCGCACGTCGTCGGCTGAGGATTTGTGCCACGAACGGGTTTCGGTCAGGGTGTAATTGCGTGCTTCTTCGAAGGCGCCTTCGGCAATCCCGAGAAACATATGTGTGAACGTCAGCTGCGCGATCAGCGGGCGCAGGCAGGCGAAAGGCGTGCTCAGCGGGCCTGGGTCGAGGAGCAATTCCGATTCCTCGACGCGCACCCGCTCGAAGCTGGCGCTGCCGCTGTCGGTCTGGCGCTGGCCGATGTTGTTCCAGTCATTGTGCAAGGTGATGCCACTGCGCCCGCTGGGGATCGCGGCGATCAACAGTTTGCCGCCGGCGCTTTCATCCACCGCCGAGGCGATGAGCATTTCCGAGTCGCTGGCGCCGGAGCAGAAGCTTTTTTTACCGGAGAACTCACGCCAGCCGCCGAAATCCTTGACCACCGTGCGCGTGTCCAGCGGGTTGAGGGCATTGCCCCAGAACCAGTTTTTGCGCGCGGTCTGTTCGAACCAGGGTTGCCATTGGTCCGGGCGCGCAAACAGGCGCACGGTGGCGAGCATCAGGTGGTGGAAGCCGAAGACGTGGGCGATGGAGCTGTCGACCTTGGCGAACTCACGCACGATGCCCAGGGTTTCACTCCAGCGCGCGCCGAGGCCGCCGTATTGGGTGGGAATGCTCAGGGCCAGCAGGCCGCTGTGGCGCAGGGCGTCACGTTCGGTTTTCGGGGTGCCGCCACGCTCGTCGCGTTCGACGGCGGTGAGGGCGAACTCGGCGGCCAGCAGTTTGGCGGTTTGCAGCGGCGAGGGCAGGACGCTGTGGGGGTTGGCTGTCACGGGGTTTCCTCAATTGGCTCAGAAGCCGTGCGCTGTAGGTCTGGCAATGCAGCTCAAGTGTGGGAGCTGGCTTGTCGAGTCGTCGCACCGCTGCGATGGCATCAACCGGGGTTCACTGAAACACCGAGTCGCCTGCATCGCGGGCAAGCCCGGCTCCCACAGAAAAGCAGCTCTCATATCCAGCAGATTTCAGCGCGTTCAGGCCTTTGTTTTAGGCAGCACATCATTGGCAATCATTTCGCCAAACGGGCCGGTGAGGTTGGTGACGCCACGCCCGGCGAGGCTAGCGTAAGGCTCCGGCAATAACGGGAACACCAGCTCGGCAAAGCGATACGCCTCTTCCAGGTGCGGGTAGCCGGAGAAGATGAAGCTCTCGATGCCAAGGTCCGCGTATTCCTTGATGCGCTCGGCCACTTGTTGCGGGTTGCCGACCAATGCCGTGCCGGCGCCGCCACGTACCAGGCCGACGCCGGCCCACAGGTTGGGGGCGATTTCCAGGTTGTCGCGGCGCCCGTCGTGCAAGGCGGCCATGCGTCGCTGGCCTTCGGAGTCAAAGCGCGAAAAGGATTTTTGCGCGGCAGCAATGGTTTCGTCGCTGATGTGTTCGATCAGTTTGTCGGCGGCTTTCCACGCCTCTTCTTCGGTTTCACGCACGATCACGTGCAGGCGAATGCCGAACTTCACACTGCGGCCGTGGCGGGCGGCGCGCTCACGCACATCCGCGAGTTTTTCCGCGACGGCGGCGGGCGGCTCGCCCCAGGTCAGGTACACGTCGACCTGTTCGGCGGCCAGGTCGTGGGCAGCGTCGGAAGAACCGCCGAAGTACAGCGGCGGATACGGCTTGTGCACCGGCGGGTAAAGGGCCTTGGCGTTCTGTACGCGCAGGTGTTTGCCTTCGAAATCCACGGATTCGCCCTGCAATACGCGTCGCCAGATCTGTAGGAATTCGTCGGAGACTTCGTAGCGTTCGCTGTGATCGAGGAAGCTGCCGTCGCCACGGTTTTCGTCGGGGTCGCCGCCGGTCACCACGTTGATCAGCAAGCGGCCGTTGGAAAGGCGATCCAAGGTGGCCGCCATGCGTGCGGAGACGGTGGGCGAAATGATGCCCGGGCGAATCGCCACCAGGTAACGCAGGCGTTCGGTCAATGGCACCAGCGCCGAGGCGATGACCCAGGAGTCTTCGCACGAACGCCCGGTAGGAATCAGCACGCCGTAGTAACCCAGGCTGTCAGCCGCTTGCGCAACTTGCTTGAGGTAATTGAGGGTGACAGGGCGTGCACCTTGGGTGGTGCCGAGGTAATGGCCGTCGCCATGCGTGGGCAGGAACCAGAAAACATCCATGACAAATCCTTAAGCGATTTTCAGCAGAGAAGGGGAGTGCGCGGCAAACAAAGGCGCTGCACGTTCTGCGGCAAGGCGTATGCGGCCCTTCAAGGGCTCGCTGGTTATTTGGTAGTCGGTGAAGTCAGCCTCGGTGGCGTACACGCCGATTGGCAGGGTCAAGGCCTGGAAGAAGCTGAACAGCGGGCGCAACTGGTGATCGAGCACCAGCGCGTGACGTTCGCTGCCGCCGGTGGCGGCGAGCAAGACCGGCGTGTTGATCAGCGCATTGAGGCCGACCAAGTCGAACAGGTGCTTGAGCAGCCCAGGGTAAGAGCCGCGATACACCGGCGCGGCGACGATCAGCAAGTCGGCCTGTTCGATGGCCAACAGTTGCGATTCGACTTCGGCCGGCAGTTCGTCACGCGACAGCGCACCGCCCAATGGCCGGGCGATATCGCCCAGTTCGATCAGTGTGGTCTGGATCGGCAGCAAGGTGGCCAGCTCGGCCAGCACGGCTTGGGTCAGCACGAGGGTGCGCGACGGGCGCCAGGTGCCGCCGGACAGGGCTACGACATTCAGGGGACGGGTCATGAGCAGTTCCTTTTTCAACAGAGGTACATAGCGAGTGAAGTGAAATGTGTTGAGCAAGAGCTGTACCAACGGCTGGAAGCCTTGATTGGTGTGGGCTGCAGGCTCACTGCTGAAAAGTGAAGCTGTTGGCTGCCTGGGGTTTTGTTGAATGACTGTTGCCTGGGCAACAGTTGCGTGGCGAACAGTGTTGATTTCTGTGTGAGGCTATTTATAGAGGGTTACGTTTATTCCGTAAATGAACGTATTTCCATATTTATAGATCTTAAAAGAATATGATCGACTTGCTATCGCAAGTGCCTGAAGGGTTGATAGCGACTATCACGGGCGGTGATTTTTCACCGCGCAAGGGCGGGAGTAGCCTGTGTTCATTGACTCGAAACCTCCTTTGCAGGGCCTTCACCATGAACCACTTTCTCGCCGTTTCCTTGATCGTTGTCAGCGCCGTCCTCTCCGGTTGTGCGACCCATCCATCGCCTGAATCGCGCCCCTACACCGCCGAAGAAACCAAACAGTTGGCCCTGGAGGCCCTGAGCCGTCGCGGCCTGTCGTTTGATGAATACCAACAGCAGCGTGCCGCGCTGACCGGCCAGCCACAGAAGCCCTTTGGTTTCGATCACCAGGGCGAAATGAACGCCGAACGCAGTGTGGTGCTGCACGGTCGTCCCAGTTGAGCCGGTGCTCAGCGGCAAAAAGCCCGAGGATTCCCCTAAGGAACCTCGGGCTTTTTGTTTGCCATTGGGCGACTTCAGCCTGTTAAGCTGAGTTTCAGGAGCGTTCCTACGCACAATTGCCTAAAGTGGTCCTTTTTTAATGGCATTCGATCGGTTAAACCTGACGACCTCTGTTCCGGTTGATGCCCCTGAGACGCTGTTCTCGGGAATACGCTCTGCGAGTCTTAAACGTCATGAATAAACGTCCGTTGTATTTCGACTACGCCGCCACCACGCCGGTGGATGAGCGGGTCATCCAAGTGATGGTCGAGTGTCTGGGCTTCAATGCCAATTTCGGTAACCCTGCGTCCAGTTCCCATGCGTTCGGCCAGGCGGCCCGGCAAACGGTTGAGCAGGCGCGGCGCCAGGTCGCCGACCTGGTCGGTGCCAGCCCTGAGCAAATCGTCTGGACCTCCGGTGCGACTGAATCCAACAACCTTGCGATCAAGGGCGTCGCCCAGGCGCGCGGCGTGGCGGGCGGGCACATCATCACCAGCCAGATCGAACACAAGGCCACGCTGGACACCGCGCGGCAGTTGCAGGAAGCCGGCGTGGCCGTGACCTATCTGGTGCCGGACGCCGACGGGTTGATCAGCGCCACGGCGGTCAGTGAAGCCTTGCGTGAAGACACCTTTCTGGTCTCGCTGATGCTGGTGAATAACGAGCTGGGCACCGTCAACGACATCCCCGCCATCGGCGCGCGGGTGCGTGAACACGGCGCGCTGCTGCACGTGGACGCGGCGCAAGGTGCCGGCAAAGTGGCAATCGACCTGGCTGAATGGCCGGTGGATTTGATGTCGTTTTCCGCGCACAAGCTGTATGGCCCCAAGGGCATCGGCGCGCTGTACGTCGGCCCGCGTGCGCAGCAGAAAGTCTTGGCGCAGATTCACGGCGGCGGCCACGAAGGCGGCTTGCGCTCCGGCACCCTGGCGACGCATCAGATTGCAGGCATGGGCACCGCGTTTGCCTTGGCGGCGCAGTCTTTTGTTGAGGAAAAGGCCAGTATCGTCGCCTTGCGCCAGCGCCTGCTCGATCAGTTGGAGTCAGTGCCGGGTGTGCGTCTGAATGGCAGCGCCACCCAGCGTATTCCGCATACCCTCAGCCTGACGTTCAGCGAAGGTGAGTTTAATGCCGCCGCGCTCAGCGCAGGCATGGCGTTTTCGGCGACCTCGGCGTGCAATTCGGCGAGCAATGCGCCTTCCCACGTACTTCTGGCCCTGGGCCATGACGCGCGCAGCGCCGGTCGCACCATTCGTTTGAGCCTGGGCCGGTTTACCACCGAACAGGACATCGACCAGGCTGTGCAGTTGATCAAGGCCGCACTCGCCAGTGCACCAGCGTTCTGGGCCGTCTGATTTTTCATTCGCAGCACATAACAATTATTAGTGGTTAGCAGGAGACACAATGAGTACGCAGCCTTTGACCCATGGAACGGTTCCCCAGCGCCTGGCGCATACCCGTGAACTGATGAGCCGCGAGGGCATTCACGCCCTGCTGGTGCCGTCGGCCGACCCGCACTTGTCCGAGTACTTGCCGGGTTACTGGCAGGGGCGGCAATGGCTGTCGGGGTTTCATGGCTCGGTGGGCACGCTGATTGTCACCGCAGATTTCGCCGGTGTGTGGGCGGACAGCCGTTACTGGGAACAGGCGACCAAGGAACTCAAGGGCAGCGGCATTGAGCTGGTGAAGTTGCAGCCCGGCCAACCCGGCCCGTTGGAATGGCTGGCCGAGCAAACCCCGGAAGGCGCAGTGGTGGCGGTGGACGGCGCGGTCATGGCTGTGGCTTCGGCGCGTACCTTGGGCGGCAAGCTGGCGGAGCGCGGTGCGCGTTTGCGTACGGATATCGACCTGCTCAATGAAGTCTGGCAAGACCGCCCGACCTTGCCGAACCAGCCGATCTATCAACACCTGCCACCCCAGGCCACCGTCAGCCGTGGCGAAAAACTCGCCGCCTTGCGCGCCAGCTTGAAAGAGAAGGGCGCCGACTGGCACTTCATCGCCACCCTGGATGACATCGCCTGGTTGTTTAACCTGCGTGGCGGTGACGTGTCGTTCAACCCGGTGTTTGTGTCGTTTGCCTTGATCAATCAGCAGCAAGCCACGTTGTTTGTGGCGCTGAGCAAAGTCGATGCCGAGCTGCGTGCGGTGCTGGAGCAGGATGGTGTCACCCTGCGCGACTACAGCGAAGTGGCGAATGCGCTGCGTGCCGTGCCGTCCGGCGCGAGCCTGCAAGTTGACCCGGCGCGGGTGACCGCCGGCCTGCTGGAAAACCTCGATGCCGGCGTCAAGCTCATCGAAGGGCTGAACCCGACCACGCTGGCCAAATCGCGCAAGAGCCTGGCGGACGCCGAGCATATTCGCCAAGCCATGGAGCAGGACGGCGCCGCGCTGTGCGAATTCTTCGCCTGGCTGGACGGTGCGCTGGGGCGTGAACGCATCACCGAGCTGACCATCGATGAACACCTGACAGCCGCCCGTACCCGTCGCCCCGGTTATGTGTCACTGAGCTTCAATACCATCGCCGCCTTTAACGCCAACGGCGCGATGCCGCATTACCACGCCACCGAGGAAGAGCACGCGCTGATCGAAGGCGATGGTTTGCTGCTGATCGACTCGGGCGGCCAGTACCTGGGCGGCACCACGGACATCACGCGGATGGTGCCGATCGGCACGCCAAGTGAAGAACAGAAGCGCGACTGCACACGCGTGCTCAAGGGCGTGATTGCCTTGTCGCGTGCGCATTTCCCCAAGGGCATTCTGTCGCCGCTGCTGGATTCCATTGCGCGCGCGCCGATCTGGGCCGAAGGCGTGGACTACGGCCATGGCACAGGTCACGGCGTAGGCTATTTCCTGAATGTGCATGAAGGCCCGCAGGTGATTGCCTATCAGGCCGCCGCTGCGCCACAGACCGCGATGCAGCCAGGCATGATCACCTCGATTGAGCCGGGCACTTACCGCCCAGGCCGTTGGGGCGTGCGCATTGAAAACCTGGTGTTGAACCGTGAAGCGGGCAAGACCGAGTTTGGCGAATTCCTCAAGTTCGAAACCCTGACCTTGTGCCCGATCGACACCCGCTGCCTGGAGCCGTCGCAGCTGACGGCGGATGAGCGCGAGTGGTTCAACGCCTATCACGCAGAAGTCCGCGAGCGCCTCAGCCCGCTGCTCAGCGGGGCGGCGCTGGAATGGTTGCAGGTACGCACGGCGGCTATTTAATCGGCTGCCGTTCGGGGGCCTGGGCCAGGGCGTCGGCCATATAGTCGACAAACGCCTTGACCCGGGCCGACTGGCGGCGCTCAAGGGCGGTTGGCTATCAACCTCTAGCTGAGGGCTTCGCGCACAAATTCCAGACGGTCCTGACCGAAGAACAGCTGGTCTCCTACAAACATACTGGGCGCCCCGAACACGCCGCGCTGAACGGCCTGTTCGGTGTTGGCTTTGAGGGCGGCTTTCACGCTTTCGTCATTGGCCAGGGCCAGCACGTCCTCGGGGTTGAAACCGGCTTCGGTCAACACCGTGGCTACGACAGCGGGGTCGCCCAAGTGGCGGCCTTCGACCCAGAGGGCGCGGAACAGGCAGTCGATGAAGGCTTGGAAGCGTTCGGGCTGGTGTAGTTGTATGCCGGTGACTGCGCGCATCAGCACCAGGGTGTTGATGGGGAAGTGCGGGTTGAACCTGAGCGTCACGTTGTAGCGCTGGGCGTAGCGCGCCAAGTCATTAAACATGTAGCGGCCCTTGGCGGGGACGGTGATCGGCGAGGCGTTGCCGGTGGCCTTGAACACACCGCCGAGCAGCATGGGTTGATACACCAGTTGCGTGCCGGTTTCGGCGCACAGAGCGGGGAGTTGGGTGTAGGCCAGGTAAGTGGCAGGGCTGCCGAGGTCGAAGAAGAATTCCAGGGTTTTACTCATGGTCGATGCTCGCTGCTTATTGTTGTTTTTTGGCTGGGCTTACCAGGGTTCATTCCAGGGGCGCAGGTCCAGTTCGAAGGTCCAGGCGTCGCGTGGCTGGCTGTGCAAGTACCAATAGTTGTCGGCGATGTGCTCGGGGTTGAGGATGCCGTCCTGGTCTTTCTGGGCGTATTTTTGCGGGAAGTTGTCGCGAATGAAGTCGGTGTCGATGGCGCCATCAACCACCACATGGGCGACGTGAATGTTCCTGGGGCCCAATTCTCGCGCTATGCTTTGCGCGAGTGCGCGGATGCCATGCTTGGCCCCGGCAAACGCCGCGAACCCGGCGCCGCCACGCAAGCCTGCAGTCGCACCGGTGAAGAGGATGGTGCCGCGGTTGCGGGTGACCATGCGCTTGGCCACCTCGCGCGCATTCAGGAAACCTGAGAAACAGGCCATCTCCCAAATCTTGAAGTACTTGCGTGCGGTTTCTTCGAGGATGCTGCACGGCACGTTGGCGCCGATGTTGAAGACGAACGCTTCGATGGGCCCCAGCTCGGTTTCGATCTGTTCGATCAGGGCGATGACGTCGTCTTCTTTGCGCGCATCGCAGGCAAAGCCATGGGCTTCGCCACCTGCTGACTGGATGCTGTCGACCAGGGGCTGCAACTTGTCGGCGCTGCGCCGCGTGACACAGGCCACGTAACCCTCGCGGGCGAAGCGTTTGGCAATGGCGCCGCCGGTGGCATCACCGGCCCCCACTACCAGTACGATTTTCTTGTTGTGCGTCATGGGAACTCCGTTGCTCGATTGTCGAGCAGGAGTGTAGACGCCCCGTCGCGAATGGCCGGGTCGATGTCAGGAATTTTAGAAGGGGGGAGCAGTCGGACGTGGACTGCTCGGGCGGTCATTTACAGATGACGATCATACTGCGGCTGGTATAGCCGGCAGGGTTGAGGCCGAATGGGTAGTCGCCCGGCTCTTCGGAATTGTCACCGGATTTGGCGATAACCCGGTAGCCCTTGGCACCACATGAGTTGGTTGCGCTGGTGTAGCACTGGTCCCAGGAGGAGGACAGGCCGGAACAGTTGATATGCAGCCCTTTTTTGCCCCGTTTCACTTCTGTCTTGGTGGTCGCAGCACAGCCCGCAATGCCCACGACCAGTAACAGTATCAAAATTCGTTTCATTCCTATCCTTAATAGCCGCTGCGCAAAAAGGCTCGAAGCAGGCTCTACTCGCTCTCGATTGTAGCGTTCAGCTGTCCTTGTCGAAATTCTCCATGAATCACCTTCGTTTACGGCTTAAACATGGCCTAAATGAACGGTAAATACCAGACCTACCTTTAAAGATGATCAGTCCGCTGGCACCAACGGTTTGGATTCGTTGCGCATCGTCAGTGTGGCGCCTACGGAAGCCAGAATGATGCAGGTGATGGCCAGCCATTGCGCCAAGGACAGATGCTCCTGCAGGAAGAACAGGCCGGAGAGTGCGCCGAAAGCAGGTTCGATGCTCATCAGCGTGCCGAAGGTGCGGGCAGGAAGGCGGGTGAGCGCGACCATTTCCAGGGTGTAGGGCAAGGCCGTGGAGAGAATCGCAACACCAATGGCCACGGGGATCAACGCAGGCGTAAGCAGTGCGGTGCCGGCGTGGACGATGCCGATCGGCGCAACAAACAGTGCGGCGATCATCACCCCGAGGGCGGCAGTCTGGACGCCATTGTCATTGCCGGCCTTCTGTCCAAACAGAATGTAGAGTGCCCAGCAGACGCCGGCGCCCAGGGCGTAGGCGGCACCGGTCAGGTCGATACCGCTGCTGGCTTCTCCCATCGGGATCAACAATAGAAGGCCGGCGATGGCGAGACCGATCCATAGAAAGTCCACCGCTCGGCGCGAAGCGTAGATGGCAACAGCGAGTGGGCCGGTAAATTCCAACGCTACTGCGATGCCCAGGGGCACTGTGCGCAAGGACATATAGAAGAGGAAGTTCATGCCGCCCAGTGCCATGCCATAGATGACGACTGTGCGCAGGGACTTGGCGGTCAGCTTGGCGCGCCAGGGGCGTAAGAGAAGCAGCATGATCACACTGGCGAATATCAGGCGCAGGGTGGTTGTGCCCTGAGCGCCGACAATCGGGAACATGCTCTTGGCCAGCGACGCGCCGGACTGGATGGAAGCCATGGCTATTAACAGCAGGCCGACGGGAAACAATGCCGAGGCCAGGCTGCGGGGTGGGGTGGTCATTGAGGGTGTTCGTCCGAAGTCATAGTAGAGAAGCAGAAGGCATATGATGCTTAACAGTTTGCCTTTGAGCAATATATTGCTCACTTGGGTCTGTTTGGCTCTCTATATAGAAGGGATATGTAGGTTTTTCGCTTGTTTGATAGAAAAGCCAAATTAAGGGTTGACGGCAGAT